>JAEYPP010000007.1 GCA_023410575.1 Bacillota bacterium | reverse complement strand
AGTGAGGACACACATAAGAACAGAAGTTACACTGGATACAGTTATCTGGAATCCATTCTGGAACGTCGATTGCGATACCACGTTTTTCGAATGCAGCAGAACCTTGAGGAACTGTACCATCTGCATATTCAGCGAATGCAGATACAGGAAGGCTGTTACCATCTTGAGCATTGATTTTGTTTTGGATGGTATTAACATAATCAACAACATCTTTACGATCGCCAGTTACAGTTACAGAAAGATCTTCATCTACTGCGTTTTTCCAGCTTTCAGGAACTTCAATTTTAACAAAAGCTTTCGCGCCAGCTTCGATCGCATCATGATTCATCTTAACGACTGCATCACCTTTTTTGCTATAAGAAGCAGTTGCAGCATCTTTCATATATTTGATAGCATCTTCAACAGGAATGATGTTTGCAAGTGTAAAGAATGCAGACTGAAGGATAGTATTGATACGTCCTCCAAGACCGATCTCTTTACCAAGTTTGATACCATCGATTGTGTAGAAGTTAATGCCATGTTCTGCAATGTAGCGTTTTACCTGACCTGGTAAGTTAGCTTCGATTTGTTCCATATCCCAAGAACAGTTTAATAAGAAAGTACCACCATCTTTTAGATCCTGAACCATGTTGTATTTTCTTACGTAAGCTGGGCTGTGGCAAGCTACGAAGTTTGCTTTGTTGATAAGGTAAGTGGATTTGATTTGTTCTTTACCAAAACGTAAGTGGGAGATAGTTACACCACCAGATTTTTTGGAGTCGTAATCAAAGTATGCTTGAGCATACATGTCTGTTTGGTCACCGATGATCTTGATGGAGTTTTTATTCGCACCTACAGTACCATCTGCGCCAAGTCCCCAGAATTTACAAGAGATTGTGCTCTGTGGAGTTGTATCGATTGGAGCTCCAACTTCTAAGGAAAGGTTAGTAACGTCGTCTACGATACCGATTGTGAATACTTTTTTCTCAGTGTTGTTGTAAACAGCTACGATCTGAGCTGGAGTTGTGTCTTTGGAACCTAAACCATATCGACCAGAATATACTGGGACATTGTGGAACTTAGTGTCTTTAAGAGCAGCAACAACATCAAGGTATAATGGTTCACCAATGGCACCTGGTTCTTTTGTTCTGTCTAATACTGTAAGTTGTTTTACAGACTCTGGGATAACATCGATTAAATGTTTTGCAGAGAATGGTCTGTATAAACGAACTTTTACAACACCAACTTTTTGTCCTGCAGCAACTAAGTAATCGATTGTTTCATCGATTGTATCACATACAGAACCCATAGCAACGATTACGTGTTCAGCATCAGCTGCACCGTAGTAGTTGAATAATTTATAGTCAGTACCGATTCTTCTATTCACTTCGTTCATGTAGTCTTCTACGATGCCTGGAACTGCATTGTAGTATGGGTTACATGCTTCACGAGCCTGGAAGAATACATCTGGGTTCTGTGCAGAACCACGAAGTACTGGATGTTCTGGATTTAAGGAACGACGACGGAATGCATCTACTGCGTCCATATCGCACATTTCTTTTAATTCTTCATAATCCCACATTTCAATTTTTTGAAGTTCGTGAGAAGTTCTAAAACCATCAAAGAAGTGTACAAATGGAACACGTCCTTTGATTGCAGCTAAGTGAGCTACAGCACCTAAGTCCATTGTTTCCTGAACGTTGGAAGAACAAAGGAATGCGAAACCTGTCTGACGGCTAGCGTAAACGTCAGAGTGATCTCCGAAGATAGAAAGTGCGTGGCTTGCTAATGCACGTGCAGATACGTTGATTACACATGGTAATAACTCACCAGCGATTTTATACATGTTAGGGATCATTAATAATAACCCTTGAGAAGCTGTAAATGTAGTTGTAAGTGCACCAGCTGCTAAGGAACCATGTACTGTACCAGCAGCACCAGCTTCAGATTGTAGTTCAGATACAAGAACTTCGGAACCGAAGATGTTCTTTCTACCATCTGCGGACCATTTGTCAGTTACTTCTGCCATTACAGAAGAAGGTGTGATTGGATAGATAGCAGCAACATCTGTAAACGCATAAGATACGTGAGCAGCAGCGTTGTTACCATCCATAGTTTTCATTTTTCTAGCCATTTTATATCCTCCTATAAATTGCATATGCATCCTGTGTATAGAGTTTCTTCATACAATTTGAACGTCGATCAGACCAGCAAATGTCTGATTTTCATAGAATCCCATGCTCATATCTTCTATGAATTAATTCGAATGTAGAAAGAAAATGCGCAAAACTTAATTCTGTTAAGTTTACATGCACAGCAAATAGCATGTAGTACGAACTTCACAAAAAGAAATAGATGCACATATGTTAAGATTAACATTATTTCATAAAAGTGTAAAGTAAATAATATATCTTATTCTATATAATAGCATTATCTAAAATATGTGTATTATTTATCAGTTTTATTATATTATGTGTAGATGGTATTAAAAACAGGTATTATCTGGCTGATTTACTACAAAAAAAATAAAAGTATTCGAATATTTTTATCTGTGAAAAGATAAGATATAGTAATACAAATGAGAAGAACTTAGATAT
>JAEYPP010000005.1 GCA_023410575.1 Bacillota bacterium | reverse complement strand
ACAACGACACGGGTAGTAGCACCTTCTTCATTACGAAGGTTAATCTGACCTTGCATTTTCTCTCGGATTGCTTTTAATTCTTCAAGAGATTTCATGTTGCGTCCTCCTTCATATTATAGGATAAATCCGTTATCAACTTCCTCTTTGTTTTCGCTTAAATACTCCTTAATATAGTTTGAGATTTCAAAATTGTTGAAAGGCAAATCGCCAATTACATTTCGAAATTCTCTTGTATCAAGGGTAAAGCTTCTCTTATCTAACGTATAGGTATATAAGAAATCTAATCCGGTATTCATTGTTATTAGTGTATGCATCGTACTTGTCATGTCACCAAGCGGCATTCGGTCAATATTAGATAATACGAAGTTAGCTGTAACCTGTGTTCCTACATTAACCGTTGACTGAATATGAAAGTCACCACCCGTGGCATTCGCTGCGTACTGAAAGAATGGTATTCCAAGTCCAACCTTTCTTGTAGTTCTTGTCGTATAGAAAGGGTCCATAACACGAGAAACCTGTTCCTGTGTCATTCCACAGCCATCATCCTTAATGGTAATGCGTAAGGAATCTTTTATTGTATTAGCAGTTACAGTGATTTCTATAAGTTTTGCTCCTGCGCGAATAGAATTCTGAGCTACATCTAATATATTAAGTGAAATCTCCGGCATCATATTAATTTCCTCAATACTCAGGCATATTTTGCAAGTATGCCATCAATATCATCCACCGTTAAACGCCCATAAACATCATCATTAACGGTCAAAACTGGAGCAAGTCCACATGCACCGATGCAACGGCATGCTTCTAAAGAGTATTTTCCATCTGGTGTGCATTCACCACTGTCAATACCTAACTTTTCTTGCAATTTTGAATAAATGTCACCAGAACCCTTTACATAACAAGCAGTACCGAGACATACGGATATTTTAAATTTTCCTTTTGGAAATAGAGAGAACTGAGAATAAAATGTTACAACTCCATAAATTTTTTCCAACGGAATATTTAGTTTGTTAGAAATCATAGTCTGTACTTCAATTGGAAGGTAACCATAGATTTCTTGTGCCTTCTGTAGAATTGGCATTAAGGCGCCTTTATCACTTTGCAATTCATCCATGATATTCATAAGTGCTGCCTCTTGCTCTTTTGTTCCTGCAAAAGGGACGGTCGATTTCTGAGAGCCCATTCTAAAACCTCCTTGATAGTTTTTTAACAATCTTTCGGCCGACATGTTGTCGAAAAACAATAATATTATAGCATGTAATCCTTTAAAAATCCACAATGTTATAAATTTAACAAATGGCGAGTTGATCCAGTTACCTATTTTTAGGAAATAGGCACCTAATGTCAACAATAAAGAATACATATTTCAATATATCAGATAATACGAGAATAATTATATGACATAATTACAATTGACACATAAAATAAGTTAAATAGTTAACACGATTTTATGGAATTTTTGTTTGTTTTTAACGTTGATGGTTGAAAAGACAATTTGGTAATGTTATACTATTGAAGATGAAATCTCTTAGGAAAGGTGTACATATTGACTAATATTTCGTTCTCTACTTTACAGATGAAGTTTATCAGCATCATGTATTAGGAATTCATTAGATTATAGTACATATAAAAGTATCAAATCTTGCACAGTTTATATAAAGAAAAGGAGGATGTGTATGGTAGTTGGTGACGTTAGGGACATACTAAAAGCAAGGGTTATCTGCGGGGAGCAATATATGAATCGCGAAGTACATACTGGCTGTGGATCTGATATGATGAGTGACGTCCTTGCTTTTGTTAAGGATCAGTGTGTTTTATTGACAGGATTATGTAATCTGCAAGTAATACGAACTGCTGAAATGATGGATGTGGTTTGTATTGTATTTGTTCGAGGTAAGAAACCAGATGATGCGATGATAGAATTGGCATGTGAAAGAGAAATACCACTTCTTTGTACCGGACATCGTATGTTTTCAGCTTGTGGCCTGCTTTATGACCATGGACTTCGTGGAGGTGCATCCTATTGAATGAAGCAATCAAGCTAACTTATCAGATATCAGCAGACGATTTTACACGAGCTGGGGAAGCATCAAGTGATGTAAAAAAGAAACTAAAGACAATGGGAGTTAAGCCTGAAGCAGTACGTAAGGTTGCTATTTCTATGTATGAGGGAGAAATTAACATGGTGATTCACGCAAATGGTGGTGCGATTGATGTTATTTTAAACCCGACTGAAATTACGATAATTCTTAAAGACCATGGCCCTGGTATCGCTGACATAGACTTAGCTATGCAAGCTGGTTACTCTACTGCTCCAGATAAAGTACGTGCTCTTGGTTTTGGAGCAGGCATGGGATTACCCAATATGAAGAAATATTCTGATTCTATGAAAATAGAATCAGAGATAAATGTCGGAACAACTGTAACGATAGTAGTTAAGTTATAACTGAGGAAAGATATTGAAAGAAGGGAGGTATCGTATGGGAAAGTTTTTTACTGCTGTACGCTTACAAGAGAATTTATGTGTAGGATGTATCAATTGCATTAAAAGATGTCCGACGGAAGCAATTCGGGTGCGCAATGGAAAGGCAATGATAAAAAAGGAGTTTTGCATTGATTGTGGTGAATGCATCCGTATATGCAAACATCATGCGAAAAAAGCGATATATGATAGCTTAGATATGTTACAGCAGTTTCAATATACAATTGCACTTCCAGCACCAAGTCTATATGCACAAATGAATAATCTTGAAGACATCAATATCGTATTAAATGCATTGAAGCGAATGGGTTTTGATGATGTATATGAGGTTAGTGGTGCAGCAGAGGTATTATCCTCATATTCTAGAACCTATGTTGAACAACATAAAGAAAAGTGGCCAATTATTAGCACTGCATGCCCATCCGTTACTCGATTAATTCGTGTAAGATTTCCTAATCTTTTAGAACATCTACTACCGTTAAAGCCTCCTATTGATATTGCTGCTTTGGTGGCACGTAAGGAAGCAATAAAAAAGACAGGATTACCTTCTGAAAAGATAGGAATCTTTTTCATCTCACCGTGTCCAGCCAAGGTTACAGCAGTACGCTATCCCCTTGGATATGCTCATAGTGAGGTAGATGGCGTCTTAGCTATGAAGAAGGTCTATCCGATACTGATAAAACATATGACTGATGTAGCGAAGGAGGATGAATTAGAGGATTTAGTAACAGGTGGAAAAATCGGTATTAGTTGGGGTTCCAGTGGCGGAGAAGCAAGTGGACTACTATCAGAAAGTTATTTAGCTGCAGATGGAATCGAAAATGTGATACGTGTTTTAGAAGATATGGAGGATCAAAAGTTTTCCAACCTTGAATTTATTGAACTCAATGCATGTAGTGGTGGTTGCGTTGGAGGTGTATTAACAGTTGAGAATCCTTATGTAGCAAAGGTTAAACTGAAGCGCCTTCGTAAATATATGCCTGTTGCAAGAAATCATTCAACAATTGAAGAAAAGGATTTATTGTGGGATACAGAAGTGGAATATGAACCAGTGTTTACGTTGGGAGAAAATTTATCTGAGAGTATTAACATGATGGCAAAGTTAGAAGGACTAATGGAGACATTTCCAGGTCTAGATTGTGGTTCATGTGGCGCTCCAAATTGTAAAGCACTTGCAGAGGATATTGTAAGAGGGGTGGCTAATGAGACAGATTGTATCCATATATTTAGAGAGAAGATGATACAACTATCCAATGGCTTGAATAAGGAGGATATATGACAGTAGAACAATTAATAACGAAATTAGAATTCCAGGTTGTAAATAAGGGAAAGAACGTTACACAGACAATTAGTAAACCATTTTGCTGCGATTTACTCAGTATTGCAATGAGTAGGGTACCAACAGATGCTGTTTGGGTAACAGTTATGGGTAATGTGAATACACTTGCTGTAGCAACGTTAACAGAGGCTGCTTGTGTTATCCTTGCGGAAGGAATTCAATTGGATGCGCCGGCACAAGAGCGTGCCAGAATGGAAGGAGTAACAGTTCTATCTACGGAGCTTCCAATATTTGAGTCTGCAGCTCTGGTACATAGGTTATTGCTTGAAACCCCTGAATTATGATTTACATATCCATTCTTGTTTATCTCCTTGTGGAGATAATGATATGACACCGGCGAATATCATAGGAATGGCGAAATTAAAAGGATTAGATGTGATTGCAGTAACAGATCATAATTCATGTCGAAACTGTGCTCCTACCATGCGAATAGGAGAAGAAAATGACATATTAGTAATACCAGGAATGGAGTTGACAACAGAGGAGGAAGTTCATGTTGTTTGTCTATTTTCAAAACTTACAGATGCACTAGAATTCGACAAATATGTGTATGACAAGCTGATTAAGATTGAGAATAATAAGACAATCTTCGGAGAACAATTAGTAGTTAATGAAGATGAAGAAATTCTACAACATGAGCCATACTTATTGATTAACGCTACTACAATTTCATTTGATCAAGTTTTTCATTTGATGCAAGAATTTCATGGTATTATGATACCTGCACATATCGATAAGAATTCAAATAGTTTATTATCAAATCTTGGATTTATATCAATTGATAGTCAGTTTACTTGTGTTGAGGTAAAAAACATGAGTAAGCTACATGAAATTCAACGAACGAATCCATATATACTACGCTGTAATGTTATCTCCAACTCAGATGCACATTTGCTTTATGATATTAATGAACCTATTCATCATATATTTGCTGAAAGAACAAGAAGTGGTATATTACATGCTCTTACAAATTATGTGAAATAAATTCTAATATCCATTAATATTTACAAATAAATGCCGATACATAAAATAGAAATCATTTTTATAGGTAACTAATAAACACTTAATGGATTGCTATTAACCAAGGAGGGTAAAGTATGAGCATTTATGGAGTAAATAAAACAGCATCATATTCGGTGACAGAAGCTCAGAGTACAAATGTGAAAGAGACAACAAAGCAAACAGATGCGAGTATAAGAAAGACAACAAAGCAAACAGAAGATACAGCTGCTACATTCCAAAAAAGTGAGATAGAAGTAACAGAAAAAAGAGACACTGCAACAATTAATAAGTTAAAAGCAGATGCAGAACAAAGAATGTCTCAATTACGTTCTTTAGTTGAGAAGATGATGACAAAACAGGGACAGACCTATAATAAATCGTTGGATATCTTTGCATTTTTACGTGGTGGAAATCTTCAAGTGGATGCCGAAACTCAAGAACAAGCGAGAAAGGATATCGCAGAAGATGGATATTGGGGTGTGGAACAAACTTCAGAGCGTCTAGTTTCATTTGCAAAGGCACTAGCAGGGAATGACTCTAGTAAAGCAGATGAGTTACTTGCAGCAATCGAAAAAGGTTTTGGGCAAGCAACAAAGGCATGGGGAGATGAACTTCCTGATATTTGTAAGCAAACATTAGAAGCAACACGTCAGAAGATGAAAAATTGGAAAGACGGAACTTTAGAATAATAAGATTGTCTGTCGCACTAAGGGCAGTATGAAAAAAGAATGAAGGGCGATGGTATATTTTCTTTGGCGCGCTACGCTCACAAGCCCCACAAAGTGCGTGTGGGGACTTGTAAGGCACTCCGAAAAATACCATCGCCCTTCATTCTTGTATACAATATTCAGTTAGTGCAACAGCCCCTTTCACGTTATGCAAATCTAGGTTCCAATTCTTTGACTATGAGTAGATGATCTCCAGGATAGATTAAGTCAGATTCTAAATTATTGACATCCATAATTGCTGATACGGTTGTATGATATCGCTTTGCAATTTTCCATAAGGTATCCCCTGGTTTCACTATGTAACCTACCATTCCAGGCTCTTCTTGGAGTTTATCAAAATCCATAGGCTCTTCTTTAAAATCAATAATAAATGATTCTGTTAACTTATCAAAGACGATTACATTGAGAACAATGCTAGCTTTAACTTCCACCTCTTGAGTATCTAGCATCATAACATTAATCTGTTCTATATTAGGAGTAACTTCATAGATACTGTCTGGTTTTATATCTTTAATTTCTATTACCTGAGTAAAAGGAACAGAGGATTGAATTGCCTGAAGAGGTTGTGTATCATCTGCTGAGATATAGAGTATACTTATATCTATTACACCATCTACTTGTAATCCATTCTCAATCATCTCAACATCATCTATTTTGACGTTTCCGCTGCCATAACAAATCTGAAGTAAACGAGGACTATTATCCTCAATTCTAATACGATCCGTCACGCGGGCTTTATTGCTATTACGCATTAAAAGATTTTCATACTGAGCTTCTTTATAGACAGGTGTAATCTCACGTATTGGAGAGTAAACATCTTGAAGTATCTGCATCTGGGTCTCTTCGTAAATCTTAATTACCAATTCTAGAATAGCTTCCAAATCAACGATACGCTCTTCGCCATCCGAATCAGGTTTTACAGAAACATTGCGGCCAACAAGATCGAGTGAAATATTAGGAGTCATGTCCTCAGTGCAACCATTACAATCAATTGTGCTACTGAAAGGAAGTTCGGTTTCATAGTATTCCATCGGGCTGTTTTCACTATCCCCCGTATATAGAATGAACACAGAGAGTTCTCCTTTGGCTAAAAACTTATCAGTTAATAACCGAACTTCCACATTTTTAAGCTCTACATTACTGTAAAGAATCTCGGAGATACAACTCTTACCCGATGGAAGTACAATCTCATCACGGAAACGATAGTTATCCTTTTTATTTACTGCCAAGTTCGTAACATCGATGTTTTTTATCATAGATTGAACGTCTGGTTCTGCATCGACAGAGATAGCACTTTCTTCATCATAAATGTCTTCTACTAAAACACAGAGGCGTACTAATGCTTTTAAACTCAGTTTCCTTGAGTTTATAATATTGGTTGTAATGTCTTCAATCTCATATTTTATTGTGCTTGTATCCTGATTGCAGGAATCATTAAGATTGATGATTTCTTCAAATGGAATCTGTCCTTGCAGGCAATGGACTGGTTGGGTTGTCTCATCGCTCAAGTATAACAACTGAAAACACAAGAAACCACTTACGTAAAGTTTCCAATTATTAATCTTTTGATCTGTAAATTTGATTTCTCCTTGTGTCTTAATCAACTTACTAATATCCGGTTTCGTATCCGGTACATTAAAATCATCATCAAAGGTCACTTGTAAGTTGCTCTTACATTTTAACTTATTCATATGTATATTTTTCGTTATGAGTTCCAAGTAACTCCCTCCTTGCTAGTCTTATTCATTATGCGTGTGTCCCACGATGTGTCTAACATAATATATGTCTATGAGTTAGCTGATATGACATTTATTTTATTGCCGATTAAAAATTAGTAATACCTGTAGTAGTTGAGGCTACTGCAATAATTACTTTATAGCACGGAGGAACAGCACCAGCAATCATCTATTCTGGTCATTCTTTTGATTTAGAAGTGGTAAATTTATAAAATATAAAAAAGAGGTTCAAAGTAAACATAAGTATACTTTGAACCTTCTTTTGTTCTGTAATAGGAAAGTTCTCAGAACTTCCTATTACAGAACAATGCGTCAAAAAGAAAGGACGAAACTATGCGCACAAGCGCGTTTTATTCTTCTATTTTTCATGAAAAAATGTCGTTAAATAGGACTGTTTTCCAAATGGTCCAACTTTAAAGGCATAAAATGCTTTTTCTGCCATTGTTAAGTCATCAAATAATCCAAATACGGTTGGTCCAGAACCGGACATTAATGAGTTGCGTGCACCATAGGATAACATCGTTTCCTTAATCGTAATAATTTCAGGATGAGCTTTTAAAGTTACAGTCTCTAATATATTGCCAAGCCGGGAAGTGATTCCGTTGACATCTTCTGACTTTATTGCTTCTATCATCCCATCTACGTCAGGATGATTTTCAGCTTTAGTTAAATCAAGATTTTCATAGACAAATTTAGTTGATACACTGACAGGAGGTTTTACAATAAGACAGTATAAGTTAGGAACAGCAGGCAATGGGGTTAGTATTTCACCAATGCCTTCGGAAAGAGCTGTTCCACGTAGAAGACAATAGGGAACATCTGCACCTAATTTAAGCCCTAGTTCCATGAGTTCCTCGATAGGAGCTTTCGTATCAAATAAAGTATTTAATCCCCATAATGTTGCAGCTGCATCGGAACTACCACCTGCCATTCCAGCAGCGACAGGGATTTTCTTTTCTAAGTTAATGTATAAACCATCGTTAATATGATAAGTCTCTTTAAATAATTTAGCAGCAGCATATACGATATTGCTTTCATTCGTAGGAAGATAGTGCAGATTTGTCTTAATTGAAATATCTGTAGTATTAGTACGTTTCATCGACACTTTATCGTAAAGCTTAATGGTCTGCATTATCATTCGAACGTCGTGATACCCATCTGGACGTTTTCCAATTACATCTAGCGCTAAATTAATTTTTGCATATGCTTTTAAAGTAATAAAATCCATAGAAACTCCTTTGTTAATTTAGCTTTCTCACCTAGCTAAACGTAATGAAACTCTTTATAATTAGTACTATTATAAAAGGGGTACTTTACATTTGCAAGAATGTTTTATTAGCATACCGTTATTTATTTATAGAAGATCCTTAAGCCAATCAAGAAGTTTAAATTTTACAACTACTTTTGCCTCTTTTTTGGTTATAATGGAATTATACTCGTCCTGGGTAAGGAGTTGTTGAAGTTCCTCCTTTGATTCTTCTGGAACAACTTGATAAGTAGTATCAACATAACATAATGTGGGAAAGATAATACACCACCAGTTTTTTCCGACTGCATCTCCTAGTTTAATACGAAGAGCATCATACTCTCCAGCTAAAAGAGTGATATCACCATAAGTTTTAATTGGAAAATAGGCTGGTCCAACACTTACTTCTACTTCGTAAGTATAGCCAAGTTCACGTAAGTAGTTGGTTGCTATATTCTTTAGTTCAACTATGTGGTTCGATAATAAGGAAAGTGCCTCTTCTTTTGTATGCACATCCTTTAGATTGGACTGAAGGTATGCAACAATAATGTCTTTTACTTTTAACTTAGTTTCCTGATCTTCTTTTGTATCACTATTAGCAATCACATGAAGACGTAAAATGTTTTCTGATACTCCTTCTTGAAGAGTGGTATCTAAAGTAGTGAGAGGTTTTGATCCCATCGCAGCAACCATGACACCTGCTAAGATATATAAAGTTGCACAGAAAGTTAAGGCAAATGGAATTAGAATGGTTAAGAAAATTTTTTTTGGTGAGTTAGCTGATTGAAAAAGTTTATAATAAAAATTCTTCATTTCTTTCATATTGTAGCTCCTTTATGTATTTATTAACTATAGTATAGTCAAATATATTAGGGGTATACAAAGCAGTAGAAATTCTTACGGGAAGGATAAACATCAACTGTGCCTTTTCGTAATTTGAGTTGAATAATTAACCAATAAAGTGTAAAATGAATAAGGTATATCAAAATGCATTTTCTTAGGATTGACAGAAAGGGTGTAAACATGGATAAGAAAACAATTGCAGTACTGTTTGGAGGAAGTTCATCAGAGCATGAGGTATCTTGTATATCAGCCACAACAGTAATTAAAAATATAAATCAAGAGTATTATGATATAATTCTAATTGGAATTACGAAAGAGGGGAAATGGCTATTCGTTCCTAATATCGAGGCGCTTGAGAATGGTTCATGGAGAGCAGTTGGAACAAATGCTATAATATCACCAGATAGAGAGCAACAAGCAGTTTTAATTATAGAAGGAAATAAAATAACACAGCGCAAACTTGATGTTGTATTTCCGGTGTTACATGGTTTAAATGGTGAAGATGGAACCGTTCAGGGATTACTAGAACTTTCCGGAATTCCTTATGTTGGTTGTGGAGTGTTAGCAAGTGCAGTTTCCATGGATAAAATTTTTACAAAAATTATTGTGGATTCGCTTGGAATTCGTCAAGCAAAGTATGTAGGGGTAATTTCTAAGGAATTAAGTCAGATAGAAACAGTAATTAGACGAGTAGAAGAGACTCTACCATATCCTGTTTTTATTAAACCATCCAATGCTGGTTCTTCGAAGGGAGTTTCAAAGGCTCATAATCGTGAGGAATTAATTATGGGTTTAAAAGAAGCAGCTCAACATGACCGTAAAATTCTAGTAGAAGAAACAATTGTTGGTCGAGAAATCGAGTGTGCGATTCTTGGTGGTCAAGATGTAAAAGCTTCTGGTGTTGGCGAGATTTTATCAGCAAGTGAGTTTTATGATTATGAAGCAAAATATCATAATGCAGCGAGTAGAACTATAATTTCTCCTGAATTAGTGGATGGTGTAGAAGCAAAGGTACGAGAAAGCGCAATTCGAATTTTTAAAGCGGTAGATGGATTTGGATTAGCGAGAGTCGATTTTTTTGTAACAGAGGATACGAATGAAGTAGTATTTAATGAAATTAATACGTTACCAGGATTTACTGCGATTAGCATGTATCCGATGCTTTGGGAAGCAAAGGGGATTGCAAAACAGCAATTAGTAGAAAAGTTAATTCAATCAGCATTTACCCGTAATGTAAAGTAGGAGGAAGTAAGATGTCATGTGATTTACCAATTGGCGTATTTGATTCCGGTGTTGGCGGTTTAACAGTTGCAAAGGAGATTATGAAGCAATTACCGAATGAACAAATTATCTACTTTGGTGATACTGCTCGTGTTCCATATGGTAGTAAATCAAAAGAAATTGTCACTATGTATTCAAGACAAATTATTCGTTTTCTTTTAACAAAGAAGGTAAAAGCAATTGTAATCGCTTGTAATACGGCAACCGCATTTGCATTAGATTCAGTAAAACAAGAGTATGATATTCCAATTATTGGTGTTGTAAAACCAGGAGCAAAAGTAGCAGCGGAAACAACAAAGAATGGTAATATTGGTGTCATAGGAACAGAAGGTACGATACGAAGTGGAATTTATAATGAGTTTTTAGGTGGTATCAGTGAAAATCTACATGTTTTTGGAAAGGCATGTCCATTATTTGTTCCTTTAGTGGAAGAAGGATGGATTGACGATCCAGTCACACACGAAGTAGCAACTCGCTATATTAGTGAACTGCTTAGTAACGATATTGATACACTTGTGTTAGGCTGTACGCACTATCCTTTACTCTATGATATAATCCAAGGAGTAGTTGGAAGTGAAGTTACATTAGTGAATCCAGCTTATGAAACTGCACGTACACTCCGAACTGGGCTAATCAATAAGGGATTGACTTGTGAAATAAAGCGTAATGCAGAGCATATTTTTTATGTAAGTGATGGTGCAGAAAAATTTCGGTATTTTGCTAATACTATCCTTCCATGTGAGATTATCGAAACAAAAGATGTTAATGTTAAGACTTTTGATTAGAAAGGTTAGGATTGAATGACGAAAGAAGTCCTTGTAAGTATCGCTGGTTTACAATATGAAAATGAAAGCGATGGAGCAATTGAGTTAATAAGTACAGGAGAATACTATTTCAGAAATGGGAAGCATTACATTATTTATGAAGAACTATTAGAGGATAAAGAGGAAGACTCGACAGAAACAGTTAAATGTACGTTAAAGATATCTAGAAATCAAATTGAAGTAATAAAATCAGGGTCGTCAGCAGTTCATATGATTTTTGAATTAGGTCAAAATCATATGACTTACTACTCAACGCCATATGGTGATTTGATAATGAGTACTACAACGAATTCAATTCAGATTACGGAAGCCGAAGATGTTATTGAAGCTGAATTGACTTATACATTAGATATGAATTATCAGTTTGTTTCTGATTGCAAACTATCGATTAAAGTGAAAGCTAAGTAAAAAAGAAACATGACGGTTCTTGTCATGTTTCTTTTTAATATTACTTTCTAGCAACTTTATCTTTCATTCGTGCAAAAAATTTCTTTTTAACTGGTCTTTGTTCTAAACCACCACGAAGACCTTTAACATCGATTACATAAATACCATTAATTACTGCTTTAACTTCCTTTTTCACGGGAACTAGGTCAAAGATTTTCTCATCACACATTAGTGTAGCAACTTTAGGTCCGATTTTTGCTTTAATTACAGGAACCTTAGTACGGCGCAAATATTTTGGTGTTTGATCAATTACGATTTGAGGAAATCCCGCCTCAGTAATTTTCATGCGTTTTTTATCAATAACTAGAATTGAAAATGTCTGAGCATTAGCTCGGATATCTGCTTGTGATGCTTCTTGTTTCTTTTGCATCTTTCTTCCATATATAATTAAAGCAAGAAATGCTGCTATCACTATCAATAAAATTATCATTAAAACTACCTGCCATGTTGACATATCATTACCTCCTTCCACTATGTAATTCATAATTAGACGGTTACTATTTTAACATTAATTTAATAAAAAGAAAATAGGAAATCCAAAATTTATACACTGAGCAGTAACTATTTATTTGAAATGAGATGTTTGTCTTCTTCTAACATTTCTGAAATAATATTACGTACATGTACACCCAAATGTTTTTTAGTTTCCTTGTCAACTTCATTTGGATAAATTGGTTTACCATAATGAATCACGACGGTTGCTTTTTTTACCCAAGGGGCTTGGCGTTCAAAGACAGCATCCGAATTGGTAATGGCAACAGGAATAATTGCGCACCCTGTTTTCTCAGCCATTTTTAAACTACCTTCTTTAAAAGGAAGCATATCTTCACCTTGGCTTCTCGTACCTTCTGGCATGATAAACATAGAATAGCCTTCTTTCATGTACTCTATACCTTGAAGTATTGTTTTGAGTCCAGCCTTCAAATCATCTCGATCTAAGAATAAGCAATTTAAATTTTTCATCCACCAGCTCATTAATGGAATCTTTGCAATGCCCTTTTTTGCTACAAAACCAGTAAGTGTTGGGAGTGTGATATAGCCAACAGGAATATCAGCAAAGCCACGATGGTTTGCTGCATAAAGTACTGCTTCACCCTTAGGTACATTCTCAAGTCCTAATACAATGCGCTTCGTAGCTGAAAAGATTAAGACAAATCGAAAACATAGAGCCGCCAACTTCTGAGAAAAGGCAACTTTTGCATGACGGCTAAATAAACCGATAACTAATGAAATTAGATAAATTGGTAGAGAAATGATTAGAAATAAAGTTAGTGATAGGAAGACACCAAGTGTTCTCATATAAATTAACCTTTCTTTATTATAGGTATTTTTCTGCTCATCGCGTTAATTAGTATACCATATTTCATTAGAAACAACAACAAAATTGCTTACCTTTCAGTTCTTGTTTATATAACAGAAATTTTTTGTCATATTATAGTGGAATAGTAATAGTCATTTCAAAGAAAATAAATAGCTGACTTACTAATATATGTATAAAAAGTACCTCATAGGAAAGAATATACTCGAGGCAAAGATTTGGCTTTAATATTCTAACCTAGAAAGGTAGGGGTACAAACAGTGAGTAAACAAAAGTTAAGTGATCTGGCAAAGAAAAAAGGCGTATATGCTATACTTTTGGTGGGAGTGTTTGTTGTAGTAGCTGTTGTCATGGTTATGCTGACTAGTAATACTGGAAAAACCAATGATAAAAATCCAATTGATTTAAACGAGTTACCACTAAATTCAGCTCAACAAAATGATATTAGTAATGATAGCACATATGCAAACGAAGATTTGCAGACTCCTGATTCAGCAGAGAATATCAATCAAGATGATGCTAATCAAATTGCTGCACAAGACTCTGTAGGGCCCGATGTGGATTCATCACCTATAGTTGAAGTTACACCAGAACCTACAACAGAACCTGTCGATGTGGCACAAACAAATGAAGCTAATAAAACGGATGAAGTAGCTAATGAAACAGTGAAACCAGTAATGCAGACAACCGCAGAGAATCTAACCTTCAACAAAGAAGAAGGATTAGAGTGGCCAGTTAAGGGTAATATCATATTACCATATTGTATTGATAAAACGACGTATTATGCAACTTTAAAGCAATACATGACAAATCCAGCTATATTGATTGCTGGTGAAATTGGAACAGAAGTCAAAGCGAGCGCAAAAGGTATTGTAACGAATATTGTTAATGATGCTAGAACAGGTAATACTTTAACAATGGAGATCGGTAGTGGTTATAAATTAGTGTACGGACAGCTTGATAATGTAAAATGTAAAGTTGGAGATACAATTGATGCTGGTGAATCATTTGGTACAATAAGTAAAACTACTAAATATTTTGTTGTTGAAGGATCTCATCTATTCTTCCAGGTATATGATGGAGAAAAAACAGTAGATCCAATGATATTTTTAAAATCTGAATAAACAATAAAGCCTCTGGAAATTTCTTTGCTAGAGGCTTTTTTTCTGTAACATATTTTAGTTTCGAACATATGATATGTTATGGAAGTTGATTCGGTATATACATTATATTTCATTACATAGTAAACACAAGGAGGTTTTACTTAGGCAAAGACTCAGTGGATTTTTACATAAGTCTTTGCAAAAATTAGCAGCCGGTATCCTCCTACGATTTTTTCCTAAGGTTTTTCGTCGAATGAACTGCTTTAGCGGCTGCATGACATAAATTAATGTATCATCTTTTTGATGAGCATAGAATAACATCAAGGGGCTGTTGCAAAATATAATTTTATTGATAAAAGGATCTAGGTTCTTTTATCTGGCAATTATATTTTGCAACAGCCCCTTGATGTTTTATTTAAGTAAATAAAGCATCAAAATGTAATGAGACACACTTCCGCCGATACAAAATAGATGGAAGACATCATGTAAAGTGAAATTTTTTTGACTTTTTTTAAATAATGGTAATTTAAGTGCATAGATTACACCACCTATTGTATAGATAATACCACCAATGAACAACCAAGTGAATGCTGGTTTAGAAAGTGCAAATTTTATCTGTCCAAAAGAGAAGATACAACTCCATCCCATTGCTATATAGATGATGGAATTTACCCATTTCGGTGCATTTATAAAAAATATTGCTTGGAGGATACCAAGTAGAGCCAAGGACCAAATAACTGAAAATAAGATGATTCCTGAGCGGTTACCTAAGCCTATCAAGCAAATTGGAGAATAGGAACCTGCAATTAATATATAAATCATCATATGGTCAATCTTTTTAAGCCTTACGTTTACCTTATCAGAAATATCAAACGAATGATAGGTTGCACTTGCAGAATAAAGTAGTATAACGCCAAGCATAAATAAAAGCATTGAGATTAGAGCTAATGTTCCATGTCTTTGATATGCTAAAAATAGTAATGGTGGCGTGGCAAGTACTGCCATAATCGCAAAAATTAAATGCGAAATTGCACTGAAAGGATCTTTGAATTTAAACTTTCTCTTAGATATCTGTTGTTTCATAAGTGCTATCATACCTAACCTTCTTTCTTTATTTTATTAAATGTTTTTATAAAACATTAAACATAGTGAACATAAATATTATATGTAGTTATGAAAACCGTATGCATGGTATTATAATACTACATTCGAAAATTAAAATCAATATAAAAACAAGAAAAAAATATTTGGGTTTAATAACATCCTAACACATGATATAATAAGGATATTGGATAAAAAGCGAGTTTAATTATGAGGTGTTAATAAATGAATCTTAAAATTGGAGACATTATTAAATTGAAAAAATCACATCCTTGCGGAAGTAGTGAATGGGAAGTACTTCGAGTAGGAATCGATTTTAGATTGCGCTGCTTAGGTTGTGACCATCAGGTTATGCTTCCTCGTAAGCAAGTTGAAAAAGGTATTCGCTCTATAAGAGAGGCGTCGAGTGAAGATTAAAAAGTGAAGTGAGGAAGCTTCACTTGTGTTTCATAATAAGAGGACTGCAAAAGAATGATTTTGAAGGAAGTAACCCTTACAAAATCTATTCTTTCGCAGTCCTTTTACTCATTTGTTTATCCTATTTTGGAAGTGTGATAATAAAGGTTGAACCACCATGTAGAGTATCAACTACTTTAATCGTCCCATGATGTAAGTTGGTGAGTTCTTTTGCAATGCTAAGTCCCAAACCAAAATGAGATTTATCTCTTCTAGATTTGTCTACTCGATAGAATCGATCAAAAATTCTTTTTTTATCTTCATCGGAGATACCAATTCCATGATCAATTACTAGAAATGATAGATATTTCTTTTCCAATCGTACAGAAAGCTCAATGGTGGAATCATTCGCAGAGTAACAGATTGCGTTATCAAGTAGTATGGTAAGAATCTGGAGTAGTCGATCATAATCCCCTTGGATGTTTGGCAACGAAGTATCAGGTAAATCAAGCTGGATACGTATATTTTTCTCCTTTGCCTTAAGTGATGAGTTTTCATATGAGTTTAACAAAAGAGTATCAATATTAATATTATTCTTTTGTAGGATCCATGTATTAGCATCACCTGAGGCGAGTAAAAGTAAATCGTTAATTAAGCGAGACATTCGTTTACATTCAGCTTCAATAATACGTTCATTATTTTGATAGGCATCTTGATTTACTTTTTGAAGTGAGTTATTCGTTCGAATGACTGCAAGTGGTGAGCGTAGCTCATGGGATGCAGCAGCTATAAATTGATTTTGTCTCTGTTGATTTTCTTTTACTGGCTGCAATGAACGGTCAACAAGTTTTCGAATTAAAAAAAATAAAGCGATAATTCCTGATATGTTGAGTAAGATAAGGAAAATACGCTGGGTAGTTAATTGTTGTGTATTCGTATTAATATATTGAAGAATGTAAAACGAACAGTAACCTCCCTTTTTGGCGATTACAGCCGCTGCTCCATAATATTTATCAGAATGCTGTCCTTTGATTGTATAAGTTTGAGTTTTCATATAGTCCGTTGAAACTGGTCTTGAGTTAAGAGAAATTCCTTCTTCCTGCGCTAAAGTAGAAAGCTGCTTAATTAGTGCAGAGCGTGGTGTCATGGGAGAATACACTCCTGAAAAAAAAAGGGGATTACCGTTATCAATAATCTGTATCACTAGATTATTATTTGATTCTAAATTGGAGAGCCAAGAATCTGCGATTATTGTGTCGTTCTGCAGTTTATCCTGTACAAGGAAAACGTGATTGGTAAATTGTTCATACTGAACACGCATTTCTTGATAGTTGAGGAATACTGCTAAAATTACGAAAACAATAGTTAGGATTGCTCCTGCAATTATAGTATATATTCTTATTAGATGTTTACGTAGATGTTGTAACATGTAAATCTCCCAACTTATAAATTATTGATAATGTAAATGGTAACCAAGTCCATGGACAGTTTTTACTGATACTTTACTTTTTAACGATTTTAGATGACGTCGAAGAAAGTATATGTAGGTATCTAAACTACCTTCATCCACCTCTGCTTGCTCTCCCCAAACACGTATTATAATTTGTTCTCTTGTTAAAGTTTGGCTTTGATTTATGATTAGATACTCTAGTAAGGTAGATTCTTTTTTCGAAATTTGTATGGATTGATTGTTGCAGTTTAATGTATAGTCGAAGGAATTAAGTTTAATATCTCCAAATATAAAACAATCTCGTGGTTCTAGTACTTGCGGTCTTCGTAAGAGGGCACGAATTCTAGCTTTTAGTTCAGTTATTTCAAAAGGTTTTACTACGTAATCATCTGCTCCAGAATCTAATCCATCGATACGGTCATTAAGCCCATCAAGTGCAGTCACCATGACTACTGGCATATGGATATGATTTGCTCGAAGTTTTGATACGATTGAAATTCCATCTTGTCCAGGTAACATTCGATCAAGTACCATTAGATCATAAGAATACAATGAGAGAAAGGATAAAGCTTCTTCTCCATCATTACAGGTTGTTATCTGATATCCATCCTGTAATAGACTCTCTTTTGTAGCGTTACATAAGTCAACATCATCTTCAACAATCAAAATATGCATATTAGTACCTCATACTTTTCTTTGTGGTTTAACTGCGTGTAATTAATAAAGTCAATCTCTCCAGTGTATATTTTATTATAATTGATTTCTATAAATTGTCAATAATGATAAAATTTATTAATTTTAAGTTTTTTTGAGATTTTTTTAAGATTTAACTTATATAATATGTTTTGTCCGAATGTATAGGATAAAAAGTAATCGATACAAAGAATTCTCTGATTTTCAAAAACAAGTGTGACTTAGATCAATTGATCTTTGGTACGTCAATTACATTTACTAAGAGGTGATAGAAATGAAAATTAGTAATAAAAAAAGAGATGCTATGTTTGGTAGATTGATGATTGCTCCGAGTTTCATCGGTGTAAGCATCTTTGTATTAATTCCTTTTGGAGATGTGATTCGACGTTCCTTTTCAGAAGCAATGAACCGTAACTTTGTTGGTGTTACAAACTTCGAAACTATTTTTGCAAGTAAAGCATTTCAACTGGCAGCTAAGAATACATTTAGGTTTTTAATAGTTTGTATCCCTTTACTATTGATTACTTCATTACTCGTTTCTCTTTTGTTATGTTCAATTAAGAAGTTTCGAGAATTCGTAAAAAGTGTGTTATTACTTCCAATGGCAATTCCGGCAGCCTCCATCGTATTATTATGGCAGATGTTGTTTCATCAGCAAGGACTTGTAAATAACGTGTTAGCTGAATTCTCGGTAGTCCCTAAAAATTGGATGAATTCTGATCAAGCTTTTAGTGTCCTTGTATTTACATATATATGGAAGAACATTGGTTATGATATGGTCCTTTGGATTGCAGGTCTTAATAGTATTCCGACCGAACTTTATGAAGCTGCCTCTATTGACGGTGCAAACGCTTTGAAAAAATTTTATTTCATTACTATTCCACAATTAAAATCTACAATATTTGTGGTAACAGTATTGTCGCTGATTAATTCCTTCAAAGTATTTAGAGAGGCATATCTGATTTCTGGAAACTATCCACATGAGAGCATCTATATGTTACAGAATCTATTTAATAATTGGTTTACTGCACTTGATATTCAGAAAATGAGTGCAGCAGCGGTAGTGATAGCAGCAGTAATCCTATTGTTTATTGTTATTTTGCAAAGGTTAACAAAAGAGGATTAAGGAGGAGTCTATGAAAAGAAAAGTTACATTAGTGATTAGCTATCTACTTCTCCTTCTCCCAGTTCTACTCATCTTGATTCCAATTTGGATGATGATTACTGGAAGCTTTATGAGTAAAGCAGAAGTGGCGGATAAGTTAGGAGCAGTATTAGTTGGTTCTCAAAAAAATGTCAATTGGACTATTTTACCTGATTACCCTACATTCAGATCTTACATTGAGTTATTGTTTGACTCACCAAAGTTTTTTGTGATGTTTTGGAATTCATTTAGGCAAGTAATCCCAATTCTACTAGGTCATTTACTGATTAGTGTCCCGGCTGCCTGGGGATTTGCAAGATACGAGTTTAAAGGGAAAAAAGCATTGTTTCTTTTATATATTGTTTTGATGATTATGCCATTTCAAGTGACCATGGTATCAAGTTATATTGTTTTAAATGGATTTAACTTGTTAGATAGCCATTATTCAATAATAGTTCCGGGAGTTTTTTCAACATTCCCTATCTTTATTATGACTAAATTCTTTAAGTCAATTCCAGAAGAATTACTTGAGTCGGCAAAATTGGATGGAGCAGGACGTTGGAGAATTTTACTTCGTATTGGGATACCACTTGGTAGTAATGGGATTGTTTCTATCATTATTTTATCATTTTTAGAGTATTGGAATGCACTAGAACAACCATTAACTTTTTTAAGAGATAAATCATATTGGCCATTATCCCTTTACCTACCACAGATTTCTGTCAGTAATATTGGGGTAGCATTCATTGCCTCGGTTGTTATGATGGCCCCATCGGTATGTATTTTTTTACGAGGTCAAACCTACCTAGAACAAGGTATTGTTGCATCAGGTATTAAGCAGTAAGGAGGATGTAGAGTGGATAAGGATGAAAGAAAAAGAAAAAAAATTCAAAAAGTGACACAGAAGGTTCTTATAGTATTTATTGTTACAATGGTAGTGTTAACTTTGATATCAAAAGTGGCAAATAGTATTACAATTCCAACTGCCACGGTGGAAAAAGTATCAAATGGAAGAATTGTTTATGAAATTGAAGGGCAAGGAGAATTAATTGCTAACGATAGTCAAAGGATTGAAGTTCTTGATGGATTGCAAGTGAATAAGGTGCTTGTTAAGAATGGGAAACAAATTGTTGTAGGAGATGCTTTAGTGGAATATGATATCAACTCGATTGATAATGCAATTGCGGCTCAATATGAACAGTTACTTACGGCGCAACAAAATTACCAATTACGAGAGATGGAATATGAGGATACTTTAGTAAAAACGGAGTTGACACAAGCACAAAAGATAGCAAGTCAAGCACAAGAGGATTTAGATAAAGCAGAGAAAGATCTGGTAAAAGCTCAAAATCGTTACGATGAAAAATTGGGTAAGTTAACTTCTCAATTAGAAGAGAATCAACGAAAGGATTATGAGACAGCGTTAGAAAATATGGATAACGCAAGTGCTGATTATGAAGAAGCAAAAGTGCAATATGAGAAAAAAGTAGCAAAGGCAGAAGAAGAATTGCAGGAGACGGCATCGAATCAACAAACTGCGATTCGAGATGCGCAAAGAGAGTATGAGAGCGCTAAATTAGCTTATAATGAATATTGTAAAGACTATAATCGCGTTAATCAGGCATTTCTTGCATATGTTGATGGTGTCTTTAAAGAGGGAATAGATTCAGATCAGAAGTTACAGAGGGCACTGTTAGTGGAGTTCTTCGGTCAAGCTAATTATGACATGATATATTATAATAATATTAGCGATTTTAATGTTTATGATCAAGTTGTTCCTCAATATAATAAGATTGTAGCTGAAATTTTCGAGTATCAAATGGCTGTTACTGCGAGACGGAATACAAACGTGAAGGAAATGATTGATCAGGCAGACCAAAAAATCGAGGGTACTCGAAGGAAACTTTATGAATTGGTCGTAAAACCATTTGAAGTAGATCCAGTTATGAGTCATGAAAAGCAATTAAGAGTTACAGTTACAAAAGAAAACTTAGATGAGCTAAACGCAGATAATGAAAAGGTAATAAAAGATGCTAAAGATACTTATGATGAGACAATAGCACAACTTGATAAGGAGCTTGCAAAGATAAAGAAGAATTATGAAGATGCAAAAGAAGCCTATGATGAAATAATTAAAAAAGTATATGACAATTCGGACGGTGAAGAGAATTTATTCATTGCGTTAGAAAATGCAATAGATAAACGAGATATCGCTCAAAGAACCTTAGACACTGCAAAGGCGGCCTTGACGAAGGAAGAAATCGTAAGTATGAATAGTAATTCTCTTTTAACACTTTCAAAGCAATCGCTCGATACATCATTGCATGAAATCTCAGCAATTGAGGATAATATCATAAAATTGCAAGATTTGAAAGAACAGGAGGGGATTCAAACTGCATTGATCGATGGTACGATTACAGAATTAACAATATCTAACTATGCAATAACAACAAGTGAAGATCGAATTGTTGTTGCATCAAATGATTGCTATTTTTATGGTACTTTTTTAAAAGATAACATGGAACATGTGGAACTTGGAGATGAGATTGAATTAAAACTGAGTAGTAATAAGGATAAGTTAGTGATGGTGGTTACGAATGTTTATATCGACCCTATGGATAATTCGATAGCTCATCTGGAAGCGGAATTACCTACAGGGAACTATATAGTTGGTACGCCTGGTACATTTCTCTATGAAAAGTCAGGAGAACGATCAGAAAATTGCGTCAATATTACTGCAATCCGTCAACAGGGAAGTGAGTATTATGTACTCGTTCCCAAAGAGGAAAATAGTATTCTTGGTAATATAATTACAGCAAGTCCTGTATTCGTGAAAATAATCGATAAAGATTCCAAAATTGCGATTATAGAAGGTGCAATTTCCAAGGGAGACACTGTAATTACAGGAAGTAGTAAGATTATTATGCCAGAAGATGTCATTCGAATCGATGATTAATATAAATTCAAAAGAAAGGTGTGATATTGATTAAAAAAATAAATATTGTGCGATTGCTGTTAATTATAAGTATGCTTTTATTCAATATCATGCTTGTCATTAAGCTTCAAGGAATGAAGGAAAAGTATACTTGTGTTAGCGCTCGTCTTGCAACAGATGTTACAAAAAAGGAATTATGTAAATACCTAGAGAAAGAAGAAACAGAGACATGTAAGATTGAGAATGTCACGGCATTTTCTCAAACTAAGGTTATGTTGGAAGGAAAAGATATTGGAAGACAATTGTTTCTTGATGCCTATTGTGTCTACGGAAACATCGAAGATGTTTTACCTGTATCACTTATTACTGGTAATTTATTAATTCGAGAAGATACTGATGGTTGTATTTTAACGAAGGAAGCTGCATATAAGTTATTCGGAAGCATCAATGCTAATGGATTAGAGATTATAATGAATCATCGTACTTATGTTGTTCGAGGAGTGATTTCTTCGAATGTAGAAGCGATTTTATATGAAGCTAAGTATGATACGGATACTTTTGATTGTTTGGAATTTCAGATTAGTGATGAAAATGGGGAGTATTATACAAGGCAATTTCTAGCTATTTATGGACTCTCTGAGGACTACATAATAGGTGAAAACTATTTAGTTAATATTGCTCAAAACCTATCTATCTTTCCTTTTCTTATCGTTATGATATATTTCATAATTTTCATGGAGGCGAAAGCAAAACAATACAAGGTCAAAAAAGGAATCCGTATTGGATTTTTAGTAGTTAACATTGTACTTATTATTATATTAGGAAAGCAAATTGGATATTTTCCAGAACGCTGGATACCATCAAAATGGTCAAATTTTAGTCACTATACTGATATTCTAGAGGATATTAAGCAACAATTGAAAACGCTATCGTTTGCGAGACCAGTAGCAAAGGAAGTTGCATTACGTACTGATTTGATGAAAACAGCTGTACTATTTGTAGCCTCTATTTTAGGACTTAGCTATATTTTGCGGAATTTGAATGATTGGGCTAGTAAAGGGATTGATGGATACTTTCAAAATAGAGACATGGCTCGAAGAAATGTGCTAGAAGAAAAGGATGAAAAAAGGGGAGAAGAAATAGAAGAGAGCACCAATGAGATCATTGAAGAAGGTAAAAAAACTATCATCGAAGAAAGTATCAAAGAGATAGTACAAGAAAGAGCGGAAGAGATAGTACAAGAAAGAACAGATGATATAGTATAAGAAAGAACAGATGATATATAGGATTATAACACAGGAGGCTGTCGCACCAGCTGATTATTGAGTAAAAGAAGGAAGGGTGGATGTATGTTTTCGGAGTGCCTTACAAGTCCCACACGGTTTTTGTGGGCTTGTTTCCATCGAGCGCCGAAGAAAATATACATTCACCCTTCCTTCTTTATTCATACTGTCCTTAGTGCAACAGCCTTTTGCTCCTTATATCAAAGAGAATTCTTCTACCTATGCTTGATTTTACTTTACTTAGCTGCCTGTAAGCCAGCTAATAGATATATGAAAGGTGAATTCCAGTAAATCGTTATCTCATTGCATGAATAGCTCTGGGCATTATCCGCATAGCATTTTGCAGCTGGCTTATCGGCCAGTACATTCTTTGCATATGGATCTTCAAGATTGGAATTAGCGCCACCTACTAACATTCCCTTCATGGTCTGTTCAAGAGCTTGGGATGGTCTATGATGTGTATGTTCTGGTGAAAGTGTTCCAAATCCTGTTACGAAGCAGTAGGATGTAGAGTTCGCACCAAGAAGATAATCTAACTGTTTCTTTGCATAATCAGTATCTTTACCAAAAACTTTATTCGCCATTAATATTGCCATTCCATTATTGGCTAGTGACATATTGCTTCCCCATGGATAGGTTTCACCTATTGAGGAGAAGTAGCCATCACTCTTAATATTTTGTTCGATCGATGAAAGGTAAGCGTTAAATTTATCACTTACTTTACTTGCTAAATTAGAATCCTGTTTCTCTGAGGTCAGATAAGCATAACAACCATAAATATCTACTGCCTGCCAGCCAAGTCCACTCTCGAGGGAAGTGATATCAAGCGTACTTAATTTCTTGTTATAGGAAGTATCACCAGTTGTTTTATACAGTTCACAAAGTGCCCAGAAATATTCATCAGAGTCATTGGCATCAGGGTATTCACCTGTTAAAACATCGCCTGGGTTTTTAAAGCCACCATTATTATCTTTATTGTTTTCTACATAAGCAAGAGCATTTTTTGCTGCATTGAGGCATGTCTTTGAAAAAGCAGCATCTTGTTTTTCATAAATTCTAGCAGCCATTGCCATAACAGCAGCAAAATCAGCTGTTGCACAGTTGGAAATAGGCATAACATAAAGTTCATCTGTTATTGCATCAGGCATTACTGTGCCCTCAAAATTTAAACCAGTTACTTTATGGTATACACCACCTGAGTTTTTGTCCTGCATCTTAAGCATCCATTCAAGTTCGTATCTCGCCTCATCAAGTACATCTGGAATACCATTACCACTTTCAGGAATTCCAACACTATCAGTAAATTGTGTGCCATAATCCTCATAAGCTAACAGTAAATCCGCAACTGCCTTTGCACCTGCAACTACATAGCGTCCGTAATCTCCGGCATCATGCCATCCACCCGAAACGTCTAAAGTTTTATTTGTACCATAAATCGTTGCTTTCTGCATATGACAAGCTTCATGAGCAAAGTTATCTGCATATCCCTTCGTAAGTTCACTTCCGCAGCGTTGTAAATATAGCATTTTAATTGAACTAGCGAAAATATCTGAATAGACATCATCTGCAATAACAAATTCATATGATTCACCACTATTTTCAGCTAATACTTTATATGTACCTGGCTTATTCACACTGGAAAAATCCGCGTAAGCCACGGTTTCACCAGCACTTGGTGTTTGAACAGATCCGGATAAATTACCAGAACATACGATATCTCCTGTAGATACATTAATTACATCAAATTTTGCATCAAGACTACTATCACGGAAAATAGCTATCTTTTTATCATTTATTTTATAACCAACCTGATTCACATTGATGGCTGGACCTTGATCACCGGAAGTGGAAGCTTCAGCATTGGAATCATCTAGTACAGTTAGTTCTACGTTATCAATTATAATTGTATGAGAAGCAAGTGCTCCATCCTGCTCGTGTAAGCCTAAGTTAAAACATAATCTTGGGGCTGGATCACTCGCTTCCTCCATAATAAAAGTAAATTCGTAATGTTTTAATTCTGATGTTGCAGATAAGTCTTCCTGACCTGCATAGGCATGATAATCTCCGCCATTTATCTGGATACGCCAATCGATTAACCGATCCACACTCGATGACATGTCAAATGACATTTTGTATTCAGCGTTCTGAAGTACTTCAAATCCATCGCAATAAACTTGTACAGCGTGTTTTACGGAACCAATATTAGATATCGTCACAATAAGTTGGCCATCGGTAACAGCTGTTGTACCCTCGCCACCAGATTCTTTATAAAGTCCCCATTTTTCGTTGACTTCATTAAAGTAACCACCAGGTATTAAGTTTCCTTTTTGTTGCTCCTCAGAAATCTGAACCGTTTCTACTTGATCAGTGTTCTCGGAAAGTTGGACCTCTTTGGTAGGTTCTGAGGTTGGCTGAATCTCTTTCGTTGGCTGAATCTGATTAACTGGCTGCGTAGTAAAAGTCTCTTTTTTCTTGGTACTACACGCAGTTGTTGAAACAACCAGGCATGTAACAAGTAACATTGATATTAATTTTTTCATCCTAATCCTCCCTTATATTAGTGTACTATCTATAGCTGATGTAACAATCTATAATATAATCACGATATATCGTGTTAAGTAACTTTGTCAAGATAATCATGGTAATTTAAGAAATAAATGGCTTATTCTTTTGATTAACGGAGAATATTTCTATGAGTCTTTGAATGAAGTAAAGAATAGTTATATTGAAACTAGAATTAGCAATAAACAACAGACAAAAAGCGCTTGATTAACAAAAGCTTGTATGTTATAATATCAAATTGTGATATGTATATTTAATTCCTTGCTCTTTTTTTAGAAAAGGGCCAGAGACCAAAAGGAGGTGCACGCAACTATGAACAAATATGAATTAGCCTTAGTTGTAAATGCAAAAATCGAGGATGACGCTAAGAACGCTACAGTTGAAACTGTAAAAGAACTTATTACAAGATTCGGCGGAACAATTAATAACGTTGATGACTGGGGTAAGAAGAGATTAGCTTATGAAATCCAGAAGATGAAAGAAGGTTATTATTATTTCATCCAATTCGATGCTGATTCTACAACTCCAAATGAAATCGAACAAAGAATTCGAATCATGGAAAATGTAATCAGATTTTTATGCATTAGACAGGACGCATAATTAAAGGAGGTTTTCCTTAAATGAATAAAGTCATTTTAATGGGTAGACTTACTAGAGACCCAGAAGTAAGATATTCTCAGGGTGAGAACTCGATGGCAATTGCTAGATTTACACTTGCTGTAGATCGTAGATTTAAAAGACAAGGTGAACAAGATGCTGATTTTATCAGTTGTGTTGCCTTTGGAAAGTCCGCAGAACACGCAGAGAAATATTACAGACAGGGGCTTAAGATTGCGGTTACCGGTAGAATCCAAACAGGTAGTTACACGAATAAGGAAGGTCAGAAGGTTTATACAACTGAAGTTGTTGTAGAAGAATCTGAATTTGCAGAGAGCAAGACAGCATCCCAGGAATCGGGAAGTTATCAACCATCAGCAAGACCAACTCCTAGTGCAGCGGCAGGTGACGGATTTATGAATATACCAGACGGTATTGATGAGGAATTACCTTTCAACTAGTCTGAGTATAAGATAACAGATGTATAAGAGAACCAAGGACACATGCATGTCTTGGTGAATCGATGGATAGGAGGATATAATAATGGCTTTTAATAAACAAGATAAAGGCGATAAGGGCGACGCTCCAATGAAGAGACGTATGACCCGTAGAAGAAAGAAAGTTTGTGTTTT
The DNA here is from genome assembly GCA_023410575.1 of Bacillota bacterium. Classification (GTDB taxonomy): domain Bacteria; phylum Bacillota; class Clostridia; order Lachnospirales; family Lachnospiraceae; genus Lachnoclostridium. Next base: position 80,249 of record JAEYPP010000005.1, on the reverse strand, counting down.
CTGTGCAGATAAAACTAACGCAGGAATCGACTATAAGGATGTTAACAAATTAAAGAGATACGTTTCTGAAAGAGGTAAGATTCTTCCTCGTCGTATTACTGGAAACTGTGCTAAGCACCAGAGAGCTCTTACAGTAGCTATCAAACGTGCTCGTCACATCGCTTTAATGCCATACACAATGGATTAATCGATTGATTTTCCTAGGGTTTCAAGTGTTTTGTAAAGCAATTTACACCACTTGTACACCAAAAGTGTAAAATATATTTTTATAAAAAAGATTACCGTCATATCATCTGATATGGCGGTTTTTTATACACCAAACAAAACATATACAAGTAAATAGTTAAGTCTAAATGGGAATTTAAGTATAGTACTTAGATTCCTTTTTTGTATTTAAAATAAGTAAAGGAAGGTGGAAATATGAAGGGTGGTATTAACATAGAAGGAAATAAGGCTCTCTTAACTGCAAATGATTTGTGTAATTATTTAAGCATTGGTATTTCGACTGCATATAAGCTTTTAAATACCGAAGGCTTCCCTACGGTAAAGATATGCAGTCGTAAATATGCAAATAGAGAACTTCTTGATAAATGGTTGAAAGAGCAAACAGAAAGAGGGTGAGAGTGATGAATTTGACTAGTACGGGAAATAAAATCGTGGATGAAGTGGGAAAGCTAAACTTTACAGGCAATATAATTACAGAGGTTTGGTATAAGACTATCATAAAACCTGATTGGTCAAATAAATTTGGTTGTTCGAAAGGTGAGGCTACTATAACAATTGATGATTTAGCGGAGCTTGGTATTATTACCAAAAAATTTGAAATCGTACATATTATAGAATACATCTAAATAATCACAGAGGCCTATGATGAAAAAAAGATAGAATAAACTATCGCTCAAAAAGAGGATACGAATACAAAGAATAGCTTAAAGAATAATACAGAGATCACTATATCTTTCATACAAGATGAGGAAGGAATGAAGGATGATAAACTAAAAGAGATAGTTACAGAGGATTTGAAAGAAAGCAAGGGCATTCCTTATACCTACAATCGAGATATTAGTAAAATGGAACTTGCCATACATTACCTCGCTGACTGGCACATTTTATCTAACAATGGATATGAGGATGACTTTAACATTGAAATACGGAGTCATACAAACAATATACTTTTATCGAGTATAGAGCACCTTTTATGTAATGATGGAAGAATTCGAAATAGAACATAAATATATATAATTATTAGCTTGTCTATATATGGTTAAGAGTAACCCAAAGAGTAAGTATATTTACAAAATTACTAATATAAGACTATATTTTACTAAATATATTCAATTGCACTTTTGTATTGTAAAATTAATACAATATGTTATAATTTGCATATAAAAATTATTAGGAGATAAATGATGGTTAAGTCTATTTTTATATCAGATTTATATGGGAAAAAAATAAATAAAGAGTACAGATTTGATGAACATATTAATATTGTTACGGGTATTAATGGAGCGGGTAAAACTACATTTATTAAATTAGTATGGTATTTAATAAGTGGAAATATTGAAAGAGCTTTAGAGGAAATTGACTTTTCTTATATTAATCTGGTTCATAGTATGTTTACAATTGAAATAGAAAGAAAGAACTATGATAATAGCGAGATAAACACCATTGTAACGTTAGAAACTTCTAGGGAAAGAAATGAATTAAAAATGCTTACAAAGCAACGAAGTGGAAATAACTCTTTTAAAGAATATTACAAAAAAATTAATGATATGAATTTCGCAGTATTAGAATATTCGAAAGTCTCACTTTTTTTTCCGACTTTTAGACGGATTGAGGGTGGATTCTTTATTAATGAACATATTTCAAGTTATTCATATGATAAAAGAACTACGAATAATCAATCGGGTGAATTAACTAAATTGGTAACAGATATTGGAAATGATTTAACTGTATATAACCATAAGCTGATTGCATCGTTTTCTACAGATGATATAGATGAATTAATGAAAAATGAATATTTAAAGATATCCAAGAAGTCGCTTGAACTAAACAATGAGGCTATGAATAAAATAAAAAGAATTGTAACTCAAAATAATCAATTGACTGAAGAAATTACGAAAGAGAAGATTAACGAAAAAAATAGACTTTTTAACTATATTCTAGAACTTATTACAGACGTTGATAAAAAGCAGAAAAATAATGAAAGTCCGATTAATGAGCTAGGTAATTTTATTAATTTACTGTATCATTATAAAGGAATTCAATTTTCTGATAATATAACTGTAGGAGATTCCAATGATGCATTAGTGGCAAATAAGCTATCGGCAGGTGAGAAGCAAATGTTAAGTTTCCTCTGTTATAATGCATTTTTATCAAATGGGATAATCTTTATTGACGAACCTGAATTAAGTTTACATGTAGATTGGCAACGTATTTTAATAAAGACAATGATTAAGCAGAATGCTTCCAACCAATTAATATTTGCTACACACTCACCATTTATTTATTCACAATATGAAAAATACGAGATTGTTATTGATGAAAATAAAGGAGATAGTAATGGGAAGGACAATAACTTACGAAGAAATTCTTAGCACTTTAAATCGAACTAAATTAAAGACAATTGTTGTAGAAGGTAAAGATGATAAGGAAATCTACCAATCAATTGAAAATTGCATTGAAGATATAACTGTTAGTTTCATAAAATTAGATTGCCGTAATAATGTAATTAAGGCTTCAAAGGAACCTAGTTTATCTACTAAGAATAACATTGTTTTCTTGGTAGATAAAGATAAGGACTTTATATTGGAAAATGTTGATCAATTAACTAGTAGAGGTAATAGAATTACAACAACTGAAGGTTATTCTATAGAAAATGATATTATTCTAGGTGGGAAAGATGTTATTCATAGATTTCTGAATGAAGATGAAAAAAGGGAACTTCAACTAGTTATTCAAAAGTTAACATATTGGTTTTTCTATCAAGTTATTAATAATGATAAATTGGACGAGTGTCCACAAAACACTGTTATTGATCTCACATTAGAAGAGGTAAAGAAAAAATATCCGCAATGTGAAAAATGCGAATGCCTAAGGAACAATACAAGAGAAAACTTCGAATCATATGTAAGAGGGAAAACACTTTTATGGGTATTTGGTTATATTTTTAGAAAGCCAGAAAGAAAGATAAAGTATCATGAGAGTCAAATCATAGATATTTGCTTAAGAGGAAATAGTGAAGGAAACCAAGTAGTTCAATCAGTTATAAAAAAAGCTTTGCAACTAATGGAGTAATATAGAACTCATACTTACATAGAAAGTTTATTAATTAGGAATAGCAAGAAATGTATTCTGATAAAGCAATTGTAACCTTAAATCAATGGTTCTAAATGTGAATGAGACTCTTTGGCTATGTGGCTAAAGTATTTGAAAAAAATCAAATAGGAGCAAGTTTCCTCTTAAGTAAACATGGTAAATATGATGACCAAAATTTACTTAAGGGGGGTTTTAATTTATAGGAGATATATTAGACTTGAACTTGAAGGTACTGTTTATTATTGAACTGTTTTATAGAATCACACATATTCTGACGGTAAATATGAGGATTATATTTCTTTTCTCTATTATATTTATATTAATGACAAGCTTGTCAAAAAAGTATTGTAGGGAAAAGAATACATACCACTATGGAGAACGGCGCGTGTTATAAAGATACTCCATTTATGTGGAAAACATTATTTGATAACAACGAACATCTAAGTATTTTAGAGCAGAATAATATGGAACCAATTGGGCTGCTCGGGGTAAGTATATACTCAGATTCTTTTACAACTGGAAGTTTCGATTATTATATATGCTGTGCCTCGGATCAACCAGTTCCAAAGGGTTTGCATGAGTATATCGTTCCAAAAGCTATATGGGCAGTTTTTCCATGCGCCAATATGGAACCCAAAACCATACAAAAGTTAGAGAGTGATATTGTTATGGAATGGCTTCCTACAAGCGGATATGAGTATGCCAATGCTCCAGATATTGAGCAATATTGCGATAATGGAACTGCACAGATATGGATACCAATAAAAAAAAGAAAAGAGTAGGTACTTTGGATTAAGATAAGGTCGTGCATAAATTGATAGAGAAATACCTGGATGAATAAATAATGATATCAGACTAAAGTTAGCAAAAAATGTCGAGATTTTACGACTTAATATTAGTAGAATAGGTAATGTATGCATAAATGAGAATTAACTATAGGCTAGTCACAGAAGAAAGGACTTAGTAGGTATGGAAAGAGATATCGTAATTAAAGGTTTAAGCCAGAACAATCTAAAGAATTTATCATTTCAATTACCCAAAAATAAGATTATCGTATTTACAGGTGTTTCAGGTTCAGGCAAATCCAGCATTGTTTTTGATACAATTGCTGCAGAATCCCAGCGTCAGATGAATGAGACTTATACAGCGTTTGTAAGAGGAAGACTTCCAAAGTTTGAAAAACCTCAGGTAGAACTAATCGAGAATTTGACACCATCAGTATTAGTAGATCAGACCCGCCTTGGAGGCAATATACGTTCCACGATAGGTACGATATCAGATTTATATGCAACGCTTCGTTTATTGTTTTCTCGCATCGGTACACCAAGAGTAGGAACTGCTTCTTACTTTTCTTTTAATGATCCGAATGGAATGTGCCCAGAATGTCTTGGTATTGGTAAAGTAATGAAGGTTAATTTAATTTCCCTACTGGATCGGGAAAAGTCTTGGAATGAAGGTCCAATCATGGACACTACCTATAAACCAGGCTCTTGGTACTGGAAGCAGTATGCAGAATGTGGTTTATTTGATTTAGATAAGAAGATAAAAGATTATACACAAGAGGAGTTTAATCTTTTATGGTATGGTTCCAGAGAAGGAAAGGGTGGTAATAGAGAAAGTTCCAAGATCGAGGGATTACAGAATCAATATGAACGATGGTTTCTAAAGCGTGATATTAGTAATATGAGTAGTCATACTCAGAAAAAATCAGAGGATTTACTAGTAGAGAAGGAGTGCCCACTTTGTAAAGGGAAGCGATTGAATGAGACGACCTTAAGCTGTAAGATTAATGGATATTCCATTGCAGATTTTTGTGAAATGGAGTTCACAAGATTACGTAAGACGTTAATGGAGGTTAAAGATGAGCGAGCTGTAACGATGGTAAATTCCTTGATTGCTTCCTTAGACCGTATGATTGGAATTGGGTTAGGGTATCTACATATGAATCGAGAGTCATCGACGATGTCTGGTGGGGAAGCTCAGAGAATTAAATTAGTTCGTTATATGGGAAGCTCTCTGACAGGTATGACATATATCTTTGATGAACCGAGTACAGGTTTACATCCTAGAGATGTTCATCGTATGAATGAGTTGTTGATTCAGTTAAGGGACAAAGGAAATACGGTGTTAGTTGTGGAACACGATAATGATGTAATTTCCATAGCAGATATGGTAGTAGATGTTGGACCACTTGCAGGAAAGCATGGCGGACAGATTGTATTCCAAGGTAGTTATAAAGATTTACTTACATCGGATACTCTGACTGGAAAATATCTAACAGAACCTAACCTTAAGAGAGAAAGGATTCGCACACCAAAAGAATTTCTTCCAGTTCGTCATGCTAATCTTCATAACTTAAAGGATGTGAGTATCGATATACCATTAAAGGTATTAACGGTTGTAACTGGTGTTGCAGGTTCTGGAAAGAGTACTCTGATTACGGATATATTTGCAGAACAATATAAGGAACAGGTAATTGTCGTGGATCAAAGTCCAGTATCAGCTACATCACGTTCCATGCCTGCAACGTTTTTAGGTATCTTTGATGAGATTCGTAAATTGTTTGCAAATGAGAATCATGTGGATGCAGGATTATTTAGCTTTAATTCTACTGGTGCTTGTCCAGTTTGTCAGGGTAAGGGAGTTATCATTACGGAACTTGTCTTTATGGATCCGGTAGTAACAGATTGTGAAGCATGTCAGGGACAACGTTACAGCGAAGAAGCACTTTCCTATTATTATCGCCAAAAATCAGTGTTAGAAATACTGAAAATGAATGTTGAAGAAGCGTTGGAATTCTTCCCAGAGGGTAAAATACATAAAGCATTAAAATCGATGCAGAGGGTAGGACTTTCTTATATGACTTTAGGTCAGCCTTTAAGCACCTTTTCAGGAGGTGAATTGCAGAGAATAAAACTCGCAAAGTATTTAGATAAAAAGGGCAATATTTATGTCTTTGATGAACCGACAACGGGACTTCATGTATCCGATGTTCAGAAACTAATGGACTTGTTTCAGAGTATTGTAGATCATGGCAATACGATTATTATTATCGAACATAATACAGAAGTGATGAAACAGGCTGATTATATCATTGATATCGGACCGGATGGAGGAACAGAGGGTGGTCAAGTTGTATTCACAGGAACGGTGGATGAGATGTTAGAACATGGTACTTCACTGACAGCAGAGTATTTAAGAAAGAAAAATTAACTAGAAAGAAAGGGATAAAGAATGAATGGGAAAGAAAGAATAAGGAACATAATTCAAAGTGAGATAGAGCAGAACATAATTGCAGGAGCTAATATTTTAGTAATTCGAGAGGATAAGATAATTTACAAAGAATGCTTTGGATATTCTGACATAGAGCAGAATAAGAAAATGACAATTGATTCTATATTTCGACTAGCTTCCTTAACAAAGCCGATAACGGCTTTTGCAATACTACAATTGATAGAGCAGGGTAGTTTAAATTTACATGATAACGTGTCAAAGTATATTGATAGTTTTGCGAATCCGTTGATAGAAGATCAATTAGGGATACGACCAGCAAATCGTGAGGTTACAATCTATGATTTACTCACAATGACTTCAGGCGTGGTGTATCCAGAGGCAGATAGCAAAGCAGGACTAGCGATGTCAAAAATTTTTGATCAGTATATATCAGACTATCAAAATGGACATAAAAAAACATCATTAGAATTTATTGAAGAGATGGGGAGATGTCCATTGGCATTTCACCCAGGTCAAGAGTGGAGATATGGCGCAAGTGCTGATGTTCTAGGCGCAGTCATTGAGGTTGTGACAGGGAGAACACTTGGTGATTATTTAAAGGAAGCTATTTTTGATCCATTAGAGATGGTGGATACAGGTTTTTATATCCCAAAAGATAAATGGGACCGCCAAGTAACGATTTATGAAGAAAGTGAGAATCATACTTCCATTCAACCGTATAATGGAAGCCATCTTGCACTCTTTGATTCAAAGATAAAGCCAACTTTTGAATCTGGTGGAGCGGGGTTAGTCTCAACAATTAAAGACTATGCCAAGTTTGCAACAATGTTATTACATCATGGAACTTATCAAGGGAAACAGCTCCTCTCCAAAGAGACATTTACACAGATGAAAGTGAACCAATTGACGAAGGAACAAGCGATTCCAATGAACTGGTACAGCACGAAAGGTTGTGGATATGGCTATTTTGTTCGTGTTTTAATGAATCAAGAAGAGGCAGATCTAAAAGCATCGATAGGTACTTATGGATGGGATGGCTGGACTGGTCCATACTTTTCGATCGATGAGGAAAAAGAAACTATCGTTTTATATTTCATCTCAAAAACTAATACAGGAACCAACGAGACAACAATTCAAATACATAATGAAGTGTATCATTTATAAGTGATTAGACTCTAGTGCAATTTTGCACAATGAGTTGCAATAAAAAGTGTGACCATAATCTACCTGATCTATTAGGTAGATTTATGGTCTTTTTTCATGAATAGGATATTCCTCTGAATTTCCTATTCATGAAAAGCTTCGCAGGATGCGCACTTCGCTCCGCTACGGCGCCAAACAAAAGTTGTGCTTGTAAAGTACTGCTCGTGAGAGTGTGCGAAGCACACTTTCGCTCTCAGTATAATTTTATCTTTTATTTATCTTGGAATAATGTTATAATTAGGTTTACAATGCAATACTTTTGGTTGTAAAAGGAGCAGAAAAATGAAAAATAGAAGAAAGCTTTATGGACCAATGAAAGCGTACCTAAGATGGCCATTATATCTTACGGCGTTACTTGTTGCGATGAATCTGTGTATATATGTAATTGATCGCAAGGCAAGTGTAGTGATGGCTTGCTTTGTCCTTCTTTATTTTGTAATAGCTGTATCCTTATACTTTGTGAAACGACCAAGTATCATGGGCGACATGGTACGATTTGCAACGAATTATGGACAGGTACAGAGTAAATTATTAAAAGAATTTTCTATACCATATGCTGTGTTAGATAACACGGGAAAAATGTTATGGGCAAATGATGAATTCTGCGATGTAATAGGTGTGGAACGCAGAGCAAAGCACGCAATTACGAATATATTTCCTGAGATAACAGGCGATATATTACCAGTAAGTGAAGTGGATGTGCAAGTACATCTTGAATTTAAAGAATCCAATTATTTTGTAGTACTTCGTAAAGTAGTCGTACCAGATTTTGATGAAGATTCGTATTATATCCAAGAAGAAATGAATCAGAATAGTGCATATCTAATTGCGATGTATTTACATGATGAAACAGAAATTGTTTCTCTTCAAAAAGAAAATCGTGAACAGAGGATGATAGTTGGTCTCTTGTATATCGATAATTATGAAGAAGCCCTTGAAAGCATAGATGAAGTAAGACGTTCGTTGTTAACTGCTTTGGTTGATCGAAAAATAAATAAATATATGCAAAGTATAGATGCAGTAATTAAGAAGCTTGAGAAAGACAAGTATATCTTTGTATTTCAAAATAAATATTTACAACATCTACAGAATAATAAATTCTCGATTCTCGAGGAGGTTCGTAGTGTTAATATCGGAAATGAGATGTCTGTTACGATTAGTATGGGACTTGGTGTTAATGCTGAATCATATCAAAGAGGCTATGAGTTTTCACGTGCTGCAATTGATTTAGCACTCGGTCGTGGCGGTGATCAAGCTGTAATTAAAGAGGGCGAAAAGATATATTACTATGGTGGTAAGAGTATTTCCGTAGAGAAAAATACAAGAGTAAAAGCAAGAGTTAAGGCACATGCTTTGAAGGAATTTGTTGAGGCAAAGGACAAGATAGTAATTATGGGACACTCCATTGGTGATGTGGATTCCTTTGGTGCAGCAATTGGTGTTTATCGTATTGCAAAGACACTTGGAAAGAAAGCTCATATTGTTGTCAATGAAGTAACTACTTCTGTTCGACCTATCTTAACAAGATTCATGAATAATCCAGACTATGAAGAGGATATGATATTAAATAGTGCATCTGCAATTGAAGTAGTTGATATGAATACGTTATTGGTTGTTGTTGATGTTAATCGACCAAATTATACGGAATGTCCAGAATTGTTAAATCTGACGAAAACAATTATTGTATTAGACCATCATCGACAAACAGGAGAAGCAGTTGAGAATGCCGTATTATCTTATATTGAGCCTTATGCTTCGTCTGCATGTGAGATGGTTGCAGAAATTCTACAGTACATTGGTGATGGATTGAAGCTTCGTCAAGTAGAAGCTGACGCAATGTACTCAGGTATTATGATTGATACAAATAACTTTTTAACAAAGACAGGTGTTCGAACTTTTGAGGCTGCTGCTTACTTAAGACGAAGTGGTGCAGATGTAACTAGAATTCGTAAATCCTTTAGAACCGATATGACAGAATATATGGCCAAAGCGCAAGCGATTAATTCAACGGAAGTTGTACTTGGTAAATTTGCATTTGCTGAATGTACGAGTGATGGAATTGAAAGTCCAACTGTACTTGGAGCACAGGTTGCGAATGAATTAATGAATATTAATAATATCATAGCTTCTTTTGTATTTACTCCATTAGGTGGGAAGATTTTCATCAGTGCACGTTCCATTGATGAACTAAATGTGCAAGTTGTAATGGAGAAAATTGGTGGCGGTGGTCATATGAGTGTAGCTGGTGCGCAATTAGTCGATTGCACTGTTATAGAAGCAATGGACAAAGTGAAGGACATATTAAACACAATGACACAGGAGGGTGATATATAATGCAGATTATATTATTAGAAGACGTAAAGGCACATGGAAAAAAGGGTGATATCGTCAATGTTAGTGATGGTTATGCTAGAAACTTTATCATACCAAAAAAACTTGGTTTAGAAGCGACTCCAAAGAATTTGAATGATCTAAAACTTCAAAAAGCTGCAGAGTTGAAGAAACAAAAAGAAATTTTAGAAGCAGCTCAGAAATTGAAGGCGGAAATTGAAGAAAAAAGCATCCAACTAACAATAAAAGCTGGAGAAGGTGGACGTACTTTTGGTTCCATTTCCACAAAAGAAATACAGCAGGCCATGAAAGAACAGTTAGGCTACGACATTGACAAAAAGAAATTTACTTTAAACAATCCGATTCGTAATATGGGAACCTATACGGTACCAATTAAGTTGCATCCTAATGTAGTGGCTGAGCTAAAAGTCAAAGTTGATACACTATAAGTCTAGTTGAATTTACGCAGGTAATCGATTTGCTGTAGAGGAATAGAAAGGAAACCTTCGATGGATGAGGCATTTATAAAAAAGATACAACCGCATAGTGCAGAAGCAGAGCAATCAGTCATCGGATCCATGATTATGGATCGTGATGCCATTATTGCAGCCTCAGAAATCTTGACTTCAGAGGATTTTTACCAACACCAGTATGGTGTCTTGTATGATGCAATGATGGAGTTATTTAATGAAGGTAAACCAGTTGATTTAATTACTCTTCAAAATAAATTAAAGGAAAAAGAAGTTCCACCAGAATTATGTAGCATTGAATTCATTAGTGATCTGATACGGTCAGTGCCAACTTCAGCCAATGTTCGTTACTATGCGAATATTGTAAGTGAAAAGGCATTACTTCGACGCTTAATTAAGGTGACAGAGGGAATCACAAACCAATGTTACCTTGATAAAGAGAAGGTAGATGCGATTTTAGAGGATACAGAAAAAGAAGTCTTTAATATTATTCAAAATCGAGGCAGTGGAGATTTTGTAAGTATAAAGGATATTGTAATACAGTCCTTAGACAATATTGAAGCAGCTTCTAGGAACAAGGGTAGTGTTACGGGAATAGCCACTGGATTTTATGATTTAGATTATAAGATGGCAGGGCTACAGCCGTCGGATCTTATACTAATTGCAGCTAGACCTTCGATGGGTAAAACAGCATTTGTATTAAATATTGCAGAATATGTTGCAGTCAAGTCGAAAGTGACTACAGCAATCTTTAGTTTGGAAATGTCAAAGAATCAGCTCGTAAATCGTATTTTAGCGATGAATTCACGTGTTGATTCTCAGGCAATTCGTAGTGGTGATTTAAATGATGATGATTGGGCAAAACTGATGGAGAGTGCTCGAAGCGTTGGTGAATCTGGGTTAATCATTGATGATACTCCTGGTATTTCAATTACAGAGTTACGTTCCAAATGTAGGAAATTTAAATTAGAACATAATCTTGGACTAGTCATAATCGATTATCTTCAGTTGATGTCGGGTGGTAAGAAAACAGAATCCAGACAACAAGAGATTTCTGAAATTTCACGTTCTCTTAAAGCGTTAGCAAGAGAGATCAATTGTCCAGTGATTGCATTATCGCAGTTATCCCGTGCGGTAGAACAACGTCCAGATAAGCGTCCAATGTTATCTGATTTACGTGAATCTGGTGCGATTGAACAGGATGCTGACGTTGTAATGTTTATCTATCGTGATGATTATTATAATCGAGATTCTGAGGAAGCCGGTGTATCGGAAATTATAATAGGTAAACAAAGAAATGGTCCAACTGGTACTGTAAAATTAGCTTGGTTATCTCAGTTTACCAAATTTGCAAATCTAGAAAGATAAGCGCATTACGTGAATAACAAAAGAGCTATGTACGACTGATTTTGAATCAGATGTATATTGCTCTTTCGCTATTCAATAGAACTATTTTATTTCCTATGCTCCATGATAATGCGGAACAAAAGTATTCAAATACACAGTTATGTTTTGAGAAAAATGTTTCCGTATGTCACAGGGTGTCGATGAAAAATATAGTTACAATGAAGCGAGTTATTGCAAAAGGTTGTCCGCATGTTATAATAAATATGTAAATAATTTACATTTGTGCAGGAGGATTACCATGACAGAGATTTATTATATGATTTCAGATGTATCAAGAATTCTTGATATTCCAGCGAATGTACTTCGATACCTAGAGTATCATTTATCGTTGAGTATTAAAAGAACAGAATTAGGACATCGCTATTATCTTCAAGAGGATATTGATTTACTTCGTGCTGTCAAGGTATTGAGGGATAAGGGATTTCACCTCAAGATTATAAAGTCAATCCTTCCATATATCAATCAAGTGAAAGACCTAGAAGAGGAGAAGTTAAACGATCTGCGGGACCGACTTGAGGCAGCCCTTGGATTATCTGGAATAGAAGCACAAGAACGTGTGAAAGCACAATATGGAAAAGCAGTTGACATAGACATGGAGGAAGGAGATTTTATTATTAAAGATCCTGCCACAAAGCAGAGAACCCGTTTAAGTTCTGTAAAGATATCGACGAGTGAAGAGAACACGCATTCAATAACTAAGGAAGTGGATGGATCGAGGGAAGTACATAGATTGAAAGATACTATAGAACCAGTGGAGGCAAATCTTCAATCAACAGCTGATTTACAGAAAGAAGCTGAGGTAAAAAAGCAACCTAATTATGAGACAAAGCGGAGTACTCTAAAAGAAGTGGATAACTCAAGAGAAATAAAAGCATTTCATGAGAAGGAAAAAGTTAAAGAGGTTAATAAATATAAGAGAAATGACAAGATGAAGAAAAAAGAGAAATCTCATGAAACGGAAAAGATTCAAGAGATGAAAAAGGCAAAACCTATCATCGAAGCAAAAGTACAAGAGAGAGAAGTAGGGAATCGTAAAGAGTTGGACGAACTGAAAGATACTAGTAATCAGAAAGAAAAATGCTACAACGAAGAAGTAGCAGTTGCTAAGATTGAGATTGTAAAAAATATAAACAAGACACCAAGAATTGTCGGAGTTGCTAAGAAGGGATACAAAGAAAATGGTCAAATGATTCAGGAAAGTGAGATGAAGAAGGAAATAGAATTGATACAAGGAAGAGACAAAGATTCTTCATTGGAACAATCTTCGATGCAGCAAAAACAGTTATTGGAGCGGAAATCAGATAACTCACTTCTTAAAGATAGTCATGATAAGATAATCCAATTTCGCGAAATTATGTGTTCAATTGTAATGGATGCATTAAGTCAGAATAACCATACTTTGACGAATGATATTAATGAGGTAGTAACTCAATCGGTTGTGAAAGAAATGGACTATATGATGAAGATAAGAGAGGAACGCCAAGAAGAAAGATTTCGACAACTAGATCGTACCATACGAGAAACCCAGTTGCAGAGGCAGCAAGCAGCTGCAACAAAAGAAGGAAAGAAAAAAAGGCCAAGTAAGTTTTTTCAGAAACATAAAGTAAAAATATAGAATTGATATAAGGAAAAGTTTGCGAAGCATGCTTTTCCTTATATTAAACCAGAGAAGTTGCTTTGCATGATTATATGGAATGTAAAAGGTTGTTGCATATGCAACAACCTTTTCATATGTGAATCCACTCGGGACCATATGTTCAATTAGCTTTCGATAGATTCAGTTGGACATACAGATGCACAAGCGCCGCAATCTAAACATGTATCTGCATCGATTTCATAGTGGCTAGCACCTTCAGAAATAGCGCCCACTGGACATTCACCTGCACAAGCTCCACAGCTGATGCAACCATCGTTAATTACATATGCCATCGGTTTTACCTCCTTATAAATACTTATTTCATTTTACTCCATATTAAAGAATAATACAAGTAAAAAAAACTATGTTAGAAAAATTCCGATACTATTATGATAGAGTTTTTGGAAGAAGAATGAATGCTTAAAATGAACATCACAATTATCCTTTTGGAATCGGACACAGTAGGTAATAATAATGAATATAAAACAAACTTGACGGTATTATTGGAATCAATTATAATGAAGAGATGGTAAAGAATATTTTGCACTAGGAGGTTTTATATATGAAAATTTCTAAAGACATGACAATTGCTCAGATTATTCAACAAGATCAAGGAGTGATTGCAATTCTATTAGACGTTGGAATGCACTGTATCGGATGCCCATCTGCTCAGGGTGAGACATTAGAGGAAGCATGTATGGTTCATGGAATGGATGCGGATGAGATTGTTAATAAAATCAATGCTTTTTTAAGCGCCGAATAGCGAATACTTGAATGGTAAAAAAATGGGCTGTAGCGAAGATGATATGCTACAGCCCATTTTATGGTGGTACTTTTGAAAGCACCAAAGTTATGATTACATTTATAAACTAGCTAAACGTTCAATTGCATCAGAAGATAAAATGGTTTCAAAATGTTCTTTATAATAGGAAATACTTGCGTAATTCGTACGTTCAGTTTTACCAAACTCAGAGATGATATTACATACTTTATTAAACTCTTCTGGAGTATGCTTAGATATCTTTAAAATCAAATAGAATCGTTTGTTTGATGGATTCTTAAAGAGCATATTGTCTCCATGGTAGAAGGGATGAATAATTGTCGCAAGCTTTGATAAGTCACTTAATGTTGAAAATGTAAATACTTTAGTTAAATTAGTTGGAAGCTTAGCCAACTCCTCGTCTGTCACATTCTCTTTCTTATCAGATGATTTAATTTTTTTCATTTTTTCTGTACTATCAGAAGAATCACCTTTCTCTCGCTTTCCAAGAAGCTCTCCAAGATGTTCAAAACAGTTTAATATCTCATCTGCATAAGCATCATCATCGTCCTCATCCTCACCTTCTTGTATTTCATCGTCTTGTTGTGCATAAGGAGTAAAGTTAGAAAAACGAGTATCCAATTCATCTGGATCTTCAACTTTAGTTATTACAAGTACTAAACAATCTGCGGATATAGGAGTTGCTTCTATCATTAATGGAATATCTTCGGCATCAAAACCGAATTCATAAGCGGCTTGTTGCATCATATCTCGAAATAGTTGCTTTGCCTTATCACTTCCATAAGCTAGTTCACTAATTCTAAGCTCGCGATCAATGAGGTCCTCTTTATTTAATGTACAACGAATCTGTGTATCACTTATTTTTTCAATCTTCATAGAATCACACTCCTTTCTGTTACGTGTGTTCGTTTTAATGGATAAATATTTACTTTTGTATACAAAGTATAATGTAATTCCTTATCAAAGTCAATAGTGTCATTTGTCATCCTATACCTTTAAATACTGTATTTTCTCGTGATATTCAACAAATTCTTCACTGCAGTTTCTCTCCTAAATTATGGAAATACTATTTGCAAAAATGGATTTAAGAAAGTATAATATTTATATAATTCTTATCCATTCATGTCTTACTTATTCGTATTATAAAAAGAAAGGAGAATATGTGCAGTCAAATTTGGTTTCAAGAGTATCGTGAAATCGCAGTTTTATGTAATCACCAAGATACTATAGTATATTTAGCACAACACGTCAAGTTGCTAGATAAATTTGTGATTAAGCGAATAAAAAAAGATTCCTTCTCCTATCAACAGGCGATTATGGAAGCAAAACTCCTACAATCCTTGCAACATCCATCTATTCCGACATTATTTAAGGTTTACGATGAACATGATGCATTGTATCTTGTCGAACAGTATATGGAGGGAGAATCACTACATTCTATCTGCCAATCAGAACATTTAACAATCTCAGTAATCTTATCTTATAGTATTCAGCTTTGTGATCTTATAACTTATCTTCATCAATTACCTAATCCTGTTTTACATCTTGATATTAATCCCAATAATATTATAGTGAACCAATCTAGACTTGCCTTAATTGACTTTAGTGCAGCTATTTTCTTAAGCGATTCCAATCAAAGTATTAGTCGTTTTGGAACAGTCGGTTTTGCTGCACCTGAACAGTTTAGCAACAAGCCAATCGATGAGCGAACTGATATTTATGGTATAGGATGTACAATTAAGTATATGCTAGATCAGAATTGTACTTTGAATTCAAGATTGTACAATAGGGAATGCGCACTTTTAAGTAAGGTCATTCGTAAATGTAGGAGAAAGAGGAGAACGCAGAGGTATTCAAAAGTACAACAAGTTGGCAGCTTGCTATCCCAGATATCTAAAGAAAAAGTAGGACGTAAAAAAGAGAATGAATTATTAATAGCAATTGCGGGAACACAAAGTCATATTGGAGCTACACATATTTCGCTTTTAATATGTTCCTATCTGATTAATCATAAAAAGAGATGCTTATATGCAGAGATGAATGAGTCCCATGCTGCAAAATATCTTATTATGAAGGAACAGAAATTGAATCAAGATGCGATTTATGAGTATGAACACATACCCATTTTGCCAAGTGTTGAGAAATTAAGTTGCCTTGGACAATATCATAGTAGATATTCTATTATTGTAGCTGATTATGGTACTTTAACTAGTCATAATATTGCGGATTTTGAACATAGTGACTTGCGTTTTCTTGTATTTGGTGAAAAGGTTTATGAGTTGCCAGTGACAGAACATTGCTTGCAAAACATGACATCATTTAGAAATACTTACTTTCTTAAAAATTTTCAAACGGCCAAGGAAGGTAAGAATCTATGTGGCTTGATACCAAAAGGGCAGTGTTTTTCCTTTCCTTATGAATCAGAGTTAAGTAGAAAGAAGTCAGGTGAGTGCGATGCAGTATTCTCGCAGATATTACAGAATTATTTATAAGGAGGAGATAGGCACGCAGTACGATTCATTTTTTAACCAAAAGAATTTACAGAGCATTGGAGTATTTGGTCTGCATCCGCATGCCGGAGTAACATGGATTACGATACTTTTAGCTGAATATCTGGCAAATATCTGTGGTCTTAAAGTGGCAGTAATTGAACATAGTCAGAAAAGAGACTTATTTTGTTTATCTTCTAACAAAGAACAATTAGAAGAGGAACCTTTTAAAGTACATAATATAACTTATAGTTTATCAAGTGAGAAATTACTTTTGAATAAGCAAGAACAGGTCTCTTATGATTACCTTGTTTATGACCTAGGCTGCAATTATGCAAAATCAAGAGACCTTATTATGTCTTGTAATAAATCACTATTAGTATATACGATGATTCCTTGGTATTTTGACCGCTCAAAAGCAGTACTTGCCCTAGAGCGTGATTATGGTAGACCAGAGCATGTGACTTTTCTTGGTAATATGATTACAAAAGAGAAAAGAAAGCTTGTAGGTAGAATTTTCAGAGGCTCAGAATTTTTAGGTTATGAACCAGATTTCTTTCATCCATCAAAGCAAAGTATTCAAGTATTTCACAATTCTCTTTGGAACTGATTTCAATTCTCTATTACACTTTTAGGAGCATTCCATACGAAAAATGGATATCCTAACTTATGCAGGTTTCCTATTAGGATTAAGTATGCATATCACAATCTTCTTATCCGAAATCAAGACATGCATGATATACAAGCGATACAATATCAGATGAACTACGATTATGTTTCATCTGACAGGAATCTAACATGATTGCACCGCGTAATCGATGATAATAGAGAATAAGAAACGACTAGTATTACTTAACTTTTAGGTGACTATACTCTCAACCAGTATTGACTTATTAGAATAAAGATACTAGTCGTTCCAACGAGTAGCTAGTAAAAAGTTAGCGTATATTTAGCATTTTTAATTTTAGGGGTGACGGTAAAAGGGAATAATGATATAATGACCATATGGTACAGTAGACGAAAAATTATGTAATTTTCTTAATCGATAAAGAAAAGAGAGGTATAACATGGATAAGAATGCCAAGATCGGAATTATTGGCGGAGCCACAGCTCTGTTAATTATTGTTATAGTGGTGGTTGCAACAATCATTGGTAAGCTGACACCAAACAAAGAAGTAAAAGAGTTATCTGATTATTATCAAGTGCCAGAAGGACAGGCTTTGGTAATTATGGATGACGTTAAATTTGAAAAGTACGCCAAGGTATTTGATGGCGTTTATTATATGGATTTAGATACAATAAAAACCTATTTTAATAAAAGGTTTTATTTTGATTCCAATGAGAATATTTTAATTAATACAACACCTACGGAAGTAATAAAGGCAGAGGTAGGAAGTAAAGAGTATTCGGTAAATAAGAATAAAGTATCTACAGCATATACGGTTGTTAAAAGAGAGGTTGATGATATCTACATCGCTTTGGATTTTGTAGCAATGTATTCTGATATGAGATTTCAGACATTTCAAAATCCTGATATCGTAATGATTCAATATAAATGGGGAGAATACTTATATGCAACAGTAAAGAGCCCTACTCAGATACGAACTGGAACATCAATAAAGGCAGAGGTACTCAAACAGTTGGCTACTGATGACAAGGTTATGATTATTAACAACGGTGGTAGCTTAGAAAATGGATTTATCAGTGTAATGTCGAATGATGGTGTTCGCGGATATGTTCAGAAAAAGGCATTAAGTGAGAATTTTTATGAAAATGTGGCAAGTACATTTGAAACTCCTGAATATACAAATCTTGCAAAGGATTATACGATTAACTTAACTTGGCATCAAGTAACAGTTCCAGAGGCTAATAACAGTGTTAATACAATGTTAGAGGCAACTAAGGGTGTTACAACAATTTCGCCAACTTGGTTTCGTATAGACTCAGAGGATGGCTCATTATCTTCACTGGCGAGTGAAAGCTACGTAGAATATTGCCATAATCGTAATATTGAAGTATGGGCATTAGTCGATAATTTCCATCCTGAGGTTGATACCCACCAAGTATTATCGCGTAGTTCTAGCAGAGAGAAACTTGTGAATGAAATTATTGCACAGTCAATTAAATACAATCTAGATGGAATTAACATTGATTTTGAAAGTTTAAAAACAGAGACAGGACCTCATTTTATACAGTTCTTACGTGAATTGTCAGTAAAATGCAGAAGCAATCAGATCATACTATCCGTCGATAACTATGTTCCTGCAGCATATAACAAGTTTTATGATTATGCAGAACAAGGTGCTATCGTTGATTATGTTGTTATTATGGGATATGATGAGCATCATGGTGGCTCTGAAGAAGCAGGCTCTGTATCTTCCATCAATTTTTTTACGAATGCTATTAACGATACAATGTCCACGGTTCCAGCAGAAAAGATTGTTATGGCGATTCCATTCTATACAAGACTCTGGAAGGAAAGTATGGAGCTTGGAGAAAGTAAATTAACGTCAGAAGCACTTGGCATGACCGAAGCAGAACAGGTTTTAGCAAAGAATAAGGTAGAGGCAATATTAGACGAGGCGACAGGACAATATTATGCTGAGTATCAAAAAGGTGATACTGTTTATAAGATTTGGTTGGAAGAAGAAGAGTCTGTTGATACTCGATTGAAGTTAATATATAATGCAAAGTTAGCAGGAGTTGCAAGCTGGAGATTAGGCTTTGAAAAAGCAGCAGTTTGGGATATTATACTAAAATACGTGAACTAGCTATTATTTAGTTAAGAGATATATGAATCAGTAGAATATAGAGAAAATAGAATCATAACTTATGTATTCTATGATTGAACTAACTTTGTGAATGTTAAATATAGGAGTATCATAAAATATAGGTAAAGACAGCGTGTAAGGTTACCTATATGAAGCATAAATATTTTAATGTGATATTTGCAGTATTAGTTTTTCTATCAATTGCTTTGCTCTCGGATAAAAGTGTTGCAGTTATGAAACAGATTTTTCAACCAGTCGATACAGATGAGGATAAAGGTATTATTGTAATTGATGCTGGACATGGAGGTTTTGATCCAGGTAAGGTTGGAGTAAACGGAGCATTAGAAAAAGATATCAATCTAGCTATTGCCTTACAGTTAAGAGATTTGTTAAAAAACGAGGGCTATGAGGTTGTTATGGTAAGAGAAACGGATTGTGGCTTATATCAAGAGACAGATGCGAATAAAAAGTCGACAGACATGAGAAATCGTGTTAAACTAATCGAAGAAACAAAACCGTTATTAGCTATTAGTATTCATCAAAATAGTTTTACGCAGGAGTCAAGTCATGGGGCTCAAGTATTTTATTATAATGGATCAGTCGAAGGAGAAAAGCTTGCAAAAACCATGCAGCAGACAATCAAGGATGTGATTGCAGACGGTAATCATCGAGTTGAGAAATCAAATACTGCATATTACATGTTAAAGAAATCTACTTGTCCATTAGTTATTATAGAGTGTGGATTCTTATCGAATAACAAAGAAGCCGACTTATTAGCTACACATGATTATCAAATGAAGATGGCAAGTGCTATCAAAGAAGGCATTGTTAATTACTTATCTTTAGAAGAAGGCAAGAATGAAAACAATAATACAGAAAATAAATCAAACTGAAATAGAAAGTGTTAGCTTTATAGAAGCTGAGAATTTTCTAAAAGATGGTGAATTAGTCGCATTCCCCACTGAGACGGTATATGGTCTTGGTGGGGATGCTCTAGATGAAGAGGCAGCAAAAAAAATATACGCAGCGAAGGGTAGACCGTCTGATAACCCATTAATCGTGCATATTGCATCTGTAGAGGCATTCAATGTATTAGCAAAGGATGTGCCACAAGAAGCCTATGACTTGGCAAAAGCTTTTTGGCCAGGGCCATTAACGATAATATTAAATAAGAGTGAGGCTGTCCCCTATGGTACAACAGGAGGTCTTGATACTGTTGCAATTCGTATGCCATCTCATCCAGTAGCGAGGCGTTTAATTGCTGAATCAGGCGTCTATATTGCTGCGCCAAGTGCTAATTTATCAGGCAGACCTAGTCCAACTTCTGCAGAGCATGTAATTGAAGATATGATGGGCAGAATTGCTATGATTATCGATGGTGGTAGTTCACAGATTGGGTTGGAATCGACGATTGTAGACTTAACACAGGACAAGCCAATGATATTACGTCCTGGCTTTATAACATATGAAAATCTAAAAAAGGTTTTACCTCAGATTGAATATGATCCAGCAGTAATTTCAGTAACAAAAAATGAGAATCTTGTTGCTAAGGCACCAGGTATGAAATACCGACATTATGCTCCCAAAGGCGAGTTAACAATCTTTGAAGGGCCAATGGAAAGCGTGATTGCTACAATTAATAAACAAGCGAAAGAGAAAGTTGCCCAGAATGCTTCGGTTGGTATTTTAGCGACAGATGAAACAAAAGCAAGATATTTGTTTGGGACGGTAAAAAGCATTGGAGCTCGTAAGGAAGAACAAGTAATTGCTGCGCATCTTTTTGGAGTTTTAAGAGACTTTGATACGATAGGAGTATCCTATATTTATTCAGAAAGCTTTGAGGATAATTCCTTAAGTCAAGCAATTATGAATCGTTTGCTAAAAGCAGCTGGATATCGGGTGATACGTTGTGATTAGTATCGTGAGATTGTCGTATGCAACACTATGTTTATGACAGAATAATGTTCGTTTGCATGGATAATTCATTTTTAGCCCAATTATAGAGATAGTTAGACTGTTAATGATAGGATATTATGCATGTTCATATAATATTATTAATATATACAGATGGAGGAATTGGTATGATAGCTTTAGGTTGTGACCAAGGCGGATATGATTTAATGCAGGCAGTAATAGAGCATTTGAAAGAAAGAGGGATCGAGTTTAAAAACTTTGGAGTTGAAGAGAATAAGTCCGTTGATTATCCTGTTTATGCAAAAAAGGTTGTACATGCTATTTTAAATAAGGAGTGCGAAAAGGGAATCTTAATCTGTGGAACAGGAATTGGGATCTCAATTACAGCAAATAGAAATAAAGGTATCCGAGCTGCTTTATGTCATGATGTCTTTAGTGCAGAAGCCACAAGATTACACAATGATGCTAACATCTTAGCAATGGGTGGGCGAGTAATCGGACCTGGACTAGCACTTAAAGTAGTTGATACCTTCTTGGATACGCCATTCTCGAATGAAGAAAGACACCTACGAAGAATCGGATTGATTGAATCAGAATAGATCAAAATAAATAAAATCATGGTAAAGAATCATAATAGAATACATCATATTAGATAGAATCCTAATAGATTATAAAAAAACTGTTATAATGATGAAAAAATGCATATACTTACTAGGCAACGATTGGTTAGTAGTGCAACATCCATTATAACAGTTTTTTTATGTTCAATTGAGCAACTTAAATAGTAAATAATTTGGAGTAAATGATGAAAATAGATAAAAAAGTACTAAGTTCTGTTGTATTAATTACACAGATTGGAATTACTATGGTTGTGCCGATTTTTTTATGTCTATTTATAGGTATTAAATTAGACGAATGGTTAAAAACTAACTTCATTGCAGTAATTGGTATTATTCTTGGAATCTTAGCTGCATTTCGTAATGTCTATTTGATGACAAAACAGTTCTATGCTAAAGATAAGGCAAAAGAAGATGCTATGCTAAAGTATATGGAAGATTTAAAACATAGTAAAAAAGATAGTAAAAAAGATAGTAAAAATCAAAATTAGTAAGCAGATGCAGACTTAAGGATTAAAGATAAAGGAGCAAATTTATGAATGAGGGTAAACAGACTTTTATGGAACTTCTAGTTGGAATAGTTATCTTTGGAGTTCTCCTAATCCTTCCAGGTCTTTTTTGGACTACGAATAAAACAGCTTATTATATTGGGTTAGTAGTAGGAATTATTGTCTCAATATTCTTAGCATACGATATGTACAGTTCCATAGCAAAAGGATTAGCAAAAGAAGAAAAAGTAGCAAACTCGTATTTTCAAAAAAAAGTGATGTTACGTTTAGCCATTGTGATTGTAGTCTTTTTTATTGCAGCATATTCTAAACAAATCTCGTTACTAAGTGTTCTATTTGGAGCATTAACACTGAAGTTTTCGGCCTTTTTACAGCCGTTAACGCATAAATTTTTAGTAAAAAACAAATAAAGGAAGGTGAGAAAGTGAGTTTGGCTAGCATATTGCTTTCCGAAAGTGTAACAAACACGGAAGTTGTAGCTAAAGCAAGTGATGATGTGACCTTTGGTGTGGATGGGTTTTATAAGTACACATTATTTGGTCACGAAGTTTGGCTAACAACAACACATGTTAGTTTATTTATTATCATGGTTCTGCTCATTGGCTTCGCAATCATTGCAAATTATGTGATACGGCATGCCAATCCATATAAGAAGCCTGGAAGATTTCTGAATGCGATTGAGTATATTGTAGAGACCTTTGATAATCTAACGAAAGCAAACATGGGTGAAAAGCATGGATATAAGTTTTCAAACTACATTGGAACAATATTTATATTTATTCTGATTGCCAACATATCCGGTTTGTTTGGTTTAAGATCACCTACTGCTGATTATGGTGTTACTTTCAGCTTAGCACTAATAACATTTGTATTAATACATTACAATGGCTTTAAGTACCAAAAGGCAAAGCATGTTACTAGTTTATTTAAACCGTTATTTTTATCGCCAATTAATATTATTGGAGAATTCGCGACACCAATATCAATGTCCTTGCGTCTTTTTGGTAATGTATTATCAGGTACTGTAATGCTAGGATTAGTTTATGGCTTGCTTCCGTGGTTTGCAAAATTAATATGGCCAGCAGGAGCGCACTTTTACTTTGATTTATTCTCAGGTGCAATTCAAACCTATGTGTTCTGTATGTTAACAATGGTATTTATATCAAATACTTTTGAGGAAGGCTAGGAAACAATTAAAAGTTACAAATTAAATTAGGTTAGGTTAACTAACAATTAGATGATTAAGGAGGAATTCTATATGTCAAATGAAGCTTTTGTATTAGGATGTTCAGCTATTGGTGCAGGTCTAGCAATGATTGCAGGTATTGGACCTGGAATAGGACAAGGAATCGCAGCAGGTTATGGTGCATCTGCAGTAGGTCGCAATCCTGGCGCAAGAGGTAATATTATGTCTACTATGCTTTTAGGACAAGCAGTAGCAGAAACAACTGGTCTTTACGGTTTTGCTGTAGCTATTATCCTATTATTTGCTAACCCATTAATTGGCAAACTATAATCGGTCCTACTAACAATATAACATTAGAAGGGAGGCTAAGAAGGTGATCAATTTTATAACAAGCTTAAGTATCAAGACAATTGTCTTTTCACAGGAGCTTGCAACGGTTCGAGCAAAAGTAACCGAAGAAGGTCTGACCAATCGTATCTTTGGACTGGACTTTCAAATGTTAGCAGATACCTTGATTGTAGCATTGGCAGTCTTTATCTTATTTTTAGCATTATCCTATCTCTTATTTAATCCAGCAAGAGAACTTTTATTAAAACGCCAAGAGAAGGTTCAAGGAGACTTGGAATTTTCAGCTCAAGAGAAAAAAGAGGCAATGACGTTAAAAAGTGATTATGAAGCAAAGTTAAACAATGCATCTCAGGAAGTGGATGAAATATTGCGAGAAGGTCGTAGCAAAGCTCTAAAACGTGAAAATGAAATTGTAGATGAGGCAAAACTTGAGGCATCAAGAATTTTAGATAGAGCAACGAAAGAAATTGCCTTGGAAAAGAGTAAAGTTAGAGATGAAATGAAACAAGAGATGATTTCTGTAGCAACTGCTATGGCAGAAAAAATCATTACGGTAAATATAGACACTTTAAAACAAGCACAGTTAGTAGAGGAAGCTTTGAGTGAAATGGGTGATGATACATGGAAAAACTAATTTCTAAACCATATGGTGAAGCCTTATTTGATCTATGCTTAGAAAAAAAAATATTAGATACCATTGAAGCTGAAATCAAAGTTGTCAAAGAAGCATTTACAGAGAATGCAGAACTTTATAAATTTTTGAATCATCCAAAGATTACGAAGAAAGAGAAAGTTTCTTTCGTAGAGAAGGTGCTAAAGGGTAGAGTTTCTGATGATGTAACCGGATTTTTACTGATTATCGTCGAAAAAGGGAGATATGATGAGATGAATGGAATCTTTGATTACTTTCTAGCTAAAGTTCGTGAATACAAGAACATCGGAGTCGCTTCGGTAACATCCGCTATTCTTTTGAATGAGGAACAGAAAAAAAAGTTAGAAGATAAGCTTTTAGCAACAACCAAATATGTAAAGTTTAATATGAATTATACTGTAGACTCAGAACTTATTGGTGGTTTAGTCATTCGTATCGGTGATCATATTGTTGACTCTAGTATACGAACAAAGCTAAAGACTTTATCAAAAGTATTGCTTCGATCATAATCAAAACGTCTTGAAAGAAATTATAGAAAGAAGGTGCTTATCTCTTGAATTTAAGACCTGAAGAAATAAGTTCAGTAATAAAAGAGCAAATCAAGAATTACAGCACGCAGCTTGAAGTATCCGACGTTGGTACGGTAATTCAGGTGGCGGATAGTATTGCACGTATCCATGGTCTTGAGAAGGCTATGCAAGGTGAGCTTCTTGAATTCCCGGGAGATATCTATGGAATGGTACTCAACTTAGAGGAGGATAATGTCGGAGCAGTACTACTTGGTGATACAAGTAATATCAGTGAAGGAGATACGGTTAAGACTACTGGTCGTGTAGTTGAAGTCCCTGTGGGAGATGTTATGCTTGGCCGAGTGGTAAATGCACTTGGGCAACCAATTGATGGGAAAGGTCCAATTGAGACTAAGAAATTCCGCCAGATTGAGCGTGTAGCCTCTGGTGTTATCGCTCGTAAATCAGTAGATACCCCATTACAGACTGGAATTAAAGCAATTGACTCTATGGTTCCTATCGGAAGAGGTCAGCGTGAGTTGATTATTGGTGACCGTCAGACAGGAAAAACTGCGATTGCAATTGATACAATTATTAATCAAAAAGGTCAGAATGTGAAATGTATTTATGTTGCAATTGGTCAGAAAGCATCTACAGTTGCCAATATTGTTAAAACTCTAGAAGAGTATGGAGCTATGGATTATTCCACTATTGTTGCATCTACAGCGAGTGAATTGGCACCTTTACAGTATATTGCACCTTATTCTGGATGTGCAATGGGTGAGGAGTGGATGGAATCAGGACAGGACGTACTAATCGTTTATGATGACTTAAGTAAGCACGCAGTTGCATATCGTACTCTTTCTTTATTGCTTAAGAGAGCTCCAGGACGTGAAGCTTATCCAGGTGATGTATTTTACTTACATTCTAGGTTGTTAGAGCGTTCTGCTCGTCTTTCGGATGAATTCGGTGGTGGTTCTTTGACAGCACTTCCAATCATTGAAACACAGGCAGGAGACGTATCTGCTTATATTCCTACGAATGTAATATCTATCACCGATGGTCAGATTTATCTTGAAACAGAGATGTTCAATGCAGGTTTTCGACCTCCAGTTAATGCAGGTCTTTCCGTATCCCGTGTTGGTGGTTCTGCTCAGATTAAAGCGATGAAGAATATTTCCGGTCCAATCCGTATTGAGTTAGCTCAATATCGTGAGTTAGCAGCATTCTCCCAGTTTGGTTCTGATTTGGACGCTGATACAAAAGAAAAGCTTGCACAAGGGGAAAGAATTAGAGAAATCTTAAAGCAACCTCAATACAAGCCAATGCCTGTAGAATATCAAGTAATTATCATATATGCAGCAACTAAGAAGT
This sequence comes from Bacillota bacterium, assembly GCA_023410575.1. Taxonomy (GTDB): domain Bacteria; phylum Bacillota; class Clostridia; order Lachnospirales; family Lachnospiraceae; genus Lachnoclostridium. The sequence continues at coordinate 53,500 of JAEYPP010000005.1, read as the reverse complement.
ATTTACTTGATATTGAAGTTTCTGCAATCCAAACATTCGAGAAAGAATTATTTGATTATATTGATACGAAGTATCCAGAAATTCCAACAAGTATTCGTGAGAATAAGGTTATGGATGAGGAATGCGAAAAGAAACTAATTCAGGCAATCGAGCAATTCAAAAAAGAATTTACAAGTTAAGAGAGGGTGTGAAGCTATGGCCTCAATGAGAGATATTAAAAGGCGTAAAGAGAGTATTCAAAGCACCAGTCAGATTACGAAGGCCATGAAGTTAGTCTCCACAGTAAAGTTGCAAAAAGCAAAGTCAAGAGCTGAAAGTTCAAAACCTTACTTTGATTATATGTTTGAAGCTGTGAATACAATGCTTCAAAAATCTGGTGTAATGTCACATCCATACCTTTTGGCAGGTAAATCAGATAAAAAAGCAGTCATTGTAGTATCGTCGAATCGTGGACTTGCAGGTGGTTATAATCAGAATGTGATTAAGCTTATTACTTCTGGAGACTTTAACAAAGACAATACCGTAATTTATGCCGTAGGCCGTAAGTCAAAGGATGCTTTGGCTCGACGCAAGTTTACAATAGCAAAGGACTATTCTGAAGTAATGAATGCACCAACTTATCGAGATGCAATGGATATTGGACAAACGGTACTTGATGCATTTACGAACGAAGAGGTCGGAGAAATTTATCTTGCCTATACGGTATTTAAGAATACAGTAACTCAGGTTCCAACCCTAGTTAAATTATTACCTGTGGATACTACTAATGTGGAAAGTGCGAAGGAAGATGTGAATGAGCGCTTGACCTTAATGAATTATGAGCCAGAAGAAGATGAGGCATTGAATATTATTATTCCAAAATATATGAATAGCTTAATTTATGGTGCCTTAGTTCAGGCAATCGCCAGCGAAAACGGTGCAAGAATGCAAGCAATGGAATCCGCAACCAATAATGCAGAGGATATGATTTCTGATTTGTCTTTGAAGTACAATCGTGCACGTCAGTCCTCGATTACTCAAGAATTAACAGAGATTATTGCTGGAGCGAATGCTATAAATTAATCCATAAGAAAAGGAGTGACAAGGATTTGGCAGATAGTAAGAAGGGTTTCAACCCATCGAACGTAGGAAAAATCACTCAAATTATCGGTGCGGTACTTGATATCAAATTCCAAGAAGGCAATCTTCCAGAAATCTACGATGCAATCAATATTCCTAGAGAGAGTGGAGAAATCTTAGTTGTTGAGGTTGCTCAGCATCTGGGCGATGATACGGTTCGTTGTATTGCGATGGGAACTACCGATGGTTTGGTTCGTGGTATGAATGCAGAAAATACTGGTGCCCCAATTTCGGTACCAGTTGGTGAAAATACATTAGGTAGAATGTTTAATGTACTTGGTAGACCAATCGATGAAAAGCCAGAACCACAAGGAGTTGAATATTATCCAATTCATAGAAAAGCACCAAAGTTTGAAGAACAGTCAACCGAGACTGAAATTCTTGAAACAGGTATCAAAGTAGTTGATCTTCTTTGTCCTTATCAAAAAGGTGGTAAGATTGGTCTGTTCGGTGGTGCAGGTGTAGGTAAAACTGTTTTAATCCAAGAACTGATTACCAATATTGCAACTGAGCATGGTGGATATTCTGTATTTACCGGCGTCGGGGAGAGAACAAGAGAAGGAAACGATCTTTATTATGAAATGATTGATTCTGGTGTTATTAATAAGACTACGATGGTGTTTGGACAGATGAATGAGCCACCAGGAGCTAGAATGAGAGTAGGTTTAACTGGACTTACGATGGCAGAGTACTTCCGAGATAAGTCTGGTAAGGATGTGTTACTATTTATTGATAACATTTTCCGTTTTACCCAGGCGGGTTCTGAAGTATCAGCACTTCTTGGACGTATGCCATCCGCAGTTGGTTATCAGCCAACCTTACAAACTGAAATGGGTGCATTACAGGAACGTATTACTTCGACTAAGAATGGTTCCATTACTTCGGTACAGGCGGTTTATGTACCAGCAGATGACTTAACTGACCCTGCGCCAGCAACGACATTCGCTCACTTGGATGCAACTACCGTATTATCTCGTTCCATCGTTGAATTAGGTATATATCCTGCAGTTGATCCGTTGGAATCTACTTCTCGTATTCTTGATCCACGTGTTGTCGGAGAAGAACATTATAAAGTAGCGCGTGGTGTTCAGGAAATATTACAAAGATATAAAGAATTACAGGATATCATTGCAATCTTAGGTATGGATGAACTATCTGAGGATGAGAAGACTCTTGTATCTAGAGCGAGAAAGGTGCAAAGATTCTTATCTCAGCCATTCCATGTAGCAGAACAGTTTACAGGTCTTCCTGGACAGTATGTACCAGTAACAGAAACAATTCGAAGTTTTCAAGAAATACTTGAAGGTAAACACGATGATATTCCGGAAAGCTATTTCTTAAATGCCGGAAACATTGATGATGTCGTAGCTAGAGCAAAGAAAAACTAGGGGTATGAGATAGGAGATGGATATGGCGGATAATAGTAGATTGTTCCACTTGAAGGTAATCTCTCCAGACCGTATCTTCTTTGATGGAGAGGCCGACATGATTGAAGTAAAAACAACGGAAGGCGATATAGGTATCTTAAAAGGACATATTCCTATGACTGCAATTATAGAACCTGGTATGCTCAAGATTATCAAAGATAAAAACGAAAAAGTAGCAGCGCTACTTAGTGGATTTGTTGAGGTACTTGGGGACCGAGTTATCATATTGGCGGAATCATGTGAATGGCCAGAAGAAATTGATGTGCATCGTGCCAATGAAGCAAAACTACGAGCAGAACGTCGATTAAAAGGCGATGATGGTGATATTAATGAAACAAGAGCCGAGATGGCACTCAGAAGATCATTAACTCGAATAGAGATTGCGAATCAATATAAAAAGTAACATAAGAACGGAGCTACTGCAAACTATGAGTTTACAAAAGCTCTGTTTTGTGTTATTAAGAATGGCACGTTGAAGGTATTGCCTTACTCGTAGTCTAGCGAGATTAAATTTTCTTTTTAGAAGTACTACTTAATCAAGTGTTTTATTCACATAAACAGGCAAACGAGTGATCGTATAGGTTTTCGTAGGCCTTACAAGCCCACATGGTCTTTGTGGGCTTGTGAGCGTAGCGCGCCGAAGAAAACTTATACGACCACTCATTTGCCGTGCTTGTTTAAAGCAAAAAAACATGGCAATACTATCAACTAGAATGGAGGTATTGCTATGTGGAAGGAACGTTATACACTATCATCAAATCAAACAGTTCTTACAAAAAAATATCATATACCATATAAAGAAATACTAGCTAACAAAAAGATGCGTTTTCTATTATCAATCGTGATTCTACTTTGGATAGCTGTTGGAGCACAAATCATAGCAAATCGTTTGTTCTCGAGGGAGGGCAATATATTAAGTGCCTTTGTTACGACTAATTCTGGACTTATGGAAAGCACCCTTGAAGTGACAGCGGAATATGGTAATCAGTACTTAACGGTAGAAGATAAAAATTCATTAATTTCTTATATCGCAACTGGTCTTGGCGTCAAGACAGATTCAGAGTTTAGGACATATGAAAATGAAAATCGTCAAGAGGTTGTATTTACAAAGCAGGCAGCGAGAGCGCAGACAACCATTAAGGTAGTAACATTAAAAAATACAGAAACAATGGATGCATTTAAGCAAAACTTAGAAAAGAAGGTTGGTATTACGCAGTATGTGATGGTAAGAATCGTGATTTACGAAGATGCCAACAATGATATTCTAAAGTTTAAAAATACAGTAGAAGAAATATATAAAAACCTTAATATTACAGAGAATCAGATTTCCGAGACATTACAATTGTGTGGTGCATTTGCTGGTAATCTCTTACTTGATACAAAAAACAAAATGGCCGACAAGATGATAGATTCTCTTGAAGGTGTAGTTGTCTATGAAAATCGTGAAGATGAACTATATACGGTTTATGCTTATACTGGCTTACTTCGAGAATACATTACCGTTAATGAATCAAAAATCAATATACAAGTTGCAATGACGTATGATGAGGCAAATAATTATACAAAGATTTATCTTGCTACACCTATTATTTCAGGAGACTGGTAGAAAATATTAGTTTCAGTTTAAGGAGCTACTGCAAAAAAATGTGGTTGCTCCTTTTTATTAATTTCAAGTTTAAAATTAATATGTAATTATGGGTAATTATTTTGACACTATTTGACGATAAAGTAGTTAGTGATTATAATATATTATGGAAATACCGTTGGCCTCTTTATGAGAAACGGTCTGGCCCTGAATGCCTGATGGGTCTTACAACTTAAAGGAGGAGTTTAATGAATAAGTCAGTAAAGTTACGTGCTGTCATTGCATCTTTTGTAATGCTATTTTTTGTATTAGCTTCTATGCTTGCATTAAAAGCTACAAATGCCAAGGCGGCTACTACAAGTATTACAGTAGAAAAAATCGATTATGAGAAAAGTATCATTACCTTAAAAGGAAATGCAAATGATAGTAAGATTTATTTCTCAGACTCGAAAGGAAAGTCATGGGAAACAATATCAGGAACATTAACAAACGAAAAGACGATATCAATGGATATCTCATGGATCCCAGTCTCATCGAATTATACGATTAAGTTTAAGGGAGATTCTTCAAAGGACGTTGTAACGATAGTAATTCCAAAGCAGCTTAATACATTTAAAGCAAGATATAATAGTGCAAAGCAGTCAGTCACCTATACAAATCAGGGAACTAGAACAGTTCAATGGAGAAAAAAGGATAGTTACATATGGTATAACGTGAACGAAACAGCATTTACGAATGAACTTGATAAATTAAGTTCACAAGGCGCAACGCTATATCTTCGTTTGGCACCAATTAATGGTAGTATCGTAAACGGAGAGTTAAATATTGGTCAGAGGCCGAGCAAAGAGGTCACGATCACAATTCCAAAGAAAGCAAATGCTCCAGAAATTAAAATCGATGGATCAAAGTTCTTAATTCCTGTTAAGAAGAATTCGGGATACCGTGTAGTCTTTTCGGATGGAACAACTAGTGAATGGACAACGGTAAGTAGTGCTACTGATTTAATGTTGAGTAAAATAGCAGGAAGTGCCTTATATATTAATAGTACAACAAAACAAAATGAGGTAATCTTACAATTTAGAACAAATGCAACAAGCTCAGCACAAGCATCTCGTATTACAACCATCACTGTACCAGTACAAGCAGCTCCACCAAGTGAAACTACTTATGGAATCAGTCTTGATTATACAAGCTCTAAGAGTTTAGAATTAGCAGTAAGAGCTGCAAGTTCAACACAACCTTTTGAATATACAATTGTTGAGCCAGGGGATACTTTTAATTATCAAGAGGCAGTTTGGACAAGTATAACATCTTCTGCTCAAATTACGATTACAGAATCAAAAGCAAAAGAAGGTAGCCATATCTATGTTAGAAAGAAATCAATAGCTGCAGATGATAAAGTAGCTTTCGCTCTAGCTTCAAAAGAACTTGATATTACAGGAAGTTCGGGTGTTAATTATCCAGACTCCGCTTCAGCTAAGAGCTTAACAACATTAGTTACAACTGCAGGAGTGGTAAAGGAAGAAGATTCATCCAGCTATTTAACATTTACGATTTCTAGTCCAACAAAGACAACTGTTTCTTCCATTAAATTTAAAGATATCTATGGTAATGTAAAGGGTACAATAACAAATTTAAAGAGCACCGTTGTTGTTTCTAAGGATAACCCAGATGAATATATTATTACAACTAAGATAACTAGTACGGAAAGTATCGATCATATTTTGGAACAGGCTTTATACGGGACTATTGTTTTAGCAAATTCTGATGAAGTGGAAAGTACAACAACTTCAGGTCTGCTATTATATATTTATCCAAAGACTATAGTAAATAATAAGGACTATAAGTTTGCAACTGATAGCTTTGAGCGAGTATACAGTTCCAAAGATACAGACAATGATGATTCAAGCTTCCAGTTTAACTTAGATTTTGGTAAGAATTACGTATATGATAAGACAGACATTGACAAGTTTACAAGCGAAAAGGTTACCATTAAGGGCATGACTTATGACAGCTATGAATTAAACATGGATAATGGAGATTACAGCGTCGTATATGGAACAAGGCTAAATGATAAACATGAAGCTGTTAGAACGGCTCTTGTAACTGTAAATGTGAATAAGTTTGAAACCGATAGTATCATTACAAAGAGGAATGCAGCAGTGCCATTAATTATCAATTTAAGTAACGGTGAAAAACTAGAGAATGCAGTCACAATTAATCTGATTGAAACGGCTACAATTGTATCGGCGCCAATCGCTTATTCCATAACGGAAGGTAGTCTAGAAGAAACGAAGACAGAAACAATAACAAATCCAGATAATACAACAACTACGGTTACCAAAGAAGTGGTTACGTTCTCAATAAAATTAAACATCTTCAGCCCAACTTACGAGGTAGGTGTTTCCGATGTGACATGGGATGGTATATCCATTATGAAGTCTGCTGAGATTTCAAATGGAGTGGCAACAATCGATTTATCAAATTCAAAGATTAAAAAATTAACAACTGACTCTACAACTACGAAGAATATCGTAATTACACTAAGCAATGGATATGTTATCAAGAATGGATGCAAGTTAACCATTATTGATAAGGATTAGGGAGGTGCCATAGATGAATAAATGTTTATATAAATCCATCATAGCGTTGCTTTTGTTTTTAACAGCAATGATTACAGCACCAACTAAAAAAGCATCAGCCGAAACAAAAGCAACAGCAATTACAATCGGAACAATCGATTACGATAATTTGACTATGATTATCTATACTAATAATAACTCTATCGTTTATCTTTCAACAGATAAGAAGACCTGGTTTGAAGTGGAAGGAGATAGAGTCCTTGATAATACAGCTTATCAGATGGATATCTCCTGGATTTCAAGTACAGCAGATAAAACATTATATTTTAAAGGTGATTTAGATACAACAGTTATACCTGTTACATTACCAGCAAAAGATAATACGATTAAAGTAACCTATAATAAAGCAGATGGTGATTTCACATTTACAAATTGTGATAATGCAGAGAGTTTTCAATGGAGAAAAGCAACAGATTATCACTGGTATGATGTATCCATGAATCCAAGTAGTCAAGATTATAAAGATTTCATGAACACAGTAGATAACATGCTTGTTAAGGGTGCTAAGATTATCATACGTATACCACAGACACGAGGAGAAGATGCAGTAAATACAGGGGAAAGACCTAGTAAAGAAGTAACAGTGGTATTAACAAAACGAGCAAATGCACCTTCTGTTTCAGTCAATGCATCTAAATTAACCTTAAATACTACAACTAAAATGGAGTATTATAACGAGCAAGCAGATATATGGGTAGAGTGTGATAAATCAATGTCAGTGGAAGACATTGCACCTAGTACATTATTTCAAAATGGAGCTAAAACAGTAACGTTACAAATCCGTACGGCAGCTACCGCTAGTAAAACCTACTCAAAATCAACATTTTTAACAATTACTGGACAAGCAGATGCACCAATAATTTCAGGTCAGTCTAGTGAAATTGCATATTATTATGAGAATAATAAGCTTTGTCTTGTATTTAAGAATGCTTCTAAAACAAACATTTATAGTTACTGTATTGTAAAACCAGATGCAGATTTTGACGTTGCTAAAGTTACTTGGAAACAGGTAAAAGATACGAATGTGAAAAAACTATCTCAGTCTATTGCTCCAGATGGTAGTGTTATCTATATTCGTAAGCAAGGAACCGATCAGAATGATAGCAAAGGAATTAGCTTAGTTTTATCATCAAAGGAAGCTGAATTAACAGTGAAATATCCAAGTACGGAATCATCAAAATAATTATTCATAAATGATGGGGTTGTCGCATTATGATATAATCCCACTTAGGTAGATAGATGAAATCATTAAATTTCATCCATCTACTTAAGTGGGATTATATCAATGCGACAGCCCCATTTCAAGTCGTTCAGATTACAGGCTAGTATTTAATTGGTGGTTGATAAAATTCAAAAATTACGATGTCATTACGCGATTCGATTTGATGAATGTCATCATCATCACGAACAGTCCATACAGCTCTCATTGCACCCATACGATCGACAAGTTTTACAAGTAATGAATGTTTTTCTTTATGATAGGATATAAAGTGTGGACGAGTAACGAAGTTGGTAAGGAGACGACTTAGTCCGAAAGCCTGTAGACGGGAGAGCTGTCCTTTAAATTCTTTGGGACCTGCACTTAACTGTCCCCGTAATAGATGAGGTGCATTTCGTTTAAACCAAGCAACTATAAGTGGTTGGAAACTTTCAACACAATAATCACCATGGTACTCCTTAAGCATTGCATAGGTTTTTTCGCATAATAAGTTATTTTTACGTCCGTTTTTCAATTCGACAATGAGTGGTACCTGGCCATTAACTAGTTTTAGAAAATCAGAGAAAAGAGGGATTTTTTGATCAGTATTACAAAGTGAAAAAGCCTGGAGCTCTTGATACGTATAGTCATCAACACGCCCATCAACATTACAGACACGTCTTAGAGTATCATCATGAAAGACTACAATTTTCTCATCTTTTGTAAGCTGAATATCAAACTCAATACCATACCCAGCCTTAATTGCAGCTTGAAATGCAAGCATAGAGTTTTCTGGAGTCTTCTTATCTTTTGTATGCAATCCACGATGAGCAATGTTACGATTCAAAAAAGGTGAACGCATTTCCTTCGTGCTTTTACCTGGAGCTATTAAAACAAGGACAAAGCATAGTATAAATAATAGATTTACAATTAAAATAATAGTTGATATCATAACAATAACCTTCTTTGCTAATAAACTATGTTTTCAAAAATTCTTCTTAATATGGAACAATTAGTCTAAGTTTAGCACATGAAGTGTGACAGGTCAATGGAGGTAAAGGATGAAGTTAATGATTGCATCGGACATTCATGGGTCCGCATATTATTGTAAGAAGCTAATAGAAGCATATTATGCCCAAAAGGCAGATAAACTTTTATTGTTAGGGGATTTGTTATATCATGGGCCACGTAATGATTTACCGAAAGATTATAGTCCAAAACAGGTAATTACAATGTTAAATAGTATCAAGGATGAGATTTTATGTGTACGGGGAAACTGTGAAGCAGAAGTAGACCAAATGGTGTTAGAATTTCCTTGTATGGCAGATTACATTATGTTGTATTTGGATGGAAAAACAATTTTTGCTACACATGGACACCTCTTTAATGAGGATAATCTACCGCCTTTAAAAAAAGGAGACATTTTACTTCATGGGCATACACATGTGACAGCGAATCGCAATATAAAAGAATTCCAGTATGTGAATCCAGGTTCTGTTTCCATACCAAAGGAAGGAACTGTACATGGATATATGATATTAGAAGATGGTGAATTTACACAATATAGTTTATCGGAATAAAAGAAGTTATATCTTTAACATACACGAAAAAAGAATGAGCTAGATGGTATATAGCTCATTCTTTTTAGGCTAATTTAAAACACTAATTTATATTTGAATTTATCTCCCTTTAGTTAGAAAGTTTCATATCTCCCGCCTTAATAAGTCCTTTCTTTCTCATAAATTCAGATACGCCTAAAGAAAGGATAGCAGGTAATACAAAGTGCATACCGACAATAAGTAAGAGAGTAGGAACTGTACCGAAAGTTGGGACCATGCTATCATATGCATTAATCTGTCCAACGAGACCTGAAGTTCCCATACCTGATCCAACTGGATTATTTGTCATACCAATGACTGCAGAAATCGGACCAACAATAGCGCTTGATATAATGGCAGGTAACCAAATAATTGGCTTCTTGACGATATTAGGAACTTGTAACATACTAGTTCCTAATCCTTGTGCTACTAAACCGCCTACTTTATTCTCGCGATAACTTGCAACTGCAAAACCAACCATATTAGCACAACATCCTGCACAAGCCGCACCAGCAGCAATGGAAGTTAAGCCTAAAGAGATACCTACAGCAGCAGAGCTTATTGGTAATGTGAGTACCATACCCATAATAATTGCAACGATAATGCCCATAAGGATAGGACGACGATCAACTCCCCAATTGATTAATTCGCCAATAGCTGCCATACCTTTTGAGATTCCTGGTCCTACGAAAAGACCAACAACAGAGCCAGAAAGAATGGAGACAACAGGGGTTACAATAATATCAACTTTTGTTTTTCCGGCTACGAGATGACCAATTGTGATAGCAATATATGCAGCTACAAATGCACCGAGTGGTTCTCCTGGAATTGGAAGAGACATAATATTGCCTTCCAAAATATTTCCTTTCAGGATTGGAGTAGCATAAGCACCAACCATACCAGCAACAGAAGCTGAGATAACGACAAGAGGACTCTCCTTAAACTTGTACGCTACACCACAACCAATTCCAGCGCCTGTTAAAAGAGAAGCAACTTTACCTATAAATAACAAATATGTAGCAATATCACCAGTAAAAAAACCAGCAATCTGACATAGTATGGTACCAACTATTAAGGTAGCAAATAAGCCAAGTGCCATACCATTAAGACCCTCAATAAAGATTCGGTTTAAAATCTTCTTTAATTCTTTCATAACTCCTCCTTTTATACATATACATTTTATAATGTCGTAAAAAAATGACAAGACACTGTATATACAGCTGTCTTGTCAATAAATGTATCATATGAAATTTAACATGTCAACATTAATTTAACATAAATAACCTTTCTTTTTTAGGGCCTCTTCGATACGTAGCAAAACTTCTTCACTATCTGCTTCTACGGTATGATAATGATAACTACCTGTAAGTTCTTTTAGTGGTACTGTCTTTTTTTGATTTACTTTATCCACAAAATCAATTACATCCTGTCGATTATAAATGAGCAAATCTGCCTGAATTGTACCATAGATTTCATGACTAACGATTACATCAAGAATTTTCCCACCTAGGTCAACAATGATAGAAAGTTCATCATATATTTCATCAGTCGTATGTTTGACGTGGAAACAACGATTCACTTTTTTTGATTCCTGATAGTACAGTAAATAGCCTTTCGTAGTTGAGAGGATGTTTTTATTTGTTGCTCGTAAAAGAGCAATGTCTTGCACAATTACTTGTCGACTTACCCCTAGCTGCTTTGCAAGTTCCGTACCAGAAATAGGGGTAGATTGATGTGTAAGTATTTCGACTAACTTTTCTCTTCGTTCCATTCCCTCCATAGAATCCTCCAATTTATATTGCTTCAATAAGAGCAATCATTAAGTTGACAGTATGCGTAATCGCTTTTGCTTCAAATGTAGGATAATCCATAGTTGCACTATTATCAGCTTTATCAGAGATTGCACGTACAATTAGAAAAGGTATTTTATTTAAATAGGCAGCTTGAGCAATTGCTGCCCCCTCCATTTCCGTACATAAAGGATTAAAATTTGATACGATATGATCTTTAATTGCTTTATCCGCTACGAACTGATCTCCACTAACGACACGCCCAGTAAATACACAGATATCCGGGTTTACTCTTTCACATATTTTCTTTGCTAACGATACTAAGTTTTCATCTGCAGTAAAAGTCGATGTTTCCATACGTGGAATCACTCCCAACTCATAACCAAAAGCAACAGCATCCACATCATGTTGTAACGCATCTGTAGATAAAACGATATCGCCTATGTTAATGTTATTATCTAAAGAGCCGGCTATTCCTGTATTAATAATGCAATCAACATGAAAATCATCAATCAAAATCTGTGCGCATAAGGCTGCATTTACTTTACCGATACCAGAGCGTACAACAACTACATTCTTTCCACTTAAGGTTCCTTTGTTAAACTCCATGCAAGCCTTGTTGGAAACAACAATATCTTGCATTACTTGCTTTAACTTTGTAACCTCTTCTTCCATAGCACCGATAATACCAATCATATAAATTCTCCTTTTTTCCAAATCTTATTGCATTTATTATAACCAAACAAGCTTTTTTCCACAACCCTGATTTTTCACAGGAGAAATCGGAAGAATTAATTGCAAAATCATTTAATATAGTATAAAATAGGGAAGACCAAATTTGGGAAGTATATACATAGACTGAATAAATGTAATACAAAGATATACAAATAGAGGAGGTACTTATGAAGTTCAAGACGAGTGGTGTATGTTCACGAGAAATCAATTTTGAACTTGAAACGATAGATGGTGAAGAGGTTGTGAAGTCAGTTGAATTTGTTGGTGGATGTAACGGAAATTTAAAAGGCATAGGTAAGCTTGTTGAAGGAATGAAAGTTGATGATGTTATTGCTAGACTTGAAGGTGTACGTTGTGGAATGAAGTCAACATCATGCCCGGATCAATTAGCACAAGCATTAAGACAGGCTAAATAGGAGGCAGATATGAAGCGCATTGTTTTAACTGGTGGTGGAACTGCTGGTCATGTAACACCTAATATTGCGTTAATTGCAAAATTAAGGGAAATGAACTATGACATTCACTATATCGGTTCCTACCATGGAATTGAGAAAGAATTGATTGAAAAGTTGGGTGTTAATTATTATGGTATCTCTTCTGGAAAACTTAGACGATATCTTGACATTAAGAATTTTTTAGACCCATTCAAAGTGTTGAAGGGAATTCACCAAGCAAAAAAATTGATGAAGAAGTTAAAACCTGATGTTGTATTTTCAAAAGGGGGCTTTGTAGCAGTTCCTGTTGTATTGGCAGCAAAGAAGAAAAAAATCCCAACAATTATACATGAATCAGATATGACCCCAGGACTAGCCAATCGTTTATGCATCCCATCTGCAGTTAAAGTGTGTGCTAATTTCCCTGAAACTATAAATTATCTTCCAAAAGAGAAAGCAGTCCTTACTGGAACACCAATCCGAAAGGAATTGTTTGCAGGCAATAAGATCAAAGGCTTAGACTTCTGTGGGTTTACCGCTAATATGCCTGTAATTTTAGTGATAGGCGGAAGTACTGGAGCGCTTAAAGTAAATGAAGCTGTTCGTAATCTATTACCAACGCTACTAAAACGTTTTCAAGTAATTCATCTTTGTGGAAAAGGAAAGATGGATTTAGATTACCAAGGAATGAAAGGTTATGTACAGTTTGAATATATAAGTGCAGAACTAAGTGATTTGTTTGCTTCAGCTGATCTTGTTATTTCGAGAGCAGGTGCGAATGCAATTTGTGAGCTTTTAGCTTTAAAGAAACCTAATATTCTGATTCCATTATCTGCAGCGGCGAGTCGCGGAGATCAGATTTTGAATGCAGAGTCATTTGAACATCAAGGTTATAGTTATGTAATAAAGGAAGAGGAATTAACCAATGAAACTTTGTTGACAGGAGTAAACTATGTATATGATAATCGAGAGAAATATCAAAAAGCGATGAATCATAGTATGCAAAGCGATGCAACTTCAGCAATTGTAAAGTTAATAGAGGAAGCTATTACAAATACTTGATCGTGTTATTGTACTTGGTTACAGGCTAGCAGATATATCAAATGATTGGGTTGAGAAAGAGTAAGAAGAAATGCAGGAAAAAAAGGATGTCGCACTAATATTCAGCTAGTGCGACATCCTTTTAACTTTCAGAATCATGACTGTTTTGTTTATAGATTGGCTTTTATCTTGGCAGCTAAAGCATCAGCTTCTCCATCTGTATAGGATTGTGTAAACCAAGGAATGTTTACTTGGTCACCATCAAATCGAGGAATTATATGAAAGTGAAGATGGAATACACTTTGACCAGCAGCAGTACCATTATTCTGAAGGATATTGATACCATCACAATTGAGAGTTTTTTTCATAGCTGTACAAATTTTCTTAATAACAGCTAATGCGTTAATCTCTTCCATACCGTCTAATTCAAATATATTAGTAATATGCCGTTTTGGAAGTAGTAGGGCATGTCCTTTTGCAGCAGGCGATATATCTAGAATGGCGCGGAATAAATCATCTTCATAGATAGTGGCAGAATTAAACTCACCGGATGCAAGTTTACAAAAGATACAATTGGAATCCTTCATTTCTTATTTCCTCCTAATAAATTAAGTATAAAATTCATATCTATTATAATACTTATCTATGTCGAATAAAAGCGAAAGTAAGTTACAAGGGTGTCATCTTTTGTCATACTCTTTTCCTTGTGTTTTATGTCGTGATAAGGTACAATATGTAGTGTAAAGGGGGTGCTTTTATGAATGGTCTTGACGAAATATCTCTTAAACCTGAACAAATGAACGAATTAAGTGCAAACAATATGATAAATCTCAGTGATGTACAGAAGGAGCTTGCCATACAGACAATTTGTGAGTTGAGAGATTTATTAACCTTTATGAAAGGATATAAACAGATTATCGATGTAAAACATCCTGAAGCACAAACGTTTGAACATTGGGATGAAATCAATGCAGATTTGGATGCTATGGCTAAGCGATTAAGTGCATATGAAAAACGATTACATACAATAAAGAGGAATGAAGTAGCATAAAAAACTATATAGATTAAGAGAAGGGCCCTTACATAAGGCCCTTTTTTCTATGATAAAAAAACATTCTATTTATATTATTATTCTATGCTCGTCGATTCATTAGTTCATTTTGAACTAGAATAAATACTACGTAGAGCATCCAGCGAGGAGATTTTTTGTTTGGTAATAATCCAGGCACCCTATTTTCCTCTTCTATAGTAACAGGTTGATCAGTTGATGGATCGTAATCTTCTGTAATAGGTAATAGAGATCGATAGATGTCTTCCGATAATCGCAATAGTGTAGCTCTATCAGGATTTTCGTCATAGATCCAGCTACCAGCATAACTTAATCGATCAAATGCTTTCTGCACCTCTGTATAGATACGACGAACATCCTGTGGATGTCTTTGAATCATCTTCCTGTATTCTTCATTCTCTTCCTCATTTCGTGGAAGGAACGGAAGATTTTCGTTTTCTATATTCATACGACTTTGATTGTTCATATCCATACGATTCTGCCTATTTATATTCATACGGTTTTGATCAATCATATTCATAAGGTCTTGGTCATTCATATCTATACCGTTGCGCCAATTCATATCCATGCGGTTCTGTCGATTCATATCCATACGGCTTTGCCGATCCATGCCCATACGATTTTGTTCTTCCATATCCATACGGTTCTGTCGATCCATGTCCATACGATTCTGTCGATTCATATCCATACGGCTTTGCCGATCCATGCCCATACGATTTTGTTCTTCCATAAACATACGATTCTGTCGATCCATATCCATACGGTTCTGCTCATTCATATCCATACGGTTTTGATTATCCATGTCCATACGGTTCTGTTCATTCATATCCACACGATTCTGTCGATTCATATCCATGCGGTTCTGTCGATCCATATTCATACGACTTCTATCTTCTTCATCGCTATACATTAACCAAGGCGGTCTATTAGTAATATCTTTTGTTGTGCTAGGAGATAGTCGTTCATCACCACGCGGGTTCATCCATGGAAAACTCCGATTGTTATCATATGGATTCGATCTAGGTGTGAGATTTTCATTGGTTTCTTCATTTGGCATAGGAACAGACATAGTGTTGTCCATGGAATCCATCCATGAACGTGTTGATTTAGTTGCCCAATCATTACCTAAAGGCATCCTATTACTATCATTCATATCACTATTATTTCTTGTCGTTGCGTTGTTAATATCTCTTACCATCATGCTGTCATTATTTCTTATTATTAAGTTATCCCTACGTCTAGGAGTCATGTCAGAAGTATTGGGAGTTACTTGACGACTATCACTGGAATTAGAGTCTTTATCTTGAGGTATTAACTGTCCTACATTATATTCTTGAGCCTTTTTCTTAAGCTCCTGGTGTGATAAGTAAGGGTTTTTGATTGGTGGCGGAGTATTGTTTGGGCGCATTCGATAATTTTGTCTATTATTATTAGGAAAAGCCATTCTATTTCCTCATCTTGCTTATTCATATATAGTATATGCGAAAAATTAATTCTATGTTCCGAAAATCTTAAGATTAAGCTTTACTTACACACCTTGCGGAAATATGAAAAAAAGGGTACAATGATAACAAAATAAAGAAGGATGACACCCGAATGGATGAAAAAATATATAAAGCATTTGAAACTAACTGCAATGAAGAGCTAAAACAGATTATTATTAGTAATTCAACCGATGCGCAGTTGATAACTAAAATAAAAATCCGTCCTATTTTGTTAAAGAAAGAATTATTATACCAAGTTACAGAATACCGAGGAACAAAGGTATTTCATCAGAATTATACAAAAGAGCAATTACTGAATAATTTAGATCAATGGTTTGAAGGATTATTTAAACAGGTTGAGATAAAAAGCTTATTGGCTCAGACAAATATATTAATCAGTAAAAAACAAGTTGCGACTGTTAAGGTAAAAAAGGAACAAGTGATGCAACCTATCACAATCAGCGAGCATGATCGAAAGAAACAATATATATTGCAAGAAGGTACACCAATACCATTTATGTTAGATCTTGGAATTATGAGTCCTGAAGGCAAGATTATCCGTTCTAAGTATGATAAATATAAGCAAATTAATCGTTTCTTAGAATTTATAGAGGATATTTTGCCAAACTTAAAAAAAGAGAAAGAGATTAGGATTATTGATTTTGGTTGTGGGAAATCTTATTTAACCTTCGCTATGTATTACTATCTTCATGAGATGATGGGATATGATATACAGATAACTGGACTTGACTTGAAGGATGATGTTATTCGCTCATGCAATGAGTTAAAAGAACGATATGGTTATCAAAAACTTCAATTTTTACATGGCAATATAGCAGATTATGAGGGATGTAATCAAGTTGATATGGTAGTGACATTACATGCGTGTGATACGGCAACAGATTATGCTCTTTATAAAGCGAATAAATGGGGAGCTAAAGTGATATTATCTGTACCCTGTTGTCAACATGAGTTCAATCAACAGATTCAATGTGATGAATTAGAGTCTATCTTAAAGTATGGATTAATCAAAGAGAGGATGTCAGCACTCTTTACGGATTCTTTACGTGCTAACATATTAGAGATGTTAGGATATAAAGTGCAGATTCTTGAATTTATTGATATGGAGCATACTCCGAAAAATATTTTATTACGTGCCGTAAAAAAATCAAACCAAGTATCGGAAGCTAAGAATGAGAAAGCTGCTGCTAATGTTAAGAAATGCCTTGATTACTTGCACGTAAAATCAACATTCTATGAACTTGTGAATCGAGAGAGGAAAAACTAGAATGAAACTAGTATATCGAATACTAATATTAATAGCAATATTTATTGGTTCTTTATATTACTTTGGAACTAATATGACGGAAAAAGTCTTTAGTATAGATGAGGAATCAATGGAGATGGGAGAGGCAACTTTACCATACGTCTCCTTGTTTGTTGATGGTCAAGAGATTAATCTTTTACATGGATATTGTTCGAGCCTTGATGTACTAACAGTAAGAGAATCAATTACTCCACTATCTGTAGAACAAGCTTTTTCCGTTGTGATTACAGAAAATGAGAGCACTGTAAAGAAGGTAAAGTACGAGGTAATTGATGTTACTGACGGTAAAACAATAGAAGAAGGTGCGATTAATGCACTTGATACTCAGCCTGAATATAAGGTGGCAAGAATTAAAATTAAGGAGAGTTTAACAAAGAACCGAGAGTATGTGCTTCGAATTACGTTGATCACAGATAGCAGTAAGCGAATTTATTTCTATACGCGAGTTAAGGTAATGGATTCTTACTATTTGCCTGAAAAGCTAGCATTTGTGGAGGAATTTCATACAGCAACATTTTCAAAGGATACCGAAGGAGTTATAGGTAAGTATCTGGAGAAGCCTTATGACTCTGCGTCTAGTTTTGCAAAAGTAACAATTAAAAATGATTATAATACCGTGACTTATGGTGATTTGAGTCCCAAGGAAATCTTTCGTCAGGTGCCAACGATCTCAGAAATTGGTGAGTCGACTGCAAGTATTACATTGAAATTTATGATTACAGTTCAAACAATATCTGGATTGGAATACTATCAGGTTACGGAAAACTATCGGTTTATGTATACATCAAGCCGAAGTTATTTATATGATTATAACCGTCGGATGGAATCTGTATTTGATGTTGGGCTTACAAGCTTAGCTAAGGGTGAATTGAAGATTGGTGTAACGAATAAACCTGATATTGATTTGGTGACGAATTCAGATAAAACTACAATAGCATTCGTTCGTGAACGTGTACTATGGTCTTATAGTGTAGCTGAAAACAAGATGACTGAGGTGTTTTCCTTCTATCAAGGAAAAACAGACTTTATTCGAGATACATTTGACAATCACGACATTCGTATTTTAAGGATGGATGAAGAAGGTAATCTTGATTTCATTGTTTATGGGTATATGAATCGAGGGGAATATGAAGGACGTGTCGGAATTGTCTTATACCGTTATGACAGAGTAATGCAGCGTGTCAAAGAGCTGATTTATATACCAATTAACACGACCTATGGTTTGCTAAAGGAAGAAATAGGTTCTTTTTGTTACAGCAACGATTATAAAGTATTCTATCTTCATATCTTCGATACGATATATTCTTATAATTTGACTGCTAAATCATTAAAAGAATTAGCTCGTGGGGTAACTAAAAAGTCCATCGTTTTTTCTAGAGAGGGCAAATTTATTGCCTATCAGGAAGTTTATGATAACGTAACAGCAAGCTCAATACAGATTATCTATTTAGAAAGCGGTGAAAAAAGAGAAATTGTTGTTCAAGGAAAGCCACTTCGTCTATTAGGTCTTATCGATGAGAATATTATCTATGGAATAGCCGAGAAGAAGGATAATATCATTAGTATGGATGGTTCGATTTTATACCCTATGCAAGAGGTTTATATCGCTAATAGTAATAATGAAATTCAGAAGAAATATAGCAAAGAGGATTTTTACATTATAGATGCAAAAGTTAATGATAATGTGATAGAATTAAAAAGACTCATTAAGAATCAAGATTCTACATTAGGCTATGAAATGGTAGATTCTGATTTTATTTTGAATACTGCTACTGTGGAGGAATCTAGAATTCAAGTAACAAAACGTATTACGGATATGATGTTGACGGAATATTACATTACGATGAATTTAGCAACAGGGATAGGAGATTATCCGGAATTACTTGGTACGCAAAATACGATTATTAATGAGGATACAACAGTTCGTATTAATCAAGCAGAAACTAACAATAATCGATTTATTGCTTATGCATTTGGTAATATCGAGGCAGTGACTAGTGATATCGGAACTGCTATTCGTGCTGCAGATGAGCATTCTGGAGTAGTTCTTAGCAGTAATGGTCAGGTAGTTTGGGAACGTGGTGTGAGAACAACGAAGAGTCAGATTACCGGAATAAGTGTGGTTAGTAAAACGGAAGGAAGAACTAGTCTGCAAGCTTGTATCAGGATGTTATTGGGATATCGAAATTCTACACCACTTACAGATTATAATAGAAGTGAGATGCCGGTTGTTCAATATCTGAGTAATGAGATGAATGCAGTACCAGTCAAAGCAGAAAATATTTCTTTAGAGCAAGCACTATATTTTATTTATAAGAGTAAGCCTGTGATTGCCTTTAAGAAATCCGGAGAAGCAGTTCTGATTACAGGTTATGATAGTACCACTATCACAGTAATAGATCCTGTTGGTGCAACGGAGAGAAAACTTAACTTGAAAGAAGCAAGCACAATGTTTGAAGAAGCAGGTAATATATTTATTACGTATATAGAGTAGGAGGATAAAGTATGAAACTTATTTCAGCAGCAGTGCCATGTTATAATTCAGCAGCATATATGAAAAAGGCAGTAGACTCTTTGCTAATTGCAGGTGAGGAAATAGAGATAATAATAGTAAATGATGGTTCCAAGGATGATACGGCCAGAATTGCAGATGAGTATGCAAAGCAGTATCCAACAATTGTGAAGGTAATTCACCAGGAAAATGGAGGTCATGGAGAAGCAGTAAATGCTGGACTTAGAGTAGCTACTGGTCTGTACTACAAGGTGTTAGATAGTGATGATTGGTTTGATGAAAAGGCTTTTAAGAAAGTATTAAAGGTTCTACGTGAAATTGTCGATGAGGGTCAGCCTTTAGATATGTTTATCGCAAATTATGTGTATGAAAAAGTTAGTGAAAATAGTCAGAAGGTAATCGATTATGTTGGTGTACTACCACAAGGAAAAATATTTACTTGGGAGGAAGTAGGCAATTTTAGGCAGGGTAAATATATTCTAATGCATTCTGTCATTTATCGTACCCAGTTACTTCGTGATTGTAAGTTGGAATTGCCAAAGCATACATTTTATGTTGATAACATCTTTGTTTATCAGCCACTGAACCAGGTAAAGTATATGTATTATATGAATGTAGATTTATATCGCTATTTTATTGGCCGAGATGATCAGTCTGTAACGGAAGAAAATATGATTAAGAGGATTGATCAGCAGATTCGTGTAACAAAGCATATGATTAATTGCTGTAATGTAATAAAAATAAAAAATAAGAAGTTACGTAGGTACCTTGTAAAATATATGGGTATTATGATGACAGTTTCTTCAGTTTATCTAATTAAAGAGGGTAGTGCGAAGAGTTTACAAAAGCGAGATGAACTTTGGGATTATCTAGAGAAGACCAATCCTGAGTTTAGCAAGCTTGTAGGCTCAAGTATCTTGAGTAAGAGCATGCAGCTAAATACAAAAGCTGGACATACTATCGTAAAGGCTGGTTATAATATTTCTAAAAAGATTTTTAAATTTGGTTAATAAAAGGGGGACGATACAAAAGCTTATGCAACTCGCTTTTTATCGTCCCGACTTCGTTCTTAAATCGCTTTCATAAATTGGGATAGTTTGTATTAATTATCTTTAAATTTGTGTTGTTGATTTAATTCGTTCTCTTCGTTTAATTGTTATCTTTTCATAATCAGGAACATATACGATTAAGTACATTACACATGCAAGAGCACAAGCACAAATTCCATCAACGATAGAATGTTGTTTTAAGAACACCGTAGATAAACATATCAGTATCGTCAAAATAAAGGTTGATATTTTAATCCACTTTTTATTTTTTAAATGTTCGGTATGAAAAATAGCAATACAAGCACCAATGGAATTAAATACATGGATACTTGGACAAACATTTGTATTCGTATCACTTAGATATAGTTTTCTGATAATATCAATAAAGATATTATTGCGACCAAGTGCATCTAAATCTGGGCGGAGATTTTGACCATTTGGCCAAATGGAATAGATAATTAAACATATTGTCATTCCAATAAAAAGGAAAGCCGTACTTCTATAGAATTCTTTCGTATCCTTTAAAAATAGATAAAGGATTGTTAAGAAGATAAAAGCAAACCAGATATAATAGGGAATCACAAACCATTCATTGAATGGGATATAGTTATCAAGATTGATACGCACATCATGGTAGTTATTTGTAATTGTTTTTTCTAGAAAAGTAAACCAAGGGGCATATAGAAAGAAATACAACAATACCCAAGCATGTCTATACTTTTTAACTAATGATTTCAAATAGCCACAACCTTTCTTCTTTGACTTTAAATAAGGCTTTCTAATTAAGTAACAATAGCACAAATCGATGTGATTATATCACATTCAAAACGAGACAACAATAGAATTTTAAAAAGATAGGATTCTCTTTAGGATTATATTACGGAGGTAAGTTGAATGAAACGAGTATTTTTAATTGTACTAGACAGTGTAGGAATTGGAGAAATGCCAGATGCAAGAGAATATGGTGATGAGGGAAGTAATACACTAAAGGCGGCAGCTACGAGCAAGTATTTTTCTATGCCAAATATGGAGCGCTTAGGTTTATTCCATATTGATGGTTTGACTGATATGTCAGATAGTAAGGTTAATCCTCAGGCAACATTTCTTCGATTAGCGGAGTCTTCCAAAGGAAAAGATACGACAATCGGTCACTGGGAAATTTCTGGTATCGTATCAGAAAAGCCTTTGCCAACATTCCCTAATGGTTTTCCTAAGGAGCTTCTTGATGAGTTTGAAGCTAAAACTGGACGCAAAGTAATATGTAATCAACCATATTCGGGGACAGAGGTTATTAAAGACTATGGAAAAGAACATGTTGAAACAGGTGCATTAATCGTCTATACTTCTGCTGATAGTGTATTTCAGATTGCCGCACATGAGGACGTAGTTCCACTAGAGGAGTTATATCATTATTGTGAGATTGCTCGTGAAGTTTGTAAAGGAGAATTCGGAGTGGGTAGAGTAATTGCTCGACCATTTATAGGTACATTCCCAGAATTTAAGAGAACCCCAAATCGTCATGATTATTCTTTAGTACCACCAAAGACAACGATGCTGAGTCAGTTAAAGGATCAAGGTTATGATGTAATTGCAGTTGGTAAGATTAATGATATTTTTGCAGGTAGTGGTATTACTTCTATGGTCCGAACAAAAGATAATATAGCTGGCATTGAAGAAACAATAAAGTATACCAAGACTGAATTTGAAGGTTTATGTTTTATTAATCTTGTAGATTTTGATATGGTGTATGGACATCGTAATGATATCGATGGTTATGCAAAAGCATTAACCTACTTTGATGAGCAGCTTCCTCGAATTATCGAAGGACTTCAGGAAGAAGATATTTTAATAATTACGGCTGACCATGGGTGCGACCCAAGTACACCATCAACAGACCACTCGAGAGAGTATACTCCACTTATTATCTATGGAAAACAGATAAAAGCAAATAATAATCTTCATACAAAACAGTCATTTGCAACTATTGGAGCAACAATCGTTGACTATTTTGGAATTAAGAAAGAAATAGCAGGAGAGAGCCTATTACCAGAGATTATGAAGTAATATGAAGACTAAGGGGGATAACCATTGAAACTTGTAATTCAAAGGGTAACTAATGCAAGTGTTACTGTATCTAGTCAAACCATTGGTAGTATAAAAAAAGGGCTGCTTGTATTTATCGGTGTTTCGGATGAAGATACAACTGATATAGCCGATATTTATCTTAAGAAGCTTATCAACTTAAGAATATTTGAGGATGAGAATGGAAAAACCAATCTATCCTTGAGCGATGTTTCTGGTGAATTATTGTTGGTGTCCCAGTTTACGTTGTATGCAGATTGTAAAAAGGGAAATCGACCAAGCTTCATCAATGCAGGTACACCAAATCATGCACGTGAAATTTATGAATATATGATTTTAAAAGCGAGAGAAATCGTACCCAAAGTTGAAACAGGTGAATTTGGTGCGGATATGCAAGTAAGCATTGTCAATGATGGACCTTTTACCATTGTTTTAGAAAATCTGAGTTAAAAAATGCTCTTATATCAATTTAATTATTTAAATTGATATAGGAGCATTTTAGTTACAAATAATGATTTGACACTAATAACTGTATTCCAAATCTTTCGCTAGCTCATCATAAACTACATCAAGAATATGAATAGGAAATACCTTATATTTGCACATCGTATCTACTAACGATGAGACAAATGATTCATTTGGTGAGATATGTATGACCTCTGCTTCAGATAATAAAGAATGTGCCTCATCAAATAATTTACAACGGATTCCGTACTCCCACAATTCGAAATCTACAAACGCTGGATTTATGGAATATACCATCTCATATTCTATAAGGAACGGATGATCTGATACAGTCCATTGTCGTTTACTTGTAAATTGTATTGACATAATATTTTCTCCCTTACCATTATTGTTAACTAAACAAAACCAATTATAACAGCAGTGGTATGGAATAAAAATACAACTTTAGTTGATTTTTTTAAAAAAAATTAGTCAAATTTACTAAAATCTAATGAATGAAAATAGTTTATGAGCTCAACTCGAGAGGAAATTCCTAACTTATTATATGCATTCGATAGGGTTCGCTTTACCGTCCCAGTACTGACATTCAGTTTCTGGGCAATATACTCATTTTTTTCTCCCAACAAAACATAATTAATTATTTCGCTCTCACGCGGTGTTAAATGAATCGCATCCTTCACTTTTTTATTTACCTGCCTTGTAGTATCGACAATGACAGCAATAGCTTTTTTAACAACATTAGCACGTATAACTGGAATTAGAATTATTTTGTAATGAAAGGTTGAATGTTTATTATGGATAGTTATTAGGTCCTCTACTGTTTGACAAGTAGTTAGCATCTTATTAAATATTTCCGATTCATAAAAATATGGATCCTGTAAAATTGAAGTTCGAACAATCAACTCTAACATCTTTGCATTGATTTTTTCTAGCTTTGGATGAGCAGAAGTTTCGCAATTAAAGATTGCAGCAGCATTTATCGTTCCACCAAATAATGCATTATATTCTTCTACTAAATTTTGTGTATCATATTCAATTTTGACGTAACTATCAATACCTGTAAAGCAACAAATAATTGTATGGAATTCTGAATGTCTAAAAGGTATGAAAGAAGCTTGAATATGAAAATTTTTATTCTTAGGTAATAATGGGTAGATTAAGTCATCAGTAGTACATTGGTATTTGAGATTTTTACAGATTGCAGTATTTTTTTCGAGTGCTAGAACACAGTTTGAGCGTAAAAAAGAAACAACATATGGTGGAAAGAGCTCTCGTAAATCTTTCGTCTTAGGTTTATATTCTGGAAATATAAAATGACTTAAGAAATATTTATTATAGTCCAGTAATATAATGCTGTCGTTGTCGATTACCTGAATTGTAAAAATACATTCAATCGTTGCATCGATTAGTTCTTTTCTTGCATCTAGTTCGTTAACATATCTTCTTTCAACATTTTCATCTTTCATATCTGTACCAATTACGAAAAATAATTTTAAATTATGAAAGTCAATTGAAAAGAGATTTAACTTTAGTAAAAGAGTCACATCTTTGTAAGTATATTCTATCGTAGCTTGGAATGATTCATTGGAGCCAAGGCTCTCGCAAGTATGTAGTAATTTATTATAGTTCTCAGTATCGATATAATTTGAAAAGTGTTCATTTCTTTGGTATGGAAATTCTGCACAGATCAGTTTGCAACAACATTCATTGGAATAAATCAGATGCAACCCATCATCTTCCAACTGAAGAGAAAAAACTATCGTATTTGCACTTTGTACAAATTTGCTTACTTCCATTGGTACCCCTCCCCTATTAAGCTTTGATTAGCATACATACTTTTAATATACACTCTCTTGATTGAAATGTATCTTTGGTTACTCATCTATATTCCATATTATAGCAAAAAATAGCAATTATTGCAATTTTTGATTTCTGGTTATTTTTTAAACTCTTGAATAAAAAACAATGCCATGCTATAATATTTACGTCGCACAAATATAATGCAGTTGTGGCGGAATTGGCATACGCGCATGATTCAGGTTCATGTTCAGGCAACTGAGTGTGGGTTCAAGTCCCATCAACTGCATGTAAAAAAGTTCGTATTATTGCATACGAACTTTTTTTAACAATACGCTTTTCTAGAGTAAATAGGGGTAAAGATATTTTACTCTTTGACCGATAAAGATATTGAGTAACTCCGTGTTTGAATAAAGAGGAGGATAACATGAAGAGCAATTTAAAGAGTAATTACATAAAAAAACTTATAGCTTTTTTTATATTGGCTATGCTTCTAATTTCTTTTATCGATATACTAAGTATTCCAACAACAAATGTCTATGCGGATGAAGCAAAGATTGTATCCATTAGTGCTAACTATACAGGAGAAGCAGTTCTTATTGGAGAGGATATCGACAAAAGCAAGTTACAAGTGACCGCAACCTATGATAATGGGGAAAGTGAAGAGATTAAAGATTATACGATTGTTTCAACGAAGGTGTCACAAGAGGGTACGAATCATTTGATGGTAATCTATCAGGGGAAAACGGCAAACTTTTATGTAATTGGCAAAAAAATAGATTCTATCTTTGTATACTATAATGGATTACCAATTAGTGTAGGAAATAGTATTAATAAAAAGGATATCAAAGTGAATGTCACCTATAATGATGGTTCCAGCGGATACTTAACTAAATATGAGGTTGCACAGGATGAAATTAAAACAGTCGGAATGAATACGATATACGTTCAATGCCAAAATAAAATATTTCCAGTTACAGTATATGGATTAGAACCAAAAAGTATTACGGCGCTATATGCAACATATACTGGGGGTAAAGTGACAGTAGGGAGTTCTGTGAACCGTGATGATCTAGTAATAACTGCGGCCTATAAAGATGGAAGTTCGGAAACTATCAATAACTATACGTTGCTACCAGAAGTACTTGGTTCAACAGGTACACAAACCATTGTAGCACATTATAGAGGATTATCGGTATCCTTTAATGTTGAGGGTGATTATAAAGAGTTGAAGGAGTTAAGTGCAAAATACCTAGGGGGTTCTATAGGTGTCGGTTACTCCGTACGTCCTAGTGACGTTGAAGTGACTGGAACTTATAATGATGGAACGAAGGAAGTAATCAAGGAATTCAATTTATTAGGCTCTAGTATAACATATGTAGGTTATCATGTTGTAACAGCTGAAGTTAAAGGCTTGAAGGCAGAGTTTATTGTACAAGGTGTGGCTGAACAATTAATTGATTTTAGTAATTCTTGTGAATTTACGATAACAAATGGCACTAATACAGGGAAAGTCTTCATCTCTGTTCCAACGAATGTAAAAAAGGAAGATCTTAAGGGTAGTGATGTAGCTTCCTCTAATGTTACAAGAGTGTTATCAAGAGCAGTACGAAAAAGTAATTTTATTGCATTCGAGGTAGAGGCGGTTAACGAGGATATTATAGAAGAATTCCCACTAACTATGAAAATTACGATCCCTAGTGAATATAAAATTGAGAATACATCGCTCTATTATACACCAAATCGTAAGAGTATCATTGGTTTACTAAATACTGAGTATGTGAAGCCAGATGTAATTATTGTAACAATTTATAATCCTGGAACTTATATCTTATCCTATAAGGAAGCAACAAATTAAAAAGAACTAAATGTTCATATAATTCAAAAAATTATAATTTGGTACTTGCATTTGTATTTATTTCATGATATATTAGTAACTGCCCATCAGAATTGATGGGCAAAATAAGCAGTCGTGGCGGAATTGGCATACGCGCTAGACTAAGGATCTAGTGAGCATTGCGCTCGTACGGGTTCAAGTCCCGTCGACTGCACGATTTAAAAATAAAATGTAGCCATTAGGTTTTCGAGGACCGGCTACATTATTTTTTTTTGCGAAAATTTCATCGAGTTTATCGCTAGCACTTTTATCCATGTCTTCCAGTACGTGCTGATAAACTTTTTTCAACATTGTTGTATCCGAATGGCCCGAGCTCGTGTTCATAACATATATAGGCACATGAACAGTTCTTTCTGATGTTTCATTCTTGGGCTTGGGTTAGCGTATTGAGTTTGAGTTAAGTCAACACAGCCAACGCATTTTTTATCAGATGCACGTTGATATACGGTACCTCTCATTGCATCTCTCCTTTATAATCCTCCAAGTTACCATCGCCAGCAAGCCAATCAAGTGTAGTCCCGAAAATATTTGCTATGAGACGTGCAGTTTCAAGCGTCGGAACCATTTTATTATTTTCGTATCTACTTATTGTGGACACAGAAGCATTAATCTTAGCAGCAAATTCTTTTCTATCCATTCCGTTGATTTCTCTTAAATGCCTTAATCTATTAGGGAAATCGTACAAATTAATCACCACCTTTCGTTGTATATACTAGCACAAAAAATCCGTTTGCGCAAATGAAATATTTGTTGACAAACTAAAAAAGTCGTGTTATAGTGACATTACAAGATGCATTTGCGCACATGCATATTAAATTGTATGGAGGTAATAACTAATTTATGCAAAAGAAAGTAAAAAAATATTTAGAACTATTAAATGAGGATTTACACGAGATATCGAAACAATCAATGGTATTAGATGCCAAGAGTATCAATCTAATCACTAACCCTAAAAAACTATCTATTCCAACATATGACTTGAATCCAAGTGTAGGACATCCAAGTGTAATTTATATACCTGAAAGTTTTTTAGGGTATAAATATTGGATGGCATATACACCTTTTCCTGCCGAAGCTAGAGAAAACCCATGTGTTGTAGTTAGCAACGATGGAGAAAATTGGATTAACCCACCTTGGTTCACCAATCCTTTATATAGTCAGGCAGATGCCATAGCAGATGGACAAGACTATAATTCTGATACCCATATATTACTTATGAAGGATGAGAATATAGGAGTTTACTGGAGAAGTTTTAATAACAGTACAAAACTAGAAAAAATACATCTCAAAGTGTTTAATAAAACAACTCTTACATGGTCGGCTTCACAAACTGTTATTAGTACACCCTCACAAGCATTAGCACCTAATGTTATTCTCGAAGAAGATGGGACATATACTATGTTTACAGTTAATACTGCATTGCCAACAAAATTAAAAGTACAAAAACGAATTTCAAACGATGGGGTAACTTGGGGGGAACCAGTGTCTTGTGTGCTTTCAACTGGGAAACTTATAGACTCTTGGCATATCAACGTACAAAGGGTATCTGATGGGTACATACTTCTTGTTTGTAATAGTGCAAGAACACTTAACATATACAAGTCTACAGACGGAATTAATTTCAATGGTTCAAGTATTCCATTTATAAAAAGCAGTGGAAGTAGTTGGGATAGCCGAGGATATTATCATTCATGTTTCTTGGTATTAGATGAAAACCCTCTTAAAATATGGGGATTTTTAAATGGAATGGATGGAAGTGGAGCTGATGAATATAAAGATGTTTGGTCGATAGGAAGTATAATTTCAACAAAAGTTCCGATTTATTCAAACAGAAACGTTGCTAATATTATTACAAATCCAAATATGACATCAGGAGTCAATGGGGTTGCGACAGGTTTTACATCAGCGAATGATTCGACAATTACAGCAAATTATACTATGGAAGACTGTCAAAAGATAGAAATTACAGGAGGTACTGTTGTAACCTCTGCAAAAGTAAAACAAACGATTAATACAATAAATCCTACTTTAGCATATACCATATCAGCATTGTTTAAGACATTAGGCGATGTTAATGCAGACATATGGGTTGACTGGTATAATGGTTCTACATATTTATCATCATCAGAAGCTAAACAAGAATCAAGTAACGAATTTGAATTACTTACAGCAAATGTAACTTCACCTGCAAATACTACAAAATGCATGATATCATTTGGCATTATTCCACAGAATATTGGTGACAAAGGTTGTGGATGGTTTAAGGAAGTTATTATGATGCCAATTTAACGAAAGCTATGTCTACGAAATAACAATTTAACGTGGTAGGGGAGCTTAGAAATAGGCTCTCTTTTTATGTTAATATCAAAGTTGTACCAGTGCAACTGAAAGGAGCATGACAATGAATAACACAGAAATCGAGGTGAAGTTTACAGAACATGAACATGAGATTAGCTCATTAAAACACAGAATGAAAAAGGCAGAAGAAGTAGTTGATGCAATACATAGTTTGACCGTGACGACAGCTCAGTTAGCCCAATCGGTTGAATATACAAATCAAGAAGTGAGAGTCATAAAAGACAAATTAAGCGAAATTACAGAAGAACCATCGCGCAACTGGAAGAACTTAAAAACAGTATTAATAACATCAATTGCAAGTGGCTTAGTCGGACTTTTAATTGGTGTATTAACAAAATTATTATAGGAGGTAAACATTATGAGTAAATGGATTAAAGCAGCCGGAACAAGAGCAATCAAAACAATCGCACAGACAGCAGTAGCAACGATTGGGACAAGCGCAGCAATGGGAGACGTAAATTGGGTAATGGTAGCATCTGCATCTATCTTAGCAGGTATCTTATCAATGTTAACAAGCGTGGCAGGATTGCCAGAAGTGGAGGCATAATGATTAAGTTGGCGCACGCAGTTTATGATGAATCTGGACGATCTACTGGTGGTAAAGCTGGCGATCAGACAGGAAAAGAGGTTGCAATTTGGGATTGGTACAAGAGTGGCACTGGATGGACTCATGTATTACGTGCAAAAGATAAAACAGTAGCTTCTAAAATCGCTCAGGTTGCAAAAGATATCACAGACAACAATCACATAGGGTACAACCAATATAACCGTCTATCGCTCTTTAAACAAGCGCAGGCGGTTAATTTTGATATATCAAAGATTAAAGTAAATTGCGATACTGATTGTTCTGCAATGGTCGCTGTTTGTATTAATGCTGCAGGCATTAAAATCAGCTCTAGCATATGTACAGCAACTCAACTAGATGCATTTAAAGCTACTAAACAGTTTGATATCCTTACAGATAAAAAGTATCTGACATCTGCTAAGTATCTGCAAGAGGGAGATATCCTATTAAGACAAGGGCATACAGCAGTTGTCGTGGATATTCCGACCGTTAAAGACCTGCAGATAGCACTTAATACCTTTGGCTATGGTCTTACCGAGGATGGAGTGAGAGGCAAAAAGAAAAATACAGCAATAGATGTGTGCCACCAGACATAAAATCACCTCTTTTATAATTATACCCAGAATGCATATACTTATTTAGTAAAAAAGAACATATGTTCGAATTTTATCTTGCTATTTGGATGAATTAATAGTAAAATAATTACATGTTATTTAATGGGAACAGATTGTACAAAATTTGGCAGACTGGGTATTTTGTACTATATTATAAGAGTGTCAAAAAATGTATATTCTTGTCTTGATACTATTTTTTTTTTGGGGGGGTTTTATGCTAAATACGGAAGAATTTAACGAACTAGCACAGAAGAGATGCGAAATAGCCATATCGAAATCAGAAGAACACGAAAGATTAGAAAAGCAATGCTATGCTGAACAGAATAGTAATAACATAAAGAGAATGATGGAGATAGCATCAGATTTAAAGTGTATTGCAGAGGTCGAGTGTTATAAGCAAGGCTTTAAGGATGCGCTTAAAATGGTCTGCGGAGAATGTAGCCAAGATGTGTAGCCATTAGAATTAAATGTAGCCAGTAAAAAGCCTATATGGTAATATTTCAATTGTTAAGTAAATAGGTGAAATATAGTAAAATCAAAGCTTTCGCTTATTTCTTAGGATTTAACGGTATGTACACCCACTAGACTAAGGATCTAGTGAGCATTGCGCTCGTACGGGTTCAAGTCCCGTCGACTGCAGGATGGTGAGCAGAACACTCATTAAGAAAGATTAGGATCGAACCGAGAGGTTTGGTCCTTTTTCGAGTTGTAAGAGGATGAGCTATATATTATGATATCAAAAATTTTTTATAAAAGAGTTTAAATGATTTCTTGAGTTGCAGTAGAGTATAACTCATTATCAACTTATTGAAGAAAATTGAGATACTGAATGTTTGGAAATGTAATAGGTATCGAAGGAGGATATCTTTTTGCTTATTTCTGTACAGGAGAGAGATAAAAGAGTTCATCCATTGATACAAGTAGAAAAAAGTAGAAATCTATAATAATTAACTGAAAATATTGGAAAATATGTTGAATTTTTCAATAAAAAGGTATAAAATGGAGTTATAGTTGATATACTTATGTGGAATGGTACATTTAATTAGCATACGATAAAAAGGAGGGGTATTTATGGGTAATAAAAGCTTACTTGACACTCATATAGCTAAAGTTAATAAAACGGTATATTTAATAATGTGTATGGCTATTCCTGCCAATTTTGTACTAAGTATTTTAGGGTTTTATTCTAATTTTGCTATACCGATTGGACTATCACTTTTTGCAATTGTGAGTCTTGTATTTATATGGAAAAAGATTCCTGCAAAAGTATTTACTTGGAATCTTCTAGTTGCATTAAATTTTGTAATTTATGCAATGACGCTAGACTTTTCTAATTCGGCCGGTGCAATAGCCTTAGGTGGAGCAATATTTACTGGTCTTTATCTAAATAAGAATTATATTATCGTTTATGGCTCAACTACTTTTCTTGTATTAGTATATACCCTATTTTTTAAGTTAGATGTTGATATTTCTTTTTCATTATTTAATTTGGTCATATTCGTTTTCGGTATGGTAGCTGTCTTTTATACTGCCAAATGGGGAAAAGGATTAATAATGACGGCAATTCAAAAAGAAAAACAAACAGAATCGCTTTTATCACAGATTGAAACTACAATGGATGTCGTTAAAAATAGTACAGCCACTATGAATAGTGATATTTCAGATTGTAACGATAATCTTGGAGTAATAAAGGACATAAGTAATTCTATGGCGACCACGGTTCAAGAAATATCTCAGGGTGTTTATGCACAAAGTGAAAATGTTTCTCAAATTAGTATAAAAATGAACGAAGCAAATAGTAAAGTGTTGGATATTTCCAAATTTACTAATGAACTGGATAAAGTTTCGACTAAAGCGAGCCAAATAGTATCAGAAGGTTCAGATAGGGTTGACATTATGAAAAATCATATGGAAACTATCAATGAAGCAGTAACCAAATCCTATTCAACCGTTCAAGAGTTGAACGAAAATATGGATGAAATTGATAACTTTCTTGAAGGTATTACCTCGATTGCCAAATCTACAAATTTACTTTCCTTAAATGCGTCAATAGAAGCTGCTAGAGCTGGTGAGTCGGGAAAGGGATTTGCTGTTGTAGCCGAGGAAATAAGAAAATTAGCAGAACAAAGTGCAAATACTGTGAAACAAATTAATTCCATCCTCCTATTAATAAAGGATAAAACTAGAGATGTCCTTCATGTTGTTGACAAAGGGAATACAGCTACAAAAGAAGGAACATTGGCTGTTAATCAAGTACATAACAATTTTAATATGGTGCAAATGGAATTTGAAAATATTAGCAAGCATATTGCAGATGAAATTTCTAGAATTGAGGAAATAACAGTATTATTCTCCAAAATTAATATAGAATCAGAAAGTATAGCTAGTATATCAGAGGAACATGCTGCTTCTACGCAGGAATTAATGTCAATAACACAAGAACAGAATGAAAATATAGAAAGTATATATACTTTAATTCAAAGTATTAAGACATCGAGTGATAGGCTACATGGTATTTTAAAATCTTAGTTAAGCGATTAGGATCAAACCTAAAAGGTTTGATCCTTTTTTCGGTACATTAACGATCTGTTAATCGAAGCTAGTATGAATATCTAACAGCAAAAACATAAATTTACCCAAGCTACTACTTTGTTGACATATGAAGTAGTTAGTTATACACTAAACTCATAAAAAAGTAGAAGATACTATAGGGAAAAAGTAGTCAGCGTTAATTGATGAGGAAATTTCTATTGACAATTGATATATTTTGGAAAATATGTTAAGTTATTACAGATAACGATAGGTTGGAGTCGGGAGGATATAATGAGAGAGTACGTAAAAAAAATTAATCAGGTAATTTCAGAAATCAAAACAGTTGTCATTGGAAAAGATGAGATTATTGCAAAAGTCATGACTGCAATCTTGGCAAAAGGTCATATACTAATTGAAGATATACCGGGGGTTGGAAAGACAACATTAGCATTAGCATTTTCAAAGGCAATGGAGCTAGAATACCATAGAATGCAGTTTACCCCAGATGTCCTTCCTTCTGATGTTGTTGGTTTTAATGTTTTTGATAAAAATGGACAAGATAGCTACTTTAAGGCAGGTAGTATCTTTTGCAATATGTTTTTAGCAGATGAGATTAATCGTACTTCCTCAAAAACACAATCTGCATTGTTGGAAGTTATGGAGGAAGCACGCGTTACAGTGGATGCGGTTACTCGAGAAGTACCAAAACCATTTGTAGTAATTGCAACCCAAAATCCGATTGGTTCTGCAGGTACTCAGATGCTTCCAGAATCCCAGTTAGACCGTTTTATGGTTCGGTTGAGCATGGGATATCCAGATATGAGAAGTGAGGTAGAGATATTAAAGGGGCGTAATACGTTAGACCCAATGGATTCTGTAACTAGAGTCATTTCTCGAGAAGAGTTATTATTACTTCAACAAGTAGCAGATCAAATATTTGTTCATGATGCAATTTATGAGTATGTTGCAGCATTAGTTATGAAGACAAGAGAACATGATTTATTACAGCTTGGGGTATCACCTCGAGGAACAATAGCGTTAACCTCGATGGCAAAGGCATATGCACTTATTTGTGGACGACCTTATGTAATACCCGACGATATACGTATGGTATTTAAGGATGTTACAATGCATCGACTAGTTTTGAAACCAAAAGCTCGAGTTAATAACGTGACACTGGATATGATTATCAATCAAATTTTACAGATAGTTCCAGCACCGAGGATGAATGTAAAGTAGAGTAGGAGGGTAACTTGATACGAACAAAAATCTTGTATTGCTTTCTCCTTTTGTTTTTTCTCATCTTTTCCATTCTTTACAATGAGTATTTAACATTCATTTTATTCATTATCATGGGGATAGTACCAATCATATTGTGGATAATTTTTAAGTTTATTCAGAGTCGTGTGGATATTCATATTAGTACGGAAGAATTCATTTATACACGAGGGATACCATACGATCTAAAGCTATATCTAACAAATCGCTCAATTTTTCCAGTACCAATGGTAAAAATAGTTGTCGAATATGGTAGTTGTTTTCTTGCACAGCGAACAACAGAAACCTTAGTTAACTCAATTGATGCAAAGGGAAATAATTGTTTAACTATATCAGCAACTTCAAAATACTGTGGTATGTATGAGTATCGAATAAAAAAAGTTTACATCTATGATTACCTTTCCATTTTTAAATTTAGAAAAGAATGTAGTGAGCAATTAAAGGTGACGATACTCCCTAACATCAATGTCATCGAAGAGAAGTTAGCTATTAACAATTCAAAAGTATTAGTTGAATCCGATTTATTTTCATCAGTAAAAAGTGGAGAGGATCCATCGGAGTTATATGGAATTCGTACATATGAACAAGGCGACAATATGAATCGAATACACTGGAAACTTAGTATTAAGCAGGATGAATTAATGATAAAGCAGTTTGGTTTACCGATTAATTGTGCAGTTGCGATTATGGTAGATTTTTATGCAGGGAGCAGGTCGCTCACTTTATTACAAATGGATGGGATTATTGAGTCAATATTAACACTTTCCTTATCCCTAGTGTATCAGGAGCAAATCCACTATATAATTTGGTATGATGAATACAAAGAAAATTGTGAGAGATTTCGAGTAGAAACAGAAGAAGACTGTTATGAAGTTGCTTCTTTATTATTTCGTTGTAAATTGAATGTGATGCCATATGATTTACTTACCTATCACGAAGCGCAATTTTCCAGGGAGCAATACACAAACATTTTCTATATCACTAATTACCTATCGGTAGAACTACTCATTAGGCTGAATGAGCAGAGAAAGTTAGCAATCACACATTTAATGTATATATCAGAGCAAGAATCAGAACAAGAAGCCTTGCTTTTATATGGTGAGGAAATAGGAATAAAGACACAAATATTACGTCTTTCACATATATCGGACGACATAGTATGCGAATAATGGGAGGAGAATTGTCTTGAGTAAGGTTAAAATTGATCATGGTGTTACAATTGACAATCGAATTCGCATTACATCTGGATTAGTTAGTAATCACCCTTATCTTTATTTACTATTTAAGATTATCTTTATTGTAATTGGAGTTTTAGCAATCCTTAATAGCTGGATTATCGGTATGGACTTATATGTTAATGAAAGAATACTTTTAGGTGGAACGATAATCACCGTTGTGATTTTTACACTTATGCAAGAATATCCACGTGCTAAAATATATATTGCACTTGTATATTTAGTATCATTAGCAGTTAGTTGTTATTATTACTGGGAGTATTTTAAGAACGGTTTTTATTGTTTGGAGAATGCATTTATAAAGTATGCTTCTCTATACTATGGTTTAAACCCATATCGATATGTTGTTTTTTTGGATGCTTATAAATCAACTACGTTATTACTCCTATTGCTGGTTCAGATAATCAGCTTTGTTGTGACAGTCGAAGTGTATAAGCACTATATGAGATCGATCTATATGTTCTTAATATTTCTGTTTTATGGCACCTTGTTAGCACTCGGTATCGTTCCAAACGGAGCATGGTTGATTGTTCTAGTAGCTGTGTATTCATGCATGAGGACGATGGACCGAATTTCGAATGGAGTGCAACGACGGTTATTAGTACACAAAGCTTCGAACCATGAAGCTAATATTGATGGGAAACTGCGAATACGCATACATTCAGCATTTATCGTAAGCGCTATTTTTCTTGTAGCTTTTTTGATAGCTCGTATCGCTGTTTCGCCCGATGTTTATGATAATAAGTTGAAGCTTGTAGACGTAAAGAAGGATCTGCAGAAGGCAATAAGAGAGTTTTCAATTTCAGACACGATAGAAGACATAAAGGAGAAGTGGAATGAAGTTAATCCATTCCAGATATCAAAACCATATTACTCCGGTGGGCTAGATAGTGGGAAACTTGGAGATGTAAGTAGCATATCGTTTACGGGTAATGTTGCATTGTCTGTAGCAATGGATTCTGATATTAGTTATTTATACATGAAGGGTTTTGCAGGTTCCGTATATTTAAGCGATGAATGGGCTCAGATATCAGAGAAGGATATGAGATTATATGAAAGTATCCAAGAGGAGTTTGGTGATTCTTCTTTAAATGCAGAAACTCTGCTCTATCGTTGGTTAGAACTAGCGGATACTTATGGAATTCGATGTGGTTCTGAATATATAAATAATCTTACTTCAGGAATTTCAATGAGCCAAAGTGATATATATGTTACATATGAAGATGCGAATAAGAAATTTCTATACGCTCCCTATGCCTGCAACTTTCTAGGGCTAGGAGAGTTAAATTATATTGGGGCTTCCTACTTTGCCCCTGAAAATGATAAGCAGGATAATTATTTATTCACTAATAATTATGTGAGCTATGACAAGTCTACAAGTGTCAATGATTTAGTGTCATTTATCGCACCCATTCATCAAGATTATGAGTTTGACGTTCCTGAGCATTACTATAGTGATTTTAAGGAATATGAGAGTGCTTATCGATCCTTTGCACATGATGTGTATACACAACTCCCAGAAGGAATTGAACAACTTAAGAGTGTGGATTTGGGCATTGTAGATTTAGATGAGGATGATACGTATCAGATCATTACTAGTGTGATTAAGTATTTAAGGGATAATACAAGTTACTCGCTTTCACCTGGTGTTCCTCGTTACAATCAAGATTTTGCGGAGTATTTTTTATTTGACGCAAAAAAAGGATATTGTTCTCACTATGCAACAGCTGCTGTACTCTTATTACGCAATTATGGGGTACCAGCTCGCTACATTGAGGGTTATATTGTAACAAGCGAAGATATTAACAAAGGCATTTTGGGAATGGACAGTGAGTCCAGTATTGCAGCTGTTCGGGATTATAATGCACATGCTTGGGTTGAGGTATATTTCGATGGTGTTGGATGGGTTCCTGTTGAAGTAACTAACGGTTATAGTCAAGATGGAACAACGAGTTTATTGCCTCAAATTGAAGAGGAGGAAAAGACAACAACACCTACAATAGCTGAAAAACCAACTCAGACTCCAACAATTACTCCATCCACAGTGACTGAGCCAGTTCAAAAACCTAGTATTGCTCCAACAAAGGTACCAGTAAAAGTACCTTCAGAACAGGATTTAGAAAAAATTCCGATGGGACTTATGTTATTCCTCCTTTCGTTTGGCTGTATCGTAGTGATAACGATTATTCTTTATCTTAGGTATCGTGTTCGTAAGAGTAATTGGAAGAAGTTTTTAATGAAGGGAACTTCCATGCAGCAGGTAATCAAACATTACCTTGCAATCGAACGTATTCTAAAGATGTTAAAGATTATTAAGGAAGAAGCTCAAACTTATGAGGAGTTTGCTGCGCAAGCTATGATACAATGTGATCTACTACCAAAAGGTTTTCAAGAAATCGTATCCCTTGCATTAAAAGCTAATTTCTCAGAGGAAGAAATTACAGAACAAGAAAAGATTAGTATGTTTGAATACTATCATAGATTCCGAACCAACTATTTTAACAGCCAAACAAAGAGAAAACAATTTCTCTTAAAATACTGGGAAGTATTATAAAAAAAGGTATAATTTATAAACTATTTATGATACAATGTTGTTATAGATATTTTTGACAGATAAATAATTGAATTGACAACTTCTTTGAATTTACAAGCTGATGGATTAATATACTTGTATCAGAGAGATTGAGAATGGAGGTTTATTATGAATAAGGTTATCACAATAAGCAGACAATATGGCAGTGGTGGGCGAGAAATTGGTTCAAAACTTGCTGCAAAACTGGGTATACCATTCTATGATAATGAGATTATTACAAGAGCAGCAAAGGAAAGTGGTTTTGCAGAGGCAGCATTCGAGAATGCAGAGAGTAAGGCGACGAATAGCTTATTATATTCTATTGCAATGGGAATGAATTCATATGGTAACCAAGAACTTGGCTTTTCTCATCTATCATTGGATGATCGAATCTATCTTGCTCAATCTGATGTAATTCGTAAGGTGGCAGCAGAAGGTCCATGTGTGATTGTAGGAAGGTGTGCAGATTATATCCTAAGGGATATGAAGAATGTATTGAATGTTTTTATTTGGGCGGATGTTGCTTTTCGTATACAACGTGCGATTGAGGTGGATCATTTATCTCCGAATAAGGCGCAAGAAAATATTTTAAAGATTGATAAGAGAAGAGCAAATTACTATAATTATCATGCAAGCGAAAAGTGGGGTAGAGCAGAGAACTACCATCTCTCCATTAAGAGTAATGCGATTGGTATTGACAAATGTGTAGATGTAGTAATGGAGTTTGTTAACCATAGCTAGAGTTTATGATTGGTGGTTGTTTATATACAGCCACCTTTTTTATGTAATAGGAGAGTTCTCAGAACTTCCTATTACATAAAAAAGCGTCCAAAAGAAAGGACGCAATTATGCACACAAGCGCGTTAGGAAGATGTCGCTTACGCGACCGCGCTTGGCGCGAGTGTTTTGCAAGCAAAACACTTTGTTATATGTTAGGAAATTACGTCTATCTTCTATCATATGAAATACTTTGCAGAATACGTAATATTGTTATATTATTGGGATTCTCTAATATTAATAAAAAAGTAAGAATTACAATAGAGTGGAGTTAAGAAATATTCGCTAATATATTTCGTAAAAGAATATTATAATTGCAGAAAGAGGGGGTATGAGTGGAAGAGAGGAATGTAGAAAAATTGAACCTAAAGAAGCAGTTAGAAAAAATAATTGAAGTAAAAAATGTAAAGAAAATTTATCATATGGGAAAAGAACGTATTGTTGCAGTAAACGGAGTCAGTTTTGAGATTATGAAAGGTGAATTTTGTTGCTTACTTGGTACGTCTGGTTCTGGTAAATCAACTTTGCTTCACTTGATGGCAGGTATTGAGAAGGCTACGTCAGGGCAAATCTTAATTAAAGGCAAGAACATACCTAAGATGAAAGAAAATCAATTAGCACGTTTTCGCCAGGATTATCTGGGATTTGTTTTTCAATCTTACAATTTGATTAATACAATGACAGCACTTGAGAATGTCGAATTTCCTTTAGTATTCAAAAGAATAGGTGTAAGAAAGCGAAGGCGTGCAGCGAAGAAAATGCTAATAGAGGTTGGTCTTGGAAAGAGACTAAGACATAAACCAAAGGAGATGAGCGGTGGACAGCAACAAAGAGTTGGTATTGCAAGGGCATTTGTCGGAAGACCAGAGATAGTTTTTGCAGATGAGCCAACGGGCAATCTAGATACAAAAACGACAATGGAGGTTATGCAGATTATCCGAAGAATAGCAAAGGAGAATAATCAAACTATTGTTATGGTTACGCATGATCCACGTCTTGCCGCCTTTGCAGATAAAATAATCCGAATTTTAGATGGTCAGATACAAAGTATCGAGATTATCACTGATATTACTGATCCAGAGCAAGTAGCCGCAGCAGAGTTGGCTCTAACCAATGCTTTTGAAGCAGCAAAACAACCTGAAGAACAACAAATAAGCCAAGAAAAAGTAAAACCGATGGAAGAGCAACGATTTGACCAGGAAGTTGCGAAAATGGAGGAAGAGCAACAATTAGGTCAAGAAGTAGTGAAAATGGAGGAAGAGCAACAATTAGGTCAAGAAGTAGCGAAAATGATAGATATAGAACATAGTCTACACAAAAATATAATCTACCCAGAACATACAGCTGCAGGAGAATACGCCTCGAGCGAAAGTACAACTGCAAGAGAATATTTTTTTGATGAAGCTACAGCTAACGGAGAATATATTTCAGGTGATGATAGCGAGGAAATAAAAGAATTTTAGGAAAGAAGAGGAAGATTACATGAATATGAAAAAAATACTAACATTTTTGCTAGTACTGGCAATTACCATTGTAAGATTTGGAGATGTAGCTGTTGCAAATGCAGAACAAACAACGAAAACCTATGTCGAAATTCTGGATCCTTCAGCTAAGGAATGGGTAGTTACACCGGGAGTAACAACATCAGTTGCCATACCAGTTAAAGCATCCATTTCTTATATCTATAATCCAACCATTGAAGTGTTAACTACAGATGAAAATTCACCGTTCACTTTTACAGCACCAAAGTTAACAACGGATGCTTTACCACTTGGTGCATTTGCAATTGAAACGGATAAAACTACAT
The DNA here is from genome assembly GCA_023410575.1 of Bacillota bacterium. Classification (GTDB taxonomy): domain Bacteria; phylum Bacillota; class Clostridia; order Lachnospirales; family Lachnospiraceae; genus Lachnoclostridium. The sequence continues at coordinate 12,511 of JAEYPP010000005.1, read as the reverse complement.
ATATTAATTTTGATATTATTACAAGAGAAAACGCTAAGATTGGTAAATACCCAGTTAATGTAGAGTTAACTTTTACGGCACAGGTTTTATTAGAAGATGGTTCTATTGAAAGTCGTGATATAACACAGAAATTGACAATCATTGCAAAGATAGCAAAAGAAAAGACTCCTGCACAGTTAGTTATCAAGAACTTAGATTATAACGAAGATTCGGCAGCAATTGGAAATAATGTTGATGTTACATTTGATGTTTATAATGCTGGTGAGATAACTGCTTTAAATTCTTATGTTGTAATTGACTATGGTGAAACTAATATCATTGCAGGTTACGCTAATGATAACATTAAAATTGGGGATTTAAAGCCTGGGGAGTCTAAGAAAATTTCACTTTCCATGAAGATTTTAACTACAGCTACAGAGGGTATAAAATCATTAAAAGCAGGTTTTTCCTATAAAGATCCAGATGGAGTAGAGTATAATACATCTAAAAATATGTTAATTACAGTTAAAAAGACGAGTACGCAAGCTTCTGAGAAGGCAAAGCTTGTTATTAGTAGCACGAGTTCTCATAATGAAGTGAATGCAGGTAATGAGTATAAGTTAAAAGGTCTTGTAAAAAATGTTGGTATGGAAAAAGCTACTAATGTAGAAGTATCTATTCAAGCTGGTACCGGTGTGGCGACTGGTATAATTCCTAATTTTGATACACAGGTAATTGAACTAGATGACGTAGGAGCTGGAAAGTATACAGAGTTTGATATTCCACTGCTTGTAACAGAAACTGCAGTTGCAGGCTTAAGTGAATTAACAATTCAGGTCTCATATACAGATAATGAAGGGAATTCTAAAAGTACGGTAGCACCATTTTATATAACTGTAATTAAGCCAGAAGATAAAGTAGACAATAGCGATATCATAATTACTAATGTCGCACAGAGTCCGTCTACTCCACTTGTTGGAGAGCAGGTTACAATAACATTTGATGTTGAAAACCGAGGAAGCAAGTCGGTTACGAATGTTAGTGTAGGCGGAGAGGGTTTGGAAACTACAGGTTTTGAACCATTATCGGCTCAAACTTATAAAAATATTGGTACAATTGAAGCAGGTTCAAAAAAATCAGTATCGATGAGCTTTAAAGTTAGCCCGAATGCAAATGAAGGTTTAAATGCAATGACTATTGGCTGCAAGTACACGGATGCTAATGAAAGTAAACAATCCATTACGACAAGTATTTACATATTGAATGTCGTAAATGATAGTAACTCAAAACCAAAAATAATTGTTAGCGATTTTAGTAAAGATACTGACCAGTTGGAAGCGGGCACCATATTTAATTTTACTTATACCTTAAAGAATACACATGCTACGAAAGCAGCAAAGAATATTAAGGTGACAGTTAGTCAAGTAGAGGATATCTTTTCTGCAACACAAGGCACTAATACAGCGTACATTGACCGTATCGATGCAGGTGAAGAAGTTCAAAACAGTATCGAAATGAGAGTAAAATCGGATGTCAAAACAGGTGCTTATGAGCTTGAGATTAAGGTCGAGTATGAGTATGATAATATGTCAAAGACGGATTCAGAAGCAGGAGGAGTAACGGAAACAAGCAAATTAAAACTTAGAGCAATTGAGAAAATTCGTCTAAACATTCAAAATCTGTTTGTCGGACTTTATGGAGAAATGCCTTATGTGAATCAATCCTCTAGCTTATCCTTTGAATTTATTAACATGGGAAAATCTCAATTGGATAATGTGAGTTTTTCTTTAGAGGGCGATTTCGCTCTTGAATCGGGAGCTTCTGTTTACTTTGGATCGATTCAACCTGGTAGTCCTGAATATGTAGAACTTATGGTCATGCCAACGATGGCTGGTATGTGTGGTGGCACCTTAATTGTTTCGTTCGAAGATAGTAATGGTGAACCTGTAGAATATCGGCATGAATTTAGTGATATTAATGTTGGTGAGTTTATGACTCCGGGTGATATGGGTGACGGTTACATTGATCCTGGTATCCCAAGTTTTAATGAAGGAGAAACAGAAGCAAAAAAAGATATTATGCCGGTTTGGTTATTTGTATTAATCCAATTAGCTATTCTTGCAATTTTTATTCCGGTAGTTCGTATTATAATTATCAATTGCTATAAGAAGAAACTTCGTAAGAGAGAAGAGGATTTATAGGAAGGGGAGGAATAAAGATGAAAGTGATGTTAAATCAGCAAGGATATGCAAAAATATTGTTAAGTGAAGTTGAAGCAACAAGCGAAGGTGAAGTAATAAGTGAAGGTGAAGTAACAAGCGAAGGTGAAGTAGCAAGTGAAGGTGAAGCAACAAGTGAAGGTGAAGTAACAAGTGAAGGTGAAGTAACAAGCGAAGGTGAAGTAGCAAGTGAAGGTGAAGCAACAAGCGAAGGTGAAGTAGCAAGTGAAGGTGAAGTGGCAAGCGAAGGTGAAGTAGCAAGTGAAGGTGAAGTCATAAGCGATGGAGCAACATATGATGGTAAGGACATGAGTGGTGACTTTGATCAATCCTTTATGAACAGTGAAACTATGATGGGAATGGATGGTTCCACTACAAAAGCCAATGGTTCCTTGATGTCAAGTTGGTTATTTGTGATTGGTATTTCAGCAGGAACTCTAGTGCTTAGCATTGTGTTTGCCATTTTATTAGCGAAAAAGAGAATCAAAAAAGGATTTGATTTATATGAAGATTAGCGATTTAATTAAAATGGGGTTAAGAAATCTGTTTCGCCGAAAAGCTCGAACTGCATTGACGATTATTGGTATGATAATTGGTACGATATCCATAGTTGTTATGTTCTCTATTGGTATTGGTATCAACAACGTATTTACAGAAGCAGTAATGCAAAATGGCGGACTCTCTCTTATCAATGTTTACCAGAGCTACAATTATGATGATAGCACAGGTGGTGTATCAAAGAGCGCTGAGCTAAATGACGAGCTGGTTGAAAAGATAAAGCAGATTGAGAACGTAAAGTATGTATCCCCGCAATTTGGTATATATATACATTTGGTTAGTGGTAAGTATGAAGGTGGTACCTATGTTAATGTAATAGACTATGCTTCAGCAAGTGATTTCGGGTATCCTCTGCTTAGTGATGGTACTATGTTAACGAAAGAAAACAAATCTAAAATTATCCTATGCAGAAATGATTTGAATAACTTTTGGAATACCAGTGGGCGTTCCAATCAACCAAAAGTGATCGATCTTGACAAAGATAAAGTTATCGGTGAATTTTGGGAGTACCAGTTGCCAGAGGGCAAGAAAAATTTTAACTTTAAGATTAATGATAGCGTTTTGTTCTTTGAAGAGGGTGATGATTCTCAGTATAGTTGGCAATCTTACATGGATATTGACTATTTTAAAGAACTGTATAAGAAGTATGCAAATATACTAAAAGTTGAGGATCGAAAAAAAGCGTTAAAAAAGTTAGAAACCTATGATCAACTTATCGTTAATGTAGAAGACATTCGTCAAGTATCGGATGTGGTAGAACAAATAACTGCAATGGGTGTTACAGCTTATAGTGCAATGACTGAGCTTGATCCTATGATTGAAACAGCGAATATGCTTAAATTGGTGTTCGGTGCGATTGGAGCAGTTGCGATGATAGTATCGGCAATTAACATCGCCAATACAATGGTTATGTCAATCTATGAACGTACGAAAGAGATTGGTGTTATGAAGGTTTTGGGTTGCTTAATCAAAGATATTAAAAAGCTATTTTTGTTTGAAGCTGGTCTAATTGGACTGATTGGTGGAGTTATAGGTATAGGATTGAGCTATATTGCTTCTTGGGCAGTTAATAAATATGGAGGACCTCTACTTTCCTCTATTATTCCGGGAAATGGTTGGTATGTTGATTCTACTGGTGCCCAGTTTTCTCAGATTCCGATATGGCTACCATTTGTCGCAGCATTGTTCTCAATCCTGATTGGTGTTTTAGCAGGTTATATTCCAGCAAGAAGAGCAACAAAGATTAGTGCGATAGAAGCTATGAAGACAGAAAGTTAGTAAACGAGGTTGTTATACTGAGATTATTTGCAATATTATTTCTCGGTATAATAACCTATTTTTCTATCATATGGTACACCTGCAATTTTACATCAAATACGATTGTTTTGGTTACTTTATAAAGAATACTAATGTTCCTGTAAAAAATGTGAAATTTTGTTTGCGAATAAGTTCATCATGCGTTATAATCAAGCAATAGAAAGGCAAGAAAGGTAGTTATATGCAAAAGAGATCTACAAAGAAAGTTGCCACCTATGGTATGTTAATAGCACTCGCTTTTATTTTTAGCTATATTGAAAGTCTGATTCCGATTAGTTTTGGTATACCTGGTATGAAATTGGGACTGGCCAACATTGTCGTATTAATAGCTCTATATTTACTTGGAGCGAAGGCAGCATTCGGTTTATCAATTGTCAGAGTATTATTATCATCCTTGACATTTGGTAATATGATGATGCTATGGTTTAGTATTGCTGGGGCAAGTATGGCTTTCTTTACGATGTATCTAATGAAAAAGATAAAAGGCTTTAGCATGGTTGGAGTATCAATAGCAGGAGGCGTTTTTCATAACATCGGACAGATCGTAGTAGCAATGATTGTAATGTCTGAAGTTATGATTAACTATTTATTCATACTAATCATTGGGGGAACGATTACAGGGATGGCAATCGGTATAATTGGAGCTGTTGTTTATAGTAAACTTAAGCCAATTTTTAAGAAAATTGACTAAGATTATAAAATTATAGGGAAGTCAAATTAATTGGGAGATAAGTAAGATGACGACGATTAGAGACATATCTTTAAAGTGTAATGTTTCAGTTTCTACAGTAAGTAAAGTTCTAAATGGATATCGTGAGATTGGAGAAGAGACAACGAAAGCTGTCCTTAAAGTCGCTGATGAACTTGGATATGTTCCAAATTCTTATGCTCGTCAGTTGAAACTAAAGAAGTCCTATAATATTGGAGTTTTATTTGATACTCTATCATCTTATGGATTAAGAAACGAGTACTTTGCACATATACTGGCAGCATTTCGTGAGAATTCAAGTATGAGAGGGTATGACATTACCTTTATTGAGAACAATATTGGTAATCGAAAGATGACGTATCTTGAACATTGTAAATATAGAAATTTTGATGGCATATGTATTGTCTGTGCAGATTTTACGAATCCTGAGGTACTAGAAGTTGTTAATAGTGATTTTCCAGTAGTAACAATCGATCATTCATTTAATGAAGCAATTAGTATTATCTCTGATAATTCTAGCGGTATGAGAGACTTAACGGAGTATATTGTATCGCAGGGACATCAAAAAATTGCTTATATTTACGGGACTAAGAGTGCGGTTACACACAATCGTCTGGTGGCTTTTAATCAAGTTCTTGCTGAACATAAAATCCAAATTCCTGATTATTACTATCTAGAGGGAAGATACCGAGAGGCAGAATCGGCTGAGGAGTATACTTATCATTTGCTAGATTGCAAGGAACGACCGACATGTATCATGGCACCTGATGATTATACAGCACTTGGTGTAATAAAAGCAATTAAAAGAAGGGGTCTTAGATTTCCAGAGCAAATATCAGTAGCGGGTTATGATGGAATATCGATATCACAAGCATTCGATCCCAAATTGACAACAGTTAAGCAAGACACTGACAAGATTGGTGAGGAAGCTGCTAAAAATCTAATTAGTTTGATGGAGAGTCCTATGACAACACCACTAACACGCGTCATTCTAAAATCAGAACTTATTATAGGAGAGTCTGTAAGTAAAATAGATAATATACAAGAGATGAAAATAATTAGTTAGATGTAAGATGAAGTTATTAATTGAAGTAATATCTTAAGTTTAATTAAGAGTGAGAAAGGAAATTTTATGAGTAAAGAGCTAAAAAAGCGAAGCGAGGTCATCAAGGAATATACATGGGCTACTGAGGATTTATACCTTACGGATGAGGCATGGTATGAAGATCTAAGGAAAGCGAAAGAACTAAAAAGCAGTTTACTAAAGTTTAAAGGTAAATTAGGGAATAGTGCAACTGAGTTACTAGGGTTCTATCAATGTTATGATGAAATCGATGTTTTGCTTGATAATTTAGCTCAATATGCAGGCCGAAAACGAGATGAAGATACCAAAAATGCAACTTATCAAGGTATGTATGGTACTTTTATGAGTATGTATGTAGAAATTTCAGAGGCACTATCATTTGAAGACCCAGAATTAATCGCGATTCCGGAAGCAGTACTTCAACGCTTTTATGAAGAGAAGGATGATTTATTACTTTATCAACGTCATATTGATGTAAAGCGTAGAAAGAAGGATCATATCTTATCACAAGCGGAAGAAAGAATATTAGCTGCATCAGCTGATTTGGCGGCTGCACCAGCAGATATTTATGGCATGCTAAACAATGCGGACATCATTTTTCCTGAAATCATTGATGAGGATGGGGATAAAGTAAGAATTACACACGGTAATTTTATACCATTTATGGAAAGTCCAGATCGAAGAGTACGAAAAGATGCTTTCAAAGCTTTATATTCAGTCTACGATCAATTTAAGAATACTTTAGCAGCAACACTTAATGCTCAAATAAAGCAACTTCAATTTAATGCAAAAATTCGCAATTACAAATCAAACCTTGAAGCATCACTTGATGAGACAGAAGTTCCTGTGTCGGTATATCATAGTTTAATTGAGGCGGTGAGCAATCAAGTTCCAGCAATGCACCGTTACGTTAAACTTAGAAAGAAAATTTTAAATGTGGATGAACTTCATATGTATGATCTTTACACTCCAATGGTTCATGAGATGAATGCGAAGGTAAGTTACGAAAAAGCACAGGAAACAATTTTGAAGGCATTAGAGCCTTTGGGTGAAGAGTATTTGTCAATACTTAAGAGTGGCTTTGAAAACCGCTGGGTTGATGTTTATGAGAATGAGGGAAAACGAAGTGGAGCATATTCTGCAGGTGCCAAAGTTCATCCATTTGTGTTAATGAACTATGCGGATACCATTGATAATATGTTCACACTTGCACATGAGATGGGACATGCAATACATTCTTATCTTAGCAATCGCAATCAGCCAAATATATATTCGAATTATAAGATATTTGTTGCGGAGGTTGCATCTACTTGTAATGAGTCGCTATTGATGCAACATCTGTTAAAGAATACGGAAGATGAGCAGAAAAAAGCTTACCTAATTAATCATTTCCTTGACAAATTTAGAGCAACTTTATACCGACAGACTATGTTTGCTGAGTTTGAACTAATAATTAATCAGCTTGTAGAAGATTCGGAAAGCTTAACAGCTCAAGTGCTGTCTGACATCTATCATAGTTTAAATTTAAAATATTATGGAGATGACATTGTTATTGATTCTCAGATTGATGTGGAATGGGCAAGAATACCACATTTCTACTATAACTACTATGTGTTCCAATATGCAACTGGTTACTCAGCTGCTATTGCTCTGTCGAATCGTATTCTAAAGGAGGGGACACCAGCAGTTGAAGATTATCTAAGATTTTTAAGTGGAGGTTGCAGTACAGATCCAATTAGTCTTCTTAAAATTGCAGGAGTTGATATGAGTACACCAGCTCCAATTGAAGAAGCATTGAATCTTTTTAATTCTCTAATTACAGAATTAGAGACATTATTAACTAAATAATCTAGGGTAATTCATGAAAAAAAGAGGCTATTACATTAAGTAAAGACCTCTTTTTTATCGTATACTTATATTTTTAGTGGCATGAAAAAGAATGGATCTATTCCACAGTTACTATAATTTTTTTTGAGACACCAGAAGTGGAGGAGATGGTTATTATTGCTCTTCCTTTGGCTTTCGCATATAATGCCCCCCATTGACTTATACTTGCAATATTAGGATTTGATGACGAATAAAAAAGCTTATCGGTTGTTAGTTGTGGTGAATAGGATACTTTAAGTTTTTGTAAATCACCAACTGAGACACTAATGGTATTTGAAGGTACTGTAATGCTACGAATTGGTTTTTTTGCAATATTTATAACGTGTACTATCTTGTTTCCACGGTAATCAGTGGCATAGAAGGTATATTCACCGGGTTCATCTAGTCGTATGGTAGTAGAATTATTCTTTAAATAGATACTTTTGCCCAGATAACCAGATGCGAAATCTTTTTCAGAACGTTTTCCTTTCGCATACTTAATTATTTTGACTCCACTTAACTCATCAATTACTCTTAGATTTACGGTTATTGCTTTACCATCTAAGGAATAGTAGTAGGAAGAAGAAACTAAAGGAGCTTCTTTATCATCCATTACCTCATATACAACAATATTTTCATTATTAGAGTAATCACTAGTATAGAATGTGTAAAAACCACCTTTATTTAGTTCAAGTGAATTAGAGGTAATCGAGGTACCTATAGTTCCGTTCTTAAAATCTTTTTTACTTTTTTTACCGGGAAGATATTTTACTACACGAACACCGGAGCCTTGTTTGTCTTTACTATAGATACCTAACTTAATTGTATCTTTTTCATAATACGTATTGATATCTAGTGTCGGAGCTATCGTATCAAATTTTAAATAAGGAAGTCTTTGCATGATACGGTAGGCATCCGGAATGCCAGGATTTTTAATCATTCCGTCAAGACCTACTAAGTTCTTAATATTCTGGGTAATTAATTTTTTTACACTATCTGGAGTTACTTTATCTCCACATGAGTAAAGAATTGCAGCTAATCCAGTGATATGAGGTGCCGCCATAGAGGAACCAGACATCGTAGAGTACGCACCAACCGAAGTACTCATAATATTCATTCCAGGTGCTGCAACATCAACGGAATTTTTTCCATAGTTAGATTTTGATGTTATGTATCCATATTGGTTAATAAAGGTCACTGAAATGACATTAGGTAAGTCATAACTAGCAGGGTAAACTGGTACTTTATCATTATCATCACCAGTATTACCTGCAGCAGTAATAAAAAGCATTGGGGCTTCGGAAATTGCTTGTTGCAATGCTTTATTTTTTGTAGTGGATCCCCAGCTCATATTTACGATATCTGCACCCATTACGGTTGCATATTTGATTGCAAGAATCGCATCCGCAATTGTTCCCTTTCCATTGGTGCCTCCATGGATCTTTAATGCCATAATTTTTGCATCGATATTGGAAGCGACGCCGGCAATACCGATTTTGTTATTAGCTGTGGCAGCAATAATTCCTGCACAATGGGTTCCGTGATCGTCACAATCATCCTTTGAGGAACGAATTTCATCTGTTTTTGCATCAATCTCGTAATGACAGACAGTATTATCTTTATTATAGAAATCCCAACCAAAAACATCATCAATATATCCATTTTTGTCATTGTCAATTCCATCCTCTGGAATTTCTCCTTTATTCACCCACATTGAGTCAATTAGATCAGGATGGTTATTATCAACACCAGTGTCAATAACAGCTACTACTACTTTCCTTGTATTCATATCATCATTATTATATAGCGCCCAGGCATCTGGGATGTTCATATCGACATCATTAGTTGAGTATACTTTGACTAGATTATCACCAACTAGCTCATCATAGCTACCAGGGTTATTGAGCCCCCATTGAGTTTCAAAATAGGGGTCGTTGGTATTGCATAAATCAATTTCCGAGTTATAGTCGACAGTACAAAGTGATGGGTTAGAAGCAAGATGATTTCGTAGCCATTGAGCGGTTGTAATATCACTTGTAGTAATTAACATAAAATTCTCATATTCGGAGGTAATGGTAAATTGATTACTATATGTAGAAAGAAAATCTCTTTTTTCTTCGGCTGAAACACCATCTTTCCATAATACAATGAGCTCATTATTCACGTTAGTGTTTGTTGCATCACTTGATTTTAGAAGTGGAACTAACGCTAATGAAAGTACGAGTCCTATCATCACATATTTAATTTTTTTTCTTTCTTTTTTCATATTGTAAGAACTCTCCTTGAATATAGTATAAGCTTTAATTTATTTTTACACCACTGAAATAATACCACACTTTTTACAGAAAAGAATCATGCATTTATACAAATTTTATGTTGTTTTAGTGGCACTTATATGGCAAAATAGAAAATAGTATAAGTTTAAAGATAATAAATTATTAATTATCTATTATTTTGAGGTTTTTTGGGGGAAAAAATGAAGATTTTAGTTGTAGATAGTAATTTAAGCACATATCGGATTCTATCATCTATGCTATGTGATTTTATACAGGATATTGAATGTATCGATACAGCCAATACTCATGATATGGCCTTAAAATTATATTCGGAAAAGAAATATGATCTTTTATTTGTAGCAGCACAGTATCGAGGTGGTAGTGGTTTTTCTGTTATTGGTGGATTGAGAGAATTAAATAGTGATATTCATGCAGTAATTTATGGAGATAATTTTAAAGAAGATGATTATCGGAAGATGATTCAATGTCAAGTATTAGATATTTTAGATCTTCCTGTTAGTAAAGAAAAGTTAGCAGTTATCACAAAAAATTTTCTGCGTGCCAGAAATGATAGACGTATGCAATTAATTAGTGATCGAGAAAAGCTGGCTCAGCAAGCAAATGAACTCATCGAGTTCTCCTTTATATATTCTGTATTGTTTAATGGGGATCTTAACTGGGAGTGGCAGCGCTATCAGTATTTACTCAATATTAGTGGAGTTGGTTATGTAATCTATATCTCATTGGATAAAAATGATAATGAGACTCCGATAAATTATGAGAGGTATTCTAGACAACTTAAGAAGAATGTCACTCCAGGCTATCGTTGTATCGTCGGGAGAGAGGTTTCAAGGAGAATCGTTCTCTTTGTTATGGCGAGATTTGGTCTAGAAAAGGATCGCAATACTTCAGTCACAGAACAAATTCGATATGGTAATTATGTTCGTAAAGTATTTCGAGAGATGTTTTCTATGGATGCAAAGATAGGAATTGGCTCTCAAAAACCAGTTAATAAATTGTCTGTTTCTTACGAGGAGGCCCTTCGTAATTTAAGATATGATGATTCGGGTACGGGTATATTGAGTAAAAGTGCGGCCATTAATATAGAAGGAGATGAAAAGTTCTATAGTGAATTAGAGCAAAAGTTTTTAACACATATCCGAGAGGGTAGCGAGGAAGCGATGAACAATTTAACAGCATTACTTGAGTTAATGCAACATTTTTCTGAGACTGACAAAAAAAATAAAATGTTTGAGCTTTTGGTAATGGCTTCGCATATCGCACGGTATGATGGGAAGAATGAAAGTGAGTATACTAATTATATGGAGTTAGGGCGACAACTCTACCATATCGAAGAAGAGGAAATAAGCGCATGGGCGTACCGAAGTGTTAGTTATATTCTAAAGGCAGTACGTGATTTGCAGAATACAACTACGTATGCCGACATTCGAAAAGCATTGCGCTATATCGATTCTCATTATGATGAAGATATTACTTTAGAAGAGTGTGCAAGACTTCTAAATTTAAGTCCACAGTATTTCAGCAGAGTTTTTCGTGAACAGGCGGGTATTACATTTGTCGATTACTTGACTAATGTAAGAATACGCAAGGCAAAGGAATGGTTAGCGTATTCCAATAATACCGTTCAAGAAATTTGCTTTAAAGTAGGTTATCGTGATCCTAATTATTTTACACGAGTATTTAAGAAAACAGCAGGAGTTACACCAAGACAGTATAAGGCACAGAAGAAAAAATAAAATATTAATTAATGCACGAAAGAGTAGGAAAAAAAGTGTTTGACGAACATTTTAAATTGTGATATAGTAAAACAGCTATGGAAGAGGTCTTTTTTTTATGCTTAAAAACAGAAAGACCGTATTAACACATGAATAAAGCACGGTTATTAAATTGGCATATTTAATTATCTAAGATGCTTTGTTCACCACGAAAAATTAACGGAGGTGGAAGTTGTGCGAGTAAAAATTACATTGGCATGTACAGAATGCAAACAACGTAATTACAACACTACGAAGGAAAAGAAGAACCATCCTGACAGAATGGAAACCAAGAAGTATTGTAAATTCTGTAAATCACACACATTACACAAAGAAACTAAATAATTGATACCTTTTTAAACGGAAAGGAAAGTGAGATTATGGGAGAAACAACTGCAAATACTACAGAAAAAGCTCCAAAGAAAAGCTGGTTCAAGGGTCTGAAATCCGAGTTCAAGAAGATTATCTGGCCTGATAAAGAATCGCTTGCAAAGCAATCATTAGCTGTTGTTGTCATAACTATCATCCTTGGTATCGTTATAGCGCTTATTGATTTCTGCGTAAACAGTGGTATCAAACAAATTTTGGGATAGGGTGATTATATGTCAGAGGCTAATTGGTACGTTGTTCATACCTACTCGGGTTATGAGAATAAGGTAAAAGCCAACATTGAGAAAACAATCGAAAACAGAAAGCTTCAAGATCAGATACTCGAAGTTTCAGTTCCA
>JAEYPP010000001.1 GCA_023410575.1 Bacillota bacterium | reverse complement strand
TTAATTCTTAAAAGAAATGTGGATTTGTCCATGCAGTATTTCCATCTTCATCAATACATTCGATGCGAATATACTTCTCTGCTCCCTTTAGGGAATAGGTAATCTCGGTCAGAGTTTCACCCTTATTGGCATAAATACTATGTCCTCTTGTAAGATAAGAAATGATATGAATTTCCTTGCAAGGACTACATTTGAAATAGATTTTATCATCCTCTATTCCCCAGTCCTCAATTTTTGGCCCCTGACTCAGATAGAAGCGGCCATCTTTCAAATTATCAATAATTCTAGAAGCAGTACGCTCTGTGGATTTGACCATTATCCAACCACCAAATCGATCACTCCGTGCAGTCTTTCCATGGGTGTCATCGCACGCAATGCCCCAGACCTTACGACCACTTTGCAGAAGCAGATCCCAGTACAAGTCTGCTCGGCCTGCATGCATAAGACGTTCGCATCCAGTATTGAACACCTCGATTGCGTGGAAACCAGACAGCTCCAGCACTTCATCTGGTGTCATTCTGCTCCATCGCGGATGTGCCAAAACCACAAATTCTTTGCAAGCAACCATTTCATCAACCAATTGCTGATTCTGAATTTCATTGCAATCATAACGTCGTTCCTCACGCACGGGCATTTCATCAGCATTTACAGAGTACAAACCAACCACATGAATACACTTGGTGTTCTCCGGGGTATGTCGAATATCTCGCTCCCAACCGGGGATTATGCAAATATCCATATTTTCTCCCAGCTGGTGCGAATCATCCACATTATGGTCTGTAATAGCAAGAAAATCATAACCCTGCTCGAGGTAGTCACGAATCTGCCGATCAGGTGGACAAAGTCCATCCGTCCGTGTAGTATGAGAGTGAATATTTCCTTTTAGCCATGTGCCGGAATCCGGGAAGAAAGATTTTTTCATATGCTCCTCCCACCTACGGCGCTTGCATAGTTGATGGCTTCCGCCAAGCAACTATTATGGCAGCGCCGCCGATTACAAAGCCAATGAGACTGGGCAGGTACTGAGGCATCAGCATCAAAATTCCACCAATCAGGCACAATGCACGAGTAACAACATTTACTTTGCTGCGCAGATAGCCAACGGTACATACATTGATCATCACAACACCAATCACAGCAGTTATTGCAGCAAAGACTACTTGCATCAAGCTACCTTCCAGTAATAGTGCAGGATTATAGCAGAAGGTAAATGGAATGATGAATATCGGTAAGGCAACCATACAGCTAAGACATCCCGTTTTAAACCAGTTCGATTTTGCCAAACCGGAAGCCATGAATACTGCAACACAAACTGGTGGTGTAATTGCAGACAGACAGGCATAATACATAACAAACAGGTGCGCACACAGCGGAGAGATACCTAAAGTAATTAATGCTGGTGACAGGACAGAGGCACCCAGCACATATGCTGCAGTGGTAGGCAGACCCATACCTAGTAGAATACAAACAAGCATCGAACACACCAGACACAGGAATACACTTTTTCCACCAAGAGAAACAATGACACCAGATAGCTTGGTTGCAAAACCAGTAAGAGAAATCAAAGCGATAACAATCTGAGAACCAGCCAAAATTCCGCACATTTCCACGATGCTAGAGCTGCCCTTAGTACATGTGTTGAAACAAATATCAGCAGTAGATTTTAATGTGGTCTTAATATTTCTGTTATCATACAAGAAGCACAAGATATAAGTCAACAATGCCAGTATTGTTGCCCAGAATGCACCCATGGTAACGGTGTAGCCACGCAACAAGAAAGCAAGGAATATAACCAAAGGCACTATAATAGTTATGTAAGAAGTAACTTTAATATGAGGTTTTTCATCACTACCGCGAATACCGTCACGGCTAGATACTAAGTGAATGGCAATAAAGCAGCTAACATAAAACAGGATTGCAGGTAGAATTGCAGCCTTTGCAATGGTCAGATAGCCCTCACCAATGAGGGAGGCCATAATGAAAGCTGCAGCACCCATAATCGGAGGCAGAATCTGACCACCAGTTGATGCCACACTTTCGACAGTTGCAGCCCACTCGTTTGAGTACCCAGCTTTTTTCATGGAAGGGATGGTAAAAACACCGGTAGCAACAACGTTGCCCATAGCAGAACCAGAGATCAGTCCAAACAAGCTGGATGCAATAACAGCGATTTTACCAGAACCACCGGTGGAACGCCCAGCAATACGCTGACCCATCTTAATGAAGGTTTCAGCACCACCAGTTCCAGATAGGATCGCGCTGAAAATACTGAACATTGCCAGCATAACAGCAGATAGACCCAACATGGTACCCCAAATACCTGTACCATTGTGGTACAAATTCTGGAATATCTTATTAAAAGAGAAGTTCTGGTGTCTCCAAATATCAGGGAATGACTCTCCGCAAAAGGCATAAATCAGGAATGCGATAGCTAGAATTGGGAATGTCCACCCAACACTTCTACGGCTAGCTTCCAGTATCAGAATAACCAAAATTACTGCAAATACCTTGTCAAACACAGACACCCACTGTAGAGGCTGATAGACAATCACATCATAAATTGTGGTAACATAAATACAGCTTACAGCAGACAAAATCGCAAAAAGTATGTCGTACCAAGGTACATGGTCTAAGCACTTGCCCTTGCGCATAGGCTTCATAATAAAGACCAGAGTCAAAACAAAAGCCAGATGCACACTTCGCTGAATAATATCAGAGAATAGATGCACGCCCGTAGTATAAAGCTGGAACAGAATCAATGCTACAGAAAGTACCTTCACAAAGATGCCCCAGAATCCTGTTAATTTTCTCATAGTAACCTCCAATTTCTCTCATGGTGAATGTAGGACGCGTCCACAATACACTAAATCAGATTATTCTCTAAGTTTTTATGGGACAGGAACGTACTCCTCAGGAATGAGTTCAGCTGGAACCTCGTAACCCAGTTCTGTCAGGTACTGAACAGTACCGGCGTGAAGAGGAGTCTTTGCAGCCTGTAAAGTCATTTCAGGAATGTTGTTGTTAGCGCCGTTAACGTATGCGGTCTTCCATATTTCATCATAATCTTCCCACATAGCCTTCCACATCTTGTAAACCAGCTCCTGAGAAAAACTCATGTCAACCTGGATACCTTGATATGTACACAATGTCTGAATCTCATAGTCTATTCCCTCATATGCACCAGCAGGAACAGTCCCAGTGGTAACGGATGGGATAGCAGCCAGAACGGTTGTCAATTCTTCGTCAGTGAAGTTGATTAGCTTAACAGGACGATTGGTGTGGGCCTGAACAATGTAACTGTCAGGAGCTGAGCCGGTCTTAACAGAACCAACAATCTGACGGTTTGAATAGGCGTCGCCAGCGTCAGACTGTGCAGCTTCAAAGTATTTTGGGTGGATGTTCAGAGTATCCAGTGCATCATGCATTACAACAGAAGCAGCAGTGCCGGTACCACCAGGATTGAAGTCCTGACCATCCAAATCGGACAAGGAGTCTATACCGGTATCCTCAGCTACAAACACCTGAATAGGAGTAGACTCGTAATACCAGAGAATACGGACATCCGTGAAAGGCTGATCAGTGAAAGTAGATCCAGTACCAGTATAGCTTTCGTAGTCAGTATTGGAAATAGAGTTTGCAATTGAAACTTCTCCAATACGTAGTTCCTGAGTGTTGGCAACATTACCACCAGACTCAGCAACAGTAATGTCCAGTTCAGGTAGTTTGCTCAGAACATTCCCTAAAGCAACACAATAAGGGAACAGACCGGAACTGGCTGCAACAGCAGACAGAGTCAAGTAACGGGTTTCAACCTTGTCAGTGTTAGCATCAGGAGTACTGCTCTTACCACAGCCTGTGAACAAACCCGATACCATAGAGATAATTAGTAAGCTAGCAATTGTCTTTTTCATAAAATTCCCTCTTTCTTCAGTATTTTTTTAAAATAAATTATCCATTTAGTAATTATATCTAATAAAACCATTTGGATAACTTACTTTTTAATCATTTTATACTAGAGTATTGCATTATGTCCAATATCATTATAGAATAAATTCATAAGAAAAACTTATATTCGAGGAGGTTGTCTATGAATATCCGATGTTTTCAATATTTTATCACCATATCTCAGATGCCGACCCTCTCTGCCGCTGCTGATGCGCTGTATATCAGTCAATCTGCACTGAGCCAGCAAATCAAAAAAATGGAAGAGGAAATTGGTGCATCCTTATTTACAAGACAAGGCCACACAACGGAGCTCACACCGGCAGGCAAAGCTTTTCTGTTATATTCAAGACAAATAGTACACTTTTATGAAGCTATGCGTCATGAGGTAATGATGTTAAATGTAATGGAAAAAGATACTGTTCATATGGGAATATCTCCGTTCTACAGCCAGCATTATCTTCCTCATATTCTACCGAACTTCCTTCGTCAATATCCACAGATTAATGTAGACATTGTCGAAGAGTTTTCAGTTAACCTAGAAGATAAACTTATTAAAGGGGAACTGGACTTCTGCACTCTCCCCCTTTATCCCAAGAATGACCTACTAGAGTATGAAACAATTTATCACGAAGAAATCTTTCTTGCTATTTACAGGAATCACTCTGTTAACATCAGTTATCCTTCCAATGCAATAAAGGATGGAAATTATCCCACCATTGATCTCTCACTTATGAAAAATGAATCCTTCATAGGACTTAAAAAGGTGCAAAAATTTACCACGATTGGATTAAGACTTTGCGAAGAGGCGGGGTTTCACCCCAATATAATATGTGAAACAATGAATTGGGAAACAGTACATATGATGATTGCCTCTGGATTGGGTGTAGGCTTCATTCCTAAAATATTGATTGGCACCATCAAAGACCCTACCGTAACCCCCTGTTATTATAAGCTTTCATCACCAGTCTACCGAGATTATGCTCTGGTTCGTCGCCCAGGTATCATCCTATCCGAGGCCGCCAATATTCTCCAGGATAGTCTGCGAAATATGTTTAGAACATTATATTGAAATATGTTGAATAAAGATATCATTATCACTTGCACTACTACAACATTATCTTTTATGTCAGAACAAGCCACCGGCTAAGTGAGCCGGTGGCTTGTTCTGTCCATATAATTTGTTTAAAACTAAACACATTTTTTACATTAGTTAATGTCAATCACCAATACGTCCACCAATTACAGTCTTATTCTTTAATAAATCCCAGTCAAATTCACCCTCAATTGTTTTATCTCTTGCTACTAAGAAGTTACCTGCACGCTGGGTCAACTGAGCAAAGTTAACCACATAGTCTTTTTCACCTTCGTTATATACGTAGATCGAGGCTTCCGATCCCATAAAACCGATATCTGCATTACCACTTAGAACTGCTGTCATCGTTTTATCTGCACCAAGACCATTAACTAGATTAATCTGTAATCCTTCCTCTTCAAAGTAACCTTCTTCTATTGCAACATACATTGGAGCGTAAAAGATAGAGTGAGCGACTTCCGTCAAATCAACTTCAATTAATTTACTACTTTTCTTGCAGCCGCAAATACAAAATATCATAAGTGATACAATGAATAAAGCAATGATGCGTTTTTTCATTGAAATCCCCCTTGAATTCATACATTGATATTACATAGTATATCGAATTCAAGGGGGATTGTGCTTGTCCATATTTAATTTATGTACTTAGTACTTAAGTTATTTGTTAATAACTGTTTTCCCTTTCCAATCTGCTTATCTTTATTGAGAAGTGTTGCTCAAAGACCAAAAGTCGTCATCTCTATTAATTTCTAAATGAGATATTCTGGCTCTCTGGTTCATCCCATGTAACATTAGCTGGTGTTTCCCAGATGTACATTGCATTTCCTTCACTATCTTTTATTACAGCATAATCATTTCCTTCAACTGTAAATCTTTCTTTAAGAACCTCTCCACCGAATTCAACAACTTTCTTTAGTGTATCTTCAATATTATCAACCTCAACAACATATCTTGGATCCGCGCCTGTTTCATCATCGCCTCTGGCTCTTAAGTATCCATATCCAAATGAAGGGAATTTAGGCTCCCAGTTAGCATTACCAGGACCTGTTGCACAGAATATAAGGGGATGTGTTGGATCTGAATGCTCCGTATCATACATATCCCAGTCCATAACATCTTTATAAAATTTACGTGTTTCTTCTAGTTTGTCTTCATCATAAGGAAGAACAAATCTTCTTACTCTACCGTGTCTTGTATGAGCAGGGAATTGCTTTGGATGATGATATGAAATATTATACGGATTCCAATTAGGATCTGGCTTTGGAAAATCAACATGAATTCTTCTCTTCTCAATGCTACCATTCCAAGGCTCAACAAGATAATTATCCTTTGATGAATTGCATGATGGACAAAGATCTGGAACCTGATCATCTTCTAATGCAAATGGAAAACCGCATACATAACATGTATATATCTTCTTCATTATATTTTCTCCTTCTAATGGGTATTATTCTTTATCGTATCCTGCCTCTGGTTCATCCCATGTCCTAGAATCTGGGCATTTCCACAATTTATAATCATTACCTGATGGGTCTTTAATAAATGCCTGGCTTACCCAACCGTCTGATTCTTGCGGAATGTCTCCGACTAATGTTGCACCGTTTTCAACCATCTCTTTTACAGTATCTGCTACTGGTCTATCCATGTGTATCTCTGCCATAAGTGTTGGCTTTGGAACTGGTCCTTCTACATATGTTCCAATACAATTCATATGTCCTGGATTAAGTCCTTCCCATGTTTCATAACTTGGTCCTGTTGCGATAAGAAGTGATGGATTAGAGCTTCCTTTTTTTGCTCCTCCAGCTGCTTCTGGAAGTTCGAACATGTCCCAGCCAAATACATTTACATAGAAGTTCTGGAAACGTTTAAAATCATTATATGATATAAGTAAAAAACGTGGTCTTCCATGTAAGCTCTTCTTTGGATACTTCTTTGGTGCACGATATGGATACGTGTTTGTCTTTTCTACTTTCATTCTTATCATCCTTTCAGTAATTATATTGTAATTTATTCTTTATCATAACCAGCCTCAGGTTCTTCCCATTATATTTCTTAGTCATGAAGACTTTCTCCATTAGACTCAATCACCTTTTTGTACCAATAGAAACTCTTTTTGCGATAACGGTTAAGAGTACCTGTTCCATCATCATTACGGTCTACATATATATACCCATAACGTTTTTTTAGTTCTGCTGTGGATGCACTTACTAGATCAATACAGCCCCATGATGTGTATCCCATAATATCTACACCATCCTCTATAGCTTCTTCTACTTGAAGGAGATGTTGTTTCAGAAAGTCTATTCGGTAATCATCATTAACTGTATAGTTGTTTTCAGAATCCTTGACAAGTTCATCTACTGCACCAAGTCCATTTTCTGCAATAAATAATGGCTTCTGGTATCTTTCATAAAATTCGTTAAGAATATATCTGAGTCCTTGCGGATCTATTTGCCATCCCCAGTCAGTTGATTTAAGATATGGGTTAGGAACTGCATCAGAGAAATACATCGACTTTACTTTATTTGGATCAGCAGAAGCGCATAAGCTCCAGTAATAACTGAACGATACAAAATCTACTGAATTTTTAAGCAACACTTCATCTCCAGGTTCCATCTGAATCTCAATGTTGTTTTCTTTGTACCATCTTTTTGCATATGATGGATAAGATCCTCTTACCTGAACATCTGTAAATAACAGGTTATTATGATTGTTCTGCATTGCCTTTATAACATCCGAAGGATTTGAAGTCAATGGATATGTTGGAAGCGCAAGAACCATACATCCTACTTTGTTCTCTGGATTAATCTCATGTGCAACCTTTGTTGCTGCAGCAGATGCAACAAGTTCATGATGTATTGCCTGAAGCTTGTCTCCAAGAGTAAGCTGACTCTTCTCTGTCCAGATACCACCACTCATAAATGGTTCCGATAGAATTGTATTAATTTCATTAAATGTTAACCAGTATTTTACCTTGCCACAATATCTTCTGAAAACAGTCTCTGCATATCTTACATATAAATCAACTGTCTTTCTGTTTCTGAAACCGTCATACTTCTTAGCTATATTTAAAGGTGTTTCATAATGGGAAAGAGTAACCAAAGGTTCAATTCCATATTTATGACATTCATCAAAAACCTTATCGTAAAATGCCAGTCCCAGCTCATTCGGCTGTACATCATCACCATTAGGAAAAATTCTTGACCACGCAATTGACATACGGTATACTTTAAATCCCATTTCAGCAAAAAGTTTAATATCTTCAGCATATCTGTGATAAAAATCAATGCCTATGAGCTTCATGTTGTCAGAAGTTGGTTCATCTGTTCTAGGACCTGCAACACCGTGTGGAAGAATATCCTGTATGGAAAGACCCTTACCATCTTCAAGATAAGCGCCCTCGATTTGGTTGGCAGCAGTAGCACCACCCCACAAAAAGTTTTTTGGAAACATAGTTGTCCCTCCTTTATGAATTTCGAATCATGAAATTATATGTGGCACCATAAAGATTAGACTCATTAAGGTATGTTGAACGTACAATTTCTGCTCTGAATCGATCACTGAGATTGAATCCCTTATAATATCTGTCAACTTCTTTCTGAATATCAGGTATTATCTGGTCTGCAAGGCTTAGTCCACCACCAATCACTATTCTTTCTGGTGCATAGCATATCTGTGCATTAAAAATAAGAGTAGCAAGTGCTGTAACAAAATCCTTGTAAACTTTTACTGCATCAGAATCCCCCTCTTGTACCCATTTAAAGAACTGTTTGCCGTCAACCTTAATTTGTTTAAGTCTATCCTCTTCCTTAGGGAACTTATCACCAAATATCTTGTCCATATATTCAAGTGTAGGTGCTGAATCCTGTACTGCAAAATCAAGATTCTTCATCTTGCATAACTTGTATGTAATTCCAAGTGCAGCAGAAGCAAAATATGCACAGGATGTAATACTGGCATCACCTGGATTAGTTATAGTGTAAGAAAATTCTCCAGCATTAAATCCTTTTCCACTGTGGACCTTGTGATCTTTAATTATGCCACCTGCAATTCCAGATCCAAGAATAAGAACAATACCATCCTTAACATCCTTAAGTGAACCTTTCCATGCTTCAGAAAGTGCAGCACACTTGCCATCATTTTCTATTTCGACAGGACATTTACAGTTTGCTTGAATTAACTCTTTTACACTCTTCTCGTACAGCTTCATATATACGCCACCTTCATAGAGAAATCCTGTCTCAGGATTTATATTGCCTGGGAAACTAATTCCTATGCCAGCAACATCATCTTTATATTCTTCATATATTTCTTTAACTGCGTCAGTTAACTGTTCTATTGAATCAAGTGGTGCAGGAAATTTACCATTGTTGGTGATTGTTGCATTCTCATCAACTACTCCATATTTTACCGAGCTTCCACCAAAATCAAGTGCTAATACTTTCATTCTTAACCTCCTTTTCTAGTTTTATATATATTAAATCCAAATTATTTTCTTATTTATTATCTATAAATTTCAGATATTTCCTTGCCTTGTGCAATCAATTCTTTTTTAAGTTCTTCAACGTCAATTGGGTCGTCAACATAGAGAAGTTCTTCTCTTTCCCAATTATAGAAATTATGTCTTTCAACCTCCAGTTTTTGGCATATTTCATCATCAGCCCAACCTTCGAATAGTTTCCCAAATGCTTCAAAATCATCGTATATTCTCTCATGAACTCTAGTTTGTGAGTTCTCTATTCCCGAGAAATATCTGTATCTTCTTGGAAGGGGATGACCAAGTCTTGCCTCTTCCTCATCTGTCTTACGTTCAAGTTCAAGTTCCTGTAACCATTTCTCGAACGGAATATTTTGTGTCTGTCTGTATACAAATCTCATATCTATAAATCCCCTTCCTTATTGATAAGCTTATGGCATTGTATAATTAGGATTAACTGTATAACGTATAGTTTTACCCTGTTCTGCAGCCATCTGTATCCAAGGAATTATTGGATCATTACTATCATCTACATACAGAATCTCCTGTCTCTGCCATTCATAACAGTCTTCCCATTCTTTTGCAATCTGTTGGCATTCCTCATCTTCTAACCACTGAACATGAAGTCTTGTAAAATCAGAAATGGATTTGTATTCTCTTTCTGCAATTCTTATATTATCTTCCATATTTCCAGTAAATGGTCTCATTCTAACTGGAAGAGGTATTCCCATTCTTACACATGAAAGATCACTTCTATATTCAAGCTCAGCTTGTTTTTCCTTGTTTTTAGGAAGTACCTTTTGAACTGTCCTAAATAGAATTCTTATCTTCATTTATCCTTCCCTTCCCTGTAAGTTATCCTATCATTTTTATATCTACAGATATTACAATGATTCTCCTCCTGATAAATATTACATAATCAAATATTCGCTTTAATCTACTTTCGATTTACGGTGGAATCTTTCCATAAACCTCTTAATCTCTACAGTTTTTGAAGATGATACCATGAAGATTACTACAAAAACTGCAATTACAACCTTATTGTATGTAGTTGGAAGTCCTATAGCCATCATTCCCATCTTCAGAATCTGAGTAATAAGAGCTCCACAGTAAATTGAAAATACAATGTTACCTTTACCGCAGATTGCCATACCTATAAGTACACACATCATTGCATCAAATACAGTTGATGCACTTCCAAGTGTTCCTGATACTGCAGAACATACACCTGACTTATTAAGAATAAGTATGCAGTAAAGACCTGCAAAAAGTCCTGAAATGATGAGAGCTAATGTCTTTGTATTAATGACATTGATGCCATTTGTCTCTGCAACTGTTGGATTACTTCCTACTGCACGGACATTGTACCCTAGTTTTCTCTTATAGTAGAAGAATACTGCTACTGCAAAACATATTGCAAACGTAATAAGATCAAATGGTGCTTTTCCAAGTACCATGAATTGCGATGTTACATGAACTCCTGCACCTCCATAAACGATTCTTGTAATACTCTCAAATATCAGACAGATACCAATAGATGCTATAAGAGAGGGGATTCTTAAGAACTTATATACAAGTCCTACAGTAACTCCTAGTAGTAAAGAAATTATTATAACAAGGACTACCATTCCAAAAACCCCAAGATTTAGATCCATTGCAAGATTTCCTGCAAGAATTGTGGCAAGTACAAATCTTGCCCCAATGGAAAAATCCCAGTTGCCAACTTTCATGTTGAAAAGAACGCCCCATCCGAGTACAGCTGGTGCGAATCCCTGCCGAAGCAGGGAAGCTACTGCACCAATTGATCGCGTTTCGGGTGAAACTATCAGTAACAGAGTTATCATCAATAACGGTACAATTACCGATAATGCATAATTCTTAATTGTAATGACTGTTTTATTCATTAATTTCACCTCAACACATAATATTTGTAATCGTTTATTGTATTAACTACTTATACCTTATTACTTTTCTTTCACTGCAGATTTTACGAAATCAATTGTCCAATCATCGAGTACTTTCTGATAATCCTCTACAGTCACATTGGAACCCACAAGACTCTTAATTACATCATCGCTGTAAAGATGGATTTCTGGGTTATCAACATACTTTGAGAAAATGTCCATCTCTTCAGCACTTGTAATAAGAAGTGGTGAAAGTGTCATTGCAGCTACTTTATCTGAGAACTGATTACCCTGTACTCTATTAACAAGTGCAATAAATGCTATCAGACATTCTGTTGTATATCCACCACAACTAGCCGCAAGCCATCCATCTTCAAATGCTTTCTGATTACCATCAAATGTATCGAATGCTGCGACCTTAACTGATCCTTTTTCTCTTCCTGAACTTTCAAGAGCTGTAATCACAGCTTCACCAACACCAGCTGTTCCAGATACTGCAAGAATACCCTGAACTTCTGGATAAAGAGTAAGGAAATTGTTAACGCTGTCAACATTAGCTGAAGAATCTCCAGATACCAACTGTGATGTTGCAAGAATTTCTACACCATATTCTTTTGCTCCATCAGTGAAACCATTATTTCTGTCAACCATCATGGCATCTGTAGGATCACCTGATAACATACATACTTTCTTGACTCCCATATCAGCCATTTTCTTAACCATCTCTTTGCATATATCATAGCTGTTATCATAGATACGTGTTACAAAATATGGATCTGCTTCACAAGCTGAAAGTATATCCTTGTCAAGAATATCACGGTTACTTGTTGCCCAGTAAACCTTTGCTGCATTACATGCATTACTTAGCTGAAGATTAGCTGATGTATCCATTGGAATAAAGTAGATACCGTCACAGCCAGCGCTAATAAGATTTTCACAATCTGTTAATTCATCTGCTGTTGTGAAGCTACCCAGTTTCCATACAAGCTCTACATTAAGAATTTCAGCTGCATGGTTAGCCCATGAATAGAATGTTCCACCCATTGCATCAGTGTTTCCATACCATATCATACCGATTTTTGTTTTCTTTCCACTGGCTGAACCTCCGTCTCCTGTTCCAGAAGTGTCTGAAGAATTTGAACATCCTACAAGACCAAAGCTAAGAGTTAAAGCCATTATAACTGCAAGTACATTTGTAATCATTTTTTTAAATTTTTTATTCATATTCGTTTTCTCCTCTTTTTAATTTAATATCACGTGTTGGCCTCTAGGTTATTGTGTCATACTGTGAGCGGTCTATTGAAATTGCTACCGTAAACAAGAAGAATATCGCCTTAACAATATCTACATAATTAGGATCAAGACCCCAGAGAGTAAGACCATTATTTAGAATGAAGAAGATCAATGTACCAATTACTGCTGAACGAATCTTGGAAGCCGAACCACCAGTCATTGACATTCCACCAAGACTTAATGCAAGTAATACGTTGGTTTCGAGGTTAAGACCTGTATTACCAACGATGTTAGGGCTTCTTACAATTGTCAGACAAGCTGCAATACCAAGTGTTGCACCACTTAATACAAATGCAATTGTCTTATATTTACCGACATTAATACCACTGAGTTCTGCTGCTTTTGGATTTGAACCAATAAGTTTCTGGCATTTACCAATCTTTGTATAATTGAAAATTACAAATCCAACTACTGTTACTACAAGAAGAACACCTACAAAAAACCAGATATTATTTAAGTTTGCTGCTTTGATAATAAGCATAGTTTTCTTGGCACTTACGGACTGTGCAACACCACGTCCTGCGAACATGAGACACATACCTGCCATGAATGCTGGTATCTCACCTTTAATATGTAAAAGTGCTGAAAGCAGTCCACAAAGGATACCAAATATAATACATAAAGCAAAGAATAATACTATATTATTTCCTCCAATGAGATATGCAAGAACACAACTGAGTGCACATCCTCCACCAAGGGAGAAATCTAAATTGTTATGTGCCATTACAAATGCTGTACCAACTGCAGCTACCATAGTAATTGCAGACTGTGTAATCAGATTCTGGATATTAGTCCATCTGATAAATAGGCCATTAGTGGAAACTGCGAATACTATAAAAAGTATTAGAAGTCCCGCAATTGGAATAACTTTACGAATTTTATCATGCATCTTAAGTTTGCCTCCTTTATCAGACTATTTCGCTAATGATTACAGACTCTGTAAGATCTTGTGATCTTTTGAATTCCTTACTTATATGCCCGTCTTTCATTGTGATGATTCTATCAGCCATACCTATCAACTCCATCATCTCCTCTGAAACCATCAGAATTGAGATGCCCTGGCTCTTAAGAGAACTCATAAGTTTGTACATTTTAGCTTTAACACCTACATCAATACCTCTTGTAGGACAGTCCATGATGAAGACTTTAGAATCGTTAGCCATCCATTTTGCGATAACAACTTTTTGTTTATTACCACCACTTAGGTCTCTGACCTGTTGTTCAACGTTCTGCATTTTAACTTCCATCGTTGTAGCTACTTTATTAGCAATATTCTTTTCTGAGGATGGTAAGATGAATATTCCCTTTTTAATCTTATCAAAGGAAGATGTAACAATATTATCTTTAATGCTTGTTGCCTGGAACAGAGACTCTTTATCTCTGTCTTTTGGAATATAAGCTACTTTATTATTAACAGCAACTGTTGTATTCTTAAGTTCAACACAATTCTCAGTAAGAATAACGCTTCCTGTTGTTGGTTTAATTGCTCCAAATACAGCCTTTAGAAGTTCATGCATCCCACATTCACTAAGACCGCCAATTCCAAGTATTTCTCCTTTGTGAAGTTCAAAACTTACATCTGAAAATACACCTTCAACACCAAGGTTTTTAACCTGAAGAACAATATCCTTCTCATATGTACACTCATAATCATCTCTGTAATAAGATCCCTCGATTTCTCTTCCAATCATATTCTGACGTATAATATTTGGTTCGATATCTTCTCCATAAAGTGTATTAATGTATTTTCCATCTCTCATAACAACTACTTCATCACAGAGCTTTTTGATCTCATCAAGATCATGGGAAATAATAAGAATCGCTGTTCCCTTTTTTTTCTGCTCAAACATGATCTCATATAATCTCTCGTGTCCTTTCTGCGAAAGAGCTGTTGTTGTCTCATCAATAATTAGAATATCAGGCTGATGACTAAGTGACCTTGACGTCTCTATCATCTTTCTATCTTCAAATGAATAATTATCAATTGCAGCAGTAGACTTAACATATTCAAGGCCATTTTCCTTAAGTATCTCTGTAGCACGCTTGTTTAGCTTACGAATACTTACCATTCCGCCTTTTGACATTGTGTCTTCTTCACCAAGGAACATATTCTCTGCAACTGTCATTCCATCAATTGTTCCTTGCTCCTGTGTGAGATACTGAATTCCAGCTTTTCTAGCTTCAAGTACTGACTTAGGACTATAAGGTTGACCTTTATATGTCATTTCACCTTTCGTAGGTGAATATGTTCCAGCTATCATATTGGAGATTGTAGATTTACCAGAACCATTTTCACCAACCAGTCCAATTATCTTTCCTTTTTTCAGCTCCAGCGTAACATCTGTAACTGCTTTCGTTGGACCGAATTCTTTATACATGTGTTCGGCTCTAAGAATTATTTCATCCAAGTTTTTGCCTCCTGCTCTATTCTAGTGACCAAGCATATGGAGCCTACCGAGCTCCCGTACTTGCAATACCGTTTATACAGTAATCTGGAATATTGTCTGGAAGCTCCCAAAGATAATACTGATTACCTTCTGAATCTTCAATTACTGCATAATCATCACCAAGCATTGTGAATCTTTCTTTAATAAGTTTTCCTTCACAAGCAATTGCTTTCTTAACAGTCTCATCAATACTCTTAACCTCAATTACGAAACTTGGTGCTATTACATCTTTTTCAGCTGGTACAAGGAATCCATATCCAAAAGAACATACACGTGGCTCCCAGTCTGCTGTTCCAGGACCTGTTGCACAATACATCATTGGATTCTCTGGATCTGTTCCTTCTACATCAATAATGTCCCATCCAAAAATATCTTCATAAAATGAACGTATCTCTGCTGATTGTCCTTTGTTGTATCCCATGATCCATCTTCTTACACGTCCATCACCTTTCTGAGGAATGAAGTCCTTTGCTGGATGAAAAGAAATATCAAAAGGATCACGATTAGGATCTACTTCAGGTGGATCTACATGAATTCTTCTTTTATCAATACTTCCGTTCCATGGCTCTTCAAGGAACTGTGATCTAGGAGCTCCACAACCCGGGCAGGCTGCAGGTACTTCAGTTTCTTCAAATGCGATTGGAAAACCGCATGCATAACAAGTGTAAATTTTCATCATCGTTTTTTCCCTCGTTTCTTTAATTATTCAACATCATACTCTGCTTCAAGTTCATCCCATGTTCTTGATGATGGACATTTCCATAAAATCAGATGATTGCCTGCTGGATCTTCTATTACGGCATGTGGCTGCCAACTCTGCTTACTATCATCAAGTTCTTTGGCAAGTACCGAAACGTCCTTATCTAGAATAAGCTTTGCACCATGATCAAGCATTTTTTGAATCGTTTCTTCAAGAGCATGATCCATGTCTATTTCCATAAATGGTGCTATCTTTTCAAGTTTACCAGGTGCCCAGTGCGAAAATAAGTTCATATGTCCTGGAGTAACTCCTTCATAATCATACTGTGCTGGACCTGTTGCAATAAGTAATCCAGGATGTGGATCTCCTGCTGGGATTCCACTTGCTGCTTCAGGTGTTTCAATCATATCCCATCCAAACACCTTAATGCAGAAATTCTGAAAACGAGTAAGTTCCTTGTAACTTACGACCATTAACCTCGTTCTACCATGCAGACTCTTTGCTGTGAATTTTTTAGGTTCTCTATTAGCAATTTCACGAAATGTTTTCTCCGTCATTTTGAATCTCCTTTTCATTTTTATTCAACGTCATATTCTGTTTCAAGCTCATCCCATGTTCTTGATGATGGGCATTTCCATAGATACAGGTAATTGCCCGCCGGATCTTCTACCACTGCTTGTGGTTCCCAGCACTGCTTGCTGTCATCCAGAGGTTTGGCAAGGGCTGACTTGTTCTTATCAAGAATAAGTTTTCCACCATGTATAACCATATCTCTAATTGTTGTCTCCAGAGGACATTCCATATCAATTTCTGTAAATGGACCAATTGTTTCCAGTGCCCCAGTGGCCCAATGTACGAACAAATTCATATGGCCTGGCGTAACTCCTTCATAGTCATACTGTGCAGGTCCAGTTGCGATGAGTAATCCAGGATGTGCATCTCCCGCTGGAGTTCCGCTTGCTGCCTCTGGAGCCTCAATCATATCCCATCCAAAGACTTTAATATTGAAATTCATGAACCTTTTAAGATCCTTATAGGTTACAACCATTGCTCTCGTTCTTCCATGAAGACTCTTGGCTGTAAATTTTTTAGGAACCCTATTCGGATTAGGATAAGTAACTTTATTCTCCATTTCTTTAATCCCTCCTTCCATCATTATTTTGCACAAATAACTCTTAATATTTAGTTCATCTTTTGCATATTTTGTTATATTTATCTTATCAACGGATATAAACATAATCAAGTTACTCAATTTTGATACATTAACACTTTGTTTACATTCTTTCATTTCTGTCACTTTTTTATTATCATTCTTGCACAATATATCTGTTTAATATCCATATTTTTTATATATAATACACACATTTTATGTATATCCATTTTTGTTCGTTGTCTATTTAGCATAATCGATCACTATAGATAATATTGATATTATCAAAAATTTGCACTACTGCTTATTTTACAAGTAATTTATTGTCTTTTTATTAATTCTTGTGTATAATTAAGATAATATTTTACTATTTGAGGAAAGGAAACAGAAATGGCATCAAAAGATATCAAGTATAAAATTGAAGAAGGATTCATCTCTGTTCTCAAGAAAAAATCTTTTGCTAAATGCAAGGTTACAGAGATTGTAAAAACGTCTGGCATATCTCATCAAACTTTTTACAGATACTATATAGATAAATATGATCTTGCACTCAAGTTATCAACTGAGAAGTTTTCTTTTTTCACATTAATCTATGGAAACAATGCAAAATGGAAAGATATTGTAATAACAATGCTCCACTCTGTACAAAACAGTCCAATTTTCTATAAAAGGCTACTGGAAGATATCGAAGGTGCCGACCTCGTTCTTCAAAGTATTCTAAAAACTTCTGAATTATTTACAGGAGGTAAGGCGAGTGTTCCAGGGATTGCAGGATGGATTGAGACTTTTAAGATTTGGAGCCAGAATGAGTTTAAAGATTCAGTAGATGATATCTATATAAAGATTCGTAACAATACAGCCCTATCGGATGTACTGCCAGATGAAGAGATAGAGAAAATTATGTCTGTATACGAAACCCGGCGTCTCGATTTTTTCAGAAATAAAGTAAACAAAGAATAACATCTACGATATCGCTCTCGCAGATGAAATATCACAACAAGATACTAAAAAATTAAAGTCAGACTTTGAAGAAAAACGACTTGTTTTTTTACGAAAAAAAGCTACATACAATCCTTCCTCCTCATAGTAACGTTCTTCAATTGCAACAAAGCAATGATGCGTTTTTTCATTGAAATCCCCCTTGAATTCATACATTGATATTACATAGTATATCGAATTCAAGGGGGATTGTGCTTGTCACACATGGATTTTTGTTAAATATCACATCTCTTGTCTCAAGCTCAGTTCAATTGGTAGAACAATCACAAAGGTGCAGCCTCCACCTTTCGTATCCTTCAGCGATATTGTTCCTCCTTGAAGCTTGATTAGTTCTTGGGATATACTCAGACCAAGTCCAAAGTGATTTCGATCACTTCGAGCCTTATCCTGTCGATAATACCGCTCAAATACTTTGGACTTATCGCAATCTAAAATACCCTCGCCGTGATCAATAACACGAATGATTAAATTCTTCTTCTCGTACTCTACGGTGAGGGTGATTTTTGTTTTCTCTGGTGTATATTGTAGAGCGTTGTTGACAAGTGTTTGAATCACCTGATAAAGTCGTTGTTCATCAAATACTGCGATTCCAAATGGTTCCTCTGGCAGTATAATCTCAAAATAATGAGATTTTGAAGTACAGTAGGTTAATAGACGCTCATATACTTCCGAAAAGAATTTATCTAAATCCGTATTTTCCCTATGAATAGTCCAAGCCTTCGTTTCTGCTGAAGCTAACTCTAACATTTCTTCAAGTAAAAGTGACATTCTATCGCACTCAAGTGACGTATTCTCGATAAAGCTTTCAAGATATTCTTTATGTTCGTTATCGATATAAGGAAGACAGTTAGAACTTAATGTACTGTTGGCTGTCTTTATGTATGCCAGTGGGGAACGAAGTTCATGAGAAGCACACGCTATAAAATCATCTTGTTTTTTTGCATTTTCTTTTAGAGGAATCAATACTTTTTGCATAAGAACTCGACTCATCATATAGACAAAACACATAACAACAAGCAAAATTACCACATAACGTCCTGCAAGATTTCGATAAGATGTATACATAGGTTCCAACGATAACATAACCATAAACATAAGATTACTATCTCCCCTTTGTATCTTTGTCGCGCTACTCCAAAAAGAATTCTTTGTTACTCCCTGAATGGTATAGATTTTACTTTGTACATCTTTTCTTATAGTAGGTGTTGATAAATTAAAGTTATCTCCATCTAATCTAGAACATAATTCTTCTACCAAAGAATCTTTAGATTTACCTGGCATATAGCTCCCGCGATATCCAATGTCAATTCCGTTCTCTTCAATATAAATAATCGCTTGATTCTCTTCTTCAACACCAACCAGTTTCTTAGCGTCAACAATGTTACTTTGTCCTAATAAATCAGAAACATAAGATATTATTGCTTTATATTGCTCTTTATAATTTTTATTTATCTGAAAAACATTTGATAGATACAAACTAATTAAGGCCGTCACTAAGATAACGCCTGTAGTAATAGTGTATAGTGTAACTAAACGATGCTTCACTTTTTGATACATTGCTTTTCCTCCAGACAATAACCAATGGAATGAATTGTCTTAATCTGTACTTTACTATGTATATTATTAAGTTGGCGGCGAAGAAAAAAAATATAAGTAGCAAGGTTACCATCCATAACATAGTCATTTGAGCCCCATACACGAGCTAGAATCAGTTCTCTTTTTAAGATAATATTTCTGTTTCGAATCAAAAACTGAAGTAATTCCGCCTCGGTTTTTGATAAAAAACTATGATTCCCGCAACATGTTAGTGTATTGGTATTCATATCAAAAGTCAAATCCCCACAATTTACTATATTTGCAACGTCTAATTCCGGTGTTCTACGTAACAGTGCTCGCACTCTTGCTTGCATTTCTTTTATATCAAAAGGCTTTATAATATAATCATCCGCCCCTGCATCCAAACCTTCGATTCGATTATCAATCGTACCAAGTGCTGTAGCAAATAAAACCGGCGTTGTAATCTTGTTCTCACGAATTTTATGTAATAAGGTTAGTCCATCCATTCCTGGTAACATTCGATCAAGGATAATCAATTCATAAATATTCTGTTCCAAATATGCTAATGCATCTATTCCATCATAACTTACATCCACCTGATATCCTGATTTATTTAACTCATCACGTACAACATTACATAGCATTTTGTCATCTTCTGCAATTAAGATTCTCATGATTACTCCTTCCTTTTTACTATTTTCTACAATAATATCATATTTTGTCAACTTTTGGTATTCTTATTTTTTATAGCACAGCAATCAAAATCTTCACGGTAATCTGGAAAATTAAATAAAATTTAAAGAAATATTTTGTATAGTATTTGCATGATATTAATCTTAGCATTAATTGTTAGCCGGAAAGGAGAATTTTAATATGAAATATCATATGACAAAGCCAGCTATATCTACTTTACTTGTTCTATGTCTTATTATCTCATTAACTGGATGTAAGAATAGTGATAAAAACGAAAATAGCAACAATACGACTGATGAAACTTTACAACAAAGCGTAGACACTTCTAATGATAACAACTTACCATCTGCCACTTCCAAAGGTCGATATGTGGAAAACATTTGCGTTCCAGACCCAGAAGAAACGGTCTATACGGTCTATCACGTCATTCCCGAAGAATCAAGTGAAAAAGTACCAGGTAAGTTCACACTTAATTTGAGAACAAATACTTATTGTCTTGAGGATGACGGCAACTGGACAAAAAAAGAACTTGAATGGCTTCCACAGGCAACTGAAGAGGAAAATTACCAACTTAATGCCATTATTATAGGGGAAGATGGAAAAGAATATCTGATGCTTGATAAACGAAATGAGGAAGCTTTAGGAAACCCATTCCACTGTGTATATCAAAAAAATGGTGACACAATAACAGAGGTTGAAGTTCCTAAACTTTATGAATTGTTAAACTGCAACCGAGGTGTCAATGGCGGATGGACAGATCATGATTTTGTCACCTTCTCAGTTACAAAAGATGGTGATTTCATCCTTATTTATGCCGATAATGCTCAAATTCTAAAAAAGAATGGGCAAGTTAGTGATCTGTGTTCCAATATAAATGGGTTTGTCTCAACTATATCAAATGGTCAATTATATGCACTGTCTTCCGATTTACTTACAATTAATGTTTATGACATTGAGAGTGGTGAGCTTGATCATACAATATCCACCGAAGGACTATCTCTTCGTAACGCCTTTCGTCAATTTGCCATAATGTGTAATGATAAAGAGAATAACATATATATACAATGTTCAAAAGGAATCTTTCAGCTTGACAATGATACCTCCACTTGGAAACAGATTATTGATGGTTCGCTTAACTCCATGTCAACTGGTAACGAATTTTGTTTAGCTCTCTATAAAGATGATGATGGAAATTTCTGGAATGTTCGTGGTAACTCTGAATATACAGATTTTCAGGTATATAAATATGTCTTTAATCCAGATATTGCTGCATATCCCGAGACCGAGATAACGATATATTCCTTAGGCGATATTCCCGAAATAAGGAAATTAATCGTTAGATTTCAGAACGCAAATCCCGATGTAGTAATCAAATACAATGCCCAAATTACTGACAATCCTACGGAAGGTTTTAAACTTAATGACTACATACAAGCATTAAATACTGAACTCTTAGCTGGAAAAGGACCAGATATCATATACCTTGATCATATGAGTGCGGATAATTTGATAGATAAAGGTATTTTAGCTGATATCACAGATTGCATCGAAAGTAATCCTGATCTCTACGATACAATAAAACATACCTTTGCAAGAGATGGTAAGATATACGCAATGCCAACTCGAATTCAGCTACCTGTTATATCTGGAGAAGATGATGCTCTTAAGGCTACAAGCTCACTGCAAGCGTTAGCTGATTATTCTATGAATTCAGATAAAAAAACATTTAGTGGTCTGCGTCAGATGGATCTCATAATCCGACTTTATGAAGCTTATAAAAATGAAATTTATGATGACAGTAAGACTGTCAATATTGAAAAGGTTAAAGTTTTTATAGAAAACATAAAAACTATTAGTGATAACTCCAACTTCCTTCCAGATGATTCATGGTGTAGTGAAACAAATTCAATATTTCAGCTAAGAGAGTCTGTTTCGAGCTTTGGTCTAGGCACAATGTATAATGCAGTGAGTACTGCTGACGTTATGTATTTATCCAAGGAAGCAAAGGCTACAATGGTTACTCTAAACCATAGCTACCTGGCAGCTAATATCTTTTCAATTAGTAATAATTCAGAGAATAAGGAAATCTGTTTAAGTATTCTACAGCTTCTTCTATCGGAAGAAATTCAGGCAATAGATTCTTATGAGGGCATTGCTATTAATAAGAAAGTAGTTCCTTCCAAATCACTTACCAATAACCCAATGGAACGAGGTGGAATTGGGTATGAAGGATGGATTGATAGTAATGGAATTAAAACAGAAGGATGGATTCCATTCCCAACAGAAGACGAAGCAAAAGCTTACATTCCACTGTATGATGAGATTCAAACACCAATCATTAGAGATGATAATTTGGATGGGACATTGGTCAATATCATAATGTCTTACCTAACCGATGAAGTATCATTAGATGAGGCAATAACTAAGGTAAATTCATTCCTTTACATCTATAACGGAGAATAAACAGCAGGTATACCAATGGGGTGTCGCACTAAAAATCAGTGTACACCTCATTGGTATACCTGTTATAATTATTTAAATATTTATATTCTTCAATTTTTGTATTAATTTCATATAAAAGGAGCATCTTAAAATATGAAAAAGCACTCACGAAGTTTATCGATTTTTATACTATTAATTCTATGTTTCACCCTAATTGGTTGTAAAAGTGCGAAAGAAAGTAATTCAATGTCAGGGCTCTCTTTGGAGGATGGTTCTAACACCTACGGAATGGGGCGTTATGTAGAAAAAGTCTATCACCCATCATGTACCTGTGATTATTGGTTCCTAAATTATCACGTTGTACCAGAGAATTCGAGTATGTTTAAAGATGATTGTGTCACTCTCACCATACCGAATTATATTTGCTCTCTTGGAAGTGACGGCCAATGGACACAAGAGCCAATCTCATTATGGGTACCCGAAGAAAAAGGATTACACCTTGACTATCTACGTTTTGTAATAGGCGAAGATAATAATGAATATGTCCTCGTAAGGAAGTTTTATCAGCATTATTACATCTTCAAAAAGACAGGAAGCACACTAGAACAAGTTACCATTTCTTCTCTTGACGAATTAACGAATAATCATTCTTCTTCGAATTTGGAAAATCTTACTAATGAACCATGTGATTTTACAGTAACAGCAGAAGGTGACATAGTATTGATGTTTCCAGATAATGTACAATATATAAAAAAAGATGGTACTTTAGGTCCTTCTTGGTATAACATTAACGGATACGCTTCAATTGTAGTTGCTGACAAGCTATATGCCCTTGCGGATACCTTTGACACTCTTAATATTTATAATCTTAAAAGTGGTGATCTTGAAAATAGCATATCTACTAAAGATTTATCATTGAATAAGACAAGACTGCAAGTCGCTGTTCTAGCAAAAGATTGCAACAACACAATTTATCTGCAATGTTCCAAAGGAATCTATCAACTTAGTGAGGATACCACTACATTTACTCAGATTGTTGATGGAGCACTCAACTCCATGGGTTCTGGTACAGAATTACCCCATGAACTATACGTCGATACTCAAGGTAATTTTTTAAGTGTACGTTCCGATCTACGTTATTCGGAGTGGACCATTTGTCAATATACTTATGATCCTGAGGTACCTACGTATCCTGACAAGCAATTAAATGTTTATTCCCTTTATGAAAATCCAGAGATTCGAGCTGCGATTGTGAAATATCAGAAAGAGAATCCGAATATCTTAGTCAATTTTTATGTTGCTATAAATCCCGAAGATAAAAGTAACATGCAGGTTCAGGATTGTGTTCAAGAACTCAACACACAGTTATTGGCCAATAACGGTCCCGATATCATTTTCTTAGATGGTCTAAACATCAAGAACTTTATCGATAAAGGTATCCTAGCAGATATCACGGAGCAAGTGGAGGAAATTTCAGATGTCAATGATGTAATTAAACATACTTTTACAAATAATGGTAAGATTTTTGCTTTTCCTTGTAGAATTAATATTCCTGTCATAGCTGGAATGGACGATGCAATGTTGGCTACGAATTCTTTGCAAGAACTTGCCACTTACTCCCAAAACTCAAGTAAGACACTAATCGGCTCTATTAACCTATCCGATTTTGTTGACTTCTTATATCCTGCATATAAGAATGAGATTCTAAATGAGGATCAAACCATCGCTCTAGACAAGTTGAGTATCTTTCTAACCAACTTAAAAACGATATATGACCATACTGTGATTACAGAAAAGGATTATTATCCTTCTGCGAATTCTTTATATAATATCAAATATGAACAAGCAAATGTTGGCTTGGGGTTATTATGTGATGCCCGTACGATTAGTGAAGCTCTACATTTATGCAATAGAGCTGATAAAAGTATGTCTTGCCTTAATCGTACCTACATTCCAATGAGCATATTTTCTATTAATAAGAATACAAGCCAAAAAGAAGAAGCTCTCGATTTGCTGCGGGTCCTTCTTTCAGAAGAAATTCAAAAGAATGACTTTTTTACAAATGGAATTGCAGTAAATGAAAAATTACATCCGCATAAATCAATTTATAATGATCCATATCATTCTAAGTATATGTGTATGTATCCTTACTATGATTTGGAGCAGATCCTTCATAACGAGCCTATTCATTTTTCAAGGAAAGAAATAGCACAACAACTTTATCGTTCGCTCTTTAACGAGATTCAAACTCCATATATCTATGATGTCATCTTAGATGACACGATAAAAGGCTACATAAAAGATTATTTAAGTGGTGATTTAACTTTAGATGAAGAAGTAAGCAAGTTTAACTCCTTCTATAGCCTCTATTGTGCAGAGTAATATTTCAATCCCTACAGCGATATCGTTCCAGTTTGATGTTTAATGAGTTCTGTAAATATTTAAATAATATTTAAATATTTATATTCTACAATTTTGATATAAAATTTCATTAAAAGGAGTATCTTGGAGTATGAAAAAGCACTTACGAAGTTTATCGATTGTTATCCTATTAATTCTATGTTTCACGCTAACTGGTTGTAAAAGTACGAAAGAAAGTAATTCAATGTCAGAGCCCTCTTTGGAGGATGGTTCTAAAACCTACGGAGTGGGGCGCTATGTAGAAAAAATCTATCATCCATCAACCAGTAGTACTGATTGGTTTCTAAATTATCACGTTGTGCCAGAGAATTCAAGTATGTATAAAGATGATTGTGTCACCCTCACTATACCGGGTTCTATTTGCTCTCTTGGAAGTGGCGGCCAATGGACACAAGAATCGATTCCATCATGGATACCCGAAGAAAAAGGAGTGTATATTGACTATCTACGCTTTGTAATAGGCGAAGATGACAATGAATATGTCCTTGCAAGGAAGTTTAATAAAGATGACACTCTTCTCTATTGCATCTTCAAAAAGACAGGAAGCACACTTGAACAAGTTACCATTCCTTCTCTTGACGAATTATTAACTTATCAACATTCCGATAGAGGGTATTTTATGACTGAACCATGTGATTTTACTGTGACGGCAGATGGTGACATAATATTGATGTTTCTAGATAATGTGCAATATATAAAAAAAGATGGTACCTTAGGTCCTTCTTGGTATAACATTAACGGATACGCTTCAATTGTGGTTGCTGACAAACTATATGCCCTTGCGGATACCTTTGACACTCTTAATATTTATGATCTTAAAAGTGGTGATCTTGAAAATAGCATATCTACTAAAGATTTATCACTGAATAAGAACAGACCGCAAGTCGCTGTTCTAGCAAAAGATTGCAACGACGCAATTTATCTGCAATGCTCCAAAGGAATCTATCAACTTAGTGAGGATACCACTACATTTACTCAGATAGTTGATGGAACACTCAACTCCATGGGTTGTGGTACAGAATTACCCCATGAACTATACGTCGATACTCAAGGTAATTTTTTAAGTGTACGTTCCGATCTACAATATTCGGAGTGGACCATTTGTCAATATACTTATGATCCTGAGGTACCTACGTATCCTGACAATGAATTAAATATTTATTCTCTCTATGAAAATCCACAGATTCGGGCCGCAATTGTGAAATATCAAATTGAGAATCCAAATATCTATGTCAATTATTATGTTGCTATTAATTCCCAAGATAAAGATAATATTTCGGTTCAGGATTGTGTTCAAACACTAAACGCACAGCTATTGGCCAATGATGGTCCCGATATCATTTTCTTAGATGGTCTAAACATCAAGAACTTAATCGATAAAGGTATCCTAGCTGATATCACGGAAGAAGTGGAAAAAAATTTAGATGTCAATGACGTAATTAAACATACTTTTACATATGATAATAAAATATTTGCTATCCCTTCTAGAATAAAAATTCCAGTCATAGCTGGAATGGATGATGCAATATTGGCTGCGAATTCTTTGCAAGAACTTGCCACTTACTCCCAAAACTCAAGTAAGACACTAATCGGCTCAATTAACCTATCCGATTTTGTTGACTTCTTATACCCTGCATATAAGAATGAGATTCTAAATGAGGATCAAACCATCGCTCTAGACAAGTTGAGTATCTTTCTAACCAACCTAAAAATGATATATGACCATACTGTGATTACAGAAGAGGATTATTTTCCTTCTGCGAATTCTTTATATAGTATCAAAGATGAACAAGCAAATGTTGGCTTGGGGTTATTATGTGATGCCCGTACGATTAGTGAAGCTCTGCATTTATGCAATAGAGCTGATAAAAGTATGTCTTCCCTTAATCGTACCTACATTCCAATGAGCATCTTTTCTATTAATAAGAATACAAGCCAAAAAGAAGAAGCTCTCGATTTTCTGGGGGTCCTTCTTTCAGAAGAAATTCAAAAGAATAACTTTTTTACCTATGGAATTGAAGTAAATGAAAAAATACATCCGCATGAATCAATTTATGATAATCCATATAATGCTGGGGGTATATGTACGTATCCTTACTATGATTTGGAACAGATCCTTCATAAAGAGCTTATTACTTTTTCAAGCGAGGAAATAGCACAAAAACTTTATCGTTCACTCTTTGACGAGATTCAAACTCCATATATTTATGATGTCATCTTAGATGACACGATAAAAGGTAGCATAAAAGATTATTTAAGTGGAGAGTTAACTTTAGATGAAACAGTAACCAATATTAACTCCTTCTATAGCCTCTATAGTGCAGAGTAATATTTAATCAATTATCAAGAGTAGGTCAAAAGTCCTTAAGATAGAAATCTAATGTCATTTTGCAAATAAAAAAACTTACTAAAAATGGGATGACAAACATAATTTAGGAGCATACTGTTATGAAGTCGTCGGTA
This sequence comes from Bacillota bacterium, assembly GCA_023410575.1. GTDB lineage: Bacteria > Bacillota > Clostridia > Lachnospirales > Lachnospiraceae > Lachnoclostridium. The sequence goes on along the minus strand of JAEYPP010000001.1, from coordinate 72,737 downwards.
CTTTGGACCTGTATTTTAGGCCCTTACGTACCGCTACGAACTTCATTCAAGCGAAAGCGTGTTGCGTATAAATTATGTTTGTCATCCCATACTCATAACATTTCTTTGTGCAAAATGACGACAGACTTCTTTCTTAAGGACTTTTGACATCTGAATCTTATTATTTATTACGAAAACCTAAAGTTACTTCCACATCTTTCTCGATGTATTCACCATTATCAAGAACTTTAAGGTTGATTGTCACTTTTGTGCCACCTCTTGTATAACTTAATGTTCTTTGTAAATCTTGCATTGTTTCAATCTTCTTACCATTCATACCAACGATGATATCACCTTTTTTTATACCAGCAGCTTGTGCGGCAGAACCTTCACCTACTTCATAAACGCTAATACCGGTTGGCATATTAAATGCGGTTGCAAAAGATGCATCAATATTCTTACCTGTAATACCGAGATAACCCATCTCATCTTCAGCTAAGTCCTCACGGTTCATTAATTCATTAATGATTGGAATCGCTTCGGAGATTGGAATTGCATAACCAATACCTTCCACTTCAGTACTTGCATATTTAACTGAATTGATACCAATGATTTCGCCATGTGCATTGATTAAGGCACCACCACTGTTACCAGGGTTGATTGCTGCATCTGTTTGAATCAGATTTAATGTCGTATTCTCAGTTTTTACCTCACGGTCCAAAGCACTGATATAGCCTACGGTAACTGACTGTCCATAACCAAGTGCATTACCAATTGCAATCGCCATCTCACCAGTTTTGACCAAATCAGAATCACCAAGAGTTGCAATTCGAATACTATTTTGAGTTTCCTTTGTAATATCCTCCATCTTAACTGTTACAACTGCTAAATCAAAATTTGGTTCTGCTCCTCTGATTGTAGCCAAAGCTTTTGTATCATCTGCGAATACAATCTCAATCGCTTTTGCTCCTTCAATTACGTGATTATTAGTAGCAATTAATAGTTCATCATCACTTTGACCAATAATAATGCCAGAACCACTGCCACTTACTTCGTTCTCAAACTTTCGACCGAAAAAGTCGTATTCAGTCATTGTTGTTGTACTATTTATTGAAACAATTGCTGGCATTACATTTGCCACAACGTCAGATACATCCGTAGCAACTACAGTAGCGTTTGAATTTGTCTGTACTACTGTTCCATTTTGTGATGTATTGTCATGATCCACATTATCATAATCTTCGAATTCATCGAGTGGTTGTAAGGCAACAGAACTTTGATTGGATTTTGGTTGCCGATCCATGAAATAAGTTACTCCTTGAAAACATGCCCCAGCGATAACACCAAATAATGCAGCAGCAGATACGAAAGCAACTGACCTCTTAAAGAAACGTGCACCACGACTACCTTTTTTCTTTACTTTCATTGGCGCCGTATTAACGAATTGATTGTTATTATAATAAGAACTAGTTGGGTCGTAATTAGGAACGCCATTCTGTATCGGTGCCTGTTCCTCATTATGAATCTGTTTCATCTCGTTCATATCATATGTGCCAGTTTCCTCTGTTATATTGGAAGAAGTCATCGAGTCTTCCTCTGTATTTAAAATAAAATTTGGTTGATATGATTCATTCCCCATCTCTTGTTGTTGAGGTGTTGAATTTATCCCTTCCACATTACGATCTAAATTGTTTTGATTGATTTCATCATTCATAATTATTTCTCCTTTCCAACACAATTTCCTATCTTAAATGGTAAACCATATTGTTGATCTGAACTTTATCTTTGTTTAACTTATGAGTAAAGTATAACAAGAGTTTGTGTAGGAATTGTGATTAGAAAATGAAGTAAATGTGAAAAAGTAAACTCTCGATTTTATTATACTGTATGATAATTACCAAGTATTTTTATCTGCAATGCCTCTTCCTCAATGCCACGCAGAGCATTGATTACCCCTGCATCTTCAATGCATCCATCGAAATCAACGAAAAATCGATATTCAAACTTCTTTCCAGCAAGAGGACGAGACTCAATCTTTGACATGTTTAAGTCATTATAAATAATATGAGAAAGCATATTATATAGAGTTCCACTTTCATGTAACAAGGAGAAGCATATGCTCATCTTATCTGCATTCTCACAATATTCTTTTTTATTTGATATGATAATGAACCTAGTCGAATTCACATTTTCATAATTGATGTGTGTAGCTAAAACCTCTAAACCATACGTTTTTGCCGCACGAATGCTTGCGATTGCTGCTTGTGTCATATCCTGATCATCTAAGACTTTTTTTGCGCAGCTAGCAGTACTTCCCTGTTCCAAACTCTGCATGTATGAATGCTGTTCTAAAAATTTACGACTCTGTAGAATTGCTTGTGGATGTGAATAAACTTTTCTTATATTCTCAAGATTTGCACCTGGCAAAGCTAATAACGCTTGTTCTACTTTTATTACATGTTCCGCAATAATATGATTGTCAAATTCCACTAAAAGGTCATAAATATCATCTATGCCACCTGTCGTTGAATTTTCAATTGGTAGTACCCCGTAGTCAGCTCTTTTTTCTGCCACTGTAGCCATAACATCGTGAAAAGTTGCCGCTGGAAAACTAGTAATCTCTGTTCCAAAACATTCTTCCATTGCTTGCTCAGCATAAGAACCATGATTACCAAAGAACACAACTTTAGTATCCTTTGTTTTTGGTATGGACTTTATTCGCAAAAATCCACGACTCTGATCTGAATTCATCATGGAATACTGAAGTTTTCTGCTCATCGACATAATCTGTGTAAACAGTTCTCGTACTGCGTGTCGATTATAATCATTCTTCACCAACTCCTCAACTGCATTCAGTTTTTGTTCTTCTCTTTCTGGATCTAACACTTGCTTTCCACTATCTATCTTAAACTTAGCTACTTCAGTTGCTACCTTCATTCGTTGCTCGAACAATTCGACAATCTGCTTATCGATATCGTCGATTTTCTGTCTGCACTTTTGTAAATCAACCATTCTGCTTTCCTCCATTCCACAACTTTTCCATATCTTTCTTATTATATAAAACCATGAATCATTTTGCAACCCATCCTTTTTCTTGCACTTTGTTTTCACTCGATTTATAATGAAATCATAAGAAAAAGGAGGAAATTTGATGAGCCAGAAATACAAACGTAACTTAGTATTGATATTCCTTGCATTTATAATAATTGTCGTTGTCCTAGTTCTAAAATATAGTAACCGTACCATATACAACGATGAACATGTTATCGGTAATACTGCTGGTAATCTCTACAACGGAGGACTATTCTGTGAGCAAGGTGGGAGTATTTATTTTAGTAATTCTGAAGATGATGGTGCTCTCTATCGTATGGATTCTAATTTCACTGATATTGATAAGCTCAGTACGGATAAAGCCTGCTTCATTAATGTAGATTCTAACTATATATACTATTCTAGGATTAACTATGCGAAGGAAAATCCTAGTGATAATATTTTTATCTTCTTAAACCGTGGAATCTATCGAATAGATCATAATGGTAATAAAATAATTAAACTATACAAGGATCCAAACGGACTTTTAAGTCTATACGGAAATCGTATTCTTTATCAACATTATACTAATAATACGGGTATTACACTTTATGAAGTAGGAATTGATGCAAAGAACGAAACTAAGATTAGTGATGACCCTATTCTTCCTGCCTCTTACCATAATGGTTATCTCTACTATGCTGGTGCAGGTGAAGATCACAATATCCATGCTATGGATATTGAAACTAAACAAGATTCGATTGTTTATTCCGGAAACTGTTATATGCCAATTGCTACAGAAAAGGGAATCTATTTTATCTCCTTAGCTGATGACTATGCTTTATGTTTTCTTGATTACTCATCACAAGAACCAGTCACTTTAGTGGATGACTCTTGTTCTTTCTATAATATAAGTGCAGATTGTAATACTATTTATTATCAGGTGGATGGTGGAGATAACAATCGCATCTGTAAGCTTGACCTTACATCTGGTGTCACTGAGACGATTATGGATGGAAATTACAAAAATATTCATGTTACATCCCAATATGTTTTCTTCCGTGACTATGATGAAACCAATACATATGCTTATAATCCAAGTTCAGGAGAATTGAACACTTTTATACCACTTGTAGTAGATTAACATGTCTATGATTTTAGTTGGAATATAAAGATGTGTTTTGATATTTACAAAAAATAGGATGACAGACATAATTTAGCAGCATACTGTTATGAAGTCGTCGGTACGTTAGGGCCTGTATTTTAGGCCCTAACGTACCGCTTAGAACTTCATTCAAGCGAAAGCGTGTTGCTATAAATTATGTTTGTCATCCCATACTCCTAGCATTTCCCTGTGTAAAACGACATCAGTTGGCATATTAAAATCTATTTCTCGTTACAGACCTGGAAAATATAAAATTTCAAATAGTAAGATTCATCTGCTGCCCAAAGAATTGGATGATCAGGTGCCTGCGTACGATATTCCACCTGACGTAAACGCTTATGAACATTTCTAGCAGCTTGTCCGACAGTCTCTGTAAATAACTCTGGAGTCATAAAGTGAGAACAGGAACAAGTTGCAAGATAACCACCATCTTTGATTAACTTCATTGCACGAAGGTTAATTTCACGATAGCCCTTGATTGCATTCTTTACCGAATTTCGTGACTTTGTGAATGCTGGAGGATCAAGAATGATTACATCAAACTTTTCTCCTGCCTCTTCTAGCTTTGGCAATAATTCAAATACATCTTCGCATTGAAAATGAACTGTTTTTTCTAAACCGTTTAGTTCGGCATTCTTTCTTGCTTGTTCGACACCAAGCTCAGATGCATCGACACCGATTACCTCGTTTGCACCACCGAAACCAGCATTTAAAGCAAAGGAACCTGTATGTGTAAAACAGTCAAGTACTCTTGCGCCTTTACATAAACGTTGAATTGCAAGACGATTGTATTTTTGATCTAAGAAGAATCCTGTCTTTTGACCATCTTCGACATCGACATAATACTTAACACCATTTTCTTCAATCATAACGTTAGTATCGAATTCCTCACCGATAAATCCTTTGATGCGTTCCATTCCTTCTTGTAAGCGGACCTTTGCATCCGAACGTTCATAAACACCACGAATTGCAATGCCATCTTCAAGTAAGATTTCTTTAAGCAAACGGATGATTGTTAATTTCATCTTATCAATGCCTAAAGCCAACGATTGAACGACTAATACATCTGCAAATTTATCGATAACAATACCAGGTAAAAAATCTGCTTCGCCAAATACAACACGACAGCATGCGATATCAACAGTCTTTTTGCGGTATTCCCATGCATCCTTTAAGCGTAACTTTAAAAAGAGCTCATCAATCTCCTGTCCTTTCACTCGGCTCATCATACGAACACGGATTTTAGAATTCTCATTTATAAATCCTGTACCCATACAATAACCATCAAAGTCACGAACTTCAATTAGGTCACCATTCGTAAATTCGCCTTCGACTTTTGCGATCTCATTATCATAAATCCATAGTCCGCCAGACTTTAGACTTCTTCCCTCGCCTTTTTTTAATATCACTACTGCCTTATCCATGTCTCTACTACCTTTCCATTTGATGTTATTCAATGTTACTCCTAAGAATATTCAGAATCAAAGCACTTTTATTAAATTTCATTCGTTATTTTGCACATTGCTAAACTCGCTAAAATGAGATGACAAACATAATTTAGGAGCATACTGTTATGAAGTCGTCGGTACTTTGGGCCTGTAATTTAGGCCCTTATGTACCGCTACGACTTCATTCAAACGAGAGCGCGTTGCGGATGAATTATGTTTGGCATCTCATATTCATAACATTTCTATGTGCAAAATGACGTCATTTTCTCACCTTGTTCTTTATATCAATTCTGATTACTATTTTTAAAAATAAACAATTTACTAAAAATATAATTTACGATGATTACAATCACACTCAATGCCAATTTTATCATCATATTAGGCAAACATAACCAAGTTACAAATATTAAAATTCCAAGTTCTTCAATACCTAGGGTTACAAGACGTGCAGAAAAGAATTTGACAATTTTCGTGACCTCTTTCACCTTCTCTTCAATTCCACTTCGAAACACAAATAAATTATTCGTCACATAGGCAAAAGTTACTGCAATTACCCATGCTATAATATTGCCAATTAAATCATTTATTCCAAGTTTATTACATAATAAATCAAAAGAAACAAGATTTACTACAGTAGTCAATACTCCTACAATAGCATAGGATACTGTTTCTCTTGTTACAAATTTATCCCATAATCTCGCAAAAAAACTCTTATCTTGCATAATCATTCCTCTATTCAAATTAATATTACCATTATAGCAAATATATGCAAGAAAAACAACGTACATCTCTTTACAAAAATCTACTGAGGTGGTAAATTAAGTATAGTACGGAATTATATTAGATTTATAATTTTCATCGGGGGGAAAATACATGAGCTTTATTCTAAGGAATTTGATGGAAGATGTCGTGATTAAGCAACTAGATGAGCTTATCAAAGTTTTTGGTGGTTGCCAATGTGAACAATGTCGCCTAGATATTGCTACCTATGCACTGAATCGCCTTCCAGCAAAATATGTTGTTACAACTCAAGGCGAATTATTATCGAAGTTGGATTCTTTAGATATCCAGTTTGAAACGAATATAACCACTGCAATCACGCAAGGAATACTTCTAGTGAACCAGAATCCAAGGCATGATTGTGAAGAATCTAAAGAGGGTTAGTATACCATGATGTTGTAAAATTTTAAGAGGCTGTCGCATAAGCGACAGCCTCATTTTATCCAGTGTTTAAAAATATTTTTTGTTGCCCCATAGATTACTTTTTTTTAAATCGACATATTCATTGTAGGCACGCTCAAGAATTTGCTTCTCGTTCGTAAACTTGAGCATATGATATGCTTCATGAAACTTGTAATACCCTGAGTCCATAAAATACTCTTCTCTTTGTGGTTTACTGTAATAGCTATCAGACATCATAAGGTACCAATGAACATCCTTTAGTACAGTATTCTGCGGAGTATTGAACGTATACTGGCTTTTGCCAATATACTTGATTATTGAAGCTACAGTACCTGTTTCCTCTCTTACCTCACGAATCGCAGTTTCCTTATATTCTTCACCTTCTTCTACGGTCCCTTTTGGTAATACCCAGCCTTCATACTTGTTCTTATAATTCTTATACAATAATAAGATTTTACCTCTGAAAATAACTACACCACCACAGCTTGTTGCCTCAATCATCGCAATGCCTCCTGTTTCCTGGTGTAACCTATACCTGTTTTATAGTATACATCATTTAACAGGCATTTTCAATAAAAATCTAATTATCGCCCTCTTGATCCATTTAGTAACTAATAATTAATAATACAGTTAGGTAATAATTCCTGTAATTGTTCAATATCATTCTCACTTAACTCATTATCTCTAAGATCTATGAAAATTAAATTCTTTAATGATGAAAGCTTGGTAACATCATTAATTTTATTTCCATTAAGATAAAGCATAGTAAGATTGGTGAATTGTTCAATTCCTAATATATTAACAAGCTGATTATTTGATAAACTCAAAACTTCTAACTTTGTCAAATCCTCTAAAATCTCAACTGAAGTAATTTGATTATCGGATAAATCCAGTTCTATCAAATTGCTCAATTGCTTTAGTACTTGGATATCAGCAATCTTATTCCTATTCAGCTTTAATGTCTCAACCTTAGTTGCTTTACTTAATAAACTGATATCTGAGATAGAATTCTCACTCAAATCAATGATAGTAGCTTGCTCAATTGCCTCTACATTAGACAAATCCTTCAAACCTTTTTTACTCTGTAAGATTATGATAGGCGAATCCAGTGTTTGCTCGTTTGATACTATTTCTGTTGGTTTGGCTTCGTTTGTAATACCATTGGAAACTTCCATAGTCGGTTTAATTTCTTCTACATTTGAAGGTATATTCTCCTCTTTTATAGACAATTCTTTCGTTGGTTGTACTATCTGTGTTGGTAATAGAACTTCCTGTATATCACCTTCATCTTCTAATCCAAGATTACTCTTTAATAATAAAACAATCACTATAATAGTTAACACAGATATCCAAATGACTAAAATCCAAGGTCCCATCTTTTTTATCTTTTTCGTAGTCTGGGTATTTTTTTCATTTTCCATCTTGGCCTTATTATCATAGGTTTGAACTTGTTCAGATAAGTAATGTGACATTTCCTCTAGCATCTGTGCTTCTTGTACAGCTTGCTCACTTGATAAGAGTACTTTTGCTTCCTCAGATTCCTCTTGTGTAGCAGCCACATAATTTTCAGTATCTTCTATTACCTGTGGATTTATCAACTCTGTTAGACTTTCTCCTAAAAAAACACCAATTGCAATTAAGGCATTCTTAAATTCTTCTGCTGATTGAAATCGATTTTCTGGTTTTGGTTCACAAGCTTTTAAAATAACCTGTCCGAACTCCTTCGTCGCTCCTACTGGAAGAGGTTTATTCCTTAAGTTATTTGGAAGCTGATTATTATTAAGACAACTGTATAGTAATAATCCTAGTGAGTAAATATCAGAACGCGAGTCAAAAGGCTCACCGTTTAGAATCTCCGGAGCCAAATAATCGCTATTTTTATTAAATGAGGTCTTTCCATTAATCTGTCTTTCCAATCGAGAAAATGTAAAATCACCAAGTTTATACTGGCCATGTTCCGATAGATAGATGCATTCTGGACATATATTTCCATGAACAATATGATTTCTCTCACAAAGATCAATCGCATCACAAATATTTTTACCAAGAAAAATCACGTCCTGAAATGTCATAAATGAAGCATTTACACTTTCGCGAAACTCTTCTAACAATTCCGTTCGAATAAATATATCATATCCAACTGCATTACTACGTTGAAAAATCATATGATCTTCATAAGAAACGATATGTTGTCGATCTGGTAACTTTTCTAAGAGACATATTTCACGATAAATATCTGTTACAAGTTCTTTGTAATAGCATGCGTTAGCATCATCCTCTGATTCATCAGAACACACACTATCCTGCTCTATTTTATCTCTTGGAATACCAAAAACTTTCATGGCACTAAATTCACGTTGCCCATTTTTCTCACGGAAGATTTTAAATGCAAAACCACCTTGTGATGTACCGATGCAATGATCGATATACCACTCTCGAAAAAATGGTTCTCCACTTTTCAAATCATTCATGTTCATATCGTTTACTCCTATTATTGCGAAACTACAATAGTGATAACCATTTTTTTGCCATTGCTTGTCGTTCCATGAACGATAGTTCTTCCTGAAGAAGCTGCTGTAATGACACCCTTGGAGTCAACTGTTGCGATAGACTTATCTTTACTAGAAAAAGTTACAGTTTTGTTCGTTGTATTCGAAGGACTTATTGTATATTTAATTTTTCTTTCATCTCCAACTTTCATAATATACATATTGGTATCTGCTTTGATTTCAGTTACCTCTATTTTTGTTGGAACTTTGGTTGGTACTGGAGTAGGTGCCTTTGTTGGGGTAGGTGCTTTCGTTGGTACTGGAGTTGGTGCGTTTTTAACAGTAATCTTGCACTTTGCTACCACATTTCCGTTGTTAGAATATACTTTAATTGTTGCAGTACCAGCCTTTATAGCTCTAATTTTTCCATAACTATTGACAGACACAATCTTACTATTACTAGATTTAAATGTATAACCCTCCGTCGCATCACTTGGTGTTACCGTAGCCTTTATCGTTTTTATATCACCAACCTTAAGTGTCATCTTAGATTTTGATAAACTCAACTTCGAAATCGCCACATAATCACCTGCTGTTAATGCATAGCTAATACCTAATCCATTTACTACGTTTTGCTCTAGTGTTATATAATAAACTCCATTTGCATCAATAAATTCTAGTTCCTTGAACCCAAATTCTGGCGTTACAAATTCTAGTTTAATTAAATTTTTATATGTATCATATACTTTCACTATGAGAGAATCAGTAGAATTATTTCGCATATGTAGCTTGATCGTTTCTTGCCCTTTCAGTGCTAATTTATAACAATCCATCTCTTCCCCAAAACCAACAACACCTAATTTACGATCAACGTTTAATATTTCTTTAGGGTTTTTCATAGAACTGTTGCTAGTTGATGAACCAACTTGCGAAAACTTTGCTTCAACACGATACTTAATTTCACTACTACCATTTACAAAATCAAGAGTTAATTCATACTTTCCCTTATGTGCACAGTACTCAAACTCAATAACATTATTTCCATCCACAGAAGTAGATTGAATTTCTTTTTCCATATTAGTTGATAAGTTCTTAAGCACTGCCTTCATTGAATATGGACTAGCATAAAATACCTTTACTTTAACTGTACCTGCACTTTTTGGTTCCATCGTATAAGTAACGGATTCTTTCGTTGTTCCCCCAACTACATCCCCATCTAAAGTTAGATTTCTTTTCTGTGCAGCACTTACTTCACTTCCAAATAGCATAATTGTGCACAACATTAGTACAAATCCTGTCAACAAAAACTTACCTTTCATGCCTTTTTCTCCATTTCATTTAATAATACAAAGCGACATCCAAGTGTATATCCATAGATGTCGCCTCATGTCTTTATTCTCTTATATTGTAATCGATTCAATAAAATCTGTCAATTGTTGTAATAGGCTTGTAGAATTTTTTTAGCAATCGGTACAGCATATTTACTACCACTACCAGCGCTCTCAACAATAACACTAACTACAATTTCAGGGTTCTCTACTGGTGCAAATCCAACAAACCAAGCATGAGGATTCTTACCAATTTCGTATTCTGCAGTTCCCGTTTTTCCTGCTACTGATACCTTCATCCCAGACAGCTTTGTACCAGTTCCACTCTTGACAACCTCTGCCATGAATTCAGTCAAAAGCTCTGCTTCTGATGGTGAAATCTTCGTTCCTATAGTTTCGGGTTCATTACTTGATATTATATTTCCTGATGCTGATTCAATGTGATCAATCAAATATGGCTTCATTAAAACACCATCATTTGCAACGATTGCTGCAATCATTGCATTATGAAGTGGTGTGATTTGCGTTTTTCCAAGCCCAATCACAGTTTGAGCATAATCCACCAAATCGCTATTGGCATTTAACACAAAACTAGATTGACTTGTTTTTAGATTGATCGGTAATGTTGAATTAAAATACATACTAGTGCAAAGTTCTTGAAAACGATTCATATTAAGTGTAATTCCAAGATTTGCGTAAGACGTATTGCAAGAATTAGCAAAGGACTCCTTTAAATCTTCCTTTCCATGGATGAGGCCTCCTGCGCAATGGATGGTAACTTGATTGAACTTATCTTCACTTTTACAGTTATATTCATAATCTTCATAATTCGGATTTTCACGGATGTATTCCAACGTTGTCAAAATCTTGAATGTCGAACCAGGTGCATACAATCCCTGTGTTGCTCGATTAAGCAGTGGTGAATTACTATTTGCATTCAGTTTCTCCCAATCATGATTTACTGTATTAGGATCATAATCAGGTTTTGAAACCATTGCAAGTATTTTTCCAGTTGATGGCTCTAATACGACAACAGCACCTTGATGATTACCTAAAGCATCGTATGCTGCTTGTTGTAATCTCGCATTTAAGGTAGTAACTACATTATCTCCTACATTTTTTTCACCACTTAAAGTATTAATTATTTGGATAAAAGGATTTTCATTCGTTGTTAATAAAGAAAAACTTTCCGATTGTTCAATTCCCGTTTTCCCATGGTCAACACGACCAACGACATGAGAAAAAACTTCATTATAAGGATAGACACGTACATCCTCTCCATCCTCCGTCAAAATTGTTTGCGCAAGAATCTGTTGGTCAGCAGACAATATCTTCCCACGAGTAATATAGTTTGCTAATAGATCTTGACGTTTATTGTACGAATTATTGATATAGGACTTTCCTTGCACTACGACAAAATAACTATAATAGCCAACAACTAAAAATAATAGTGCTGAAAATACATAAGTGAGTGATAAGATGGAACTATTATAAAACTTTTTCGTACTAGCAATTTCTACTTCATTTTCCACCGCAACTTGGGTTCCAGTTTCCTCTCTTCGCATGTGTAGTACATACATTCCTTGAATGATACTAAACATAATAACACTGCTCAACACAGAAGTACCTCCATAACTTACTAAAGGCAAGGTAACTCCTGTGGATGGGATGCAATTAATTGCTCCGCCAATGTTAAGAAACACTTGTGAAATATACATTGTACTAAGGCCAAGCGCTGTAATTTTATAAAATGGATCCTTAAACTTAACCGATATATTAATGAACATAATAAAACAGCTCAGGCAAATTAAGCAGATACAAATTCCAACGATTGCACCCATCTCTTCTGAGATTGCAGAAAAGATAAAATCACTCTCTGCCACTGGTATATTAGAAGGTAACCCTTGAGTTAACCCCATTCCAGAAAATCCGCCAGTTCCTATTGCAAATAAGGATTGCGTGATTTGATACCCTTCCTTTTCAATCACTGCAAAAGGATCTAGAAAAGCTGTGATACGAACTCGAACATGCCCAAATATCTGATAAGCTAGAACAGATGCGATAACACCACCAATTCCCCCACATACCAAATATCTCTTAAGACCAGTCGCAGAGTAGAGCATAATAATATAGGTAATAAAAAAGAGTAAGGCACCACCCAAATCTTTCTCCAACACAAGAATAATTACATGAATTGCAGCAATAACAGATACAATGATGACATGTTTAAAATCATGCTTTTTACTCAATACGGATGCGACAAAAAATATATATAGTAACTTAACAAATTCTGAAGGTTGAAATCCTATACCACCAATTTCAATCCAGTTTTTAGCACCATTTTGAACATCACCTAAAAACAAGACCAATAATAAGGTTAAGATACCAGCTGCTGCATACCAATATGAGAGGTTACGCAGAGTACGAAATCGATTAATCATCATTGGAACAATTAAACAAATCCCTAATGATATGGTTGCTATTGAAAACTGTCGTATCCCCAACTCAAGTGATAAACGAGTAATCATAATAAATCCAAGCATCAACAACATCATCATATTTCGAAATACTGGCAATGACATCTTTTTGTAGCTTACTTGATAAAGAGCACCAAAACCAATGAACATAAACAGTTGTGCCCCATATAAGACTAAAATTTGCGGGTTTTGAGTACTTACATAAAGTGCCAAAAAATACATGGCATGTATGAGATACATAAGCACTGTCATGAAACGCGTTCGTCGATCTCTTGCCTTACCAGGTTTCATCAAAACAACACGAAACGCGATAAAAGCATATAATGCAATGAATAAGGTGCTCAGATATTTTACCGACTCAATAATTATTCTTGTCATCTCTACCTCTTCTATAGAATTCCTCTTTTAAAATGCCCTTTCGAATAAAGCGAACTGTCAAAGGCAACTTCTTTGTCATTATAAAAGGCATCCTCAAAGTTCTTTAAAATTGTCGTTACTTGTGCTTCATCTTCCATTGTAAAATCAAGGCGTATTCCATTTAAATCCATCTTCTTGATCTCTTTTGCATTTCCTAAAAGCGAAATGCATTGAGAATTGTAAATAGAATTGTAACAATAGTGACAATTGGTGCGCACAGGAAGTTTCATCTGCACACGATCAATTAATAATAAAGGTTTTGCTGATTTTATGTGATATGCGTTTTCTTTTCCTTCAAAAAGTCGACATTCTGTTGTGTTTTTACGAACACATTGAGCAGATATCATTAGTGGAAGATAACCATACACAACCAAATCAAACTTCCAAAGTGGTAATGTTTTTAATTCTGTAGCATTTAACTCTATCGAACTTGTATAATGATGAATACCGATTTCTTCATAAAACTTCACCGCTTCCTCATTCATAACATACATATTATAATCAAGTCGCAATTCCTTTTTCGTTTTCAAGATATTGTTACAAAAAGATAATTCTTCAAAATTCTTTAACACAAAACCATCGATCAGATCATCTTTGAAATATTCCTGATAAGAAGTTAATTCATCATAACTACTAGCACGAAGAATATGTGGAAGTAGGTAAAACACCTTTTTCCCAGCACGTTTTATAGTTTCGGCAAATTGATGCAATGATTCAAATGAGTTTTCTGCTATATCGACATATACCTCTGAAACCTTAGTATTCTTACACACGGCCGCTATCTGCATCTCATCTTTTACTACAGCTATCATAACTAAATCTTTGGTTGCGTGTGATTGATTGTTACTCTTCTTAGGTAGATTATGTTTTAACACCTGTTCACTTCTTCGATACTTACTTGCCATCCTTAGCTCCAAGTTACTAAGCGCAGTTCTTCGAAGCTCATTCAACTTACCAATTGGGAAAAATACATTTCCCTTCAGATTGACAGTTAAGTGCTCAAATTCAAACGGTGTCTCCTTCGTCTTTTTTAATTTCTCCTCAACATTAGCAGCTACCATTGGTTGCTTTAACGCTTCACTTACAATATCACCAAGTTCGGTTACTTCGATTGTAATAGACTCTTTTTTAACATTCGTTCCAGGAACAACCATCGGTAGTGTCGTCCAAAGAGTTAATTGTAACGGTTGTCCAACTACTGCTATTAATTCTCCACAAATTTTTATTTTTTCATCCACGTTCATGAAACGATTTGCTAGATTCTCTAGCAATAAACTGTTCTTTGTACGGTAAACCTCATCATTACGCTCTATCTTACTATTAGGTTTCGTATTCGTTCTTAACTTAGAACCTTTCTTTAATGAATCCTTTACTGTAAATTCATACGTAGCCTCTCCTTGATGTCGAAATTCTAAGATATCCTGTGCATTCACATCTTCACATAAGGCAATCTCAGCTTGAATCCCTTGACGATTTACAACATGTCCAACAAGTACTCCACTGTGATTTGGGCGGTGCATTGACATCATTTCTTTGCTATTATGCATATCATAATACCCAGTGCTAAATCCACCACGATTATATAAATCCTGTAGTTTCTGGATTTCTTTTGCCATAACCTCTGGATGCTCTTTATGATATTGATCATATCCTTTGGCTCCAAGCTCATAATACATATCTGTCTGTTTTTTGTAAGCAAGCACCACTCCCGCAGCATATTCAGGTCGTTTCATTCGTCCCTCGATTTTAAAGGAATCGATTCCTGCTTCAATCATCTGGGCTACCATAGATAACGTACACATATCTTTTGGACTCAGCATGTAACTTTGATCACGTTCTGATACTACTTTTTTTGCTTCCTCCACCTGATATTCCATGCGGCATGGTTGTGCGCATCGTCCGCGATTTCCACTTCGACCACCAATCATACTACTCATGAAGCATTGTCCAGAATATGAATAACATAGTGCTCCATGAACAAAAGCCTCAATCTCCATATCAGTGGATCTACGAATGCGTTGTATCTCCAATAAAGATAATTCACGCGCAGGAACAATACGAGTAACACCATATTTTTTTAATTCATTGACACCCTCTGCCATCGTTAAAGTCATCTGCGTACTTGCGTGAATCGGCAATTGTGGAAAATGTTCATGGATATAATGCATTACACCTACATCCTGTACAATTACTGCATCTAATCCTTGTAAATAAAACCTTTTCAGATAATGATACAGTTCGTCATTCAATTCTTCATTTTTTAGCAAAGTATTAACGGTAAGGTAGAGTTGTTTTCCTCGAATATGAGTATAATCAATTGCTTTAAGAAGTGTTTCTTCATCAAGATTGTTCGCATATGCTCTTGCCCCAAACTTTGCACCTCCTATATAGACGGCATCACATCCGACATTCACTGCTGCCTTTAAACCTTCGATGGAGCCTGCTGGAGCAAGTATTTCAACACGATTCATAAATTTAATTTCCTTCCTATTCCAAAAAAGGCCGCTGTAAAATGCAATCTATAGATAAAAGGATTCCCAAAATAAGAACATTAGAAACCTTTTAAGCGGAAAAATTACATTCTGCAACAACCCTCAATTACATATAAATAACAAATAATTCGCTTCTCAAACTTCTCTTGTCATGAATCACAAGAGAAGCTAGCATACTGTCTTATCTATTTATGGTTCTTCTTGCTCTCATTAAGTTCAGTTTCGAGACGAATCACCTTTTTTTGTTCTTCAATAATATCTTCTTTCACTTTCGCTAACTCAGATTGAGCAGCCTCAAGCTTCGTTTGTAGCAGTATAATCTCATGCTTTAGATCAAAGATTTCATTTGATTTTGTATCACTATCGGACTCGGTCGTTTTCATCTTATTCTTTAGCTTAAAATAATCATCTGTCAGATTAATCTGCAATAATACATTTCTCATCTCGGCATCAAGGTTTCGGTAATTATCAAGCTTCTTTAGCTCCGCATATTTAGTATTGATGTAAGTAGCTACCTTTTGAAGATATTCTTCACTCTCATATCCTCCTAAAGTATAACGTTTATTATTAATAATCACTTCAATATCCGTTCTTTTATTCATACCGTCCTCTTTCCAAGGCTTAGTTAAAAGCCTTCTAAGTTTAGATTTAAACGTAAAAAAGTATTATCATAAACAACATTATAATCATATTGAAATGGAATGACAATAGCTTTTCCATACTTTTTCGCTATTCATGTACTATCTGGCAATGTTGATATGCTAGTTCTGTTACAACACGACCGCGCGGTGTTCTGCTTATGAAACCATTCTGTACTAGGTAAGGCTCATAGACTTCCTCTACAGTTATAGTATCCTCACCAATTGTAGTTGCAACTGCTTCAATACCTACTGGACCACCACCAAATCGTTCAATCATTGTACGTAGAATCTGACGATCAATATGGTCAAGCCCCAATTTATCAACTTCTAATACATCAAGCGCAAAACTTGCAACACTTTTAGTAATCTTCCCATCATATTTTACCTGTGCAAAATCTCGGACTCTCTTTAATAATCGATTTGCTAGCCTTGGTGTTCCTCTAGAACGCCTCGCTAACTCAATCGCACCCTTTTCATCGATTTCTACATTAAGTACTTTTGCTGATCTTGTGATAATCTCGGTAAGCTCCTCTGTCGTATAAAACTCTAATCGATTTACCACCCCAAAACGGTCACGTAATGGAGCTGTTAACATACCTGCTCTCGTCGTTGCTCCAACCAAAGTAAATCTTGGTAAATCAAGACGAATGGATTTTGCTGTTGCTCCTTTTCCAATAACAATATCAATCACAAAATCCTCCATTGCTGGATATAGCAATTCCTCCACTTGTCGATTAAGACGATGGATTTCGTCGATAAAGAGTACATCCCCTTCTTGCAGATTATTTAAAATAGCTGCCATATCTCCTGGTTTTTCTATCGCTGGTCCAGCAGTTGTTTTAATATTTACCCCCATCTCATTCGCAATAATACCTGCCAATGTTGTCTTTCCAAGTCCAGGAGGTCCAAAAAATAACACATGATCTAATGATTCCTTACGTTGCTTAGCTGCCTCAATATAAATCTTTAGATTCTCTTTTGCTTTTGCTTGTCCTATATAGTCTTTTAAGAGCTGTGGCCTCAAACTCGATTCAATCTTTAGATCCTCTTCCATCAGCTCTGTACTTATCACTCTTTTTGCCATTTTACGCCAACCTTTATTTTATTAAACTCTCTTCAAACTTTCTTTAATTACATCTTCTGCTGTCATACCCGATACAATTTCTACATTCTTCACTGCCTTTAATGCTTCAGAGCTCGAATACCCTAATGCAACTAATGCCTGGATTGCTTCTTCCCTCACACTTTCCATAGCACTTGCCTTGATCATACTCAACTGACCTGATGTATTGGCCACATAACTAGCTTCAAAAGCATCTTCAAGTTTAAATTTATCTTTCAGTTCTAATATTAATTTACTTGCAGTTTTAGCTCCTATTCCTGGAGCTTTCGCTATCGCTTTTGCATCGTCAGCAAGAATTGCAAATCGCAATTCATCCGTGCTAATTGCAGATAATATACCGAGTGCCCCTTTGGGACCAATTCCATTCACTGTAATTAATAACTTAAATACCGTAAGATCTTCTTTTCTTATAAAACCAAATAATGCTATCCCATCTTCTTTTACTTGAAGATACGTATACAATTGAACTGTCTCACCGACTGGTGGTAACATTTGATAAACAGTCTGTGGTACATAAATTTCATAGCCCATTCCGTTTTGGTCAATTATAACATTATTCTCACATATTTCCACTAACTCACCACGAATAAAATTTATCATTAATCTTTATCCCATATTCCTTTCACTATAGTCAAGCGACCTTCATCGATAAAGCTCAGTACCTGACTTGCTTGTAAACTAAGCCCTTCTGCAATCTGAAGTGCATTACTATTCGGATATTGCATCAGATATTTCTCAATTCGATCAAACAATTCATCGTCAATATTCTTGCAAGCATCACATGTATATAACCTAAATTTACTCTTAAATATTTTGTGACAATGTTTGCAAATATTAAGCTGCATCGCATACTCCTTTTCTCTTATTTACATTAAAGTTGCAAATAAATTAAGTACTTGTTGTATCAACTTAACATACAATGGGCGATTTGTCCACTCTTCGTAAGTTACCTCATGACACACCTTAATCGTTTCATCTAAATCCTTCTTTATTGTAGAAATGACATCTCGATTGCATATAAACAATCCACATTCATAATGTAGATAAAAACTTCGGTAATCCATATTAATTGTTCCAACGACGCCACAATCCTCATTGATTATTGTCTTAGCATGAATAAAGCCAGGCTCATATTCAAAAATTCGAACTCCTGCTTCTAATAACTTTCCATAATTGAATTCCGTAACGAATTTAACACTCTTTTTATCGGGTATTTTAGGGGTAATGATTCTCACATCGATTCCACCCCTTACTGCATTCTCAAGTGCGTCTTGCATATCTGGTTCAAGAACAAGATATGGAGTCGTTATATATAAATATCGCTTGGAATAATTGATAATATGCTTATAAAAACCTTCAATTGGACACGATGGATTACTTGCAGGTCCATCTGATATTGCTTGACAAAATACTTGATTTTGCTCAAATTGCTTTGTTGGTCGATAAGGACTATAATCAATTAATACTCCATCCGTACATACTTCCCACATCTGCAAAAAGGTTACTGTCAACCCCCAAACTGCGTCTCCCTCTACACGAACAGCATTGTCCTTCCATATACCAAAACGCTCGATAAGATTAACATATTCATCTGCAAGATTCATACCACCAGTATATCCAATGTTACCATCAACGACAATAATTTTTTGATGGCTTCGATAATTCATGTATAACTTATCCGTATACTTATGAATCGGATTGAAAACGCGAACTTGAAATCCCTCACTTTCTAAAGTACGCCTAAATCCTTTATTAGTTCGAAGCATTGCACCAAAATCATCATACATAAATAGTACTTCGACACCTTGTCTTATCTTTTTTAACAGCAAGGAATGAATACGATCCCATAAAACGCCTTCTCCAATAATAAAAAAGTTAATCATAATAAACTTCTCTGCTTTTTCAATATCTATTGCAATAGCATCAAACGTATCTTCTCCCATTGGATAATAAGTTACCTGATTGTTCTTGAACAAAGGGAAATTATACGATTCTAAATACTTTACCATACGAGATTTCGTTGGATATAATTCGGCAAACTCATTCACAACGTCCTGATTATAAGTATAAAATGATGCTCCATGACGAAGTTTCTGTAATACCTTTTTCTCAATCTTACGTTTCGAGTCTGCTTTTCCCCAAAGTACATACATAATATGACCTGTTAGTGGAAGAATTAAAATAATATTGATCCATGCGATCTTGTATGATGAACTTCGGTTATCGTTTACTAATGCCATTATAATAAAGATACTAAAAATCTCAATTAACGTATAAAAAAAGAAAGAATAACCACGAAACCATAAAGAAAGTATTACAATTGCTATAAACTGAGCTAGCACAAGACCTGCTACCACAGCTGCACGAAAAAAACCACTCAAATAACTCTTTACAATCCCCTTTTTATCCTTTAAATCATTTCCCATTCCCCTATACTCCAATTCTATGTAGTATATTAATTAGCATTCACAAAGATTATTGTTTTATGAACTCATCCTTGCTACAATATTAAATGTTTACTAGGTAGGTTCTACCATGTGTATCTTGACCATAAAAGGAAGTCTAATAATATCAATTGGTGACTTTTGTTAATTATATCATAGAATTCGAAAAAATTCATTATAAACGTATTAGAAAGGCGTTGCAAGTAACGACCTGATTTGCTAAAATTATGGTATTTGAAAGGAGCCATAAGATGAAAATTATTGAACAAACAATTCCTTATCAATTATTTTATCCTATAAGTGATAAGTATGTAAAGGAAGAATTGGTTTTTTTTGATATTGAAACTACGGGGCTTTCTGCTCATATGTCTTATGTCTACCTAATTGGCTGTGCATATTATAATGGTACTACATTTGCGTTGATTCAATGGTTATCAGAGGGCATTGAAGAAGAACTCAAACTTCTTACCAGTTTCTTTGACTTTGTAAAATCCTATCATATGTTGATTCATTATAATGGTTCGGGCTTTGATCTTCCATATCTAGAACAAAAATGCAAGGAGTATAAACTTCCCTATAACTTACGAGATATCGATAGTGTTGACATATACAAGCAATTAATACCTTATAAAAAGAGATTACCATTATCAAATTTGAAACTAAAAACGGTGGAATCATTTTTAGGAATACAGCGCAAGGATACCTTTAGTGGTGGAGAATTAATTGAAGTTTATACGAAGTATTTGGCTTATTATATGTATGAAAAGAAAAAAACAATTCATGAGGATTATCAGATTAGTAAAGCCTCTGGTCTGCCTTTACTTGGTTCTGGCAACTCAAAAGAATTATTACAGTCATTGCTTTTGCATAATGCCGAAGATGTTATGGGCTTACTTAAAATTGCAGATATATTGGCATATACCGACTTGTTTTCCTTTCATGTGCATATCTTATCAGCTGAGATTGTAAACCAGGTTTTGGAATGCAATGTAAAACTAATTTCACCACTTCCAAAGCCTATTACCTATGAACTCGAACTACCGTTTACCAATCAAACACTTTATGTATCTGTCAAAACGACAACCACCCACGCAATGATACAGGTTCCTTGTTATCATGGGGAGTTAAAGTTCTTCTTTGATAATTATAAGGATTATTATTACCTACCTTACGAAGATACTGCGATTCATAAAAGTATTGGTGAATACGTTGATAAAAACTATCGAGAAAATGCGAAAGCAAGTAACTGTTATATTAGAAAAAGTGGTGCATTCTTACCACAAAAAGGGTGCATTTTTTTCCCAGTATTTCGAGAAGCATTCAAAGACAAGATTACCTTCTTTGAAGTTTCAGATGATTTTCTATCCAATCCAACAAAATTATTACTATATATTCAAACATTAATATAAATTTTCTATTTGATAATATAGAATAGAAGTATCCCATCCAATCGATAAATATTTGAAATAATCACCAATATATAAAGAAAACTGACTTTGTTTTGAATTATGTATCAAACCAAAGTCAGTTTATCTTTATATAATTATTACTACTTCATTCTTCCATTGTCAAACGTATCATCTACCATCTCAATTAAAATATTATACATAAAATTTCACTTAACATGGGAGGTAAAATCTCTACTGTAATAGTTGTGTAAGTTCAGCAACCATACCATCGAGTAACTCGACTTGTACTGTAAGATTCATTATTTCTGCTGTGTTACTCTGAACCATTGATGTAATATTGGTAAACTCTGTATTCTCTTCCTCAATACCTGCCGTGATATATTCACTAATCGATATTGTCTTTTGAATTACTTCATTTTGGTGTTTTTGCATCCCATCCATATGATTTATAGAATCCAGAGACTGGCGGATAATTTTTAGCATATCTCGTATTCCACTAACTGTTTCACGCATCATATTATGTTGTTGTTTCATTAATTCTGCATTCTCATTCATAAACTTAGCTACATCAACAGTACCATCTTGTACTCTTAAGATAATGGTATTAACTTCATCCAAGGAGTTTTTCGTACTAGCCGCAAGTTTTCCAACTTCCTGTGCTACTACAGAAAAACCTCTTCCTGCCTCACCCGCTCTAGCTGCTTCGATGGACGCATTGAGTGCTAGAAGATTCGTAGATGCCGCAATTTCATTAATAATATTAAGTGTTTGCCCTACTTGATCCACTTCTTTTTGTAACCGTTGCGTAACTTGAATCGTTGTCTGTGTAGATTCGCCCACTTTATCACTAATGGTAAGCAATTGATTTAATGCTACTTCATTGGAAGAAGAAATTTTCATCAAGCTATTGGAATAACTATTAACCTCATACATTTTATCTATCATACCAGTATTACTCTGCTCCAAGGCAATTAGGTTGTCCTTGCTCTCAACTGTTTTCTTTAACATATTCTCACTACTTTCTAACAGAGTTTCACTGATCGCTGAAAGCTCTTCTGTCGCAGCACTCTCATTCTGCGATGTAACTAGTAGTGAGTTACTAGCTTCACTTAACTTCTCTGTCAAAAGGGTTACCTTATCTAATATCGCTTGTACACGTTTATTATTTTCCTCAAGTTCATCCTTTTTCGCATTTACCAAAAAATGTTTCATAAAGAAGATAAATAGTGCATTACCAGTATAGGATAATATGAGTGCCATTACACACATAATCATATCTGTTATGAATAATTCATCTCTTACAGGTAGTAGGGTATCGCCTGTCACAAACCATGCAATAAATAGCGAAATGAATGCGCATGAAGCAACTAGTGTACTAAATTTTAAATCTAAGAAAAATCCTAATAAAACAATAAAGAAAAATACAAATCCCCAAAAGGTTCTAGATGGTATCATATATATAATGTAATTCCATTGAATTATGAAGATTATTCCTAAGAATATCTTACCTGTTCTTAGCTTATTCTCCTTTAGATACCCATCACTATCATAAGCTGTCTTTAGCATAATAATTGCTATCGTAACAAAACATAAATCCATAATAGCAAATAAAATCAAAGCAATCCATGGCACGGTACTATAAAATCCGACAGCCCTCAAAATGATATATGTAGACGCAGCACATAAAAACCCACCTACAATCACCAAAAACCCCCATCGAAAAACTACAGATAGATAAACTTCAAAAGCAGATCTCTTATTACTCATATTTATCCCCCCCAACATAAAATGATTAAGCTAATACTGATGCTCTGCAACATAGGTCATATTGGTAAAATGTTGCTCAATATGTAAAATATTATCTTGTTTTACATATTGTACCATAATATGGATAAATAATCAATATTCTTTTCTTTTACAGTTGAATATTCTAATAAATAAGAGTAAGCGACCTAATTTATCTGTAAATTTATGGGTGCTTTTTGTCGAAAAAAAGCTCTATATCCAGTAATGGAGCATGATTGATAATAATCATGCTCCAACTTGACATAGAGTTTTTTACATTCTAGTAATTTTCACTTTTAATTTCAAAAAAGCTTTGTGGATGAGCACAAACTGGGCATACCTTCGGTGCTTCTGTTCCCATTACAAGATGTCCGCAATTACGACATTCCCATATCTTCATCTCAGACTTTTTAAACACTTCTTTCATCTCAACGTTAGAAAGTAACTTACGAAAACGTTCCTCATGAGCTTTTTCAATTTGTGCTACAGCTCTAAACTGAGCAGCTAGCTCTGTGAATCCTTCTGCCTCTGCATCCTTTGCAAAGTTTTCATACATATCTGTCCATTCGTAGTTCTCACCTTCCGCCGCATGTAATAAATTAGTAGCGGTATCACTTAATTCACCAAGATGCTTAAACCATAATTTCGCGTGTTCTTTTTCATTATTAGCAGTATTAAGAAAAAGTTCTGAAATCTGCTCATATCCCTCTTTTTTTGCTACAGATGCAAAATATGTATACTTGTTACGTGCTTGTGATTCTCCTGCAAAAGCTTGCATAAGATTTTGTTCTGTCTTTGTTCCTGCAAATTTGTTATCCATATGACGTCTCCTCCTTTTGTTTAAATAAATTTAGATCACGTACTTCTTTCACTAGCTACATTTACAATTATAACTGATTCTAATTTTCTCGTCAATCAATTGTATCATCTGCTTCTTCTCTTAGCATATCAATCATTTGCTAAACTTTAACGTAAAAGCCGTTCTCTACCATTCTCGTACAGAACGAATGCCTAAGAGTACGTGCGCCACTAGGAGCACAATATACAGGGGAGGGTGTTGCATAATGCAACACCCCCTTGTATATATAAAAATTAAACAATTTATATTTACTGTAAGTATTTCTTTAATGTTGCTCTGACAGCTCCTACCCCGGATATTTCTTCGACAAACATCTGCTCAATCTTTTCACCAAGGCCAGCTTCATACAAATCAATACCGAAAATATTATCATTTGACAATATATTCTTTAATTGTCCTTGATAAGAAGCACAATTACCAACTTCGATTCCTAAAAGTTGCTCTCTTAACTCTGCAAGCATCGGATCCGAAGATAATTCCATTGTATTTCCTTGATCGTCCACACCAAGCAAATATCTACACCAGCCTGCAATAGCAAGTGGAATGGCAATAAGCTGTGCTGCATTACCTTGTTTTTCTACATAAGCTTTAATCGTCTCACCAAAACGAATACCAACCTTTTGTGAAGTATCCGTAGCAATTCGTTGTGGAGTATCCGGCATAAATATGTTTGGTAAACGTACTTGAATGACTTCTTTCACAAATTCCTCTGGAGATAAAATTCCTGGATTTGTAACAACCGGCATCCCTTCCACAGGTCCGATTTTCTCAACCAATGTCAAGAGTTCCTTATCCTTCATCTCATCTGCAATCAAATCATATCCCAATAAGCAACCGTAAACAGCCAAAGCAGTGTGTAATGGATTTAAACAGGTGGTAACCTTCATTCGTTCCACTTTGTTAACCGTATCTTGATCTGTCATATAAACACCAGCTTTTTCAAGAGCCGGTCTTCCATTCGGAAATCTGTCTTCAATTACAAGATACTGTGGACCTTCTGCATTTACAAAAGGTGCAATATAAGTATTCTTAGATGTAATAACCGGACTCATTGCCTCCATACCAAGTTCTTCTAACTGCTTTGTCACTACTTCTGCTGGTCTTGGTGTGATTTTATCTATCATAGACCATGGGAAGGATACTTGTTTCTCATCTGACACATATTCCACAAATTCTTTGGATACAAATCCTCGGTTCATCCACTCATTGGCAATGGTTACAATAGAACTTCTCAACTTTTCTCCATTATGGGAGCAATTATCCATGGAGACAACTGCAAGAGGTTTTGCACCATTTAAAAATCTATGATTCAACAAAGAACAGGTAATTGCCATCGCTGAGGTAGGTTTTTCTATCCCATTCTCTAAATCCGCTTGGATAAAAGGAAAATACTCTCCATTCGCATTTTTTAATGCATATCCCTTTTCCGTGATGGTAAAGCTGGCCATTTGCAAGCTCTCAGCTGCAAAAATTTCCTTTAATCTATTCCACTCAGCAGTGTCTCCTGCTTTCGCCTTTAATGCTTCTGCTAAGGAACCAATGACTTTCTTGTCCACAGATCCGTCTGGCTTTAAGGTAACACCAAGTACCAGGTTATCATATGGTGCATAGATTTGATCAATGATATCGTGGTCAAAGGTCTCCACACAGACGATACCTGTATTGGCATTTCCTTCATTTAATAATTGGTCTTGAATTCCTCCAATAAAGATACGAAAGATATTACCTACACCAAAGTGAAGCCATTGTGGCATTTTCTTTGTATTCTCCTGCACCATTGCCACATCGTAGCCCGGTAACTGGATACCTGCCTGTTCAAATGCCTTTGTATCCTTAATGCCTTCAATTGAAAGTTTCATCCTGTTTCCTCCTATGCATGTTTGTTCGCTTTTTCAATTGCTTCCCAGAGTCCATTGAGATAAGTTGCTCCAAGTGCTCTATCATAAAGTCCATAACCAGGCATTGCAACTTCTCCCCAGATCATTCTTCCATGGTCTGGACGAATTGGACCTTCAAAGCCGATGTCATAAAGAGCCTTCATAATCTCATACATATCAAAGGTACCATCGGAAGATAAGTGAGCTGCTTCTTCAAAATCGGTTGGAGAATTAAACTTTAAGTTTCTAACGTGTGCAAAATGTATTCTTCCCTTTAGAGAGCGAATCATATCTGGAAGATCATTGTTTAAATTCGTACCGTATGAACCAGAACAGAACGTAACACCGTTGTGAGGATCATCCACCATTTTCATCATTTTTAAGATGTTTTCTTTGTTGATAATAATTCTTGGAAGCCCAAATACGCTCCAAGCAGGATCGTCTGGATGAATTGCCATCTTAATATCATACTGGTTACATACTGGCATGATTTTCTCAAGGAAGTACTTAAGATTTTCAAATAACTTATCGTCATCAATGTCTTTATACAACTCAAAAAGTTCTTTTACCTTTGCCATTCTCTCCGGTTCCCAGCCTGGCATAATGGAACCATTCATATCACCAGAAATGGATTCAAACATTTTTTCCGGATCAATTCCATCCACCGCTTCTTGAGTGTATGCAAGAACTGTGGAGCCATCTTCACGAAGACGAGCAAGCTCAGTTCTAGTCCAGTCAAATACCGGCATGAAGTTATAGCATACAAGATGAATGCCTTCTTCTCCAAGATTTTTTAATGTTTCAATGTAATTAGCAATATACATGTCACGTTCGCTAGAACCTGTCTTTATGGCATCATGAACATTTACGCTTTCAATGCCTGCGATATGAAGTCCTGCCTTTTCAACTTCTTCTTTCATTGCACGAATGCGTTCTCTTGACCATACCTCACCCGGTGTAGTGTCATATAATGTTGTAATTACACTATTTACTCCAGGAATTTGTCTTATTTGCTCTAGCGTAACGGTATCAAACTTTGAACCGTACCAACGTAATGTCATTTCCATAATTATTTCTCCGTTTTATCTATAATTTATAATAATCCTGCTGCCTGTGGTAAGCCCATTGTAAGGAATGGAATATATGTGACTAACAGCAAGCCAACTAAAATTGCAATGTAATACGCTAACATATATGGCATTACTTTTGCAAGTGATGTTTTTCCGACCTTAATCGATACAAACAGTGTATTTCCAACCGGTGGAGTAATGTTACCAATACATAAATTGTAAACAAGAATTAAACCAAATTGTACCGGATGCATACCAAAAGTTTTTACGACAGGTAAAAATAATGGTGTAAAGATAAGAATTGCAGGAGTTACATCCATGAAAGTTCCTGCTATTAATAAAATTACGTTCATAATTAGCAGAATAATAATCGGGTTGTTAGTAATTCCAAGTAATGCAGATGATATTGCCTGTGGAATCTGTGTAAACGCCATAACCCAACCAAGAATATTGGATACACCAATTAAAAATAAAATCATACCACTAATTTTAGCACTTTGAATTACTATTTTCCATAATGACTTAATATTTATACTACGATAACAGATACTGAGAACCAGTGCATAGACAACACATATTGCAGAACCTTCTGTAGCTGTAAAGATACCGGCAACAATACCACCAATAACAACCACAATCAAAGATAGAGAAGGTAATGCCTGAAGTGTTGCCATACCAAGCGTCTTCCAACTGAATTTACTTTTCTGGCTTGTATACCCTTTTTTCTTCGCAATAATCAAAGCAACCACAATGCAGCTTAACGCCCAAAGAATCCCTGGTATATAACCAGCAAGGAACAATGCAGCTACAGATGTTCCTCCAGAAACCAAAGAATAGGTTATTAAAGCATTGGATGGTGGAATCAGCAAGCCAGCTGGTGCAGATGCCGCATTGGTTGCTGCACAGATCGCTTCATCATAACCTTGTTCTCTTTCTCCACCTTCTACCATACTTCCGACTGCTGCCGCTGCAGCGGATGCAGAACCAGAAATAGCACCAAATAACGCATTGGCACCTACGTTCGTAACTAACAACGCTCCTGGAAGTCTTCCAAGGATAGCTAAAACGAAATTAACAAGTCGCTTTGCAATTCCACCCTGATTCATTAGGTTTCCTGCTAAAATAAAAAATGGAATCGCAGTTAAACTAAAGTTACTCATTCCTACAAAAGTTCTCTGAGCAGCAGTTAATACAGAAACATCCGCAGGAACACTTTGCACGATTGCAACTAACGATGAAATACCAATTGCATAGGAAATCGGTACTCCGCAGGCTAAAAGTACAAGAAGCAATATTAATATAATTGCTAAAGATTGCATTGCCATGATTATATCGCTCCTTTCTCTTCTTTTTTCTTGCAAATATCAATGATATTTAATACAGTATAACTTGCATTGATTACACCACTTAATGGAAGAACGAAATAAAATACACCAATCACCGTTCCTAAAGAAGACGTTTTTTGTCCCATAGCAAGTTGTGTAATCTGCGCCCCACCATAGACAAGTATGACGATTGAGAATATGAATGCAATGACTTCGCCACCAATAATAAAGGCTTTTTTCATTTTTGGAGACATTTTATCAATAAGAATCGGAATATTCATATGCCCTCGCTCACTCGTTACAAGACATGCTCCAAATAAAGATGCCCATGCAAAAAGATAAGAAACCAATTCCTCAGACCATACAGATGGATTTTTAAGTATATACCTTGTAATTACCTGCCAAACCGTAATTACAACCATAGCAAGGAAGCTTACACCAGTTAAAACTTCCAGTATAGTGTTCATTACTTTTCTTACTTTGTTCAAATTATTCCCCCCTTACTTTTGTGATGCACCATAGGTTTCATTATAAGTCTGTATTGCATCATATGTTGACTGTAGCTGAGGATTATCAGCTAATACAGATTCATGAAGTGGCATAACCGCTTCCTTAAAAGGTGCTTGATCAGGATAAATAAACTCAACCCCTTGCTCGTTGGCCGCCTTCTCTTTTGCTTCTGCCACTGATTTACTCCATTCGCTTCTTTGAACGGTATTAATAATGTCAAATCCAGCTTCAAAAATTTCGCTTTCCTCTTCATTTAAACCTTCTAAAAATGCATTATTACCAATTAGTATATCAGGTACCATCTGATGCATATCATAAGAATAATATTTGCAAACATCACCATGACCATTGTCTGTTAAGGCCATCTCATTATTTTCTGCTCCATCAATAATCTTTGATTGAAGCGCTGTGTAAACTTCACCGAATCCCATTGGTGTTGCAGAACCGCCCATTAATTGCATCATCTGAATATTAATTGCTGATTGCTGTACTCTTATTTTTAATCCTTTTAAATCTTCTGGTGATTCAATTTTAACCCCAACCGTATAAAAATTTCTTGTTCCAGCATCCAGCCATGTAACTGCTGAAAATCCTGCTTTTTTTGTAGATTCAAAAATTGGATCCGTAATACTTTTATCATCCATAACCATGTGATAAACTTCTTCATTCGCAAACAAATACGGCAAATTAAAGATGGCATAATTATCACTAAATGTGTCAAGAATAGCATTACTTGCTACACAAAAATCGATCGCACCAGTTTGGGTCAACTGAACCATATTCGTTTGAGAACCTAATAACTCGCTTGGATATAATTCAACTAAGTACTTGTCTCCCAATTTCTCATTGATATGCTCTTGGAAAGAAACCAGGGCTTTATGTGTTGGATGATTCGTAGACTGATTATGTCCAATTCTGATAATCCTTACATTGGATTTAGATCCACATCCTGTAAGACTTAACATCATTGGCAAGATTAAGGATAATGAACCTATTTTCTTCAATAGCTTTTTAAATTTGTAACCCTCCATTTTTGTCTCCTTTGTAGATAACCTTAAATGATGTTATTAATTTTATAGTAAATTCTTATAAAAAAACATTGTTTTTCTAACTCAAAACATTGCAAAAACAATACAAGGAAAGAAACCAGACTATGAATAAAAACATTGATATATTTAAAAAACGTCAGTTTATGATCCATGCAGATTATGAAATCTATCATTACTCAGATCCTGCAAATCTAAAAGTGATACCACATATGCATGATTTTTATGAGCTTTATTATTTACTTTCTGATCATATCGACTTTGCAATTGGAAAGCAGGTTTTTTCCCTGTCTAAGGGCGATTTTCTATTAATACCTCCAGGCATTACACACTATCCGAATAAACTAAACCTAGTTCTCGGTATGAATTATGAGCGTATTGTCCTATGGTGTAGCCTACCCTTTTTTGAAAAAATGGCATCCATTGATGACTCCATTTATGAGGTCTGGCATATCATCCAGCAAGAAAAGTGTTACCTTTTCCAAACTTTAAGCAGCAATCAAACCATTTACACTCTTTTGAATCGGCTGTTAGAAGAGCAACAAAACCCTAGTAATTCCAGCAACTTATATTCTTTTGCACTTATTAGTGAGCTGTTTACTTTGATAAATCGTAATTTACACACTTCTACTGAAAAAAATGATTCAAAAAATAACCAATACTTATTCAATGACATTCTCTATTACATCCATACACATCTAACCGAAGAATTGTCTTTGGAGTTGTTATCTGGTGTCTTCTTTATAAGTAAAAGCTATATCTCCAAGATATTTAAAGAAAACCTAGGAATATCTCTTTATAAATATGTGCTTCAACTTAGGCTAGAAGGAAGCCGTAACGCCATTTTATCCGGTACTCCAATTCAAAAAGCTGCAGAAATCTTTGGCTTTAATGATTATTCCGCCTATTACAGAGCATTTAAGAATACCTTTGATGCATCGCCTAGAGATTATGTTGATAAATCAAAAAAAATATAAACTAAATAAAATCAGGCTGGCATGAATATTTATTTATCAGACCCCAAAATAGGTATTTTTACAACATAAAACAGCTCAATATCCAGTAAAGGAGCATGATTGAAACAATCATGCTCCTTTACTGGATATAAAACCGAAAAAACAAAGACTGCTACCGATTAGGTAACAGTCTTTATAAAAATCCTAAACATACAAACTTTAGATTACTCAGCAGTTGCGATGATTTCCTTCTTGTTGTATGAACCACAAGCTTTACATACGCGGTGAGGCATCATAAGTGCGCCACACTTGCTACATTTCACTAAGTTTGGAGCAGTCATCTTCCAGTTAGCACGACGACTATCTCTTCTAGCCTTGGAATGTTTATTCTTTGGACATATAGCTCCCATTGATTACACCTCCTTAAAATTGTTAAAAATATCTCGGATAGCAGACATTCTTGGGTCTAGTTCTGTACGATCACAGCCGCACTCCCCTTTGTTCAGGTTAGCACCACAGACCTTGCAAATTCCTTTACAGTCCTTGCTGCACAGAACCTTCATTGGGAAACCAATCAAGACTTCTTCATAGACCAGTTGATCTACGTCTAAATCATATCCGGTAACATAATTTGTTTCATCTAAATCCTCGGCACGCTGTCCCTCAGACATTGAAAAATCAATCTCTTTTGCTGTGTCGATACTGATTGGGACTATTACATCCTCTAAGCAACGATCACAAGGAACTGTTAACGTTAAGTTCGTTTTAACTTCCACTAGGACCTTTTTAGAACCTAAGTTAGTAAGTCGTACTGCCACGTCATCCTTTTGGCTTATTTCATACTTACAACCATTGATAACGAATGCATCTGCCTCAATGGATACTTGATAAGTCTTTACACCTTCTGGAATATTCATGATCTCAGACACTTGTATAATCATAAGGTACTCCTGTCTAATATAGACACATTAAATCAGCGCCCAAAAATTCACACTGTTAGTATTATAACTACTTAGAAATGGTTTGTCAACAAAAAATAATTTCTATTTATTTGACTAGCGCTACAGTTTCACGGCAAATTGCAAGTTCTTCATTGGTTGGAATAACCATAATTTGAACTTTGGAATCTGGTATGGATATTACTAGCTCCTTACCTCGCAGAGCGTTCTTTTCTTCATCAATTTCTACGCCCATAAATCCTAAATGAGAGCATACTGCTTTTCTGACGTTTTTATCATTTTCACCAAGACCTGCTGTAAATGCAATCGCATCTACACCATTCATAGTTGCAATATAAGAACCAACATATTTAGCAACACGGTAAGAAAATGTTGCAAGAGCTTCTTTTGCATGTTCATTACCTTCATTGGCTGCTACTTCGATATCTCTAAAGTCAGAGGATACCCCAGACATACCTAGCACACCAGATTTTTTATTAAGAACATCCATTACTTGACTAAGAGTAAGATTTTCTTTTTTAGCTATAAATTCAATGATAGCTGGATCAATATCACCACTTCTTGTTCCCATAATTAATCCTTCTAACGGAGTAAGGCCCATGCTTGTATCGACAGAATGACCATTCTTTACCGCGGAGATACTTGCTCCATTACCAAGATGGCAAACAATAACCTTAGAGTTGTTAGGATCTAACTTACCAAGAGCGATTGCACGCTGGGATACGTAGCTATGGCTTGTTCCGTGGAACCCGTATCTTCTTACCTTATATTTATTATAGTATTCATGAGGAATACCATAAAGGTAAGCTTCCTTAGGCATTGTCTGATGGAATGCTGTATCGAATACTGCTACCATAGGAACATTAGGCATTAGGTGCTTACAAGCATTGATACCAATAACGTTTGCTGGATTGTGTAAAGGTGCCAAATCGTTACAATCTTCAATTGCTTTTATAACTTCATCTGTAATTATAACAGAAGATGCGAACTTTTCTCCACCATGAACAACACGATGCCCAACAGCATTAATCTCATCTAAGGACATTATTACACCATATTCAGGATTTGTTAATGCAGAAATAACCGTTTTGATTGCAACCTCATGATTAGGAAGCTCATCATCAATAACAATTTTTTCTCCATCTCCAGCTTTTTGAGTTAACCGTCCATCGATTCCAATTCTTTCACATATGCCTACTGCCAATGCCTTTTCACTCTCAGAATCAATTAATTGATACTTTAAAGAGGAACTACCACAATTAATAACTAAAACTTTCATTCTAAATCTCCTTTTCTATTTGGAAGCAGCTTGTACTGCTGTAATAGCAATTACACCTACGATATCATCAGAAGAACATCCTCTGGATAAATCATTAACAGGTGCAGCGATACCCTGTGTTAATGGTCCATAAGCTTCTGCCTTAGCAAGACGCTGTGTTAATTTATAACCAATGTTACCAGCATCAAGATCTGGGAAGACTAATACGTTTGCTTTACCAGCAATATCACTATTCGGAGCTTTCGAAGCGCCTACGCTAGGCACAATAGCTGCATCCAATTGGAATTCACCATCAATCTTAATGTCTGGATATAATTCCTTTGCAATTCTTGTTGCTTCTACCACCTTATCTACATCTGCATGCTTAGCACTTCCCTTTGTGGAATGAGAAAGCATAGCAACGATTGGCTCTTTTCCAACAAGTTTTTCAAAACTCTTTGCAGAGGATCCAGCAATTGCTGCTAATTCTTCTGAATTTGGATTTTGATTTAAGCCTGCATCAGAGAAAACAAAAGTTCCATTCGCCCCCATATCACAATTAGGAACAACCATGATAAAGAATGCTGAAACTAACTTTGTATTAGGTGCAGTCTTTAAGATTTGTAAACAAGGTCTTAAAGTATCTGCAGTTGAGTGACAAGCACCAGAAACCAAACCATCAGCATCGCCCATTTTGACCATCATTACACCGTATGTAATGTAGTCTGTTGTTAAAATTTGCTTTGCTTTTTCAGGTGTCATACCCTTTGCTTGTCTAAGCTCAACTAATTTATCAATATAAGAAGTAAGCTTATCAGACTCGTTTGGATCAACAATAGTTGCCTTACTAATATCTAAGCCCTCAGAGTTCTTCTCTACTTCCTCTTTTGTACCGACAATAACCAAGTTGGCATTGCCCTCTGCTAAAGTTCTCGCAGCTGCCTCAAACGTTCTTCTGTCCATGCTCTCTGGCAATACTATCGTTTTCAAATTTTTTCTAGCTCTAACTTTGATGTCATCAATAAATCCCATAATAAAACTCCTTTCTGTCTTATGTAGTATAGTTTTAACCATTCATCCTTTGGTCAATACATTTTTTTTATTTTTGACGAATTTAACCTTTCGACAATCCACGTTACATTATAATACTGTTGCTCAAACTATACAAGTGAAATTTATGTAAATACTTTTGATGTCTGTTATGTGTACTTTTATCAAGAATATTCTACATTCTTGTTATTTTTTCTTATTTCAACTATAATAATAGATATATCAAACATAATTTGGAAGGTATTTATATGAAAACCATTGGAATCATTGCAGAGTATAATCCATTTCATAATGGACATCTTTATCAAATAAATCAAATTAAAAAAATAACAAATGCGGACTATGTCATCGTTGTTATGAGTGGCAACTTTGTTCAACGTGGTGCTCCTGCAATTCTAGATAAATACGCTCGTACTAAGATGGCACTACTTAACAATGTAGATGCAATCTTTGAAATTCCAGTATGTTATGCCACTGCAAGTGCCGAATACTTTGCCTATGGTGCGGTATGCTTATTACACAACCTTGGAGTTATCGATTATCTTTGTTTTGGAAGTGAATGTGGTGATCTTTCACTAATGAGATTCCTTGCAAATTATCTGCTTGAAGAACCCTCTAATTATAAAGAGGCTTTATTGCGTTACCAAAAAAATGGGGAGACTTACCCAAGAGCAAGAGCGTTAGCAATCAGTGAAACTTTGAAAAATCCAACTTACAGCAGCTCTAAGTTGTGCGAGGTATTAACCTCACCCAATAACATTCTTGGCATTGAATACCTAAAAGCCTTATCCAAATTAGGTAGTTTCATCCAACCAATAACAATTCGTCGAGAGGGTGCCGGTTACCACTGCGAACAATTAAATGAGAATAACCCTTCCGCCACTGCAATACGAAAACATATTACAGAAGCGAATCCTTTCTTTAAGGTAACAAACCTTCCGAATGCATGCATAGAAATCCTAAAAGATTCCTATCAACATACGTGTCCAATAACATCCGATGATTTTTCTAGCTTACTCTATTACCAGCTTTTATTGCAAGCAAATGAGATTTCCACTTTTCAAGATGTATCAGACGACTTATCGAATAGAATTCAAAATCTACTCACACCTGCCATGAGTTTTACCTCTTTTACGCAGGCTTTAAAGACCAAACAACTGACATCAACTAGAATTCAGCGTTCCCTTCTTCATATCTTGCTGAATTTAAAGCAATCCGACTTTGACTTTTATCATGCAAATCAAATTATGTATGCAAGATTAATAGGTTTTAAGAGATCTTCAAGTAACATATTAAAGGAGATACAAATAAATAGTCATATTCCTATCATAACCAAAGTAGCTGATGCAAAAACTCTGTTGTCAACAAAAGAATATGCAATGTTTCTAAATGATATTAATGCTTCCCATATATATAATCAGGTTGTTTTTTCAAAGTTTTGGCATAATTTAAAGGATGAATATACTGTTGGTCCTGTCATAATATAACAGTACAATAATATAATAAACTAACCCCTTTAAAAGAGCAGTCCGTCTGTATAGGTGCCTAATGCAATCTTATGATTCCTCTCATATTAGAAAAATCCGTTTGAAAAGCAGACTTATTAAAATCTGTTTGTTGCTATTTCTTGTTTTGATTTTATTATTTCCTTCGGTTGCTTTTTCTGGTGCTAGAAACGGACTGTTACTTTGGTGGGACACCTTACTTCCAACATTATTGCCATTTATGATCATATCTTCGCTAATTGTCCGTTTACGAATCACAAAGATACTATCTTCACTTTTATATCCTCTCTTTCGCTTGTTTCTTCCAATTAGTAAAGAGGGGTGTTATCCTGTTTTTATTGGTTTTCTTGCTGGCTATCCTGTTGGTGCCAAAACGACCGCTGATTTACGATACGATAGAGTTATATGCACAAAAGAGGCCCAGATGCTCTGTGCATTTTCAAACAATGCAAGTCCAATGTTCGTTCTGAGTTATATTGCATCCATTCAACTTGCCTCTCCCAAAGTCGGACTTCCACTTCTTCTTATTTTGTATACCTCTTCTTATCTAAGCTCAATGCTTTGGCATGTTTTACTTAGTAAAAAGGAATGCTCATTTCTACCTACCGTGAAAGCGACTGCTACCGAGGATAAGCTAATTACAACATCTCCTAGATTTGAATTTACAATGCTGGATGAATCCATTCTAAATGCATTTGAAGTTGTAACAAAAGTTGGAGGTTATATCGTCTTATTTTCAGTTCTAGCTTCCTTTATCACCAATCTGCCAATTCCATTTGGTACAGGTGTTGCGTATTTGACAGGTATCTTAGAAATTACGACCGGAATTCATAATATTAGCTGCTTAACACTTACTTTAGATCTCAAATTCATTCTAATTGCTACCATTACTGCATTTGGTGGTTTAAGTGGATTTGCTCAAACAAAATCCGTAATTTCAGGTTGTAATCTTTCTTCAACACACTATCTTGTCTGCAAATTCATGAGTGCCTGTATTGCACTCGTGCTATCCATTGGATATACATATTTTCTTTTGGCATAAATCATTTGAGGTTAGAACAAAAGTGTGCTTCGCACACTCTCACGAGCAACACTTTACAAGCACATCTTTTGTTCCGCGCCGTAGCGTAGCGTAGAGCGCATCCTGCGGAGCATTTTAATATATTAGGAAATTCCTCTGAATTTCCAATATATTAAGAAAGGAGCTGTAAAACAGCTGATTTTTCATTCAGCATGTACTACAGCTCCAATTATTAATAAAAGTTAATCACAAACTTTATGTAACTTTAATTAGTCAATATCTTCTAAGAATTTATTCTCATCAAAGTTGTAATCTTGGTCATCAAAATATGATTCTCTTTCAATCGACACTTCATTATCCACATCATTCTGGATATGGATTGAATCCATCTGTTGTTGTTGTGGCGTTAACTGCTCTGTTAATTCACGTTTGTTATTAACTACAATATCTAAATTACCCTTTAGAGCATTAACAAGAGCTTCTGACTTAGCTCTACTACTTTCATAAGCATCAGCAAGAATACCTTCTACCTCACCTAAAATCTCATTCGTATAAGCTAAGGCACCAGTACGGATCTGTTCTGCATCTTCATTGGCACTTTTTAGCATTGCTTCTGCTTGAGCACTTGCACTGCTTACCATCTCATTGGCCTGATAATAAGCTTGCTGCATAATCTCATTCTCATTCACAAGTGTTTTTGCCTTTTCTTTCGCATCCGCTTGAATCTGTAATGCTCTCTGTTCCGCATCAGCAATAATCGCATCACGATTAGCAATTATTTTCTGATAACGTTTGATTTCATCAGGAGTACGAAGGCGTAATTCGTCTAATAAATCATACAATTGATCTTTAGGTACAATCACCTTTGTTTGTGATAACGGTTGCATCTTACAACTTTCAACAAACTCATATATATCCTCTATTAATTGCTCAATTCTACTCATTGCCATATTACTCACTCTTCTTTCCCCTATATTTGTCGTATATAATTGGAATAATACTTTCCGGTACAAATTTGGCGATATCCCCACCATAACGTGCAATTTCTCTTACAATGCTTGAACTCAAGTATGAGTATTCGACACTTGTGGTAAAGAACACAGTATCAATCTGTGAATTTAGCTTACTATTAGTCTGTGCAATTTGTAGCTCATATTCAAAATCAGTTATCGCTCTTAATCCTCGAATTAAAACTGATGCTTTATGCTCTTTTGCAAAATCCACTGTTAATCCATCAAAAGCCTGAACTTTCACATTAGGAATATCTATTACCACCTGTCGAATTAACTTGACCCTTTCATCAACTGAAAACAACGGTGCCTTCGCGCTGTTAATTAACACTCCGATGATTAACTCATCCATTATTTTAGATGCTCGTCGGATTACATCCAAATGTCCTAATGTAATCGGATCAAAACTCCCAGGATAAATTCCTCTTTTCATTCTATCCTCCAAACGGCATATCCGCTATTCTTTTACCTCAATAAATACATGCTTATTTGTCTTATATTCTTTTTCTCTTATCACTTTAAATTTTGTATCTTCTAAATAATCAAATGTAGTTCTAAGAGATGCCTCCACCACAATCATGGTATTGTGATAAACAATTGTAGAATACTCTAACGTCATTAATATTTCTTTTTCAAACTCATGGTCATATGGTGGATCCATAAAGATGATATCAAATACTCTTCCTGCAATTTCCATTGCATGTATCACAGAAAGTGCATCTTTTTGTAAGACTACTGATTTATCTTCAAAATGTGTTGCCTTAATATTAGAACGAATACATTCACATGCTGCCTTGCTTGTATCTGAAAAAACTGCAAAGGATGCGCCTCGACTTAGTGCTTCTATGCCAATTGCTCCACTTCCACTAAAGAGATCTAAAAAATCACAATCGGCCAGATATGGGTTTAGAATGTTAAACAGAGTCTCTTTTGTCCGATCCGTAGTAGGTCTTGTATCCAATCCCTCCGGAGTCTTTAATAATGTTCTTCTAGCCTTACCAGCGATTACTCTCATAAAATCAACTCCATATACACTCAGGGTGTCAGTATGATACACCACTCCCATTTTCATTCAACATATCTTTATTTTATTATATAATTTAAGTTTGTCAACGTTTTTTTCATAATATGATTTGACTTCACAAAATTTAGTAAATTATCTTTTTCGTTAGCATGACCGTTTTTACATAAAATAAATGGCACAGCCAAAGCTGCACCATTTATTCTACTGTGTTTAAACCGTATTTTAATTATTTATCGTCTCTTACATAACAGTTTCGATATCGCTATTTCCCAGCCATTGATTCCTCTTGTGCTTTGATCATTTTCTTAACCATATAGCCGCCTACGCTACCATTCTGATAAGATGTTAAATTGCCGTTATAGCCCTGTGTTAAAGGAACGCCTATTTCAGATGCAACTTCCATTTTGAAACGATCCATTGCTTCTTTAGCTTCAGGTACTTCTACGCGATTTCTACTACTCATAATAAACTCCTCCATTTCAGTGTCTGACTACTTTATAAGATTTGCAATCTAGTAATTAAAGTAATCAGTGAATGTTGTTGTTTGTTACGCTCTTAGTATATGCACATTCATCTATTATACACTGGTATGTTATGGTTCATAATGAATATTGCTTATAACAAAATCGGATGTTCTTTTAACCATTTTTCATAAATCTTATAATCAGGCATGACTTTTTCTACTTCAAGCCAAAATCTTTTCGAATGATTTAATTCTTTTAGATGACATAATTCATGAACGACAATATAATCTAGTACTTCTAACGGTGCAAGAACACATTTCCAATTAAAATTTAAATTCCTTTTAGAAGAACAGCTACCATAGCAACTTTTTTGCTCTTTAATTCTTACATGTCCAAACGGTTCTTGAATGACTTTCTGATAATAATAGATTCTATCATAAAAAATCTCTTTTGCTTTATTAATATACCAAGTTTTAAATGCAATTTTTATGTCTTTCTCGATGAATTCTTTTGACTGAATTAGAAAATGATGATCAGAGAATTCTATAATTGGATTATCTATTCTCGGGTTTGGCATAAAACGCATCGGGTATTCTTCACCTAAAAACGGCATTGTACTATTATCTTGATAAGTTCTTTTCCCATTATTTTGCCCAATGCAATTCCGTTCTATCATATGTTGCTTTTTTTCTTGTATCCAGTCCATTTTTTGCTTTATAATTCGATCTATTTCCTTTTTTTGAATAAAATGGGGAGCACGAACTGAGACTGTACCATCTTTGTTAATACAAATACTTACCGTTTTTCGGTTGCTATAGATAATTGTATATTTAAAATCAGTAGATAGCATTGCATCAGCTCCTTTGTCCAACTTTGTTTCATCGTTATTCTACCAAACATGGAATTATTCGTCAATGTTTGTGAACTTAAGTTTCTATGCTTATCCATTCTATGGACAGTTCATACCATCTATGATAAAATTTTAAAAAACATAAAAGGAAGTAATTAGCATGAATATATTAATTAGTGGATGCCTACTTGGTGTTAACTGTAGATATGATGGAAAAGGCATTTTGATAGATGATTTTGAACAACTGTCGAATAAATATAATTTAATTCCAGTCTGCCCAGAGCAACTTGGCGGGCTCGCCACTCCAAGAACTCCTGCCGAAATTATAAATCAGCAGGTTATCACAAAGGACGGTATTGATGTTACCGAACAATATAAAAAAGGGGCTTATGAAGTACTTCGTCTAGCAAAACTATATCATTGTACCATAGCGATATTAAAAGAACGTTCTCCTTCCTGTGGTAGTAACTCTCGCTATGATGGTACCTTTACAGGAAAATTAATCAATGGAGACGGTATTACCGCTGCACTATTAAAAGAAAATGGTATTACAGTTTACGGCGAAAGTGAAATAACAAAGCTTTTATCATAAAAGTGTCTACTTTTCTATTATTTCTTATAATATATAGTAGATAACATAATCATAAAGGGGAAACTTTATATTGTTGATATATCTTGCAATCCTTGGTGCAAGTATCGTTCTGTTGGTTCTTACTCCATGGTACAGTTACCTATCAAAGCAATCGAACCATAAAATACTCTCTATTACAATAAAGGGCTTGAATACTGGTATCTCTCTACTCTTTGCGATTATTGGATACGTTCGTTTAATCAATCTAGAGGTGACATCAGTCCCGAAAAACTTAATTCACAACAGCTGGATTTTAGTTGGTCTTAGTATCTGTATAGCTGCTAATATTGTTTTTCGCATTCATATACCTGCTGGAAGCGTTTTATTCTTTTTTGGGCATGTAGTTTATATTATTTTCTTTTTATCACTTTCTTCATTGAATGCCGTTTCAATTGTAATATTTACAATCTTATGGGTTATTGTTTTATGCTATTTTTACCAATACTCTCCAATACTAGAAGGCCTAAAAGTACCTATCACACTTTATGGAATGTTAATTTGCGCTTCTCTATCCATTGGCATTGTGCTTCCTTTTACTTTTGGAATTTATGGATGTTTACCTGCGGTTGGTATATTATTACTTGTATGCTCAGATTTAATGTTAGCACGTAATAAAATGGTAGCGCAAACTAATTTTTCTCGAACGCTAGTATTACTTTGCTATTTCGCAGGTCAATATATAATGGCTATGACTTTATATCTTCCATCAGTTATATTAGAATGAGAATAAATATACACTAAGACATTTTTATATAATAGACAATGTCATGAATAAAAAGAATCGAATTAATAGGTAAATTATGAATTACCTTTTCGTCCGATTCTTCTTTTTCTATCTTTTGTGATAATTACAAGAACTCTTTAAATTACAAGTATGACAAGATCTTTGCTGACAAGAATCCTGAAAGCTACCATTGCTTATACCTATAAATCCTGTTACTGATTTTAAAGGAATCAAAACATATTGATCATTGGCACTCAATCCTATTGTTTGGGCATTTACCTTCATAAGAAACTTCTTCTGTAGAGTCAAAGGTAAATCACCGTAGCCAATTCCAAATAACCAATTTATATTTACCTTTGGATGCTCTTTTTGAATCCTTCTCTCTAAATGACCACGTACTTCTTCGACACAAGCATTGGCAATTGCATCATAAATCAATGCGTGGAGCATATCTTTTTTTTGTGCTGATTCAATCAGTTCATCCACCCCTTCGGATAAAGTTAAGCAAGAAAAGGCGACTTGATCACAATCTTCTAAATGTTTTTTTATACTATTTCCTATTAACTCGAATTCCATATCCGCAGTAAATAAACGCTCATCGACTCTTATTAGGTCAAATATCTGATAGGTAGTTCGAGGCTGTACCACTTTAATAAAGTTGCTTTCACATTCCTTAATCTCTCTCATCATGATTTCGTCAGGTTCTTGGTCCCCATATCCAAGGTAACGAATAATTTCTCTCTCATTTATCAACCAATCATAATTCATTCTTATCCACCTGCTTGGTCAAATCCTTAATTACTTCTCCCGCAATTATTAATCCTGCAACGGAAGGAACAAATGCAACACTCCCCGGAGTTGCACGTCGCTGACCAGGCTCCTTTGGCGTAGCTAAAGGTGTG
This sequence comes from Bacillota bacterium, assembly GCA_023410575.1. GTDB lineage: Bacteria > Bacillota > Clostridia > Lachnospirales > Lachnospiraceae > Lachnoclostridium. The sequence continues at coordinate 30,287 of JAEYPP010000001.1, read as the reverse complement.
ATTGGAAGCTCTCTAGAATACACAACCTTTAATTTCTTAACTCTTCGTTTTCTTAATTCTGTTCGCATTACTTTTGCCAGCGGACAGACAGAGGTTTTATATATATCAGCGATTTCAAGACGTGTCGGATCTAACTTGTTACCAGCGCCCATACTACTCATAATCATTGTATTAGCTTCTTGTGCTTTCATCACTAATGCAATCTTTCCCGCTACCGTATCAATCGCATCAATTACATAATCATATTGCGTAAAGTCAAACTCATCCTGATTCTCAGGTAAGAAAAAACAGCAATGCGTTTCCACCACAGCTAATGGATTAATCGATAAAACTCTCTCTTTCATTACATCAACTTTATTTCTTCCGATTGTTTCATGAGTTGCAATTATTTGACGGTTAATATTCGTAATGCTAACGGTATCATTATCTACAAGAACAAATTTACCAATACCACTTCGTGCGAGTGCCTCCACGACATAACCCCCAACACCACCAACACCAAATACTGCAACTTTTTTCTCATGTAAACGATCGATTGCATCCTTTCCTAATAAAAATTCGATTCTTTCAAATTGACTTTCCATTGTTAACCTCTTTCTATTTCTTAACTATAGTACTTCGTAATAAATGTTTCAATTACTTGAATGTATCGTTTTAAATCAACAACACAAGCTTGCGCATGAACTGCTCCTTTTGCAAGATACAGTTCTTTTGCTCCTTTTTTCATATGATACATCTCAACCGACATCTGATAAGGAACATAATCGTCTGCATCCCCATGAATAAATAAGATAGGAGTATTACTATGTTTTACTCCTTCAATCGCTGACACGTCTTTTAATGAAAAGCCTGCGCGTAGCTTTAATATTATATTAATTATTGGCATCAATATCTGATATGGTAAATGATAATACTTTCTCATCTGATGCTTAAGCAACTTTGATAAATCAGAATAACCACAATCTGCAATCACAGCCGCTATTCTATCATCTAGAACTAGATAATTTAGGACTGTAGTTGCTCCCATGGATTCACCATGTAATACGATATGAATGTTCCTCCCATATTTTTGATAACACCAGTCAATTACCTGTTTTAAATCTTGTTTTTCATAAAATCCCATCGAGGTAAATTTACGACCGCTCCTGCCATGATTTCTATGGTCATACAAGACTGCTGTAAAACCTAAGTCCATTAATATTTTTGCATATACGACTGCTGCTGATTTACTACACTTATAGCCATGGCAAAAAACTGCAACCTTTTTATAATTATCCTTACTCTTTGTTAATTCGTTATTCAGTAATAAACAAGATAAATGATATCCATAAATACTGTTAATCGTGACTTCTTCTTTCTCTAAAGTATGAAAAAATTCCACCGGAAAACGTTTCAAGTCAAGTTCTCGATCAAACACAGCATTTTCATCTCGTACCTTTGGATACATTATTCTGTTTGTTGTTAAAAATGATATAAAAAAAATTATGATAATAATAAAAATAAAAAAAACAATGACTGCATGTATCATCAATCTCTTTTAATCCCTTTCCTTTATCACGAATCGTTTTACGAATGAGTCATCAAAAATTCCTTTACTTAATTATTGGCAAATAGCACGAACAATAAAACGCTTTGTTCCATTTTCTTGACATGTTATCAGCGTTAGTACTTTTTTTTCTGAAACATCTTGTATTACAGACATATCATTAGGTTCTACAATAAAAGATTCTGTCACAAGATAAATAAACTCATCTCCATGGGTGTCAGTAATCTTAATCTGATCTCCCTCATTAAGCTTATGGAGGTTTTTAAAATATGGTCCACTTGTTCCTCCTCGATGACCTGCAAGTGCGCAATTCCCTTCCTCACCAATTGCTGCAGTCTGACTCATATGTCCAATTGCAACACCTAGATTTGCATCCGTTGTACCTTCTACGATTGCATAGATCAAATCTAGTTTCTCAATTTCAATTAATCCAATTACCGTTTGTCCCCTCAAGCGATCTGTAATATTATCTGCAGTTTGTGTATCTTCATCAACATCTATTTCTTCGAAATCTATGTATTCAGATGTAGTCGACTGTACTTCCTGGCTTGATGCTCCTTGCTGTAAATTATCATAAGCAAGACTATCACCTGAGGTAATATTAACCTCAGGCGTATCTACAGCTTCATTTGCCTTTACGATCTCAAAAAAAGCATCCTTTAATTCTGATTGACGATGAGCTGAGTATGCTTGATTAATAATTGGATAAGAGCATATTCCCACCCCAATACAAATGATGAGTATGCTGATAATTTTTCTCCCCTTCATAATAAATCTCCATTCATTCTTTATTAGATTGATTTTTGTTGAATTTTCGCAATTAAGTTTTCATCAAACTTCTGATTTCGTAACATCTCAATCTCGAACTTATAAGGTGCTAACGATTTATCGGTACTGTCAGGCATACTTACATAAGGACTTTCTAGAATCTTTACCGCATCCTCAAAATCCTTATGATGTACAATGTAGTTTAAGGCTTCAAATCCAATATTACCAAATCCGATATTCTCATGACGATCTTTTCCTGCGCCTAATACATTTTTACTATCATTAATATGAAATACTACAATTTGATTTTTCCCAATCAATTGATTAAAATGATTCATAACACCATCAAAATCATTAACAATATCATAGCCACTATCGTGTGTATGGCATGTATCAAAGCAAATACGAAGTTTATCATTGTACTTTACACCATCATAGATACGTGCTAATTCTTCAAAATTACGTCCAATTTCACTTCCTTTACCAGCCATTGTCTCAAGGGCTATATTCACCTTTGTATCCGCAGTCAGTACTTCATTTAAACCCTTGATAATTTGTTCGATTCCAGCATCTATCCCAGCACCAACATGAGCCCCTGGATGAAGAACTAAGCACTCACTGCCAAACGCTTCTGAACGCTTAAGTTCCATCGCAAGGAATTCAACACCTAACGTAAAAGTATCGAGATTAACTGAATTTCCTAGATTGATAATATATGGAGCATGAATTATGACATCGCTAATCCCATGTTCCTTCATATATATCAGTCCTTCTTCTATACGTAAATCAGTAATTGCTTTTCTTCTTGTATTTTGTGGTGCTCCAGTATAAACCATTAATGCGTTTGCTCCATAGGATGCAGCCTCCTTTGCCGAACCTAAGAACATCTCTTTACCACTCATCCCTACATGTGAACCAATTTTTAACATATATATCCTCCAAATAACTTGTCTTATCTATTATATACTAGTATAGCTTATCACATAAACATAGGTGCCCTCCATCATTGAAATCTCATATTCTTTCTCGATCTTATAAGGAGCACGGTTACCAAGTTTCCTAACATAATCGCGATTATGAGAGTATAGCACAAGAGTTGCTTTCGCTTTTAAATGTGCTTTCGCTTTTTCAAAAAATCTTCTATATAAGTCAAACAATTCTCTTTCGCTCATGCCATAACCTGTCGTTGGCATATTCGTAAAAATCTCATCAAATAAATATTCATGTTTAAAATCAAAGAAATCACGATTGATGTAATTTACAATAATATCAGCTGCTTTTGTGTTCTTTCTTGCTTTCTCAATTGCCTCACTCAAAATGTCTAGACCATACATATTCCTCGTAGGAACTGCCTTATCTCGTTCAATAAGCATGGTTCCAACTCCACAGAATGGGTCTAATATCTTTGCATCCACTTCCAAATATGGCTTTGTAAGCATAGCACAAAGTGCAGCATTACTAGGATGAATGCTAGAGGAAATTACCTCCTTGCGGTAAGAAAAACGAGTATCTTCTAATGTAGATAAACGTAGTAATACATTAAACCTACCCTCTTTATTCTCTATGAGACGGAACTCAACTTCATAATTATTAACAGAATTTAATAATTTTCGTTCTGATAAATGTTCCATCTCTGTAGCAAGACGTTTTACAAATGCTACTTTTTTCTCAGAGTCCATCTTCGCTTTTAATTCCAAACGAAAACGATAAATATCATTCCCCTTATGGCGTTTTTGTAAAAAGCGATAGATTGTCCCATCTGTCAGCATCTTTGCAGCAGTAACTACATCATTCGGGACTGTTTTCATACCATCAACTGCAAATAACAATTCACGATACGTACGTATATCTAGTACTTCTCTTAACTGAGTTGTCTTAACCATTATACCAGCAGAAAACTCCTTTTTCTGCATTCGACCTAATTGTTCACTTGTAACATGAATATGATTACGATTGCATAAAAGTACAAGATCATTCGTACAATAATACCCAATAAACTGATGTTTGCTCTGATTTATACTTGCAAACATCAGTTGTTCTAATAAACGAATTTCTTCTGTAAGATGCTTCTTATTCTCTTCTGTAATCAGCGTTGATCGTAATTCCTCATACCGTTTCTTCAACTGTGGTAATAATGAATCATGCTCTAACATGCTAATTGCAGACAAGTAAGAACTCTTTACAAACAATTGTGGTTCCCTTAGATAGCTACTATAAAGCAAATCAAGAAATGAAGGAATTGCAAGTTCTCCAATAATTAATGCTGTATTTTTTCGTACCTTAGGATCCTCGTGGGATAGTAATCGATCAAATACACTATAATCACCTGCCATAACATATAGTAAGGCTTCTTTATTATGACTGTTCTTTGTTGCATCTTCACGTAACATCTCTTTTAACTGAATTAAGTTCTTACGAACGTCAATATCATTTACTATATTCAAAAAGGTCTCCCTTAACATTATAAAATACCTCGCTATCATAGATTATTACTATTATATCGTTTCTTTGTTTAAAAGTCTACGCAAGAAAATAGTTACTTATCAATACCTTTTTTAGCAAAAAAAAGATATAGTCATTCTGTGAAGCACATGTTATAATATTTCCTCATTGGCTTGATTTCCTTTACTTACAGGCTACATATTTGTTTTTCGATATGAAAGGAGTAACACATGCAAACGATACGTTATGTGTCAAATAATGAAAACGAACACTTTCCAAATGATTATCATACGATTGCAGAAGCAATAAAAAGCATTCCAGTTGATAATAAAGAATATATTACAATTTTTATACGTAAAGGTACTTATCGCGAGAAACTAATCATTGATCGACCATATATTTGTTTTGAAGGAGAAGATACTGATGAAACAATAATAACATATAATGATTATGCGTTTATGATTATGGAGGATGGTATCAAACGAGGAACCTTTCGAACACCTACTGTGTTCATAAACACTCATGATTTTATCGCTAAAAATATTACTTTCCAAAATAATGCAGGTTTTGGCAATAAAGTTGGCCAAGCTTTGGCTCTATATGTAGATGGTGATCGTATTGTCTTCGATAACTGTAAACTTCTAGGTAGCCAGGATACTTTATTTACAGGGCCTCTTCCTCCTACGCCAAATGAACCCGGTGGCTTTACTGGACCAAAAGAATTTGCACCACGTATTAACGGTCGTCACTATTACCGTAATTGTTACATTCGTGGAGATGTTGACTTCATTTTCGGAAGCGCAACTGCCTTCTTTGATTGTTGTGAAATATTTTCACAACAAAATGATGACCTTCCACCAGCTGAGCATGAGGAAGATCAAAAAGTCTATGGTTATATCACTGCTGCGAGCACTGCAAAAGATCAAGCGTATGGTTACGTCTTTAATAACTGTAAACTAACAAGCAATTGTCCGAAAAAAAGTGTTTATCTTGGCCGACCTTGGAGAAATTACGCTAAAACAATTTTCTTAAACTGTGAACTAGGGGAACATATTCGTGACGAAGGTTGGTCTGATTGGAATAAACCAGACGCACATTCGACTATATTATATGCAGAATATAACAGTACTGGTGCAGGTGCAGAAGCTATATCTAAGAATATGCGTGCTAGCTTCTCTTCACAATTATCAGATGAAGAAGCACTCAATTATACGAAAGAACGCGTACTACGTGGCAAAGATGGTTGGAATCCCTAGGTGCTAATAATAAGTTATTGAGTGTTTGTGATTTTGGACATGTATGAAAACGAAAGGGCTTGTTGGTATATTTTCTTCGGTGCGCTTCGCTCACAAGCCCACAAAGACCATGTGGGACTTGTAAGGCACTACGAAAACATACCAACAAGCTCTTTTCGTTTCAGCAAGGTTTTGAAAATCACAAACACTATTTACAGTTGTTTTATCAATTATCTCGACAGCACTTTCGTCGCCTGCGGCGGGCTTTAATAGCATTTTTATCTTTCTGCTACGGTGCTTATTAGTTTAGCTTAAATTTTTCTTAGATATTTACATGTTGAATTGCTACTTTCTCCATCTCTTGTCTTAGTAAAAGTGCGTTTTCTGGCTCCATTTTCGTCAGTGGTAGGCGTAGGACACTTGGTCCCCAGCCGCATATTTCCAAGGCTTCTTTTACTGGAATTGGGTTTACTTCTGAAAAGAGGGCTTTAATTAGCTTTTGATATTTTAACTGCAACGCCAAACTGCCTTTAGTATCACCATGTAAGAATTTCATTACCATATCGTGACTATCCTCTGGTGCGATGTTAGATAAGACTGAGATTACCCCTTTTGCACCTATCGAAAGATATGGTATAGTTACTGCATCATCTCCTGAATATAGATCGATATCTCCATTGCAAAGGTCCATCAACTCTATATCTTGACTAATGTCACTAACGGAAGACTTTACTCCGACAATATTGTCAACGTTACGAACTAATTGTGCCATTGTTTTTGGTAATACATTGACTCCGGTTCTAATTGGAATATTATAAAGCAACATTGGAATATCTACCGCTTGTGCAATCTTCGTAAAATGTTGCATCATTCCATTTTGTGTTCCTTTGTTATAATATGGAGCGACTACTAAAATAGCATCTGCTCCTGCCCGAAAGGCCTCTTGTGACAAATCAACTGCTGTATCTGTACTGTTAGAGCCGCTACCAGCTATTACTGGCACACGCTTTTTAGCAAATACAACTGCTTGTCGAATACATTCAATATGTTCCTCATGTGTTAGCGTTGATGCTTCTCCCGTGGAGCCACAGACGATAATGCTATCTGTACCGTGATCAATCTGGTAATCAATCATCTTACCAAGTTTTTCAAAATCCACCTCGTTGTTTTCCTTAAATTGAGTAACAATCGCTACCCCTGCACCTTCAAAAATTGCCATTTTACTACCTCCTTAATTTATGATTTCTATGATATAACAAGTGTGTGTTTCACACACCTACTGCACATACTAGAATAGGGTAAAAAGTATTAAAAAAAGCCCCATCCTTGAATGAATTCAAGGACGAGACTGTTCTCCCGTGTTACCACCTTAATTTGCACACATCTCATAATGCATGCCTTTACAAGTACGGATCGAAATCGATACTCTGGTGCTATAATGGGCACTCCCATCGTATTCTCAACGTCCCTACCAAAAATACCTTTTGTGTAAAGATGTAGTCGATACGCAGTTCCAAGGCTTTAGTTCACTATTACTCCTGTATCTCTTTCCAGCAATCGAGACTCTCTGTACCAGTTATGTAATACCTACTTTCCTCTTCATTACCTTTTTCTAATATTTCGGTTATACTAACATATATTATCATATATGTCAATCATTTCTTTTGTACTATAATTCGATGTCCTTACTATAATCAATTGTATCATAGTAAAATCCAAACATATGATAAAAGTCTTCCCAATAGCCATCAATATCAGCCAATTCTTTTAGATTCTCTTGGGACACATTATTCCATGCCTTAATAATTTCTTCCTGAACATCTTCTTGTAATTCATAATCATCCATTCGTATCTGACCTAAATCATCCGTAACCACTTCTTTTGCTACAAGACGTTCTGAGAAAAGTCGGTCCATCTGCTCAATACAGCCTTCATGTAAGCCCTTTTTCTTCATTACTCGATATAATAAGCTTATATATAATGGTACAACAGGGATTGCTGCACTTGCCTGAGTAACCAGTGCTTTATTCACCGAAATATAAACTCTTCCATGAAGATCCTTTAACTCTTTCTTTAATTCTAAACTTGTCTGATACAGATGTTGTTTTGCCCTTCCAATCGTTCCTTCACTATAGATCGGAGAAGTAATCTTTGGTCCAACGTATGAATACGCTAGCGTAATTACTCCATCTTCTAATACTTTTGCTTTCTTTAGCTCTTGTAACCATATCTTCCAATCTTCTCCACCCATAACTTGAATCGTAGCCTCAATTTCCTCCTTAGTGGCAGCTGGAATGGTAACCTCTGACAACTCATTCGTACGCAAATCTAAGGTTCGGTTAGTAAAAGGGTGTGTAATTGGTTTTAACACTGAGGAATATGTAACGTCCCCAACCGTTCTTCTTGGAGCAGCTAAGCTATAGATTACCATATCAACTTTTCCTAACTCTTCACGAATCATTTGAATTGTTTTTTCTTTTATCTCTTTTGTAAAAGCGTCCCCATTGATCGTTTTAGCATAATACCCATCACTTTTTGCGAAAGCTTCAAATGCCTCTGTATTATAGAAACCCGGGGTAGCAGTACGACTTTTTGTTGCTTCTTTTTCGTACATAACACCAAGCGTTGCAGCACCATAGGTAAAAGTGGTTGCAATACGTGAAGCTAACCCATAACCTGTAGATGCACCAATGATTAAGATTCTCTTCGGTCCTTCTTTTTTATCATGTTGCTTCACATAATCAATTTGTCTTTTCACACTTTCCTCACATCCTACTGGATGTGCAGTTGTACAAATAAATCCACGCACTTTGGGTTCAATTATCATATTACTTCTCCTCATATCATTGTGTTTATCAAACTGTACCATGCGATACACACGAATTTTTGCAAATTAATACTATTTTAACTACGATAAAGTATATCAATAGTTAATACCCGATCATAAATCATTTCTTGCATAACTAAAGAATTTCTTTCACTTGTTCTGTTGCACCAAGAATTTCTCCAACATGACTGCTTTCATGTACTTTTAACTTTCCTGAACAATCAACTGTATCTATCGTACAACCAGGTCCGATAACAATATCATGTCCATTGACTCGAGTTGCCTTAACACCAGATAAGTTTATTGTTGTAGCTTCAATTGTATTTACCTTACTTCCATTATAGCTAGTTACAATATTTAACTTCGAAAGCATTTTCTTCAATCCACTCATTTGAAAATGAAAGCTATCAATTTTAATATTATCACCATAAATACCATTAGCCTTAATACAGCCTGTAGCTTGAATCATATCCGCATATAGATCACCAACGGAGTTGATACATCCCTCACAATATAATTGTTCTGTTTCTATCTTCTTACTGTCTTCAAAATTAATAACTCCTTCAATCGTAATCTTGCTTGCTCGGATATTGCCATTAATCTCTCCAACTCCTTCTACATCAAGATAGTTTGTTTCAATATTGCCAGTGCTTTTAAATACGCCCTCAATATACATTTTTTCAGCTTTAATATCACCATGATTATTTCCTACACCATTAACTCTTAATTCATCGAATTCTCCACCTTGAATCGATCCAATACCATCAATTGAATAATTTCTCATATTACGCCTCCTTTAGATTCTTTTATAAATCACTTTACGCTATCCCGAAATTTTTGTTGATACTTAATTTTTATATGGTTTGATACGTCTAAATAGTTTCTTTTGTATACAAACTTTGCTTGTTCATCGAGATAAAAATCTGAATTTGTAGAAATAACATATGGTAAATATACCTTCTGAAATTCAAGGATACCGATTGTAATTTCTTTTGAGGTTATTTGTCTAATCCCGATGAGAATTGATGAAAGAATATCTCTTAATTCTTCCACCGATAGATTCAAACTTTCCTTAATCTCTGTAATTATGATCATAAGAATTATGTCTGTATAACAAAAATCTTCTTTATTCGCTATTTCCATAAAAATCGGTATTAGGATGGTATTGATTTCGTGTATCTCTAATAAATCAGATTTATAATACATTCCTTGTACTACCTCTGGTGATAACATTCTTGCTAATTCTTCTAATGAATACTTATCCTTTAACTCCAGAATCGATCGTATTCTACTAAGAATCTGTTCCCTTGGAAAAAAGGTTTCCTGTCCTGTAAATGAAGATTGCTTAATAAACCATTCTTCTGGTATTAAGCGCTCTCTTTTCCAACGATATAGCTGTCCATACGATATTCCCGTCATCGCTAATAAATCTTTTTTTGAAATGTACAATTTATCACTCCTTTTCACAACGTAACAATGTTTTGTTCTATAATATGCAATGTAACATAACATTGTTACGCTGTCAATCAAGAGAGTAAAAACTTAATCTGATTCTAATTTTATAACAAAGTGTTTTGCTTGCAAAGCACTCGCGCTAAGCGCGGTCGCATAAGCGACATCTTTCTCTCGCGCTTGTGCGCATAGTTGCGTCTTTTCTTTTGGACGCTTTGTTCTGTAATAGGAAGTTCTGAGAACATTCCTATTACAGAACAGAAAAGGGGCTGTCGCAACAACCCCTTTTCTGACTATATTTCATGAATAAAAATACCGCTTCGTAATTTTGGTTCAAACCAAGTTGATTTTGGAGGCATTAACTGTTTTGCATCTGCAACTGCAAACAGTTCTTGAATCGTAGTTGGATACATTGAGAATGCTACTGTCATATCAGTTGCTACACGTTTTTCTAATTCCTTTAATCCACGAATTCCACCAATAAAGTCAATACGGCTATCTGTTCTTGGATCTACAATATTTAATATTGGATTCAAAAGATAATTCTGTAAGATAGAAACATCTAAGGTTGCTACTGGATCTGTCTGATTTAAAATATTCTCCTTTGCAGTTAACAGATACCACTTCTGATCGAGATACATTCCAAACGTACACTTTTTCGTTGGACCAACTGCTTCCTCTTTTGGTTCCACCAAAAACACATCACTAACCGCCTCTAAAAACTCACTCTTTGACAAACCATTCAAATCTCGAACCACACGATTGTATGGCATAATCATTAGTTGATCTTCCGGAAATAACACAGATAAAAAATAATTAAATTCTTCCTTCCCATTGTAGTTTGGATTTGCATCACGTCGCTTTAATCCAACTTTAACAGCAGATGCTGCACGATGATGTCCATCTGCAATGTAAATTTGAGAGATTCCTGCAAATTCTTCTTGAATTGTAGTGACACTTTTTGCATCTTCAATCTTCCATACATTATGAGTAATCTCATCCTCTGAAGTAAATGTATAAAGTGGCATCTCTTCTTTTTTCTTGCTTACAATACTACTAATTACTTCGTTGGAACGATAAGCTAAAAAGATAGGTCCAGTCTGTGCACTCATCGTATCCACATGACGAATACGATCTTGTTCTTTTTCTTCCCTTGTGTTTTCATGTTTCATAATAACATTATTGATATAATCATCGATCGAAGCACATGCAACAATACCTGTCTGTGATCTCTTGTTCATAATTAACTCATATATGTAATAGCACTTATCGCTATCTTTTATATAGGTCCCATCTGCCAATCGATTTTCAAACAACTCTCTCGCCTTTTGATATACCTTTGTATCGTACATGTCCATTGTTTCGTCAAACTGAGTTTCTGGACGGTCAATATTTAAAAATGATAATGCATCCTTTTTTGCTTCCTGTAGTGCTTCCTTGCGGTTATAAACATCATAAGGTAATGCTGCAACCTTACTTACAAGTTCCCTTTTAGGTCTGACACATTGAAATGGTTGAATTGTTGCCACCTTTTTATCCTCCTAATTTTTTTATCATGAAAATAATCTCTTGTAACTATTCCTCGTTATGAATTAATTTACCATAATCAAAATACTCTGTCTATACAAAATTCCCCATGAGGAAAAGTAAGAACATTAATTAGTAAAAATTAATGTTTTTTGAGATATGAATCATGATATAATAATACTTACTTAATAATATAGTAAGGAGCCAAACATGAAAAAAATTATTCCTACAATTACCGCTTCCGGAGACTGGTTTTACATGAATCAAAAAGAAATTTCAGTTCGTGACATCTATGAGATACTAAAGGCTAACAACAAGCTTGATGTTGAAATCTGGGAAGCTGCTGGAGTTCTTGAGATAAACTATACAGAAAAAAAGAGTATTGATTTTGAGATGATCCAACCTATGTTTAAAGATAAAGAAGGCAATGAATATCTAACAAAGAATGATATCCATGCCCTCTATATGGTAAGTTTTCAAGACACTGACTTTGAACTTATTGTGCCAATCTTTAAGTATATTGTTATGAATTGTGGTGGTTATTTCTGTGAAGACAATATGGATTTGTCTCAAAGCATGATAATCAAATAATTAAACACTAACTTTCTTGTCCAACATATAAGAAGTAAAGAAGTAAAATACAAGAACAACTCCAAGTGACCAAATGCAACTAAGGTAATATGGTTCTGTCGATGTTAATGATTTTGCTGGTAATACAAGACCTTCAAGTTTTGACATTAAGTAGCTAATACCAAAGAAGAAGGCAACACTAACTATTCCCTTTCCTTTACTATTGGATAAAAATGTTGCACTTAATGTAATTGATGCCATACCAATAACAAGTATACTAATCAAATCAAATACCAAATACAAAATAATTGAAATGACGAACGCATAACTAATATTTGCATGAAATATCAATGCAATTAACTCCTGTAACTTTTTCATTAAGATTTCCAGCTCATTAAACTTAGCAAAGACTGCTGCAATATCTAGTAAAATTACACCCATAAAAGCTGTAGCGGTTAATCCTATTGTTACAGTAGTTGTCAGAACCTTAGCACCAATAATCTTATAGGTGGAATTTGGTGTTAAAAATAACATATAACTATGTTTTGTTTTTAAATCATTAGAAAATGTAAATACACTCTCAAATGCAACAAAAAATATCGTACCAATCGCTAATAAAAAGTATAAACCAATACTAACAGCCAATACATTCTCCTGTTCAGTAAGCAGACCAACAAAAAATCCTATCTCTAATAAACCAAGTAATACTAATAAAATTATTTTAGAAAACAATTGTTTTCTAAGCTCATATTTAATTAATTTAAGCATCTTGCCCCCTCCTAGTACATAATGTCTGCATAGATTGCGCGATATAAATCTACGATTGACTTTTGATTTTGACGACGAATTTCATCCGCATCTCCCATTAAAACAAGATTACCCTGCTTTATAAATATCGCACTGTCAATAATCTTCTCTAACTCATCCACGAGATGACTCGAAATAATAAGTGTTGCATTATCCGTTGCTGCCTCTAGAATCGAATTAATAATATGTTCTCTTGCAATAATATCAATTCCATTTAGTGGCTCATCAAGAAGGTATACTTCTGCTCTTCTTGATAAAGTTGCTGCAATTTTTAGCTTTGCTGCAAGACCAGAAGAAAGATTCTTCGATTTATCTTTCAGGTTTAATCCCATGACATGGATCATCTTATTATATTTTTCACGATCAAAATCTTCAAAAAAATCTTCATAGTATTTTCCTACTCCATCCACCGTCATAAAATTATAAAAGAATGGTTCTGTTGACATATAAGCAATTTTCTTCTTTGTTTCTACCCCAATTGGAGTACCCTTGTATGTAATCGTCCCCATCGTTGGTTTGATCAAACCTGCAACCATCTTCATCCAAGTGGTTTTTCCACTTCCATTTGGTCCTAATAACGCATATATTTTACCAGGTTCTACATCAAAGCTAACGCCTGATACAGCAACTTTTCCTATATAGCGTTTTACAACATCTCTTGTTGATAACATGCTCTCTCTCCTTTAACTTCTTCATATTTTTCATTTATAATGCTAATAACATTATCTTTTGAATAGCCCAAATCATTCATTTCCTGAATAAAATTATCGATAACATTATTCGCCATCTCTTGTTGTAGCTCCATCAGCTTATCCTTATCCTCTGTTACATAAGTGCCAAGTCCTCGCTTTGTAAAGCAAAGCTGCATCTGTTCAATCTCTCGATAGACACGATTTGAAGTATTCGGATTAATCTGATAACGAATTGCTAAATCTCTAGCTGATGGTAACTTTTCACCTAGTTTTATATGGCCCTTAACAATTTCTTTCTTTATTTCTTGGATCACTTGCAAGTAAATTGGCATCTTATTATTAAATTCCAACGAATCCTCCTCCCTCCTTTATCTTTCCTCCTCCTATGTATTAACATCAAGGTATAATTTCATCACTAGTAAACTAGGTACATAATACACTAGCCTGTTTATATATGTCAATACAGGAAAACATTTCTAATTTAATTTTAATCTTACATTGTTTTATATTACTTCCCTTTTTGCGGTAAATTAGTTATAATGATTCGAGTAAATTTATGGAGGAGACTATGAATACAATTTTATTTGATTTAGATGGAACCTTGCTACCAATGGACCAAGATGCATTTATTCAGTCATATTTTAAAAATCTTGTAGTTCACTTTCTACCATATCAGATACCATCTGATAAGTTAATTTCAGCTATTCGATATGGAACAAATGCAATGGTTTTAAATGATGGAACAATGACAAATGAAGAGCGCTTCTGGAACTCGTTTGCTACACAACTCGGTGATGATATTCGTAAATTAGAACCTGAATTTCACAAATTTTATGAAACAGGATTCAATCATGCCAAGTCATCGACAACAAAGTGTGAATTAGCAGCTCAAGTAATTCAAATCTTAAAACAAAAAGGTTACACGATTATCATTGCTACGAATCCTCTCTTTCCTCAAATAGCAACTTATAATCGTATGGCATGGGCTGGCCTCTCACCAGATGATGTTTCCTACGTTACAACTTATGAAACTTGCTCTTTTTGCAAACCTAACCCTTCCTACTATACGGAAATTCTACAGCGTATGAACAAAAAGCCAGAAGAATGTATGATGGTAGGAAATGATGTGAATGAAGACATGCAGGTTCATAAATTAGGGCTATCCCGTTATTTAGTAACGGATTGCCTTATCAACTTAAATCAAGAGGATATTTCAGACATTCCTCACGGAACAATGGAGGAATTCTATCATTATATTCAGTCCCTTCCAAATGTGAGTTACTAGCTTTTTACGATGAATAGAAAAAATCCCTCCATGGGTTAATAAATACCCATGAAGAGATTTTTTGTTTTCTATTATCTTTTTCGCTCATTCGTTATCTGGATTAACTTCTTATTCACTAATTGATTTTTATTTAAAAATCTAACATCTTGGCCAAATCGCACTTCAATTAATTTGACATCAGAATTATCAAAGACTTCTCCTTTGCCAAAGAACTTATGAATCACGATATCATGCTCTTTAAGTTGATTCACCGCAAGTCTCAAAGCTGTCTTTTCTGCACTTTCAATCACCATTTCATCTTCGTCTAATTCTAATGTAGTTGCGAATTCCTCTTCTGTCGCTTTCTTAATATAAACTTCATTACTATCATGGATTAAATCCGATCTTTGTATAATCTTATCACCTTTGCATACACGAACTTCTGGTTTTTTCTTAATATCTGCATTATATTCTGTTTTTCTCTGCCTATTTTGTTCTTCGTCACTACTAATTACCATATCTTTCAATTTAGCAACTTTTTCTGATATCTGCTTACTACTCTGCTCATCTCGCTTTGATTTTTTAACAAAATAGTAAATTGCAGAAACGCCTCCTATAATTCCAATTCCTAAGATAATAAATATAGTTGTTTTGCTTATAGGTGCATTGGAGACCTCATTATCTACCACTTGTTGTGGATCTGGTGATACCACAGGATCAGGTGCTTTCGTTGGAGCTACCGTTATTGTTGGCTCCATCGTAGGACTCACTGTTGGCTCTGGTGTTGGAGTGGGTGTAATCACTTTACCTGTTTTTTTAATATAACTACTTGTTGCATAACCAGTTAACTCTTGATCTTTGTATGTAAACTCTATTTTATACCAAGGCTTTTCTCCTACATATTCCGTATCAATAATCGTAACGATGGTACCTTTTGACAAAGTAACTCCCTTTCCATCAACCATCACCTTACTATTGTTTGCTCCTGCACCTGTTCTTACATTTACTCCACCTGTAACTTTACCTTCGAAATATTCAAAGTTATCTTTATCTTCCTGGTTTTCAACTGTAGTTGCATTAACCTGAAGAGTTGTAGGTCCTTTAATCAAACATACCGACAATGAAAAGCATACTCCAATAACTAACTTTTTCATTAATTTCCTCACTTCCTTACCAATTTACTAAAATTCTCTTATCATCCAAATCTGATAAGAAACAACAATTTACGTATTCATTACCATTGTATCAGCGTGTAATATGATTGTCAAAATATTTATTTGATTTCCTTTGATGAATTTATTAAGGATTTCTTAATTATTTTATTATTTTTAATTCCAAATAATGTGATATACTAAAGAACGTGTAGAATACGCTAAAAGGACATTAACGTTGGAGGATATATATGAAAAAAATCTCAAAAAAGAAAAAAAAGATCTATATAATTACTTCTGGTATCGTTGTACTTGGTATTGGTGCAATTTTGATACGTAATTCAGGAATATTAGCTTCTGGTAGCCGTCATCCACTTTCTGATCCGATTACAACACAAGAATCAGAGACTGTATTTTTAAATGAAGCCATTTCACCAGAGCAAAAACTGCTAGTGAAGGGTTTTCCGTCTATGGTGACAATTTCAGATCCTGCACTATTTGGTCTTCAATCCAATCTAATGGTGAATAATCAGATTGTAGATTCATTTACTCGAGAAAACTCAATTGATTTTAGTGGCGATTATACTTCAATGGAAGGCGTTATAACTTTCCGGGGTAATAACTACCGTACCGGTGGTACTTATGGGATTGCAAATATTACAAAACAGCAACTTTCTAAGAAATGGAATGTCTCAACCGGATCATTAAACAAAACAGTTGGTGATGGCGAAGGTGAATGGTCGGGTAGCTGTTGGACTGGACAGCCTCTAATTGTACGTTGGAAAGACGAGACGAAACAAGCAATGAACATCTATGATGAAAAAAAGCAAAAAGATAATTTAGTTGAAGTAATTTATGCAACAACTGATGGCAATATCAACTTTTTAGACTTAGACGATGGTACACCAACTCGTGATAAGATTAGTTTAGGATTCCCGATTAAAGGAACAGGAAGTCTTTATCCTAATGAAATTCCACTTTATTTTGTAGGTGCTGGTGATGCTATGGGTGACCAAGGTGCCCGTTCTTTTATCGTTGACTTAATTCAAGGTAAAGTTATTTACGAATATGGATATGATGATGAATTCTCACAACGTACGGACAATAATAATTTTTCTGCGTTTGATTCCTCTCCATTAATTGACGTTGAAACAGATACAGTTATTCAACCTGGTGAAAATGGTATTCTATATACAATGAAATTAAATACAGTCTATGATGGAAAAAGTGTAAGTGTTAATCCTGATGAGATTGTAAAATATCGTTATACTACGACTCGTACACGAGAGGATGAATACTATCTTGGTATGGAAGCTTCTGCTTCTATCTGGAAGAATTATCTCTATATAGCTGATAATAATGCCCATCTAATTTGTCTTGACTTAAATAAAATGGAAACTGTATGGATGGCAGATACGATTGACGATACGAATGGTTCTCCAGTCTTTGAGGTAAATGAGGAAGAAGGAACTGCTTATATCTACATCTCCTCTTCTCTGCATTTTACAAAGAATGATAATAATTCTGGTACTTTAAAGTTACAGAAAATCAATGCAGCAACTGGTGAGACGGTATGGGAGATTCCATATGAGTGCCAAACTGTTAATAAAATATCCGGTGGTGTTCAATCAACTGCATTATTAGGAAAAAATGAGTTATCCGATTTCGTTTACTTTACAATCGCTAGAACTGGAGGCCTTGATAAAGGTAAAATGGTTGCAATTAACAAAAATACTGGAAAAGAGGTTTGGCGCTTAGATATGGAATACTATACTTGGTCCAGCCCAATCGCTTTATATACTGAGGATGGTACTGGTTATGTAATTCTTTGTGACTCGAAAGGTAATATGTTCTTACTCAATGGATTAACAGGTGAGCTATATGATAAAATCAACCTCGGTGGAGCTAACATCGAAGCAACGCCTTGTGCTTTTGAGAATACAATTGTAGTCGGAACGCGTGGTGTTGGTACAAAAGCAGAATTGCTCGGTGCTAAAGGTAAACAAATCTATGGAATTACAATAAAATAAATGATGGAATTTGACGGATATCCTTTGATTGGAATGAGCTTGTCGCACTAGCTGAATATTGTATAAAAGAATGAAGGGCGATGGTATTTTTCGGAGTGCCTTACAAGTCCCCACACGCACTTTGTGGGGCTTGTTTCCATTGCGCGCCGAAGAAAATATACCATCACCCTTCATTCTTTATTCATACTGCCCTTAGTGCGATATCCCCTTTCTTGTATGTCATACATTTGGTGGCAACGTTTTTACTGCATAGTCAGTACGTACTTGAATCGAAAGCGCATGAGCTTGCATATTCTCAGACTTTGCTAATAATTCAATCGAAGGTGCATTGTTCACCAATGATTCTTTTGTATAATTGATAACACTATAACCTCGAATAAAGTCATTTACACTCAATCCTGAGGAAAAACGTGCAGTTCCACACGTTGGGAGAACGTGGTTCGTTCCACAATAATAGTCACCAACAGGTTCAGGACTGTACGCACCTACGAAAATAGTACCTGCTTTTGTAATTCTTCCAGCAAGTGTTTCTGCGTCCTTTGTCATCAGCTCAACATGCTCTGGCGCAATAGAATTGGCAATTTCAATTGCTTCATCCATAGATGTTACTACAAATATATTACCATAAGCATTTAACGCTCTTTCAACTACAGCCAGATTATTTTCTCTCATCAGTATTTCTAATTCTTCTTTGATATCGAATGCTTGTTGTTCACTAAATACTAATGCTGTACTTGCCTCATATCCTGTTCCATGTTCTGCTTGAGACAATAAGTCAGCTGCAACAAAACGAGCACTCGCAGTTTCATCTGCTATAATTACAATTTCGGAGGGACCAGCAATCGAATCAATATGTACCGTACCAAATAATTTCTTCTTTGCCATCTGCGTATAGTTATTTCCAGGTCCAACAATTGCATCTACTCTTTCTATTGTTTCTGTTCCATAAGCAAAGGCTGCAATCCCTTGTACACCTGAGACTTTATATACATCAGTAACTTCTAGATAATCCGCAGCATATAATAGCTTTGGATCAATCTTTCCATTCTTTGGTTTTGTCATTACATTAATGACTGGAACACCAGCAACTTTAGCTGGAATAACACACATATAAAGTGTCGATAGTAAAGCAGCAATATCTCCTGGAACTGTTACTGTCACTCTTGATAATGGAACATATTTACGTGATAATTGTGTACCCCAAGCATAGTTTTGAGTGTATTCCTTTGGTAACTGATTTTTGTGATAGGCAAGTAAATTATCACAAGCCTCCTGTATTGCTTTTGCTAAATTAAAATCAATACTATCTCTTGCCTCTTTATATTCTTCCTTCGTTACCTTCCAACCGATTTCATCTAAATCCGCTTGATCAATCGACTTCATATATTTTTTTACCGCATTATCTCCATTTTCTTTTACATCTGCTAAGATTAAGTCTACCGTTTCTAAAACTTTACTTGGAATCTCCTGTTGTCTGTTTAATAATGATTGATACCGAGTATTCTCTTTTGAAAACTTACTAATCGTAATCATTCTATCTCCTCCTAATACGTTTTTTATGCTTATGTACTTGATGATGTCGGGGGCAAAAGGCCACGAACTTCATTCAAGCGAAAGCGTGATACGTATAAATTATGTTTGTCATCACATACTAATAAAATTACTTTGTGCAAAATGACGTCAAAAAAAGCCATTTAGGTTGCACCTAAATGGCTTTTAAATCGATAGGAGTATACTACTATCTACTTTCCTTCCACCATCATAGGCACAACACAATAAGCAATTGCGCCTATGAACATCTCATAGTTACAATTGCGATTTAGAATGTTGATGATGATGGAATAAAACTTGAATCATAGTAATTTCTCCTTTCTATCATTACGATTTTAAAAAAACTTGTTCCTACTATACCGCTTTCACATATGAATGTCAACCATATATTTCTATTTTTCGTTTACTGACTAATCATATAGATAATAAACTGTGCGGCAGTTCGTCCAGATAACCCTCCGTGACTTAACTCCCAATTATTTGCCTTCTGTAATAACTCTTCCTTGCTAAGTCCAAAATAATTATATTTCTTCGCAAGCTCAGTAACAATTTCAAAGTATTCTTGCTGATTTGGAGCAGAATAATTAATAGATATACCAAATCGAGCTACTAAAGATAACTTCTCTTGCATCGTATCAGAACGGTGTAGCTCATCCTTTGACATATCCAAACGGTCACTCCATGTCTCACGAATCAGATGTCTACGATTCGATGTAGCATAAATTAATACATTATCTGGTTTTGTCTCAAGGCCACCTTCAATGACAGCTTTTAAGTATTTATACTCAATTTCAAATTCTTCAAATGATAAATCATCCATATAAATAATAAATTTGTAGTTACGGTTCTTAATCATTGTAATAACCGCCGATAAATCTTCAAATTGATGCTTATAAATCTCAATCATTCGCAACCCTTGTGGGTAATATTCATTTAAAATAGCTTTCACTGAGGTAGATTTGCCAGTTCCACTATCACCGAATAATAAGACATTATTTGCTTTTCTTCCCTCCACAAATGCCTTGGTATTATCTACTAACTTCTTCTTTTGAATCTCATAGCCAATCAAGTCGTCTAATACTACTTCTTCGGTGTTTAAGATTGGTTGCAATATCACTTCATTGTTCTCTTTCATCACACGGAACGCTTTATTTAATCCAAACATACCAACGCCATAGTCATGATAAAAGCTAGTAACGATATTAAAAATCTCATTCGCATCCTTTGCTAAAGAAATCTGTCGACTCAATTGTTTTACCTTATCACTAACGCTCTTATTATAGCTTTTACCGCTCTTTTGAATCGATTGATAATTTGAAACTACAGTAAAGCAATCGATACTCAACTTGCTTTCAATCACTGAAAAATCATAATGAAGTAGCTCTTTAAATATCTCAAAATCGCCCTTTGCGAACTGATTTACAGTCCCCTCACTTGCTCCATGTTTCTCACAAGTAATACTAAATGGATTCTCAGTTGTAGCTAATAAGTAAGCCAGATAATTCTGCCATAGATTTTCATCAAATCCGTACTCCGTTGCCACATCTAACAACCGATGAATCTCAGTATATATGCTAGCAATGGTTTCCTCTTTTGAACTTTTATTATGGTCAAAATTATCCATAATCTCAGCTAACCTTATCAGTATACTATCTTTAGCTACATTTCGATAAATAACTAGTTTAGAAACCAATCGATACATTTGTTCAACCTTCTTTCATGAAGTTTTTTATGTATTTTCTTCAAATATCACTTTTCGGTATTATACCATCCTATTGGCTAATGTACAATCTCAACCTACCCCCTACATAAATTAAGGTGCTTTAGTTAGTGACTTTAGATTGGTTGAAACCTTCTCTCAACCAATTCAAATTCACCAACTACAACACCTTAATATAAAATAGCAGATATTACATCTTTTCAGGGGCACTAAATCCGAGAAGTTCTATACTTATATTTAATATTTTTAATACTAAAATAATTAAAGCAATCCACTCTTGTTGCTTTTGAGTGTCTTCTTCTGCAATGATCTTATTCTCATGATAGAAACCATTGAATGCATTAGCTAAATCATAGATATACGCACATAATTTATGTGGCGCGATCTCCGTTGCCGCATATTCAATGACATCATTAAATTTACTGCATAACAACATAAGATTTGTCTCGCTCTCAGAACGTTCACGAGCAGAGCCCTGTATCTTTAGGCTGTTGATATCCACAGTATCTTTTACCTCTTTATATTTTGCTAAAATCGACTTAATACGAACCATTGTATAAAGAATGTATGGGCCAGTATTACCTTCGAAGGAGGTAAAGCGATCAATATCAAAGATGTAATCTTTGTTTGCCTGATTCGACAAATCACCGTATTTTAAAGCAGCTAAACCAACTATCTTGGCAATATCACGTGCTTCCTCTTCTGGCATTTCACGATTCGACATAATCTTTTTATATACTTCTTCATTAATTCCACCAATCAAGTTTTCAAGACGCATAACTCCACCGTCTCTTGTCTTAAATGGCTTACCATCTTTACCATTCATCGTACCAAAACCAAGGAATTGTAGCTTTACATCCTCAGGTACAATTTTAGTTTTCTTAGCACAACGGAATACTCGCTCAAAATATAAATCCTGACGTTTATCTACGACATAAATAACAGAGGAAGGCTTAAACAATTCCATACGTTCAACTAAGGTAGCTAAGTCAGTGGTATCGTAAAGGCTTGCTCCATCGGATTTTAGAATCATACATGGTGGGATTTCTTTTGTATCTGTTTCTTCCTTTACATCAACTACTAATGCTCCATCACTGATTCTTGCATAACCATTCTCTTTTAGATATTTTACCATGTCAGGAATGTATTTTTGAGCATCACTTTCTTTTTTCCATATATCAAAACGAACATCTAAATTTTCATAATTCTTCTTTAAATCATTTACAGATACAGTCATAATATGGTTCCACAATGCAGTATATCCACGGTGTCCATTCTGTAATAGAAAAGTTGCTTGTCTTGCCTCATCTTTATATTCCGGATGTTCTTTGGAGTAACCACTTGCGTAAGGGTAAATTTCTTCTAATTCGGAAATCGAAAATGGTGCATCGCTTGGATATTCCCCTGTAAACGACTCATCAAAGTAAACCATATCTGGATTTCTCTTCTTTAACTCTGTAATAATCAAACCGATTTGAAGACCCCAATCACCAAGATGTGCATCCCCAATCACATTATGTCCCATGAAACGAATCATACGTTTCACACTCTCTCCAATAATAGCAGGGCGTAAATGCCCTACATGAAGTGGCTTTGCTACATTTGGTCCGCCGTAATCAACGACCACTGTTTTAGGATTCTCTACAACGTCACAACCTAGTCTATCATCCGTTGTCATATTTTGAAGATATTCTGCTAAGAAATCATTACTAATCTTAATATTAATAAATCCAGGCATAATTGCATTAATTTCTGAAAAAATTGTATTCTCTTTGCATCTTTCTACTACTTCGTTTGCAATCATAATTGGAGCTTTCTTATATTGTTTTGCTGCTGCCAATGCACCATTACATTGATACTGGCATAAGTCTGGACGATTGGATACTGTCACTGCACCAAACTTTTCGTCATAACCACATTCTGAGAATGCCTTTGTAAATATATTTGTCAATTGATCGATTACCTTAACCATTCTTGCCTCCGTATCTATAATCCTATAAAAACATAGACTTACTTTATCACAATTGATATTTCTTGTAAAGTCTTTGGAAATGAATCACAATAACTTTCAAAAAAGGGCTATCGATGGAACAGACAACCAGGATAGAAGCATTTCAGCCAGCAAAATATCTGCTGGCTGGGAAAAGTTATATTCTATTAATTGTCTATCTTGGCGGGAAGCAGTTCATAGCTGGTGCAACAGCTCCATTTAAGAAAATGTTTGTGTTTAATCTGGCATAACAAACGCACAAACTAGGTAAGCAAAAAATCCAACACCACAGCATGCAAAGATAACCCATAAGATTCGTACCACTGTTGGATCGATATTGAGATATTCAGCAATTCCTGCACATACTCCACAAATTTTTCTGTTACTTCTTGATTTTACTAATTTTTTCTGCATAATATTACCCTACTTTCATAAAATTATTGAATCGATACCTCTAATGAACCTACACTACAATTTAGATCAAAAGTACCAACCGCATCTTCATTTCTAATTCTATCATCTGTAGAAAATGAATAATGATGATCATTTAACTTAATTTTACCGACACCACAACTCACATTATAATTATAATCTTCCTCATTTCCATTTAAGTCAAGTTGAATTTGTCCCATACCACAATCTGCTAATAAATCACCCTTAATTTCACCAGATATTATCACTCTTCCGACTCCACACTCAAAATCAGCATTCTTTGCTTCCAACTTGTTCACTTTTAACTCCCCAGCACCAACTTCACAGCTGATTTTATCTGTAACATTCAAGCGGCGTATTTCCATTGAACCAGCACCTATCTCAAAATCAGCATTTTCTGTGCTCAGCTCATCTACTTCAATTACTCCAGCTCCCAGATCAAATTTAATGTTTTCTGCTATAAAACCTGATGGAACCGTAATTACAATTTTAGGAGAATCATTATCATAAATATCAAACAAGCCAAAACTAAATGGAATATCCAATCCAAAGAAATTTATGGTATCTGTCATTGTTCCACTTTGTTTCAAATATAATGTATCTCCTTCCACATAACCTTGGAAGCTGTTCTCCATAACATTATAGGCTTCTGCCGTAAATTCATCACCTTCCTTAATATTAACACGACAATATTTCACATCGAGATTGATCGATTTTATATCCTCTCCTGTATAACTATAACTATAATTGTTGCCAGCATGAGAAACACCTCTTCTTCCCAATGCAACTCCCAATATAGAAAGCAGAATGCCTACACCAATACAGAAACAGGCAATTCCTAAAAATATCTTGGATACTCTTTTCATGCCCCCACTCTCCTTTCGCTAAATGGTGCACGAAAGATAGCACCAATTGCCTTAATAATCAAAGGAAATAACTTAGCAACTACAGAAGTTACGAAGAAGAATAAAATTCCAAGTCCGATGCAAATTAATCCGCCTCCGATTCCTAACATTCCTAACGCTGGAAATGTAACAATCTTAATAAATCCAAAAACAAGGACTGTAAATCCTGCACCAGTACAGGCCACTGCTGCTGCTCCAAATCCAATTACTAAACCTAATAATGTAAAGAAACATGCAGTGAAAAATGGAATAATACATGGGATGGCAAAAATACATAATAAAACTAACAATGGTATATTAGTTTTTGACGACTGATAGCTGTACTGTCTTTGCGCTTCGTCATAACCACCTTGGTTATTATTTTGAT
The DNA here is from genome assembly GCA_023410575.1 of Bacillota bacterium. Classification (GTDB taxonomy): domain Bacteria; phylum Bacillota; class Clostridia; order Lachnospirales; family Lachnospiraceae; genus Lachnoclostridium. The sequence continues at coordinate 5,011 of JAEYPP010000001.1, read as the reverse complement.
ACTGACCTTGGCCGTAACCGCCTTGGTTACTGTTCTGATACTGGCCTTGGTTATAATTACCTTGATTATCATTTTGCTGGCCTTGGTTATAACCACCTTGGTTACTGTTCTCTTGATTCTGCTTATCCTTGCTTAGATTCACAGTTTTCCCATTCGTATTGTCACCTTCTGTCGTGTTTTCTTCTTGTGCAGAAGGTGACACTTTAATGATGCTCTCCTTATTATCGTTTGCATCTTTATACCCATTCTCGGTGTATTCCCCGTTCTTTGAATACTCACCATTTGCTAATAGGTCTGATTTAATCGTACGAGCTACTTTCTCTGGACTACCAAGCTCTTTGAGAATCTGCTCTTCGTTCTCTATACCCGCATCTTCAAAATAATTAGTATAAAATTCTAATGCTTCCTCTTTCTCATCTGTAGGAATATCGCTTAGCAACAATTCTAATTGTTCCATAAATTCTATGCGATTCAACTAGGCCACCCCCTCAAATATTTTGGCAATCTTATCCGTATATTTCTTCCACTCTGAACAATATAACTGTAATTGAATTCGTCCTTCGGAAGTAACTTTGTAGTATCTCCTATTGCGACCTGCTATTTCCTGATTATACGCTTCCAAACAATTATCTTTTTGTAATCGACGAAGTACTGGATATAATGTAGATTCTGATATCTCAATTGCTTCTCTTACATCTTGCGTTATTTTATATCCATAGGTTCCTTCTGGTTCTCGTGATACCGCTGCAAGAACAATTGCATCAAGTAACGCTGAGCCCGTATTAAATACCATCAAATCAACTCCTTCTTTCTAAAATTATACTCATATCCTCCATGAAATGATTACTATTTCATTTGCAATATTGTTTTGTTAGCAATACTATACACTGTATAATATTATAATGTCAATAGGGTTAATTATCTTTTAATCTTTCTCTAATAAATGGTAATCATCCTAATACAAATTCTGATTAAACACTTACTATTTCAATATTGATATTGACTTATCGTAAATGGTGTTATATTGTATATATGTAATATATACAATATATAGAAGAAAAATAAATATATGTGATATTACAAAAGCGACGATGATTTCGTACATTAGTGATTATGGAGGTATTATATGAAAGCATTATTTGTAATTGATATGCAAAACGTTTGTGTCGGGGAAAATCATGCTAAGTTTTTTACATACGACAATCAGCATCTATTAGAAGATATTAATAGAGCAATCGATGCTAACAAAGATAATCTAGTTATTTACATAAGAAAAATTATGAAAAAAAATTTGATTAATAAATTGGCACCTATAAAAGCATATAAGGATTCTTTTGAAGTTGAGTTAGTTACAGGACTCAATATAGTATCGAATAACGTATTCGATAAATATACAGGTGATGCTTTTTCGAATCAGCAGTTAATTGATTTTTTAGTAACAAATAAAGTTGATGAAATCGAAGTTGTTGGTGTAGACGGCGGTGGATGTGTTACAGTGACAGCTCTAGGAGCAATAAAGAAGGGATATAAAGTTATTGTTAATACATCAGCAATAGGAACGATGTTTCACAAAAAGAAAGAAAAAAAATTTAAGAAATTGAAAGAGAACGGTGCTCGTTTCATTTAAACTAAGCTACTAAAATACGCTTTTTGAGTTTCTCGTTACAAGCAAATTTACAGGTCTATCGGTAGTTGAGGTGGTTTCACTCTTTTCTAATGCTACACGTTTGTCTAACGAAGTTTTTTTATCAATATAATGTATAGTAATGTTCCATTTGTTTTAATACTTCATGATTCATATATAAAATCAAAAGCTCCCTATTCGTAGAATTCATGTTAAAATTCTTGCCAATAGGGAGCCTTTTTCTATCAGAAGTATAGTTATTTGCACTATCTCGTAATAAAATTAATTTAAGGAGTTGCCTCAGATATCATCTACTGATGCCCATATATTATGCTAGTATATTTAGTGAAATATTCGATAGACTCTGTAACCTACATAAAAAAACTCTTCTCTTAATAAAAATGGTATTTTAGTTTTTAAACTTCGATACATTGATGTTGGTGTTGGAGAACTATATGCTTCTATTCCATAATCGGAAGCCATCAACATAGCCCTCTTCATATGCAACGGATCAGAAACAATAATTGCTGTATGAAAAGACAAAGAATCCATAGTATCTTTTGCATTTGATATATTTTCTTGTGTTATACTAGATATATCTTCTGTATACACATCCTCCTCTGGTATGCCTTGTTCTATTGCATATTGCTTTGCAATACTTGCATCGGAATTGATATTTCCCTTACCAATTCCACCTGTTAAAATAATAGCACTTACATAACCATTCTTGTATAACCATAAACCATGATTAATTCTTTCACGAAAAATTGGTAAAACACCCTTATCTGTAGCACCAGCACCTAACACTATAGCAACATCAGCAACACATTTTTCATCTTTCAGAGAATATGTATATATACCTATAGTTGTAGTAAAAATATAAATTATCAAGCACAAGACAAAGCCTAATAGAATTGCTTTTAAATTTTTCTTTTTCATACAATAACTAATATCCTCTCACAGAATATATTTATCTATGACTATATCAGATTAATTAAGGAATAGATGGTCTAGTTTATTCTTTTTCCATAATTTGTATTATATGCCACCTCAAACTTCTACCGACACTTTCTTTATCTCCTCATAACTCATCCTTTTGAAGAAACCAATCGATAACAGCGAAATAACACTTACCACAATACCACTTGGAATTAGTACAAAATATGTACTGTTGGAAAATGCGTCAAAAAGAAAACCAAACAATAATTGACCTAAAGGTTGCGCACACATAGAAATTGTAACTATGAAAGCCATTACTTTTCCTGATAGATGATGAGGAGTTCTCTCTTGAATCACTGTAATACTATAAATTGAAAAAATGCTACAAGCAATCTGACAAATACAGAAAGCTAAGACTAATATGATATATTTTACAAGTGTACTATACGAGAATAGGAGAATGCCACCTATAGGTAATAAGCATAATCCTAATATAAGCATCATCATATATAGCTTATCTATTTTTAGTTTTTTCCCCAACAGACCGACAGAAAGTCCACCCAAAATTGCAGCTATCCCCATTGCGCTTTCTGCAATCCCGTAATGTTTTGCAGATAGCCCTAACACTGATCGTACCAGGTAAGGAAATCCTACAACAGCATTTCCTGCTACGAAGAAACTTACCAAAGCAGCTAATAACGACAATTTTAGTATATTTGGTTGTTCTTTAGATAAAAATCGTAAACTCATAGAAAAATCATCTTTAACAATGGTTAATAAGCGTTCTTTCTTGCTGTTTTTTTGATAGTCAAGTTTAATAAACCATTCAAATATAGCCGTTATGAGGAAACAAATTGTCGTTGCGTAAAGGATGGGTTGTAATCCAAAAGCAGTATAAAACAGGCTACCCAAAAATGGAGTTACAAGCGAGGCTATTGCAGTTATTTGACTTACCATGGCGTTTCCCTTAAGTATATTTTCTCCAGTCAGCATCTGAGGCACACAGGCCTGTACGGTTGGAGATTCAAATGCACCTAACACAGATAAAGCAACTAATAACGCTCCAATCACAACGATATCATCGCATACATTAAGCAATATCGTAGATGTAAAAACAGTAATACATGATATGACGTCTAAACAAACCATGATATTTCTACGATTGACACGATCTGCAAGAATACCTCCAAAAGGAGATAACAATATGGTTGGCAGCATAGCTAGAGCAAGCATGCTTGCAAAGACAGAAGCCGATTGTGTTTTCTCTAATACATACATTGATAAGGCAAATTTCAGTGTAAAATTACCTAATAATGAAAAAGTTTGCCCTAATATTAATAGAGTAAAATTGTAGGTGAACAGTTTTTTCATAAATGAGTATGTCTCCTTATTATTATTAATTAGCTATCATTAGCAACTCTGACTTATGTAAGATTATGTGATTCATTAAATCTGTTGTTATAGTATGAAAGAGTTAGTTTAGTTACTTTTCACTTTAATACCTACCGAATGAATGTATTATAGTAAAATAAAATTGCCTTAATGGCAACCTTATTTTAATGTCGACGATTCAAACTTTTGAAAGAAGTCGTTAATTAATTCGATGATTTCATCATTGAACAAAGGAACTCCCATTTTATCAAGCATCTCGGCAAAAAACTTTAATTTGTTTTTCAACTCTTTTGTTGTTGCCGGATAAACAGATGGTATCATCCATAAACTTGTCAACAATGGAAATAGTTCAGACAGCTCTCTTGCATACTCTGTGTGAATAGAACCGTCACGGTTTCCTTCCTCTATTAATTCATAGAAAAGTGGAGTTAGGATTTCACGATTTGACTCGATAATTCCAGTTAACACTCTCGGATTTTTCAGAATAGGAATTGCTTGGATCGTCATATCTGTACGAGCACTATCTGCTTGATTGAGCTGAAACACAAGACGAAGTTTTTCTAATCCATTTAAATCAGAGCGATTACGCACTTGATCAAAGGGATTGTTCTCGAAAAACATGCGGTTTCCAACTGCATCCATAATCTCTTCTTTTGACTTAAAGTGATGATATACTGCTCCTTTTGTCAACCCACCCATTTCATTCACAATGTCCTGAATCGTTGTATTATCATATCCCTTTTCCATAAATAATCTTTGTGCTACTTCTAATATTTTCTCCACCGTAACTTCTGGGTACTTATTTCGTGCCATAAATCACCCTCCTGTCCATAACATACTCTCGGTATGTATCCATTATATTCGATTCCTTTCATTCTGTCAATATACATACTAATGGTATGTATAAATTTCTCAATCATTTAATTGTGAGTGAATTGCAAAACTAAGTTCCACCCCCACAGATGTTCTAGGTTGAATTTACTCTTTCAAATCTAATCATGGAAGTTAATCTTTCACATTTATGATATTCTATACTAGTGATGCTGGTATATAGGA
>JAEYPP010000071.1 GCA_023410575.1 Bacillota bacterium | reverse complement strand
TTCGAAGGTTCGAATCCTTCTCCATCCATTATGCCGGCGTGGCGGAACTGGCAGACGCACAGGACTTAAAATCCTGCGGGACTAATCTCCCGTACCGGTTCGATTCCGGTCGCCGGCATGAATAAGTAAAATTCTTATTCATGTTTTATAATAGCATAGTGACATGCGGGTGTAGTTCAATGGTAGAACACTAGCCTTCCAAGCTAGATACGTGGGTTCGATTCCCATCACCCGCTTTTTTTGTACCCAAAAGTTGATTTTTGCTGTAGAATCATTGAAAGGAGTAGGTTATGAAATTACTACTTACTGCAGTTAATGCAAAGTACATCCACTCAAATCCAGCAATTTATTGTCTACAAAGCTATGCAGCGAAGTATAAAGACAATATTGAGCTTGCGGAATACACTATCAATCAAAGCCTTGATGATATTCTGAGATCGATTTACGAAAAGCATCCTGATGTTTTGGCTATCTCATGTTATATTTGGAATATGCAGATGGTAGAACGAATCATACGTGAATATAAGAAATTAGACCCCCAGGTTGATATCTGGGTAGGGGGACCGGAAGTTAGTTATGATGCTACAGCATGTTTATTAAGATTGCCGGAATTGACGGGAGTTATGATTGGAGAGGGAGAGGAAACTTTTCTGGAACTAATCGCTAATTATGTAACGAATTTAGATGCAAAACAAGGATTTTGTAATATTGAGGGAATTGCATATCGTAATTGCAATCAAGAGATACAATGTACCAAGCTAAGACAAGCAGTTGATTTTAGTAGGTTACCGTTTTTATATCAATTTGCAATGGATCTTCATGCGTTTGAACATCGTATCATTTATTATGAAACAAGTCGTGGATGTCCATTCTCATGTAGTTACTGCCTCAGCTCAATCGATAAAAGGGTAAGATTTAGAGATTTAGATTTAGTATATCAAGAATTACAATTATTTTTAGATAAGAAAGTTCCTCAGGTCAAATTTATTGATCGAACATTCAATTGCAATAAGAAGCATGCGATGAGTATTTTAAGGTTTTTGAAGGAACATGATAATGGAATTACAAATTTCCATTTTGAAATCGCAGCAGATTTACTAGATGAGGAGCAATTGGAGTTTTTAGCGACCTTACGTCCTGGTTTAATTCAGCTTGAAATTGGTGTACAGTCAACAAATCCTGATACAATTAAGGCAATTCATCGTCATATGGACTTGAAGAAGATTGCATACAATGTAGCAAAAGTTAAGGAATCAAGAAATATTCATCAACATCTTGATCTAATTGCAGGACTACCATATGAGAATTATACTAGTTTCCAACAATCCTTTGACGAGGTCTATGCAATGCGTCCAGACCAGCTCCAACTTGGTTTTCTAAAGGTGTTAAAGGGCTCTTATATGGGCGAATGTTGCAAAGAATATAATATTGTATATCATAGCGAGTCGCCTTATGAGGTACTTTATACACAGTGGTTGTCATACTCAGATGTGTGTAAATTAAAAGATTTAGAAGAGATGGTTGAGATTTATTATAATAGCGGTCAGTTTGCTCATACAATTCGGTATTTAGAACATTATTATGAATCGAGTTTTTCGATGTATGAGTCACTCGCACTATACTATCGAACGAATAAGTTATTTGATTGTAATCATTCGAGAATGTCGAGATATACAATTCTAATGAATTTTACAAAAGAACAGCTTAAAAAAGACGAATTCGAAGTCTTGTTACAGCTTATGACGTTTGATTTATATTCACGTGAAAAACTGAAAGCACGACCTACATTCACGAAACCATATGAGGAATATAAGAAAGAATATAAATCTTTCTTAACCAATCATGCAGCTAATTATGGGATTGGAGATTGTGTTCATATGGAACATTTTACACATGACATATTTGTGGCGGAGCAAGAAGGGGTTGTGAAAGAGAAGGACTTTTTTATACTTTTTGATTATAGCAAAGAAAAAAGTATCTTCGGAGAAAGTAGTTATACGTTATTAGTAAAACAAGCATCAGGGCTTGTTGTGGTTGAAATGTTGTAGAAAGGAAGAGATATGGCACGTAGAATAACAAAGGCGGAACGAGAACGTATTAATGAAATATTGACACTTTTAAATAAACATTATTCAACAGAATACAAGTGTTATCTAAACCATGATAACGCTTGGCAGTTACTAATTGCAACAATGTTAAGTGCTCAGTGTACGGACGCGAGAGTGAATATCGTTACGGAAGATTTATTTCAAAAATATACTTCAGTAGAAGCTTTTGCACACGCAGACTTAAAAGAGTTAGAACGTGATATACATTCTACTGGTTTTTACCACAATAAGGCGAAAAACATCATTGCAGCTATGCAAACGTTGTTAGAAAAATATAACGGAGAAGTTCCGAACGACATTGATGCACTTACAAATCTTCCTGGAGTTGGAAGAAAAACGGCGAACGTAATTCGAGGAAATATTTATAATGAGCCAAGTATTGTAGTAGATACTCATGTAAAACGTATTTCTCGAAAATTGGGATTCACAAAAGAGGAAGATCCAGTTAAGATTGAATTTGATCTGATGCATGTACTTCCAAAGGAACACTGGATTCTTTATAATATTCAGATTATAACACATGGAAGAGGATTATGTACGGCAAGAAATCCGAAATGTGAAGAGTGTTTTTTGTCCCATCTATGCAAGGAGAAAAATAAATGAAAAACGCATATATGGCAATCGATATAGAAACAACAGGATTAAACCCCAATGATTCCAAGATTATTGAGATTGGTGCAATCGTTATGGAAGGGAAACAGGAGATTGCAAGCTTTTCACGTCTTATAAATCCAGAAGATAAATTACCTGAACAGATCATTAAATTAACTGGAATTACAGATGCAATGTTACAAAACGAGGCAACGGAACAAGAAGTTATTGGTGATTTTCTGGATTTTTGTGATAATGTCATGTCTGATTATGAGGAATCTGATGTTATACTCGGGCATAACATTGCGTTTGATTATAGTTTTCTAAAGACAGCAGCTGTAAGATTAAAGCGCTCGTTTAAGAGGCGGGTAATTGATACATTATATATTGCAAGAAAACTCCATCCGCAAGTTAGCAGTAAAAGTCTAAGTAATATGTGTAAACATTATAAGATTGCTCACGAGGTAAGTCATCGGGCGTTTGAAGATGCTATCGCGGCATCGAACTTGTATGAATCAATGAAGACTCTGTATGGTGAGAAGGAATCACAGCTGTTTCTTCCTCAAGCAATTTCATATACACCGAAAAAGCAAGAACCAATGACATGGAAACAAAAAAAGTACCTCCTAGACTTAGTAAGTCACCATCATCTGGAGGTACCTGAGAATATAGATGAATTTACAAAAAGCAAAGCTTCCAAATATATTGATAAAATTATTTTAGAGTATGGTTTGCTTTATCACAGATAGCTGTTAATTTTTGAATAAGAGACTCCTTTAATGGAGAATCTAATGATATCGCTTTATCACGTAAATCAGTAAGGGCTTTTGAATCGTTTTCATTGGAATATATCATTGCTAGCGTCAAAAAGGTCTGTGATATATCACTATTAACGGAGAGTGCATATTCTAACACTTGTTTTGCAGTTGGAATCTCACCCTTAGAAAATAGTAATTGACCCCATTTATTTAAATTTCGAATAAGTAGGGTATAATTTTGATCGTAGATTGTTAACTGTACTAAATTAGCATTTCCATAAGCTAGCTTTAAGTCAGTGTTTGATTGTCCAGTCAGATTAACAATTTTTTGTCCTTTTAATTTAAGTAGTTGTTCCTGAACATAAATAATTTCCTCGTCATCAGATTGAGAAAAGGGAAGATTTTCAAAATCAACTGTGATATAATCTAGTGTAGACAGATCCTTAGGACGTGTAAAATTTGATCGTTGTTCAAGTTCCCAGAATTGTTCCGAAGTTTTTTTAGTAGACTTATCACTTTTCTTGCGCTGATAAGAGATCCAGATGGCTAATATTATGGTACACAATAAGATCGTTGGCATAAGGTTATGACCTTTCTTTCAATAATAGACAATAATTAAAATATTAAAGAGGTGAATAAAAATGAACTTTGGTAATAAAAAAACGCAACGTACAATTGCAATCGTAATCGTTGTTATTCTAATTGCCGCTATGGTAATACCAGCAATAATATCTGCTTTCTAAATTTGACATATAGGTTCTTATTAAATATACATAAGAATAGCTAAATTGTCAAACAATAGGCATATGTTGAATATGGAGGTTTTATATGAAAAAAACTCGATATTTTATTATATGGCCTATTGTTTTTTTATCCTTTTTTTTATGTAATGGATGTGGAAAAGAGACAGAAGTTCCTTATAAAATAGATCGTAGCGATAATTCTGTCGTAGAAAATCTGCCAAAGCCAAGTGACGTGGTGGAAGATGCAGAAGTATCTGTAAAGGCACCTAAAGTTTCGTATCAATCAGTAGATAAGAAAGAGATACTGATTCGAGCAAACTATATTATTGGTGAGTTTAGTACTAATTTTTCAAGATCATCTGATGCAAGAAAAAAGAACATAAAAAATGCTGCAAAAAAGGTACACCAAGCAATTGTTTACCCACAAGAAGTGTTTTCGATCAGTGAGTATTTAACACCATTTACAGAGGAGAATGGATATTATCCCGCAGGAACGTTTGTGAATGGGAGAGTAATCAATAGTCTTGGTGGTGGTGTCTGTCAAGTTTCTACAACACTATATAATGCAGTTTTGGATGCAGAGTTAACAGTGATAGAACGCCATCCTCACTCAATGGCAGTTAGCTATGTTGATGTAGGAAGAGATGCGGCAATTGCTGAGAACCAAAAAGATTTTCGCTTTATGAATAACCTAGATGTTCCGATAGTGATAGAAGCAATTGTAACTAATTCCGATGTTCTTATATTTCGATTTCGATGTGTTAGCCAAGTTAAGAATATTAATAAAGAGGTTACTTATGAAACTAAGATATTAGAGGAAATTGAACCTGATGAACCAGTTATCGTATATGATTCAACGAAACCAAAAGATTATGTTCTTGTATTACAATCTGCCTACAAGGGTTACAAAGCTGAAGTATATCGTATTACAAAGGTAAATGGTGTTGAAGTGGAGCGTATCCGAATCAGTTATAATGAGTATGAAGCATCGCCACAGTATATGGTAATTGGGAAAAAGTAATGTTGAAACAAGGAAAAAAATAGTGTATACTATCTGATAATCATTGACTTATAAGGAATGCTTTCGTAGACGTTCCTGGCAATAGGAGAGGAAGAGTTTATGAGAGATAAAACAGCTGGAAAAATAAAAGAGGTAGTACTAAAGCGATCCGTCTTAAAGGAATTATCCGCTGTATTGTGTAAAGATATACAAAAGCCACAAGTTGGCATAGATGCTACGGGCTGTATGTTGAATACAGAGCAGTCTTTATTAACAAGTGTTGCTACTATGGAAGGTTTATCAGAAATTTTTATCATTAGTACATTTCATCGAGCCATGAATAACCTATACATTCAGGGAGCAACACCAATTGGTATTACAATGTCTGTTATGCTTCGCTATGGATCAAGTGAGCAAGAAATTAAGCAGATAATGAGAACGGTAACGGCACTTTGTACAGAACATGAGGTATCAGTTCTAGGTGGGGAAACATCAAGAAGCAGAACTGCAAGTGATCACATTGTAACAATTCAAGCATTGGGAATGAAACAAAATACTCCGATTATAAAAGATAATCTATATGATAAGCAGATAGTTATGGCAGGTAATGCTGGAATGTCAGGAACTGTTCACATCTACGAAAAAGAAAGTGAGAATTTAAAGAAATATTTTAGTGAAGCTTTTCTCCAAGGGGTACTCCCAATGAAGGGGCAATTTTCTGTGAAAACCCAAAGAATAATTGCTGGAGATGTTTTATATGCTCATGATGTTTCAGAGGGTGGTATTTTTACTGCTCTATGGGAACTTGGAGAATATTTAAACTGCGGGATGCGAATTTCACTAAAGGATATATTGTTATCACAAGAAACGGTAGAGATTAGTGAATATTTTGATCTGAATCCTTATTTGTTGTTATCTCTAGGGTGTTCTATCTATGTTGTTCAAGATGGAAAAAGTCTAGTGGAACGCTTTGAACAAGCTGGAATTCGTGCGGCTGTGATTGGATATTTGACAAAGGAAAGTGATAGAATATTGGATAATGGAGAAGAAGTAAGATACCTAGAACCTTTTAAAATAGATGAGGTATATAAAGTATAAAAGGGCACCATTTGGCCCCTTTTTTATTGAATAGGAAAGTTCTTTGAACTTCCCTATTCAATAACAAAAGCGTCCAAAAGGAAGCACACTTTTGTTCTATTCACAACTTAGGAAGAAATACAAGAAGTTTATTAAATGTTTTGTATCATAGTATAGCTAAAAGCCATGGAGGAGTGCAGAATTATGAATAATAAATTTCGGGAGTATTTATCACTTCCTTATCTATTTATAAAGGTTTTCATATCTAATTTATTGGGTAAAAGAAAATTCATAGAAGAAACTTATAATTATGGACCTGATAAAAAGCAAAACATAATAATAATCAAACCTAAGGGTAATGAAAGAAAAGATACTATTATATTTTTTTCTCATGGTGGTGGGTGGAGGTATGGTAGCGCAAATGCATTCAAGTTTGTTGGATATTTTTATGCAAGTACAGGTTATACTACTATTGTTGCTGATTATCGTAAGGTTCCAAAAAATACATTTCCAGCACAGATTGAGGATACAGCAAATGCTTACATATTAGGAATTCAAATTCTTAAGGAGAAAGAGGAGTACTTCAATAAGGTTATACTTGTTGGACATTCAGCAGGTGCACAGCTTGTAGCATCTCTTGCATATGGTCAGAGTTTAGAAGATTTAATGATTGAAAAACAGTTAATCAAAGGTGTCATTAGTATGAGCGGACCTATTAATTTTGCTGTATGTAAAAATGACTATATTGCCAAGACAATTAAAAACTTTGTGGTGACAGATGAAAATTGGAAAAAGGCAAATCCGTATCTGTGTCTTAATGATTCTACAAGTATTCCTATACTTTGCATACACGGAGATTGTGATCCGTTAGTTGAGCTAACTAATTCTAAATCATTTGTGAATAAAATTAATGAAGTTCGCAATGGATTAGGAAAACTTATTATTATTAAAGGGGGTCTTCATTCAAACCTTGTGAAGATTTTTTTAAGAAAGATGAAAGAGCATGCTGTTATAGAGGATTGGATTGAAACGGTAAGCAAATGATATCAAAAAATATAATGAAAAGGAGTGGATTGACATGATGAGAGAGAAGATTTTAAAGGCAATTGACAAGAACTCAAAGCTGACAGCGAAAGATCTAGCGGTGATGCTAGGAGCAGAGGAAGAGATAGTCGCGGCCACAATTAAGGAGCTAGAAGAAGAATCTATCATCTGTGGATATCCTACTCTTATTAATTGGGATAAAGCAGAGAGTGAAAAAGTAACTGCTCTTATTGAAGTAAAGGTTACACCTCAAAGAGGTCAGGGCTTTGATCGTATTGCGGAGAGAATCTATAAGTTTGATGAAGTGGAATCTGTCTATCTGATGTCCGGAGGATTTGACTTAACGGTTATTATTACAGGTATGAGCATGCGTGAGGTAGCAATGTTTGTATCTAGTAAGCTAGCCCCAATGGAAGCAGTACTTAGTACGGCAACTCACTTTGTGTTAAAGAAATACAAGGATCATGGTATGCCATTGGTAAACGAAATTGAAGATGAAAGGATGTTGATTACACCTTGAGAAACCCACTAAATAATAAAGTCGTACATATAAAGCCTTCTGGCATTCGTAAATTTTTTGATATTGTGAATGAGATGAAAGATGCGATTTCTCTTGGTGTTGGTGAGCCTGATTTTGATACACCATGGCATATTCGAGAGGAAGGTATCTTTTCATTAGAAAAGGGAAGAACATTTTATACCTCAAATGCAGGAACATTAGAACTACGAAAAGAGATTGTTCATTATCTAAAGAGAAGATGTGATTTATCTTATGACTATAAACATGAAGTTGTAGTTACAGTAGGTGGTAGTGAAGCCATTGATATGGCACTTCGAGCTATGGTAGATGAAGGCGATGAGGTAATTATCCCACAACCAAGTTATGTATCATATTCACCGTGTGTTACATTAGCGGATGGAATACCAGTGATAATTGAGCTAAAGCATGAAAATGAGTTTAAGTTAACAAAGCAAGAACTGCTAGATGCGATTACACCAAAAACAAAGATATTAATTATGCCATTTCCGAATAACCCGACTGGGGCTATTATGACGAAAGAAGAGTTAGAAGAGATAGCACAAGTTGTTATGGAAAAGGATTTGTTTGTAATATCGGATGAGATTTATAGTGAACTTACCTATAATGGAAACCATATCTCAATTGCGAGTCTTTTAGGTATGCAGGAACGAACAATCGTGATTAACGGATTTTCTAAGTCCTATGCAATGACAGGTTGGAGACTTGGTTATGCGGCTGGTCCTAAGGCGATTATTGAGCAGATGACGAAGATTCATCAATTCGCAATCATGTGTGCACCTACTACGAGCCAATATGCAGCAGTAGAAGCATTGCGTAATGGGGATAATGACGTTGTTAGGATGCGTGATGCATATGATAAAAGGCGTCGTTATGTAGTCAATGCACTACGTGAAATGGGTTTGGAATGTTTTGAACCATTTGGAGCATTTTATGTGTTTCCTTGTATTAAAAAACTTGGAATGACTAGTGATGAATTTGCAACATGCTTGCTACAGGAGGAAAAGGTAGCGGTTGTACCAGGTACTGCATTTGGAGATTGTGGAGAAGGATTTTTGCGTATCTCATATGCATATTCAGTTGAAAATTTGAAAGAGGCTCTTACTCGAATGTCGCGATTCGTTGAAAAGTATACGAAATTTGAAATTTAGTTGATAATGTATGAAAGTTTGTGATAAAATACTGTATATAATAAAGTGAGAAGTCTTTACGCTATAGCGTATTGATACATAGGAGGTTAATGGATGACAGCTATCAATGCAGAGTATATTAATCCATTCTTAATTGCAGCAACTAAAGTATTAAAAGATATGGTATTTATAGATACAAAGGTAGGTAAACCGTATACTAGGGAAGCTGTGTTTGGTAATAAGTCTTTATTAATTATGCTTGGAGTAACTGGTGAGATGACTGGACAGGTTATTTTAAGCTTTGATAATGAAGTTGCGTTAGATCTTGCCTCCAAAATGTGTATGATGCAACTACCTTTGTTAGATGAGCTAGCTGAGAGTGCTATTTCGGAGCTTTGTAATATGATACTTGGTAATACGGCAACGGTATTTTCAACCAAGGGAATTGCAATTGATATTACTCCTCCTACTATGTGTAAAGGCACAGTTACATTTAAGAATAACTATGCGGCTAATATATGTATCCCTTTGATTTATGAAGACGTGAAGAAGATTGAAATTCATATTGCAATTAAAGAGAATTAGTATACCAGTCATGTTTGGAAAGGATATTGTAAGATGAATATAGTTTTATTTGAGCCTGAAATCCCAGCTAATACTGGAAATATAGGGCGTACTTGCGTAGCGACTGGAACGAAACTACACTTAATTGGACCACTAGGGTTTAATCTTAGTGAAAAGGAAATACGTCGTGCAGGTCTTGATTATTGGAAGGACCTTGAAGTTACACAATATGATGATTTTAATGACTTTTTAACTAAAAATCCAAATGCTAAAATTTATATGGCTACAACAAAGGCTAGACATGTCTATACAGAAGTATCCTACGAGCCTGATTGTTTTATTATGTTTGGTAAAGAGAGTGCTGGAATACCAGAAGAGATATTGCTCGAGCATAAAGATACTTCGATTCGTATACCTATGATTGGGGACATTCGTTCATTAAATCTTGCTAATTCTGTAGCTATTGTACTGTATGAAGCATTACGTCAGAATCAATTTGACAATATGCGACTTTTAGGGCAACTTCATCATCATAGTTGGGATGAAGCAAAATAAGAATATTAATTTTACGAAGGGGCTGTTTTAATAGAACAGCCCCTATTGGATTGGAAGAATGATTGTAAAAGTGAAAGTATGGTGATTATATGAACGAAAAGGCTTTACGTGTTTTAGAATATACGAAAATTATAGATCGATTAAGTGGATTAGCTGGTTCTACATTAGGAAGAGATAAATGTAAGGCATTAATGCCACTAGTTAACATGAATGAAATTAGGAAAATGCAAAAAGAGACTTCGGATGCTTTAACAAGACTATATGCGAAGGGAACATTATCTTTCTCAGGCATACCAGACATTCGTGACTCAATTAAACGTCTAGAAATTGGAGCATCCTTAGGAGCAGGTGAGTTATTAAGAATTAGCTCAGTATTAACCGCCACCTTAAGAGCTAAGAATTACGGTTATAACCTAAAGAGCGGAGGAGATATTCAGGAAGCGGCACAAGATAGTTTGACAGAAATGTTCCAATTACTAGAACCATTATCTCCTATCAATAATGAGATTATGCGCTGTATTATATCAGAGGAAGAGATTGCAGATGATGCAAGCGCAGGGTTAAAAAGTATTCGTAAAAGCATCAAGATTACCAATGATAAGATTCGTGAACAAATGGGATCTATTATGAATGCAGCTGTAGCAAAAGGACAGCTTCAAGATGCAATTATTACAATGAGGAATGGACGTTATTGCGTACCGGTAAAGCAAGAGTACAAGAATACCTTTCAAGGAATGGTACATGACCAATCATCTACAGGATCGACCGCATTTATCGAACCACTTGCAATCGTGAGGTTGAACAATGAACTTGCAGAGTTAGCAGTCAAGGAACAAGCGGAGATAGAAAAGATACTTGCTGGACTTAGCAATACTGTTGCGGTGGAAAAGGAAAATCTAGAGTATAATCTGAAAACTTTATCTGAGCTTGACTTTATCTTTGCAAGAGCACAGTTATCGAAGCAGATGAAAGCGACAGAACCAAAATTTAATGATCGACGATTTATTAATATAAGAAAAGGTCGTCACCCACTGATTGATGCTCACAAAGTCGTACCAATTGATATTTATCTTGGCGATAAGTTTGATTTACTTATAATTACAGGACCGAATACTGGTGGTAAAACCGTTTCCTTAAAAACCGTTGGTTTATTTACATTGATGGGTCAGTCAGGCCTTCATATTCCAGCGTTTGATGGTTCTGAGTTATCTATTTTTACAGAAGTTTATGCTGATATTGGAGATGAACAGAGCATTGAACAAAGCTTGAGTACATTCTCTTCTCATATGACAAATACAGTATCAATCTTAGAGCAAGCGAATGAGAATTCACTCGTTTTATTTGATGAACTTGGTGCTGGTACGGACCCAACAGAGGGCGCTGCGCTAGCAATGTCAATTCTATCGTACCTTCATGAGAGAAAGATTCGGACAATGGCTACAACACACTATAGCGAGTTAAAGATTTTTGCTCTTTCAACTCCGGGTGTAAGTAATGCTTGTTGTGAATTTAGTATTGAAACTTTGCGTCCAACCTATCGTTTATTAATCGGTATCCCAGGAAAAAGTAATGCATTTGCTATTTCACAAAAACTGGGGTTAAGTACACAGATTATTGATTGTGCAAAAGGATTTATTCAATCAAAGGATGAAAGCTTTGAAGATGTAATCAGTAGTTTAGAGGAAAATCGAATTGCAATAGAAAAAGACAAAGAAGAGATTACAAGATATAAGGCAGAAATCGAAGAGCTGAAAAAGAAATTAACAGAGAAAAATACAAGAATCGATTCTGCTAAAGAGAGAATCTTACGTGAAGCAAATGAACAAGCACGCCAAATTTTACAAGAAGCGAAAGATTATGCAGATGAAACAATACGCAAGTATAATAAATGGGGTTCTCTCTCGGGAGTTAATAAAGAAATGGAAAATGAGCGCGCTGCATTGCGGGAGCGTCTTGGTGACACGAACTCCAAATTAACGATAAAGAAGAAAAAAAATAATCAAAAGAACGAAGCAAGTGATTTTAAAGTGGGTGATACCGTTCATGTTATTTCTTTAAACTTGAAGGGAACAGTTAGTACTCTTCCTAATGCAAAAGGCGACATGTATATTCAGATGGGAATCTTGCGTTCTTTAATTAATATGAGCGATCTTGAATTAGTAGATGAAGAGACAATTGTTGCACCTAACTTAACAAAAACTCAGAGTGGTAAGATACGAATGAGTAAATCAAGTACGATAAGTCCTGAATTAAATATTATTGGGAAGCGAGTTGACGAAGCATTACCACTTGTAGATAAATATCTTGATGATGCGTATTTAGCTCACCTTGCGAAGGTTACTATTATTCACGGCCGTGGCACTGGAGCCCTTAAGGATGCGGTGCATGCCCATTTAAAAAGAACGAAGTATGTAAAATCTTATCGTGTAGGTACTTTTGGTGAAGGTGATCAGGGGGTTACGATTGTAGAGTTTAAGTAAGAGGAGGGGTTTTATGGCAACAAAGCAAAAGATATTGATAGTAGACGACGATGCAAATATTGCGGAGTTAATCTCATTATATTTAGCAAAGGAATGTTATGATACTTTAATTGTTTATGATGGTGAGGAAGCGATTGTTAAGTTCAGGGAATTCCAACCAAACTTAATCTTACTTGATTTGATGCTACCAGGAATAGATGGATATGAAGTGTGTCGTGAAGTACGAAAAACCTCTCAGATACCAATTATCATGCTATCTGCAAAAGGTGAAATCTTTGATAAAGTATTAGGTTTAGAACTTGGTGCAGATGATTATATGATTAAGCCATTTGATTCAAAAGAATTAGTGGCAAGAGTCAAGGCAGTACTTCGCAGAACAGCAACTAATGTTGTTTCTAACGAGATTGACACAAGTGAAAAGGGTGATTACGTAATTTATCCAGATTTGGTAATTAATCAAACCAATTATTCCGTTACGTATTATCAAGAGCCGATTGAGATGCCACCGAAGGAATTGGAGCTATTTTACTTTTTAGCAGTACATCCTAACCAAGTATTTACAAGGGAGCAGCTTCTAGATCATATCTGGGGATATGAATATATTGGGGATACAAGAACTGTAGATGTTCATATCAAGCGATTACGCGAAAAGATAAAAGACCATACAGCATGGAGATTATCGACAGTCTGGGGAATTGGATATAAATTTGAGATACGTAAGAACTAACCGTATATAAGGAGAGGATGTGGCTTTTTCATGAAGAGGAAGGCATTACTAAAACTGATTATCTGTTATGTTCTTTCTGCAGTACTGATGTTGCTTTTACTTAATACGTATGGAAGATATCGTATGGAACGCAAGCTATTAGAGCGCAATCAGGATCAGTGTTATAATCAGGCTGAGATGATAATAAATGAATATGCGACATCATACTATTCGTCGGATTTATCTTATCAAGAAATGACAAATCAATTACTCAATGTTGGAAAGTTTTTGGATGTTCGAATTTGGGTCATTGATGTGGATGGGCAGATTATTTTAGATTCCAACGGAGGTATGACAGGAACTAATATTATTGATAAAATGCCGACATTTTTGGATAAAACATTTACAAGTGATGTCATGATCAGCGGAACATTTAGTGAGCCAATGTTAAGTGTGATTGTCAGTATTCCATTTAATTATTCGATTCGAGGGTACGTTTGTGTATTGACTCCTATGAGTAGTGTTCATGCAGATGCAGTTTACTATCTTGATTTTATTAATATAGTTTTTATTATATTCTTAGTATTTTTGCTCATTATCTTTGCGGTGATTTATGTTTTTGCAATTTATCCTGTGAATAAGCTCAAAAAAATTGCTATGGAGTATGCAAAAGGACATTTTGATGAAAAATTGGTTCTTCACTCTAATGACGAATATAAGGAACTCGGCGATGCAATTCAATTTATGGCAGAAGAATTGAAAAGTCTTGATGATTATCAAAAGAAATTTGTTGCAAATATCTCACATGATTTTCGCTCTCCATTAACCTCAATACGAGGTTATGCAGAAGCAATCGTAGATGGAACGATTCCGTATGAAATGCAAAATAAGTATTTAGATATTATTCTGTTTGAAACGGAACGATTGACAAAATTGACAACAAACTTATTAGCACTGAATAGTTTTGATCAGAGTGGAACACTGTTAGATATTCATTCTTTTGATGTTAATGAGGTAATACGTAAGACAGCGACAACCTTTGAGGGATATTGTACAAAGAAGAGAATTATTCTGAATTTAGAATTTTCTGCGAAAGAAACGTTTGTAGAAGCAGATAAAGATAAGATTCAACAAGTTTTATACAATTTAATCGACAATGCAATTAAGTTTAGTAATACCGATTCTCAAATACTAGTGGCAAGCCAAGAAAAAGGTTCAAAAGTGTTTATATCAGTCAAGGATCATGGTATAGGAATTCCAAAAGACAGTTTGAAAAAAATATGGGAACGATTTTATAAGACGGATACTTCACGAGGCAAAGATAAAAAAGGAACAGGCTTAGGTCTATCCATAACTAAAGAGATTATAACAGCTCATAAGGAAAATATTAATGTGATTAGTACAGAGGGAGTAGGTACAGAGTTTATATTTACTCTTCCTAGAAGCGACTGATTGTTTACAAATTCTTCATAATTCGTTCATATGTATGTAGTAAAATTAAACTTAGTCTTTCGAACTAAGAGGTAGTTCAAGTGTGCGAATAAATCATGATTAGAACTTGGAGGACAGGTATGGATACAAATAGTACCAAGCCAGAGAATGAATTTAAGTTTATTCAAGAAAAGGTAATCCCTCGACGTAAAA
Organism: Bacillota bacterium; assembly: GCA_023410575.1. Classification (GTDB taxonomy): domain Bacteria; phylum Bacillota; class Clostridia; order Lachnospirales; family Lachnospiraceae; genus Lachnoclostridium. Next base: position 65,066 of record JAEYPP010000071.1, on the reverse strand, counting down.
ATAAGATTAAAAAAATCTTATTAATGATCATCGGTACGATATGTTTAGCTACTATATTTGGGTTCGTTGCGAGAATCGTTTTTATTAAGTCAGAAGGATTTATTAATAAGTTACTTGGAATCGACACAACACAACGAGCGGAGATATTATTCCCATCAGAGCCACCTGAGGATTTGGGGGAGATTACACAAACACCAGGTCAAAGTAATCAGAATTTAGCGAATGTAACACCAGAGAATACACCTGTAGTGACACCAATGGTAACACCTAATATCACAATAGAACCAACTCCATCGATAGCACAAGAACCTACGGTGATCGAGCAAAAGATACCAGCTACTATATCTGACTATGAGAGAATTCTTCTCGATATAAAAAAGGTGGCAAGTAGTGTAAATAATAGTTTAGTAACCATTACTGCTATTGAGAATAAAGAAGACTGGGCAGACGAACCGTTTGAGTCGAAAAAAACTGCAACTGGTATTATACTTGGAGAGAACAGCGCAGAATTAATGATTTTAACCGATTACAGCATGGTAAAAGAAGCGAATGAAATCGAAATTACTTTTTCTAGTGGTGTTGTAGTTCGTGGAGAATTATGGAATTATGATAAAGATTATAATTTGGCAGTAATTGCGATCAAATTAAAAGATATTACGCCAACCCAACTTTCCGTAATAAAAACAGCGGATCTTGGAGAATCATATTCTTTAACCGTTGGTTCAGCAATTATTGGACTTGGTCAACCAAATGGCAATGCTAATTCTATGGAAGTGGGAATGATAACTGGCAAGGGGAATTCTTACTATATCATGGATAATCGACTTGATTTATTTACTACAGACATAACGAATACGATAGATAGCAATGGCGTTATTGTCAGTATGGATGGTAAGATTGTTGGTATCATAACTCAGATATTAAAAGATGAGTCCGAAACAAGTATAAGTACAGCAGTCGGAATATCGAGACTTAAGTCAGTGATTGAGAAACTGACGAATAAGTATGATCGTATCTTATTGGGAGTTACCGGTCAGGACATACCAACCTCTGTATTAGAGAGCTATGAACTAGAGGCAGGAATCTATGTAACAAAGGTTCTTCAAGATTCACCTGCTTTTAATGGTGATATTCGACAGGGCGATATCATCACTGGCATTAATGATTATACAGTAGCTTCCATCATTAATTTTAATAGTATATTGAATAACTATAAGCCAGGGGAAACAATAAAAGTTAGCGTAGCTCGCCAATCGAAGGGAGAACTTAAAGAGGTGAAATTAAGCGTTACTTTATCTAAAAAGTAATATAATAAGCATTTAGGCTAAAATAGAAGAAAGATAAAAGCTATATTATAGTGTTAGTCAATTGACAAGCATTGTAGTATAGCTTTTTTTAATATAAACTTATGTCATTTTGCTCAAAGAAATGTTAGGCGTATAGGATGCTAAACATAATTTATACGCCACACGCTTTCGCGCAAAGGAAGTTCTAAGCTGTTTTATTGTTTGCTTTCAAGGGTAAATTACCCAATGATTTAAAGCTTTATATATTTGTACGAGTGGGGTATAATAGAGATATGGTTGAGATTAGAAAGGCTAGGGAAACTAGATGAGATATTTAAATGAATTAAAAGATGGGGAAATGTTTAAAGAGACCTATCTATGTAAGCAACTTAATGTGTTAAAAACAAAGGCAGGAAAAAATTATTACTCCATGTTGGTTCAAGATAAAACAGGAACGAAAGATGCAAAAGTTTGGGATTTAGGTCCAGGAATTGAACATTTTGATGCTATGGATTATATACATATTGAAGGGCAGGTCACTTTATTTCAAGGTTCTCTTCAATTAAATGTGAAAAGAGTCCGCAAATGCCAAGAGGGTGAGTATGACGTTGCAAACTACATGCCATCAACTGAAAAAAATGTTGAAGATATGTATCGTGAATTATTAACTTATGTTAACAAATTAAAAGAACCACATATTAAGGCTTTGGCTCAAAGCTTTTATGTTGAAGATAAAGAGTTTATAAAGAGATTTAAACAACACTCAGCTGCAAAGAGTGTTCATCATGGATTTGTGGGTGGATTATTGGAGCATACATTAGGTGTTACTAAGATGGCAGATTATCTTGCAGATAATTATCCATTTTTACAACGTGATTTATTGTTAGTATCAGCAATGTTCCATGATTTAGGGAAGCTAGAGGAATTGTCAGCATTTCCTGAGAATGACTACACAGATGCAGGCAATCTACTAGGACATATTTATATTGGGACAGCAAAACTTCAGGAACGTATGAAAACAATTCCAGGATTTCCTGTAAAGATGTCAAGCGAAATCCTACATTGCATTTTATCGCATCATGGGGAATTAGAATATGGTTCACCTAAGAAACCAGCGCTTGCAGAAGCACTAGCATTGAGTATGGCTGATAATATGGATGCAAAGCTTCAGACAATGAAAGAACTATTACAAAGTGACGAGTCTAAGGCTGAGTGGCTTGGTTTCCAACGATTATTTGATTCGAATGTACGTAGATCATCAGAATATTAAATTACCTACTAGATCTATAAGAGGAGTTAGAAATAATGGCTTTAAAAAGTGAAAAAGAGAGTTTACAAGGAATTCCTCAGAAAAATGACTGTGTACCAGTAACGATTGAGGATATTGGTGCAGAGGGAGAGGGTATTGGAAGGTATCATGGTTTTACTTTATTCGTAAAAGATGCAGTTGTAGGGGATGAACTAATCGTTCGAGTTCTAAAAACTAAGAAATCTTATGGCTATGCTAAGATCGAATCCATTGTGAAGCCATCGACATTTCGTGTAGAGCCAAAGTGTACTCTTGCATCACGCTGTGGTGGCTGTCAGATTCAGCAATTAGACTATCAGAAGCAATTAGAGTATAAACAGAATAAGGTTAAGAATTGCATGGAGCGAATTGGTGGCATCAAAGATTATGAGATGGAGCCAATCATAGGAATGGAAGACCCTTATTATTATCGCAATAAATCACAGTATCCAGTCGGAAAAAATCAAAATCAAGATGTTGTCATAGGATTCTATGCTGGTCGCACACATTCCATTATCGATACGAAGCATTGCTTTATTGGGGATAAAAGCAATGAACTGATTGTTGATACTATCCGCTCTTATATTAAAGAGTCCAATATCGCAATTTATAATGAGGAATCTCATACTGGATTATTACGTCATATATTAATCCGTGTTGGTTTTACAACAAAGCAGGTAATGGTTTGCCTTGTAATCAATGGTAAGAAGTTGACAAAGCAAGAATTACTTTTGGATAAATTACTCGCATTAAACTCAAAACAACATGATTTTGTTATTGAGAGTATATGCTTGAATGTGAATCAAGAAAAGACGAATGTAATATTAGGCAATCAGGTAATTCCGCTATATAAAGAACCTACAATTATTGATCAAATGGGGGATATTAAGTATCAGATTTCTCCATTATCCTTCTATCAGGTCAATCCAGTGCAAACAAAGAAGTTGTATGACCTAGCTCTTTCTTATGCTGACTTACATGGTGAAGAAATTGTATGGGATTTGTACTGTGGAATCGGGACTATCTCGCTATTCCTAGCGCAAAAAGCGAAAAAGGTTTATGGAGTTGAAATTATTCCGCAAGCAATCGAAGATGCGAAACGTAATGCCTTGTTAAATCAGATTACAAATGCAGAATTTTTTGTTGGTGCAGCAGAAGACGTTTTACCTCAAAAATATAAAGAAAGCAAGGGCGCGATGTCAGCAGATGTAATTGTTGTGGATCCCCCACGAAAGGGCTGTGAGGAAAGCTTGCTTGAAACAGTTGTTGCAATGAATCCAAAGAGAGTTGTTTATGTTTCTTGTGATCCAGCTACCTTAGCTAGAGATGTGAAGTCTTTGTGTGAAAAGGGGTATCAGCTAAAAAAGGTACGCCCTGTGGATCAGTTTCCACATAGTACACATGTGGAGAGTGTTGCATTACTATGTCGAGCAGACATCTAGAAACCTTTGATTTTGCACAGTTTTTTACCATAAGTACTTTCCAGTAAGTGTCGGAACACAGCTGGTACCGGTGGTTATGTAAAGAAAATCCTATGTTATAAGAATAATCGCACTTTTGGCTATAAAAAGTTGAAAGTGCGATTTTTGTACTTTTTGATAGTGGAAAAGTATGATGATTGTAATGGATTAAGCAAGAATTTTTTATGAAAAAACAATAGAGTGAGGTTATTCCTGTTATGAATTGAAAAGGTCAAAACATATGTAATCATAATGGGGAAATTTGTATAATTATGACAGAATAGCTTTGTAATTTGTAAGTAATTGGTATATAATAGTAGATAATAAATATATGAAAAGAAATATTAATTTGATAAATGCAAGGTATTTAGAGATAGAATCTCTTATAAGGATTAAATACAGGGGGATGAGGTTAAATGGCTAGACTTAAAAATTATCATTTTTATTATGGTGCAATATTGGGTTCAATATTTCAACATAACGAAGATGCTTCCCCAGCATTGGTTTTAAATGATGAAGAAAATCGTCAGATATATAAAATACTTACCAATACATCAAAGCAAGAATGTATTGCTTTCTTTAAGTATGCGAGACAGCCTAAAGCTAGTACTAAGAATGAGGCGTATTCAAGTTGGTTATTTTCGTTTTCTCAGGATGATAAAGATAAGTTACGTAACTTATATAATACCTCTAAGTTGCCGCTTTTTTTATATTTATTGTGTTGCCAAAAAGATTTAAAAGATAGTGAAATAGCTGTTTTAAGATATGAAGAGTTTCTTAAAGTTGAAAATAATGTTTCAATTACCATAGGTGTTGAGAAAAATAAGAATTGTTTCATGCTTTTTACATCCATCTCTCGTTCGAAACAGGATGCCATTTTAATACCAAGGAAAAGAATCGGAATGAAATTTGATGAACTTATTGATGAGGTTATCAAAGAAGGAAAGCAACGTTACAAGCAACATAAATCGGTAATAGAAGATAAATTGACATTCGAAGCATTAATAGAAAATGAAGTTAAAGCCTACCAAAACAGTGGCGAATGCCCAATATGTGGAGGTGAACTTATTACTATTACTATATCAAATATAAGTGAAAAGCTTGACGGTAAACAGTGTTCAGAGTGCAGTCATATTTACATGACTAAGAAAAATTATATAAGAGTATATGAATACAACGGACGAAGAAAATTGAGAAGTGACGTATCTATTATGGAAGTAAGTACAGGTGAACAAGTTCTATCTAGTGATAACATAGGTAGTTCAGGGATAGTTAGTAAGCTAAAAGATTTACATGCGGATATCATATATACTATTGATGAAGAAATAAATAAGTGTCCAATACATAATATCAAGATGGATGTAAAAGTGATGTCGTTTGGAAAGAAGATGAAGGATACTATTTTTTTCTGCCGGCAATGTAATAAACATATTGTATCTGAAAAGCACAGTCAGTATTTGAAATCGCAAGCAAAGAACAGCTATGAACTTAAAAGTATTGAGTTTACGAGGTTACAACCATAGTTTATATTATTGGAGGAGAGGAATATGTTTTTTGGGGAGTATTATAAAACTAAATGCGAGGAAACAAATTATAGTAAGGAACTTAAAAAGTGTATCGAAGAAGCCTGTGAGTACTGTATTTCAAATATTCGTTCTGAAAACTTGGGAAATCCTAATTATAAGGGAGAGCATCCTTTGATGCTTCTGGGTAAAATTCAAAGCGGAAAGACGCGAGCGTTTACAGGATTAATGGCCTTAGCTTTCGATAATGGATTTGATTACGTGTTTATTCTTACAAAAAATAGTAAGGCTCTCATTGAACAGACCTATAAACGCATGCGTAAAGAATTTAGAGCATTCGTTGAGAAGGATGAAGTGGATGTCAGTGATATTATGAAATTGCATGATGAACTAACTCCGTATGAATTAGAAAAAAAGCTTATTATTGTTGCGAAAAAGCAAAAAGACAATCTCGAGAGGATTGTAAATTTTATCAAAGATTCAATGATAAATGGGACAAAAAATTGCCTTATCATAGATGACGAAGCAGATACTACTGGTATTGGATTTGAGAAAGTTAAAGATACAACGGATGAATTTGACCTAAGAACAGTAGCAGCAGAGGTTAATAGAATTAGGGGAAGTTTAGATGGATGTGTATTTGTACAGGTTACGGCTACACCGTATGCGCTATATTTACAGCCTGAATTTGATGGTACTGTAATAAAGCCAATAAAACCAAGAAAAACAGTATTGGTTCCATCAGGTGAAGCTTACATCGGTGGAGAGTATTATTTCCTTGAATCGAATAAAGAAGATAGTCCTGGTAGATTCATTTTTGAAGAAGTTTCTGATGAAGAACAGGAAATTGCATCTGCTAAAGCAACCGATCGCAGAAGATTTAAGGAAGAAGAAATTTTAATTAGAGAGGACAGATTGCCACTCTTTAAAAGGGGTATCGTTAACTTTATTATGGGAGGGTGTATCCTTTCTAAGAATGGAATAAAGAGGAAGTATGCATATGTAATACATACAGCTGTGTCGCAGCAAGCGCATGATAGAATAGCTGAGATTACTAAAGTATTCATGGAACAAATAAAAGATAATCTACCTGAACATGAGAAGCAAATAAAGGCTTTGCTTTTGGAAAGCTATCAGGATATCGAAAAATCAATAGCTGCATATGGATTTACCATGCCTGAATTTGAACAGGTTGAAAGGGATTTTCATTTGGCATTACAACAGGGTGTAAAAATTAGTGTAATTAATGCAAATGATGATATAAATAAATATTTAAATGAAGATACCGGGGAGTTGAGATTGCGCACCCCATTCTCAATATTTGTTGGAGGACAAGTTCTTGATAGGGGAATTACTATTCCTAATATGGTTGGTTTTTATTATGGACGAAATCCAAAAGCGATGCAGCAAGATACAGTTATGCAGCACTCACGAATGTTTGGATATAGAGATAAAGAATTGCTTGCAATTACTCGTTTTTATACAACACGAAAAATTTATGAGAGTATGGTGAAAATAACAGAGATCGATGTTGCCCTCAGGGATGATTTTGAAAATGAACGCTTCGAAGATGGAGTCTACTTTATTGAGCGTAAGGGAGAAACTCCTACAACTGCGAAAATAGTGCCATGCTCACCAAGTAAGATAAGTGTCTCTAATGTGGTGTATTTAAAACCATCATCATGAATTCTTCCTGTAGGCTTTCTTCCCAAGGCAAAAGCTATATCTGATAATGTTGTCAACAAAGTTAATCAGATTATTGATGATTTAATGCCACGAGGGCAGAAGGATGCTGTACTAATTGATTTGCATATTGCTGATAAATTAATTGAAGAGGTTTTTAGTTGCCTGAATATGGACGAGGACACAAACAGATTTATATCGGCAGATAAAATGAATTCTGTATTGAGATATCTTTCTAAGCAAAATGATAAATGTTATTTAATAGTAAGAAGAAATAGGAGTATGCCTAAATACACAAGTGATAGGTCTAGGTACATAGATTCCCCGGATAATGGACGGGATGAGAGAAAACTTGCAAGAGAAGTTGCAATTGATGTTCCGTGTCTTGTTCTTTTGCATCAAAATGGTGATGCAGAGGGATGGAAAGGAAGAGAGTTCTGGTGGCCTATATTAACAGTTCCCCAGAATGCTCCTAAGACTATATATGCACTGACTGATATAGGCGGTAGAATACGAAGAAAAATAGAGGGAAGATAATTTTTAGTAGGATAATTTGTATGTAAACTAAAGTTACTGTAAAAATGAAAGATGGTAGCTATTGAAATACTTAGTTTAATGGAGGGTAATATGTTTTTTTTCTTTTATGATGATAAGCTGAGTAGTAATCCTATTATACAAAAGGCTTTTCAAAAAGTGTGTTTTGAAAAATTTATGACTGAAGGTTATTGTGATATGAATCCAGTATTCGGAAAACCTACTTTAAAAAAAGAAGAGTTTGCATTTAAATTGGATAAAGAAAAGTCACCTTTATCACCTTTGTTTAAACAACAATATCCTAAAACCCTAGATGAAGTAAAGAGTAAATTGCTTCCTGTTCTAGAAAATGGGGGTGAAAAGTTCTATGATGATTACACGTTATTTGCAATCGTTTTTTATATTTACAGAGCATTACCAACATATGAAGAACGTCAGAAAATAACACAGGAAATGTTTAATGCATGTAGGAATAGAGATAATCAATTTACAAATATGGATATCAGAATTAGTAGTGGAATAGTATTTGACAATAATTCTGTTGATTTGAGAATAGTCAAATCTATTTCAAATTATATGGACTTATTAGATGAAATAGGTATGCAAAACCAAAAAATTTTTTTCAGAGGACATTGTGATATATCATATATATTAAGTCCGTCTGTATTTCGTAATAAAGAATGGTTACATAATGAAAAGAAAATGTATCAGGAATTACAAATCAATTGTCCAAATGAATTTGTGAATATGAAGAATCATCTAGAAATTTTAGCGGAGATGCAACATTATGGTCTTCCAACGCGATTATTAGATATTACTCAAAACCCACTAGTTGCGTTATTTTTTTCTTGTGAAAACAACTCTGTATATACTGGGGAAGTTATTCTCTTTTCGGTTTCTAAGGACTTAATTAAGTATCCACAAAGTGATACGGTGGCGGTATTAGCGTCACTCCCGTTATTTTCACATAGCACGCAAAGTGATTTCTATGATGCATCAATAAATAAATCTTTATCTTTAAAACAATTTAATGAGAAGATATCCCGACTAATACAAGCAGTAAGATTGGAAAGGGCAGGATTTAAGGCCGAAATATTGCCTGTCGATTTAAGAAAAAATCTCGTTGTTATGCCATCCCGAAATAATAGAAGAATAGATAAACAAGAAGGGGCATTTATTATATGCGGTTTACTAGATAACGTTTACGGAAGTGGCTCGAAAAATTCCATTGCTGAATTAAGAGTAAAAAGTAAAAATGGGAAAAAAATTATCTGTATTATCCAGTCAAAAGAAAAATTAATTAAGCAGTTAAACTCTATAGGAATCAACAAAGCGAGAATATATCCTGAAATTGATGATGTAGCTGATTATATTAAAAATAATGTAAGCGTAATATAGCATCTAATTAACTGTCCTTGTGTGCTTAATTGGTATAAAGCTAAAGTATTTCTTAAAAAAGGATTGTATGATGATTAAATGCTAATGCCAACTAAAGTAGATAATGATTACTTTATTAGAAACCGTGCAATACATAAGATGTATAGCTTATCAATATTTATTGAATACCAACAATTTACCTGTAAAGGAGTTACTGAATATGAGTTCATTAAGTCAATGTGAAGAATTTTGTAGTATAGGTTCTGATGTATGTGGTGGCATACTTTTGGACAAGGATGGGAGTATGCTGATTGCAAGACAACTTGGTTTGGATAAAGTAAATCCAGAGGGTAATATAACTTCGTCATGTGATCTTAACGTGTTAGAGAAAGGAAAGGATTATTATTTTAAAAGTCCTTTTATATGGGATATGAAATATGACAAAGATAATAATATAATAGCGGCAGCTCAAGACAGAATATTAAGGATCGCAGAAGATGGGAATATAACAACTCTGATAAGAGAAGACTTTGACGGTTTTCTCGGTGCTAGTGGATTGGAGATAGATAAAGAAGGGAATATGTACGTTGTTAGTGGTGGAAAGGTATATAAATACTCGACCGATCTCATTAAGTCTGAATATTTGAGCTCGAGTGAGTATCAGTCCTTCTTTTCTATTGCCTTTAGTCCTGACTTGAATTATTTATATTTAACGGATTTTTTTACTAAGGCACTTATAAAATATGAGATCAATCCAGATGGCTCGGTGGGTAAGGGTACTGAAATTGTACGTGAACCGATAAATAATTCTGGGGATTTTGGTGCTCCCTTGAATATGATTTTTAGCGACAGTGGTAATATGTATGTCTCTATTGATGGAATGGCTAAAATTCTAAGAGTAGATCAAAATGACAATTTAACCTTAATTGATATGAATAAACCTGTCCGTAATCATATAATCGCAGTTGGAAATAAGGAATTTGGAGATGATTTTCTTTACTTTACTACATATGGAGACAAAGTGTTAAGAATAAAATTAGGTGAGGGATTTTAGAGAACAAATAATCTGATAACCAGTTTAAAAAAGTTATATTATTAAAGATGTATATTTTTTCTAGCAGCTTAAAGTAGCCTATAAAATGTATACATCTTTTACTTTATCCAAGGGACGTTATTTACTGTAGTTATTTTCATTGACAATATATGTATCTTATGATATCGTAATAAAGAACGGAGGTTCCTTATAATGCAAGTGTTAAAAGATGAGATTAGAAAATTAATTTTGGATACAGCTGAAGTATTATTTTTGGAACATGGATTTATTGATACTACAACGAGAATGATTGCAAGGCAAGTTGGCATAAGTGTTAGTAACTTATATTTATATTATGAGAATAAAGAGGCATTATACTATGCGATAACTGATTCTTATTTTCAAGATTTTACTCAAGGTGTTTCATTTTTTCTTGATCATAAGAATGAAACTGATGATACGGGTAAGCGCTTAAATCAAATTTTATACGATATGATTGTTTTAAACCGCTGTAAATTTCTTCTTATTTTAGAAAAGAGTAAAGGAACAAAATATGAGAATTTTAAGATAACACTTATCGAAGAATTAAAAAAACATATTCAATATCAGATGAATAGCAAAGTACATAATAAAGATTTATTAGCACTTGTGTTTGCGAATGGTCTAATAGAGGGAATTATTATTATTGCAAAAGAATATCAAAACGCAGAACAACTTTACAACAATATTGAATGCATCACCGAATATCATCTAGAAGGTATAAAAAATTTTTTAAAATAACTGCTAACAAATTTAGCAGTTTATATTATATATAAAAAAGAACGAGCGTTCATTAATAAAGGAGTGTAATATGAAACTAAAAGAAGTAATTTTATCCAATCAAATGAAAAAAGGTTATGGAAAGTTATTAAAGTGGCTAGATAGTCCGTTTAGAAGAAAGTTCAATGATCCAGTAAAACTTGTATCAAAAGCACAAATCATGAAAGGACAAATAGTTCTTGAAATTGGTTGTGGGTCTGGTTTTTTTACACAAGAGATTTCGAAACAAGTTGGTAGTGAGGGGAAAGTATACGCAACAGATATTCATCCACTCGCAATTGAGGAAATGAAAAAGAAAATCCAGCAATTAGGAATCACGAATGTCGTTCCTCAAAGAGAGGATGCTACTAATACAAGCTTTGAGAATGAAACATTTGACATAATTATCTTATATGGAGTAGTTCCTGCACCAGTTATTCCATTGACGGAGCTATCTAATGAAATGAATCGAATTTTAAAATCTGGTGGAGTGTGTGCTATATGGACTGCTGTGCCATTCTGGAGACCAAGAAAGATTATGAAGTATGGTCGCTTAATCAAGTTGAGGCGTGTACGCCCAGTTTTCCGTTTACAAAAGCAATAGCTTTCATTTGGACTTCTTTCAAAATCCCAAGATAGTTAAGAAGGAAAGAATTTGAAAAAAAACCAAATATCGTTTGACAGCCGAAAAAAGATATGATATCTATATATGTAGGCGGTGATGAGATGACAAGAGGACAGTTAGAGGCAAAGATAAGTGAAGTAGTTAGCAAGTTCGAGATTGAGTATATGGGAAGAGGTCCTAAAACAATCAAGACATACATACTTAACGATATGATAGTTGTTAGGCTATCTGGATTTTTAAGTCCATCGGAACAGAAATTAACGGATAATCCGCAAGGTGTTGAGTTATTTAAAAAAGTACGTACTTCGTTATTCGAGGGTGGAAGAGGATATTTGGAGACATTGATAACGGATTTTATTGATGTAGCCATAGTCAGCACTCACTCTGATATTAGTACAAAGACAGGTGAAAAAATCATCATCATCACAGTAGACAAGAATTTAGAAGAATTTATTAATAAGTAATGGTAGACAATGCAAAGTGAAAATTTTTCAAGTTGTAAGTAAACCGATATCCAAAGTTTTATGGATATCGGTTTTTTTAATACCTAGATCTTATAACTATGCGTCCAAAAGGAAGGATGCTATGTTGGACACAAGCGCGATAGGAAGATGTTGCTTACGAGATCACACTTTAAGGAATCTATTTTAAGGAGGTTTGTATGGAAAAGAAAGTAGCAGTAATCATGGGAAGTGATAGTGATTTACCAGTAGTAAAAGGAGCAATTAACAGTCTGAAATTATATGACATACCTGTAGAGGTACATGTAATGAGTGCGCATCGAACTCCAGATGTGGTTTGCGAGTATGCGAAAAAGGCACGAGAGAATGGATTTGGGGTTATTATAGCTGTGGCGGGAATGGCAGCACATCTTGCAGGAGTGATTGCATCGCACACGACGCTTCCTGTCATTGGAGTTCCTTGTAAGTCTTCGGCATTTGACGGGCTTGATGCTTTACTATCTACTGCTCAGATGCCAAAAGGAATACCCGTTGCGACGGTGGCTGTTGATGGAGCTGAGAATGCTGGAATACTGGCGGCACAGATACTAGGTGTATATGATGAAAGAATTGCGAATAAATTATCAAAAACCAAAGAGAAGATGGTTAATGAAGTGAAAGAAAAGGATGATAAGCTTCAGGTAGAAATATGGTGGAAGATGTAAACATAGATAATACTGTTTAATACGGTTATAAGATAAATTTTTGTGAGAGAACTGTGATCATACATAAAAAATAGGAAAGAAGGAATGGATATGCTAGATTGTATAAGCAAACTTAATTTACCAGATTATATACTTGAAATACTAGAAAACTCAAAAGGAGTAATTGTACCGAAAACAAGAATGGAACTATTCAAGCTTGCAATGGGTAATGAATCAAATACAACCTTTGATGTAGAATATGAAGTTGATGGAGTTGGGAATGTATTAGAGGCAACAGTTACAAAATGTAAAAATGGTGTTGTTGTAAACTATATTGATGATTACATGAGAAGACGTGATCCAGATTGCTTATTAGTAGCAGACAATAAAGATACCGATAAGCCAAGATATGAAGATATCTATAAGAAAGATTTTGACTCTTTGAGAACACAAACTTTTGAATGGTTGAAAAACCAGGAGCTTATTTTCTTTCCATTTAAATCGGGAGGGGTTAAGTATGGATATGATTCCATATTAGTAGCTCCATCGAATGCAGGCTTTTTTGCTGCAGGACTCGCAGACTTACAGGGTTTTTTAAACATTGATGAAATTACAGATACTTTCAATCCTCGTGCTGTAGTTTTCTTGGCACCACCATTTCGTCATACCCATTTTGATGGAAAACAAATTGTGCTACATAATCGTTTAGAGGATATACATGAAGTATATTCCTATAACCTCTATCCTGGTCCAAGTGCTAAAAAGGGAATTTATGGTGTTTTACTTAACATTGGTGAGGAAGAAGGTTGGATTACTGCGCATGCTTCTACTGTAAAAGTAGTCACTCCATATGATAACGAAATTGTTATTATGCATGAGGGAGCTTCTGGTGGTGGAAAGAGCGAAATGATTGAAGATATTCATAAAGAGTTGGATGGAAGAATCATAATAGCAAAGAATATGGTTTCGGGAGAAAAAAATTATCTTGTACTAAACGAGACATGTGAACTTCGACCTGTAACTGATGATATGGCATTGTGTCATCCTAAAATGCAAAATATGAGTAAAAAGCTAGTTGTAAAAGATGCAGAATCATCATGGTTTTTAAGATTAGATAACATAACAAAGTATGGAACTTCACCACGATATGAAGAAATATTGACTCAACCTTCGGAACCACTTGTTTTCTTGAATATTGAGGCAGTTCCAAATGCAACATGTCTTGTATGGGAACACATTTTAGATAGCACTGGTAAACCTTGCCCAAATCCTCGTGTTATACTACCAAGAAGATTAGTACCACAGGCAATTGATGAGCCAGTTGAGGTAGATGTAAGAAGTTTTGGTGTTCGTACACCTTTATGTACAAAGGAAAATCCATCTTACGGAATTTTAGGTATTTTTCATGTGTTACCACCAGCCTTAGCTTGGTTATGGCGTTTAGTAGCACCAAGAGGATTCAATAACCCAAGCATTATTGATGGGGGAGAGATGTCAAGTGAAGGCGTTGGTTCCTATTGGCCTTTTGCTACTGGTAAGATGGTAAATCAGGCGAACCTTATGCTAGAGCAGATTAAAAATTCTGCTAGTACAAGATATGTATTAATTCCTAATCAGCATATTGGAGCATATGAGGTGAGTTTTATGCCACAATGGATTGCAAGAGAGTATATCGCTCGTAGAGGTAGTGCAAAATTCAAACCAGAACATCTTGTAGAGGCACGGTGTTCACTTTTAGGATTTGGACTTGATTCATTAAAAATTGATGGCCAACATATTAGAAAAGCTTTTCTTCAGCCAGAGACACAAAAGGAAGTTGGCATGGAAGGATATGATGCTGGTGCTAAGATATTAAGAGATTTCTTTGCCAAAGAACTTGAAAAGTATAATACGGATACACTTGACCCACTAGGAAAGCAGATTATTGAACTGTTTTATGAAAATGCATCTATGGAACAGTATATGGAATTATTACCTATGAGATATTAGTAGGGTTATCGTATGATGAAAAAGAAGAGTTATGGTATTTACTATAAAGATTTTATACCAGCACTATCTGGTCTTATAGGAAAAATCGCGCTTGTCTCTTCCTTTGCCCTTGTATGGGCACAGGAGCTTTTCATTACGAATTCTAATTTTGTTCTAGAGAATATTAGAATTGAAGTTCTTATAGGCAGTATCATTACTTTGATTACTTCTTTAGTTTACCCAAATGCATCACCTGCAGGTACATTGGCACCATTGGTTGTACTGATTCCTGTAATGTCTGCATTTGGTGTACACCCATTTATTCTGGGAATTTTGGTTGGAGTTTTAGGAGTCTTCGTGGTGAAAAGTGGTTTTTTCAAATACCTAGTAGGTTTAGCTGGTTTTACATGCAAGACGAGTATTACTCTCACTTTTGGAATCTCTGGAGTATGGATGTCGATTCTTAAATTAAATACTTACTTTGCGAAAGAGAAGCAAGTATTTTGGATATTGATGATTGTTCTTATCATAGGATATCTCATTCTACTTTATGGTAAGAAAAATTGGATGGTTATACCAATGACATCCGTAATAGCTTTTGTTGTACCAAAGCTAATGGGTACGGGTTATGAGATGACGTCAGTCAATTCCAACTTATATTTAGACCCTTTTTATTGGTGGAATCATATGTGGGGAATTGGATTTGGCGTTGATATTGTAACGATATTAAAGACGATTCCATTTGCAATTTTTGTTATTCTTTTATGGACAATTGACACATTATCCATTCAAACAATAAGAGAAGGAAGTTACACGAAAGATGAGAAAAAAGAGCCGTTAGATATTGTGCAATCATTTACGATGGTTTCTATCAGAAATATAGTAGGAAGTTTATTTGGTGGAGCGCAGACAGGATCTTTATGGAGAAGTTTTTTAATTCCATTATATATTGTTAAACGTCCGATGCGAGTATGTGCAGTTTTACTTGGTATCTTAGGGATAATTTCGAGTCTTACCGTAGTTCCTATTCAGATTATGTCGTATACACCATTGGTTTGGTCTGTGTTACTTTTTGGAATATTTATGCCATTTACAGTAGTAGCATTGACGAATATAAGACATGAGAAGAAAAAAGATACTAGGATAGCTATATTTATTTTTTCTACTTTGGGAATTTTAATAAATCCAATGATAACATGGGTAGTTTCGGTAATTTATGAGAAATGCAAGAAACAATCTTCTTAACAGATAAATTATTACGTTTTTTAATGTAACATTTAGGATATGGACAATAGTACTTCATTGTGTTAAAGTATTAATTACAAAAAGACGAAAGCCTTGATACATAATATATAATACATGATATAGGAGATATTTGAACATGAAGGACGAAACTAAATGTTTACATTCCGGTTATTCACCTAAAAATGGTGAGCCTAGAGTAATGCCAATTGTACAGAGTACAACTTATAAATTTGATTCAACAGAGCGTATTGGTGAGCTATTTGATATGCCAACTGCTCATATGTACTCCAGATTTTCAAATCCAACGGTAGAAGTAGTTGAGAAGAAAATTGCAGATTTAGAAGGTGGAGTAGGTGCAATGTGTACTTCCTCCGGTCAGGCAGCATCGTTATTATCAATTCTTAATATATGTAAAGCGGGAGAGAGCTTCATTAGTACTTCTACTATTTATGGTGGAACGGTTAACCTTTTTGCAGTAACACTAAAGAGACTTGGAATTGAGTGTATCTTTGTGGATGCACAAGCAGATGAAGAAGAGTTAGATCGCGCATTTAAAGAGAATACGAGAGCAGTTTTTGGCGAAACCTTAGCAAATCCAGCACTTACAGTATTAGATATTGAAAAATTTGCGAAATTTGCACATAAGCATCAAGTGCCACTTATCATAGACAATACTTTTGCAACTCCAATTTTATGTAAACCATTTGAGTATGGAGCGGATATTGTAGTACACTCTACTTCAAAATATATGGATGGTCATGCTCTACAAGTAGGTGGAGTAATCGTAGATAGTGGTAACTTTGACTGGACAAATGGAAAATATCCTGAATTTACCGAGCCAGATGAGTCATACCACGGAGTAGTTTATACGAGAGATTTTGGAAAGATGGCATACATAATTAAAGCTAGAATGCAATTGATGAGAGACTTTGGTGCATATCCATCAGCTAATTCAGCTTTCTTGCTTAATCTAGGTCTTGAAACATTACCAGTTCGAATGAAGCAGTATTGTGAGAATGGGTTAAAGGTTGCTCAGTTCTTTCAGGCATCCGATAAGATTGAAGAGGTTCATTATGCAGCCCTTGAGGGTGATAAATATTATGAACTTGGGAAAAAATATCTTCCAAAGGGAGCGTGTGGTGTTATCACAATTGTAATTAAAGGCGGAAAAGCAAATGCAATTAAATTTATGGATGGTTTAAAGCTTGCTTCCAATGAAGTGCATGTTGCTGATATTCGTACTTGTGTGCTTCATCCAGCAAGTGCAACTCACCGTCAGCTTACCGATGAGCAGTTAATTGCTTGTGGCGTAAATCCAGGAATGATACGTTTTTCGGTTGGTTTAGAAAATGTAGAGGATATTATCGATGACATTAAACAGAGTTTGGCTTTAGTTGAGTGGTAGGAAGCTGTTGCTCTAACAGTTATGAATAAAGAAAGAGAATGATGATATATTTTCTTCGGCGCGCTACGCTCACAAGCCCACAAAAGGCATGTGGGACTTGTAAGGCACTCCGAAAATATATCATCATTCTCTTTCTTTAGGTCAAGTTTCAATTAGAGCAACAGCATTTAGGAAAGAAGAGAGTAGCTTGTATAGAGATCTATTCTAATCTTGTTTGAGGTTGAAATAAGGTAACATATCGGTTTGCTATGGATGTTTCGTCATAGATTCTCGCATAGGTTGCTGCTATTTGCTCTCGAGCTTCATTCGAAGGAGGATGGTTAAGCATCTCAATAATCTTCATAGCAAGAGCTTGACTATCAGTAGGTGGATCATAGTAGGTTAGTAAGCCTAAGGTGACTTCAAAAAGAGCACTCGATCTTGATGTTATAACTGGAATCTTTAATAGAGCTGCTTCGATCGGAACGCGACCAAAACTTTCACATAAGGAAGGGGCAACAAGTAAAGAGGCGTGTTGGTATAGACTGTTTCGATGTTCATCCGGTATTGCTTCAATACATAAAACTCGATCATCTAATTGATGCTTTTTTATATAATATTGGATTTCACAAGTCATATCCTTATGCTTTCCGATAAGAACTAATTGATGTGAGATTCTTTTCTTAATTAAATTAAAGGCTCGTAGTAAGGTAATTATATTTTTATTATAGGTTTGGGAAGCGATAGAAAGTATATAAGGCTCTTCCACTGGGACAAAGTTTGTGAATTTTTCAGCAGTAGCAACTGCATTCGGTATGACTTGTATAAAGGCATTCTGAGATGATTCGATATTAGACAAAATATCATTCTTAATAAATTCAGAGACAGCAACAATAGCGTTGCTGTTTTTCAAAAAGTACTCGTGCTTTTTCTTTGCGTAGAGGTAGTGAAATCTTCCATAAATAGTAGGATATCTAAGATAATATAAATCATGTATGACTAAAATGTTATGTATTTTCTTCATGAAATAAATCGTACTATCATTAAAGGGATGAAACATAACATCAATCTGTAGTTTTTTTACCGTTTTGGATATCGTAAAACGATTTAAGTAATAGCATTCTGAAAAATCAGAATGTTTTTTTTTATGGGTTAATAGATATTCCATGATTTTTTCAGCATGTATGAGAACGATGTTAGCTTCAGGATAATCTGACTTTGCTTTTTCATAATAACACTTTCTTACGAAAAGGGAGCAGTCACTTAACAAATTAATCTTTCGAAATCCATTCAGTAATGCTTCTGTATGTTTGCCAATGCTAGAATTCGTGTTATTTGTTAAGAAGAGTAAGTTAATACCGATTCGCATGATGACTTCCTTTCAAGAAACAAATATTTCCAATAACTAAATTATACTTGTGGCCACCTACTAGGTCAAGAAAGTTCCTTCATGCAGTTTCGACTAGGTAGAGTGTTAAGTGACATTATCTAAGTGCATTTGCTAATTATTTATTTCAATGTACATAGGTAATAAATATAAAAATTTCAATATAATGGTTGACAAATAGCAATTAAGGATATATAGTTAGTTACATAAGTAATTAACCACTTAAGTGAAGTGTTACGATTGGAGGTTATATGTTGAAGCTTGATTTTGATAGCAGCAAGCCAATATTTGTTCAGATTGCAGATGAAATTGAAGAAGCCATATTTACAGGTGCCTTCCCAGAGGAAACACAGATTCCATCTACAACAGAAGTATCAACTACATTAAAGATAAATCCAGCAACCGTGCTAAAAGGGATGAACCGACTAATTGATGCAGATATTATTTACAAGAAAAGGGGGATTGGTATGTTTGTAAGTACTGGAGCAGTTGATAAAATAACTAAGAATAGAAGATCAGAGTTTTATAACACATATGTTGAGAGTATGCTTATCGAAGCAAGTAAGTTAGGGTTAAGTAAAAAAGATATTTTAACGTATATTGAGCGAGGCATGGAGGAGGTTCATCATGAATAATTTTGAAGGCATCCAAATTAACAATTTGGTGAAGGAGTTTGGCTCAAGTCGAGCCATTGATGATGTAAACATACGCTTTGAGAAGGGAAAAATATATGGTGTGCTTGGAAGAAATGGTGCGGGCAAAACAACAATGTTTAATTTGATAACAAATCGCTTATTCCCAACGAGCGGCTCTATTATGATTGATGGGCAAATTGCGACTGAAAATGATGTTGCACAAGGAAAAGTTTACATGATGAGCGAACGAAATTTATATCCCGATACATATAAGGTAAAAGAAGTATTTGAATGTACAAAAAGGTTTTATCCAGGGTTTGATGACGAATATGCTAAAGAACTATGTGATCTTTTTGACTTAAATCCCAAAAAAGTGTTGAAAGAACTATCTACAGGATATACATCGATTTATAAGCTCATTACTGCGCTCTGTGTAAAGGCAGAGTATATTCTATTAGATGAACCAGTTTTGGGATTGGACGCAAATCATCGAGACTTATTTTATCGATGTTTAATTGAATCCTATTCCAATAATCCAAGAACATTTTTAATATCAACCCATCTCATTGAGGAAGTTGCAAACGTGATTGAAAAAGTTATTATCATAAAAAATGGAAAGATCATTCGTAATCAGTCTTGTGAGGAACTATTGGCTGGTGGTTATACGATATCAGGTCCGATTTCTCTTGTTGATGATTATATAAAAGGAAAAGAGGTTCTTGGGACAACGATTCTTGGTGGATTAAAAACAGTAAATGTATGTGGTCAGTATGATAAAACAGAAACACCAGTCGGTATTGAAATTACAAAGTTGGATTTACAAAAGATGTTTATTGATTTAACTAATAATTAAGGAGGTTTTCATGAAATTAAAAAAGACAGTAGTATTTAATTTAAGAAATATGAAAAAAGCAATCTTTATTTACTATGCGATTGTATTTGCTTCCTTTTTAATCGCCGCACTATGCAATTGTTTTAGGGCTGATTACTATAATGATATTACGATGAGTGGGGTAGAACTAATGACAAGTATATTTTTATTTGCTTGTGGACTAAGTTCATTTCGCTCGGATTTATTTTTGGGCTTGCAGAATGGTGTTTCGAGAAAAACAACGTTGTTAGGGTATCTTATTTCAAGTAGTATTATTGCTGTAATTATGGGAACTGTAGATTCAATTTTCTACACTATATTAAATAAAACTAGTTTTGTTAAATCGGGTTTTATGCAATTATATGAGGAGTTTGATTGTAATATAGTAGTGTTGCTTTTTGTAACGTTTGCATGGTACGTTTTTCTATACTTATGTTCGACCTTATTCGGGTATGTAATTGCAGCTCTATACTATAGAATGAACAAAAGTTTGAAACTTATTGTAAGTATTGGGGTTCCTGGTTTTTTCCTTATAGTATTACCTTTTTTGGATGAATATGTTGTTCCAGACTATGAGATTTGGACACGTTTCAACCGATTACTCTCGTTCATGATAGGAAATAATGGTACATCTGACCGGCCATGGAACTGGATGATTTCGTGTCTCCTATTAAGTACCATATTTGCAATTTTTTCTTATCTTTTGGTAGGAAGAGCAGATATAAAGAATAAATAATTCTGGGCTGTTGCAAAATCAAGTACTTTCGTATGGAGATTTTGTAACAGCCTGTTATATTTAGTTAATAATTACTTAGGATGCTGATTAACTTTAGAATCATGATCTTCCATCTGATAGACGACTTCGCCATTGATTATCGTATAGAGACAGTGTGTGAAAATCTCCATTGGATTACCATCAAAGATTGCGATGTCGGCGTCTTTACCAGATTCCAATGTACCGACACGATGGTCAACACGGCATATTCTTGCAGCATTGCTTGTGATTGCGAGTAGTGCATCAGCAATACCAAGACCATTTTTTGCAGCAAGACCAGCACAAATTGGTAAAGATTGAATGAGTGAGACAGGGTGGTCGGTTGTAATAGCAACCGTAATACCAGCTTTATTGAGAATACCAGCTGTCTTAAAAGCCATGTTTTCTACTTCAATTTTGCTTCGAGATGCTAAATCAGGTCCAACGATAGCGGGATATCCAGATTCCTTAATTTCGTCAACGATGAGGTGGCCTTCGCTGCAGTGATCAAGTGTAATATCGACATTAAACTCTTTTGCGATACGAACTGCAGTTAAGATATCATCGGTACGATGAACATGAGCTTTTAGTGGTATTTCTTTATTCAGAACTGGTAGATAACATTCCAGATGAAAATCTTCATCAAAATCTTGACCATTTTCTATAGCCTTTTGTTTTTTCGAATAATATTTTTTTGCTTTAAATAATTCCTCTCGAAGCATAGCAGCGATTGACATACGAGTTGTAGGTAAAACACCTTTCTCTCCATAAAGTGTCTTCGGGTTCTCACCAAATGCCACTTTCATAGCAGCTGGCTCAAGGACAACTAAATTATCAATCTTACGTGAACCACATGTCTTCATAAACATAAATTGTCCACCAACTACATTACTACTGCCTGGACCAACCATAACGGAAGTGATTCCAACCTTAACTGCTTCATGAAATGCAGCATCCATCGGATCAACCGCATCTATCGCGCGAAGATAAGGCGTAATAGGGTTAGCAGTTTCATTGGAATCATCTCCCTCTTTCCCTGTTTTTTCTTCTGTTATACCAATATGACAATGTGATTCAATGATGCCTGGCATTACATAACACCCACTTGCATCGATAATCTGAATTGAGGTATCTTCACTGACATCAATCTGCGATGAGATCTGTTTTATGACTCCATTTTCAATAAGAATATCACCAGGGTTAAATACGGTTCCTGTGTTCTCAATATGATTACTATGACGTTCTCGGTTTACTTGATCCATGGTTAATATAATTCCATGTTTAATTAATAATCTCATATCTTCAACTCCGTGTTTGAAATAAGAAATATTATATCCAAAACTGAATATTTCAAATCGATTTCATAAGTTGTTATGTAAAAAAGTGTAGATATATGCTATTATTATGTTACTAGAAGAATGAGTGAAGTCATAAAGGAGGAAATAGGATTGAGAAAAGATTGGGATAACTATTTTATGGATATTGCGTTTGAAGTTGCGGAAAGAAGCACTTGTGAAAGATTGCATGTCGGATCCTTGCTAGTTAAGAATAAGAGAATTAAGGGTACAGGGTATAATGGAAGTCCGAAGGGATTACCTCATTGTCAAGATGAGGGCTGCTTTATGAGCAATAATCATTGCGTTAGAACCATTCATGCAGAGGTAAATTGTTTGATGGAAGTTTCACCAGAAGATCGACAAGATGCAACTCTATATGTAACACACACACCATGTCCTGAATGTCAAAAAGTAATCATTAATTCTGGAGTTACAAGAGTTGTTTTTGCAAAAGAGTATAAACCAACGATTAACTGGTTTGAATATGCGGACTGGATTGAGTTAGTTGATTTAGAAAAAGATAAAAATGAGAATGAAAAGAACAATTAATTAATAGAAAAAAGCAATGAAAAAAGCAGCTGTAAATAAGAAATTTGCAGCTGCTTTTAGACTATAGACAAAATTCCAAGTAAAAGTCTGGGATTTTCAATGTTTGGGTCACATCATGGCACTGGGGGCTTCTTGTTATACCTTATCCTTTCACATCAAAATAGAATTCACAATTATTTCACATCCATTTGAGAGCATTTTGAGATTTGTTTTCTATAGTTATATAGGAACATGAATAATGGAAGAGGAAAGGAAAATTGTATGAAGAGAAAAATAGCTATTTGGATATGCATTCTGTCATTGTTGGTATCCTTTACAGGATGCAATACAAAAGAAAGTATGAAGGATAAGGAACAAAAAGAAATGGGACGATATGTTGAGCAGGAAATGAATCTGCCAGAGTTTTCACCTAATGAGATGCGTATAGGAGCTATATGCAATGCAGCAGGACAGCTAGAATATTATACTTTTGGAATTAATGAAACTGATGGCACTTATGTAGTTTTTTGTTATACATGTATGAACGATACATATGAAAAAAAACAGGTAGATTGGGCATCTGAAGCAGTAAATACGAATGGTAGCTTACCAACACAGATTATACTAGGTCAGGATGATAATTATTATATGCTCAGTGAGATATTTGAGAGTGAGAATATCGGGAAAGACCAGGAAACATATAGTATTTACTCTTACTTATATGGGCTAGACGCAGAAGGTAAAAAGTATGTTAATCTTACTCCTGAGTCCTGGGGGGATAAGGAGAAAGAAGAAATTGAGAAAGTGTATCATGGTAAGATAATTTCTGATCCTCAGGTATCAAAGGATGGAATTTTAAGTTATAAGGAAAACGATGAACAGGTATTTTTTTATGATTTGGATAAGAAAAAAACAGTAGATTTAATACCGATCGAGACAGAGCAACGTTATATCATTAAGGACAATACAATATACTACCTACCAGTAGGCGAATCGTTCATTCATAGTTATGATTTTGAAACGAAAAAGGAAGAAAAATATCAGATTAGTACAATCAATGGTCCAATCAACATTCAAGTGTCAGATGGTGGAAATATTTATCTTTTAGATCGTTTGGGAATCCACTGTTATAAAAAAGGTAGTACAATGTGGGAAACATTAGTTGATGGTAGCATTAGTAGTATGGGCATTCCGAGCTATGGCGTTACGTCTTTTAATGTATCTAATGGAGAATATGAGACTTTTTATGTTCTATATCATAGTCGGAGTGAGAGTGGTAAAGTATCATTTGCACAATATATTTATGATGAAACAATAGAAGCGACTTTTAGTAAGGAACTAACGGTTTATTCCTTATGGGATAATATATCAATTCGTGAGTCAATCTCAAATTATATGAAGAAACATACGGATACAAAGATAGAGTATGTTGTTGCAAATTCTGATGATTCTTCGGTAACAGTAAGTGATCAGATTCGAGCTTTGAATACGGAATTGCTTTCACAAAAAGGAGCAGATATTATTGTGTTAGATGGTTTGCCAATGGAGTCATATATCCAAAGTGGAGTGTTAGTGGATACTAATGATATTTTTTCTGAACTATATAAGAGTGGTTCATTAGTAAAGAATATAGCTGATAATTATATGAAAGATGGAAAAGTATATGGTATGCCAATAAGATTTCTTGCCCCGATTTATTACTTTAGTGAAGATATTGCTAAGGAGACATTAAGTACTTCTGCATTAGCCCAACTGTCAATGAATCATGAGAAAGAGAAACTTTTTGAAGTACATTCTTATAATCAATTATTAACCATGTTCTTATATACATACTATGACGAATTTACAGGAGTTGATGGCCTGATTGATGAGACTCCATTAAGGAATTTCTTGACTAATATTAAGACCTTAGCTGAGAATACAGGTGCTATAGCAGAACAGAATGAAATAAATGACATCGTAGTTATTAATGGGATGGGGGGGAATAAGAGAATTCAAAGTATTTTCAGCGACAATGCCTTACAACTGCTCTCTTCGAATGTTTCAGCAGCCATGGGCTACATAAGTGATACGAAGGACTTGCAATTCAATGATGCATGTATCAAACAAGTTAATGGGTATTATGGATCAGTGAGTGATAAGTTTATCCCTAATGGTATTGTAGGTATTAATAAAGCAACGAAGGATATTAATCTGGCAAAGGACTTTGTAAAAAGCTTATATGAGGAAGAAATACAATCGAAACATTTTATTGATGGATTTCCAATGAACTCTTTCGCATTAGATAAGTGGATGAATGAACCAGAAGATAAAGATTTGACACTTGGTTTTAGCATAATAGATAAAGAAGGAAAAGTGATTATGATCAATGGGAAAGATCTAAGTGTTGAGGAAAGAAAGGGATATTATAGTATGTTGCTCTCACTTACAAAAGCCGTGAATAATGACACCATTGTTCTAGATATAATTGTAGAAGCTGGTTTATCCTATTTGCGTGGAGAAAAGTCATTAGATGAGGTCGTACAAGCAACAACAGAAAAAGTAAATCTATATTTAAGTGAATAAAAAAAGGGGGGCTGAAAAAACAGCCCCTTTAGTTATATTATAAGAAAAAAGAAAAATTAACAAAATGGATTTTCAGTAGGATATAACATACCCTTTGGCTGATTGAAACCAATATCTGTTACGTTGAGATACTTAAAGATTTCATACATAATCTTTCCATAATGTCCGAATGCAACAGCTCCGTGATGAGGATAATTTTTCTCAACCAAGATATGACGATAGAAACGATTCATCTCTTTGACTGCGAAAATACCAATCGAACCGAAGGAACGAGTTGCAACTGGTAATACTTCACCTTCAACAACATAAGCACGAAGCTGTGCATCAGCTGTAGATTGAAGACGATAGAATGTAATAGCACCAGGAGCGATATCACCCTCAAGAGTACCTCTTGTGATATTAGGTTCTTGATTTGGCTCGAGGCTTCTTGCCATTATCTTCTGATTCTTCATAGTACCAGAGGATAATTTGCAGATTGCTGTATTACCGCAATGGAAGCCCATGAAAGTATCATTTAACTGGTAATCATATTTACCCTTAATGTCTGCTTCGTATAAATCAGCTGGTACTGTGTTGTTGATATCAAGTAAGGTTACAGCATCTTCACTTACACAAGAACCAATATATTCACTAACAGCACCATAGATATCAACTTCACATGAAACAGCGATACCTTTTGCAGTTAAACGGCTATTAACATAGCATGGTACGAAACCAAACTGAGTTTGGAAACTTGGCCAGCACTTATTAGCAAATACAACATAGTCTCTAGAACCTTTATGTTCTTCTAACCAATCAAGTAAAGTTAATTCATATTGAGCAAGTTTTGGAAGAATACCAGGCATCTTGTTACCAGCACCCAACTCGCTCTCCATATCAGCGATAACAGCAGGGATTCTTGGGTCATTCGCATGTGCATTAAAAGCAGCATATAAATCTAATTCGGAATTCTCTTCAATTTCAATACCTAAGTTATAAAGCTGCTTGATTGGAGCATTACAAGCTAAGAAATCCTGAGGACGTGGTCCAAAGGCAATAACTTTAAGGTTATTAAGTCCATAAACTGCGCGAGCAATTGGAAGGAACTCTTCCATACGGTCAGCAACTTCATCTGGTGTTCCAACTGGATTCTCTGGTATATAAGCTTTAATATTTCTTAACTTTAAATTGTAGCTTGCATTAAGCATACCACAGTAAGCGTCGCCACGTTTGTCAGCTAAGATAGAAGTAGATTCTTCAGCAGCAGCAACAAACATTACTGGTCCATCAAAATATTTAGCTAATAATGTCTCTGTAGTTTCTGGTCCAAAGTTACCAAGGTAGATAACCAAGGCATTACATTCTGCTTCTTTTAAGAAAGCTAGTGCTTCCTTCATATGTAGTTCATTCTCCATTGTAATTGGACATTCAATAACTTCTAACCCTTTTTTGCGGTATGCAGCTACAACAGCAGCACGTCTACTTGCAGATAATTCCATTGGGAAACAGTCACGACTTACGGAAGCGATACCTAACTTGATATTAGGAATATTATTCATCATATAAACCTACCTTTCTATGCATGTAATAAATATAAAAAACTTATCTGTCTAACTTTTTAGTCATTTAGTTTAGTTATTATACTAATTCAATTATAGGTGCTATTTACTAACTTGTCAATCACTTGTGTATATAATTTATAGACCAAATGATTCTTTTTTAGCACATCTATAAATTGTAGGTTGCCACCTCCCAAAAAAGTTGATAATGGTGTAAGCAGACTGGTGGAAAGTATGGAGATGCCCAAGAAGTTAATGAGAAATTATCCGAGAAAATTGAATAATTAGATGGAGCTTTAGGAGAATTTAAGGTATAATAGAGAAAAATATTATTTATGAGTTGTAAGGAGGATACATATGATGTTACCTGAAATTTTTTACCAGTTTAATATTATTTCAATAACAACACGATTGTTACTAGCAATATTATGTGGTGGTATCCTTGGAATTGAGAGAGGAAGAAAGAGACATCCAGCAGGATTCCGTACTTATATGCTTGTTTGCATGGGGGCAACCCTAGTTATGATAACGAATCAATATATGGTTATGCAGTATCCACAAGCAGATCCAGCACGTTTGGGTGCTCAGGTGATTAGTGGGATTGGTTTCCTTGGTGCAGGAACTATAATTGTTACTGGAAGAAACAAAGTTCGTGGATTGACAACAGCAGCTGGATTATGGGCAGTAGCCTGTATTGGACTAGCGATAGGAATAGGGTTTTATAGTGGAGCAATCATTGGTTCTATATTAACATTTATTATTGTTGCTGCATTACAAAATGTTGATGACAAAGTGATATCGACGGCTACAATAATGAATCTCTATATAGAATTAACCAATCTTGGTGTACTAGCAGGTTTCCTTAATTATGTGAAAGAGAATGAATTAAAGATCAGTGACATGGAAATCAATCATGATAAGGCAATTGCCAATGAGAGGATAGGAATATTAGTTACGATGCGCTCGTTAAAAAAACGAACTCATGTTGAAATACTAGAAATACTAAGTAAAGCAGAAGGGGTTACATATATCGAAGAATTTTAATCCTAGTCTTTGTAGTTGGAATAAAAGAATGTTGTTTTATATTGAATGTAAGCGCTTACCATGATATAATTAGGTACTTATAATACTTATGTTTTACATAACATACTAGGAGGATATTGCGTGGACATAATTGTAAAATATATTAATGAGTTACTTGATAAGAGTACACCTGAGCGCCCAATGTGGAACATAGAAAAATTAAAACAAGGTTTAAAATCAGAATGGAATTACATTGATGGATGTATGATCAAAGCAGTTTTAGAGATGTATTCTATTACAAAGGAAAAAAAATATCTCGATTTTGCAGATGCGTTCATAGATTATCGTGTCAGAGAAGATGGAACGATTGATGGATATCATATTGAAAAGTTTAATATTGATGATGTTAATGCAGGTAAGACGTTATTTGAGCTATATGATCTAACTGGTAAAGAGAAATATCGCAAGGCAATTGATCTTGTATATGAACAAGTGCAGAAACAACCAAGGACAAAAGAAGGTAACTTCTGGCATAAATTAATATATCCACATCAGATTTGGTTAGATGGCCTTTATATGGGACAGCCTTTTTATATGGAATACGAAACAAGATTTCATCAGAAGAAAAATTACTCGGATATTTTTCGGCAATTCTTTAATGTGTATAATTTAATGAGAGATAAGGACACAGGGTTATATTATCATGCCTATGATTCTTCTCGTGAGATGTTTTGGTGTGATAAAGAAACAGGCTTGTCAAAAAATTTCTGGCTGAGAGCAATTGGTTGGTACACGATGGCGCTACTCGATACATTGGATAAATGTGATATGGTAGGTTATGAAGAAGAATACGAAAAGTTAAAGAATATCTTTGTTGAATTGATCGAAAGCATGTTAAAATACCAGGATGAGAGTGGTATGTGGTATCAAGTAGTTAATATGGGTGGTCATGAAAAGAACTATCTTGAAACTAGTGGAAGCTCCATCATGGCTTATGGTATCTTAAAAGGAGTACGTCTTGGTTTCTTACCAGACAGTTATCGTCAGTATGCTAAGAAAGCAATGGATGGAATATGTGAAAAGTATCTTCACACGCAAGAAGATAAGATGAGTCTTGGGGGTATTTGCTTAGTGGCTGGTCTTGGTGGCAAAGATATGCGTGATGGATCATATGAATATTATATGTCAGAACCGATTGTGCAGGATGATGCGAAAGGTGTAGGGCCATTTTTATTAGCATACACTGAGTTATTGAGACTAAAATAATTATATTAGGTTGAGCCTTTCATAAGAGTGAACTTTGTATGAACTTTTTTGAAAGGCTTTCTTTTTTTAAAAAAGTGTGGTATAAATGAATAGTCTATCTGACTATAAGTTTATGTAGATAAATTTATATATAACTTGCTACGCAATCATGCAGTAGCCAATAAGAATAAGTGAGGGATTATTATGAGAAAGAAGTCATTGATACTTAGTACATGTTTATGTTTGGTATTATCATTAACTGCATGTGGTAGTAAAAAAACGGACACGAAGGAAGGTGTAACAGAAACTCCTAGTGTAACCGAGGCGGTAACACCAGAAGCAACACCAGAGGCAACAGGGGAAGCAACACCAGAGGTGATAGAAAGCAATGTTACAGTTGAACTTGGACAATATAAAGGACTTGAAGTAACGGTGATGCCGACTGAAGTTACGGATGATGAAGTACAGGAAATATTAGATTCTTTTAATGAAGCATATGGTACTGCAATTCCTGTTGATAAAAAAGTTGTTGAGGACAAAGACATCGTTAATATTGATTACGTAGGAAAGATTGATGGTAAAGAATTTGACGGTGGTTCTGCTAAAGGCTTTTCTTTGACTATTGGATCAGGTCAGTTTATTGAAGGCTTTGAATCTGGTCTTATCGGTAAGAATGTTGGAGATACCGTTGATGTTAATTGCACCTTTCCAGAAAATTACGTTAGCTCTGATCTAGCTGGAAAAGATGCAGTGTTTACAGTGACTATTAATTTTATTGATAGTGGAGAAAAAGAACCACTTAGTGATGCAGTAGTTGCGGCGAATGATACGAATGGTAACAAGACAGTTGAGGAATATAGAGAATTTATTAAGAGCAGCTTAAAATCATCCAAGGAATATAGTGCAAATTCGCAGAAACAAATTGATATTATGCAGAAGGCAATTGATAATGCAACATTTACTGGGCTAAATCAAGCTGAAATTGATCAATTTGTATCAGAAATGACGAGTGATTATGAGAATGTAGCACAAACTTATGGTTTTACATTAGAAGATTATATAAGTTATAGCTTCGGAGGATTATCATTAGAAGAGTTTTATTCAGAAATCGCAAAAGCATCTGAATTTAATATTCGCCAGAAATATCTTCTAGAAGAAGTAGCTAAAGCAGAAAACATAGTTGTATCTGATGAGGAGTATGAAAATATAATTACTGAGTATATGGAATATTCTGGTGAAACAGATAAGGATAAGGTTGTTACTGATTTGGGTGGTGAAGAGGTTATTAGAAATTCTATATTGTTTGATAAAGCAAGTGCTATTATTCTTGAGTCCGCAGTTGTTGTAACAGAATAAGTAAATGCACAAATATTTTCTATATCAAGATAATAGGAATAAAACAGCAATTGAACAGTAAATGTATAGGGGCTGACTAGAATAAAATAAAGGGGACTGTTGTAAGAGAAATCATTGAAGGTTTTCGATGAAATATATTTTGCAGCAGTCTCTTTCGTTTCTTTGATAGCACACTTTGAGTGAGGAGAAAGTAATGAATCAAAATGGAGAACGAATTACACCAGAAACTAATGATGAGAACGTAAAAAAATCTCGAATAACCTGGAAGGTCCCTAAAAAGGGAATGAGAATTATGATTCTATTCATAATAGTTATGATTATAACTATCATAGGAGTGATTGTTCTGTTTGGTGGACCAAGAAAAGAATTTGAGTTTCAACTTGGCGAGTATAAGGGATTATCAGTAACAGTACCGGAAGTAGAAGTTACAGAGGAAGACATTGAGCAGGAGATTCTTAATTTTGTTCAGTATGAATCGGATATGTTACCTATTAAGGACCGAGAAGTGGTCGAAGATGGAGATTATGTCATTGTTGACTATACAGGTCTTGTAGATGGAAAAGAGTTTGATTATAGTACAGCCAAGAATTTTGAGATTCATATTGGTTCAGATGAATTTATAGAAGGTTTCGATGCACAGCTCATTGGGAAAAAGGTGGGTGAGACAGTTACCGTCAGAGTAACTATTCCAGACTCATTTCCACAGTCAGATATTGTTGGAAAGGAAGCAGAGTATACCGTAACAATAAAGGAAATTGGGGTAAGAGAATATACGGATGAGTTTGTTGCTTATAATACAGAATACAATACTACCGATGAATACAATAAATACCTGTCTCAAGGTTTAGAGGAGAATATGAAATATGAGCTTCAAAGTACAGTTGATGATCAAATATTAGAGCAAATAGTCAAAAATTCAACTTTTAGTTCCGTGGACCAGAGTGAAATTGATGCAAAGGAAGAGGAGATACAGGAAACTTATAAGACAGCAGCGTCCTATTATGGTCTTGACTTAGAGTCGTTTGTAGCTTCATCTTTCGGTATGACAATGGAGCAATACAATGAGGAAGTAAAGTATTTAGCCGAACTTTATGTAAAAGAAAGCTATGTTTTAGCAGAAATAGCAAAGGTGGAAGGAATCAAGATTACAGATGAGGAGTATTTAAAGTTAATCGAAGAGGCGGCTTTAAACTTTGGATATGAATCCGCTAAGGTATTAGAAGAGAAAAATGGTGGACGCGACAAAGTTGAAAAAGCCTTACTTGAGAATAAAGTTTTAAGTTTTTTACGTGAACATTCAATAATGAATTAGTTAATGATACGGTATTGGGGGCGTTACATTTAGTAGCGTCCCCAATTACATGTCACTTCGTCCCAATTAATGAGCTCAAACCATTGGTCGATATACTCTTGTCTTCGATTTTGGTAATCTAAGTAGTATGCATGTTCCCATACATCAATTGTCAATAATGGGCGAAGGCCTTGTATCAGTGGAGTGTTTTGGTTTGGCGTTGTTACAATGAGTAATTCTTGATTGTTATTTACGACTAACCATGCATAGCCGGAACCGAATACACTTAATGCACTAGCTTTGAATAAAGCTTTAAATTCTTGATAACTGTGAAAAGTCTGGCGAAACCGAATGTAAAATTCATTTGGTGAGGTGTCATAGCGACGATTCATGGTATTATGAGAAAGATCCAATGTATTAAGCAATTGATTCGATAATGGTTTCAAAGTTGAAAAATATAAATCATGATTATATACACCACCAGCGTTATTTCGAATTGGTATCTGGATATCATGAGGTAATAAATAAAAATATGTGACAAGTGCTTCCAATGTCCAAGAGTGATACATCGGGTAAGGCTCTAATATTTTATTTAAAGTATCAACATAATTTTTTAAGTGCTTATCATGATGAAATGACAATGTTTCTTCGCTAATGTTTGGACTTAAGCTAGATTTCGAATAAGGAAGAGGCAGTAATTGAAATGGATAAGTTTTGTGCATTTGATTCATAATGAAAATATCCTATAAAGTTCATTTAGTATAGTCTATGTGAAAACATTGGGATTGTTTCATGAAACATTGATATGACATCGGAGGTATTGAATTAATGGCGAATGTATTTTATGGGTACTCAAAGTGCTCTACTTGTCAAAAAGCAAAAAAATGGATAACTAATAATAATATTATATTTGAATCCAAGGATATAAAAGAGGAACCACCGACGAAAGAAGAAATAAGGTCTTGGAAAGATAAAAGTAACTTATCTCTCTTAAAATTCTTTAATACAAGTGGAGTTTTATATCGAGAGATGAACTTAAAGGAAAAAGTTAAGATAATGACAGAAGAGGAACTGTTGGAATGTCTAGCAAGTGATGGCATGTTAATAAAACGTCCAGTCTTAGTAATGGAAGATGGAGTATTGTTCGGTTTTAAAGAGGAAGAGTGGAAGAAAGAATTAATGTCTTAAAATATTATTAAAATCTTATTTAATTAATGCGAATTGGTGATTTAACTGATATAATGTGCTTAGTCAGAAGTTCGAATCAAAAGGAGGAGCTAATGTTTGGTTATGTAAATATCAACAAGCAGGAGCTTAAGGTTAAGGAATACTACAAATATAAAGCATATTATTGCGGGTTATGTCACCAATTAAAGAAAAAGTATGGTCGATTTGGTCAGATGACATTGACATATGATATGACATTTCTTATCATCCTTTTAACTTCTCTATATGAAAGTAATGTTACACAAAGAAATAAGCGTTGCCTTGCGCACCCAACAACAAAGCATTGGATGATTGCCAATGAGATCAGTGATTATGCGGCGGACTTAAACATTGCATTAACCTATCATAAACTGCTAGATGATTGGTCAGATGATAAGAGCGTCATTGGTTTGAGTGGGGCAAAGCTTTTAAAGCGACGATATAAAAAGGTAGAAAAGAAGTACCCACGTCAATGTGAAGTGATACGTTCTTCTTTAATAAAGCTTTCAGAATTAGAAAAGCAAAACGAGCAAACAATTGATGTCATTAGCCGACCATTTGGAGAATTGATGGGAGAATTGTTTGTATACAAAGAGGATATTTGGGAAGATACACTTCGCAATATGGGTTTTTATCTGGGTAAATTCATCTATTTATTAGATGCATATGATGATTTAGAAGAAGATATAAAATCAGGTAGCTATAATCCGTTTGCTATGATTGCGATACAAGATGATTTTGAGAATAATGTAAAACGGATTTTAACCAATATGATGGCGGAATGTACAAGAGAATTCGAGAAACTACCTCTAGTATGGGATGTAGAGCTACTTCGCAACATACTTTATGCTGGTGTGTGGAAAAAGTACGATAAAAAGCAGAATAAACAAGAAGAGAAGAGAGAGGAAATATAATTATGTTACAAGATCCATATCAAGTTCTTGGTATTTCAAGAACTGCAACTGACGATGAAGTAAAAAGAGCTTACCGTGAGTTAAGCAGAAAGTATCATCCAGACTCATATGTTGATAATCCTTTGTCAGGTTTGGCAGAAGAGAAGTTTAAAGAAGTGCAAGAGGCTTACGATTCTATTATCAATGAACGTCAGAATGGGGGATTTACAAAAAACTCTGGTTCTTATTCTGATCAAACATATAGTGGGACTGGCGAGTTGTATCAGGTAGCAAACCTTATTAATGCAAGACGTTATAAAGAGGCTGTAGCAGCTTTAGCAAGTATTAATAATCGTACATCACAATGGTATTATTTTAGTGCAATTGCTAACTTAGGATTAGGAAACAATATGATAGCAGTAGAGCATGCCAATACAGCTTTATCGATGGAGCCAAATAATATGCAATACCGCAACCTTGTTAATCAGTTATCCTTTGGAGGTCAACGTTATAACACAATGGGAAGTGGATATGGTCGTGGCGGTATGGATGCATCCGATATGTGTTGTAATTTATGTATTGCGGATACATGCTGTGAGTGTATGGGAGGAGATTTGTGCACATGCATGTAAGCACGAAACGAATAGCTTTATTAGGAGTAATGTTATCAATTACGGTTCTTTGTACAATTTTAAGCTCTGTCATTGAAACGGGAACTCTCTTTTTCTTGGCAGCAGCGGCCTACTTAGTTGGAGTATCTGTACTAGAAACAACGATTAGTTATGGTATAGCATTTTATTTGGCAAGTGTTCTACTGTCCCTCATTTTAGCGCCTAATAAAATTTATTGTTTAACATTCGCAGCTATGGCAGCTTATCTTTTAATTATGGAAGTAATTAATTCTAGTTTAGTACAAAGAGATTTAAAAAAGTTGGCTACATTAGAACATAGTGAGATATCGATAAAGCCTAGGAAAAGGTTGTTATGGGTGATTAAGTTGATTGTATTTAATTTGGGATACTTACCAATACTAATTTTCGCTCCTAAGCTAATCTATCCAGGAGAACTAAAAACCTGGATGTATATTGGATTATTTATAGGTGGTCAGATAGCACTTGTAATTTTTGATCTCGCATATGAAGAATTTATCGTGAAATATTGGAAACGGATTAGGAAGAGTATGTGGTAATCCTTTGGTCTTTTGACAATCGAGATTTAGCCAGATAGTTTCTGGATGAGCTATATCTGGTTTCTAAAAGAGCATAAAAAGACTGGTCTTTTTGTTGACTTAAGCATAAATTGTATTGTCCTCGAATAAATTATAAAAACAAGTATTACAGGTGGAACTTCATGAAAGGCTCCAATTTGTTTAAGCATAAACAGATCGAGGAACGTGCTGCAGAGATTGCTGCATATATTATTGAAAATAATGCGACAGTCCGTCAAACCGCAAGGCAGTTCGGAATTTCCAAGTCAACAGTACACAAGGATGTAACTGAACGATTATTGCAAGTCAATCCCTCCCTCGCAGATCGAGCACGCGTGGTATTGGATTTGAATAAGTCAGAGAGACATATCCGAGGGGGGTTGGCAACGAAGGAGAAGTATTTACATAAAGGAAAATCGTTACAAGGGTATTAGATGTACATAATATCAAAGTAGAATCTCGAATAACGTGAGAAAAATAGGAAATAGTTTTATGTTTCGCAGTTGGAATGAAAATTAGAAAAAGAAGGGATAGAAGTTTTCTCCTATCTCTTCTTTTTCATGTACTCCTGTTTTAATGTATCTATATATCTATTTTACATATTGAACAATAAATTCTGTAAATTAAGAAGTCGCTAAGATTATTGCTATCGACAGTATTTTGAGTAATAGTTCGATGGGAAAATGCAGTGTTCGACAAATATGGATATATTTTTCATAAAATAATTGAAATATCTAATTTAAAAAAATAGGTTTATATGTTATTATGTAGAGGAGCGCGTAAATTCACTAAAATTAGGCGCCATTTTGTGCGTTAAAAATGTAACTAGGCTTCAAAAGTCTTAAATTAGAGAGAAAGAGGGAAAAGACATGGGAGGAACGTTTAAGGGCGGTATTCATCCTTATGAGGGAAAAGAATGGTCGCAAGATAAACCTACCACGATTTTACTACCAAAGGGAGACTTGGTTTATCCAATGATTCAGCACATTGGTTCGCCGGCAAAGCCAATTGTAACGAAAGGGGATAGGGTTTTAGTTGGTCAGAAGATTGGTGAAGCAGGTGGATTTGTATCTGCATGTGTAATTAGTTCTGTGTCTGGTACTGTGAAAGCAGTAGAACCTAGATTAACTGTAGCAGGTACTATGGTAGAGTCAATTGTTGTTGAAAATGACAATGAATATGCAACAATTGAAGGTATGGGAACAAAAAGAGATTATACAAAATTATCCAAAGAGGAAATTCGTAACTTCATTAAAGAAGCAGGAATTGTTGGAATGGGTGGTGCAGGTTTTCCTACTCATATTAAATTAACTCCTAAAGATGATACAGCAATAAAAAATATCATTGTGAATGGTTCGGAATGTGAACCATATTTAACAAGTGATTATCGTATGATGATTGAGCAGCCAGACAAATTAATTGGTGGACTTAAAATCATACTTTCTTTATTTCCTAATGCAAAGGGAATTATTGCAATCGAAGATAACAAGCCAGAAGCTATTAAGATATTAAAAGATTTAGTTAATAAGGAAAAGAATATTACGGTTAAAGTGCTTAAGACCAAGTATCCGGAAGGTGCTGAGCGTCATTTAGTCTATGCAACAACTGGAAAGAAGATAAATTCCACTATGCTTCCTGTAGATGTTGGTTGCATTGTGAATAATGTTGATACTGTTATTTCTATCTATATGGCTGTTGCTGAATCAACTCCATTGATTCGTCGTGTACTTACCGTAGGTGGTGATGCAGTAAACGATGCAAGAAATTTTATCGTACGTACTGGTACCAATTATAACGAGTTAGTAGACGCTGTAGGTGGTTTTGTTGAGACTCCAGAAAAATTGATTTCTGGTGGACCAATGATGGGACTAGCCATTTATAGTTTAGATGTTCCTGTAACCAAAATTTCTAGTGCGCTTCTAGCATTTAAAAAAGATGAGGTTGCTGAAATGCCACAAACGAATTGTATTCACTGTGGTCGTTGTGTAAAAGCTTGTCCATGCTTATTACTACCGCAAAAAATGGTGGAATGTGCACTTCGTTTTGACAATGAGGGTTTTGAGAAATTAAATGGTATGGAATGCTATGAGTGTGGTAGTTGTACGTATGTATGTCCAGCAGGAATCCCGTTAACTCAAGCTTTCAAGGAGACAAGACGTTCAATTTTTAATGAAAGAAAAAAGGTGAAATAGTATTTTAATAAATCGAAAGAGGTGGAATCTTTGAAAGATAGGTATAATGTCTCTGCATCACCACACGTTCGTAGTGGTGTTACTACAGCACAGATTATGAGAGATGTTGCAATTGCACTGATGCCGGCTAGTATCTTTGGTGTATATCAGTTCGGTTTTCAAGCTTTTCTGATTCTCTTAGTATCAGTAACTTCTTGTGTTGTAGCAGAATTCTTATATGAAAAATTTATGAAGGTGCCAGAACATCCATATGAATGTTCTGCATTAGTTACTGGTTTATTACTTGGTATGAATCTACCAGCTAGCTCCCCTGTATGGATGCCAGTAATCGGTGGTGCATTTGCAATTATTGTAGTTAAGATGCTTTATGGTGGTTTGGGTCAGAACTTTATGAATCCTGCACTAGCAGCTAGATGTTTCTTAAGTATCTGCTTTACAGGTCGTATGACTGCATTTGGTGTAGAAGCATTTGCCACATCGAAAGCATCTAGCGAAGCTTTGTATTTATTTAACTATGGTGCAGCAGGATTAGATGGTATTACTGGTGCTACTCCATTAGCAGTGATTAAGGAAGGTAAAGAAGCAATTCCGAGCATATTGGATATGTTCTTTGGCTTTACTGGTGGTGTCATAGGTGAAACAAGTGCAATGATGCTATTGATTGGTGCAATTTATCTTGTATACCGTAAAGTAATCTCCTTACGTATTCCGTTAACTTATATTGGATCATTAGCAGTATTTGTATCAATCTATTCTGCATTTAGTAAGCAAGGGTTTGATATTAATTATGTTTTAGCACACATCCTTGGTGGTGGTTTAATCCTTGGTGCCTTCTTTATGGCTACCGATTATGTGACTTCGCCAATTACACCAATAGGTCAAATCGTATTTGGTGTATGTCTTGGTTGTTTAACTGCAATTTTCCGTCTCTGGGGTGGTTCTGCAGAAGGCGTTTCTTACGCAATTATTTTCTGCAATCTATTAGTTCCATTGATCGAAAAATTAACGCTTCCTAGAGCGTTTGGAATAGGAGGTAAGAAGCGTGCAAAAAAAATCCACACTATTTAAAGATGCTTTTGCATTATTTGCTATAACATTAGTTGCTGCTGTTGCCCTTGGTTTTGTATATGAAATTACGAAGGGTCCGATTGCTAAAGCAGCGGCTGAAGCAAAAGCAAAAGCATATGCTGCAGTTTATGCAGAGGCAGCTTTAGTTGATGATACGAACGAAGAGTTAAATAATAAAGTAGCTAAAGCTGGTGAGTTCTTCGAACAAAATGGTTTCAACGCTTCCACTTTAGATGAAGTATGCATTGCAAAAGATGCAAGTGGAAAAGCCATTGGTTATGTTATGACAATCACATCCAATGCAGGTTATGGTGGAGATATTAAATTCTCTCTTGGTATAAAAGCAGATGGAACATTAACCAAAATTGAGATCTTACAGATTTCTGAAACAAAAGGTCTTGGTTCAAGAGCAACTGAGGATGAATTTAAAGGACAATTCTCTGAAGTAAATACGGATTCATTTACATTAATTAAGAATGGTCAGGAAAAAGCGGGTGATTTTGAAATCAATGCAATCAGTGGTGCGACAGTTACTAGTACTGCAGTTACCGAAACTGTAAATGCAGCTTTAGCTTTTGCAAGTGAACTGCTGAATGAAGGTATTGGAGGTGTTGTAAGTGAATAAGTGTTTGGAACGTGTTTATAACGGTGTTATAAAAGAAAACCCAACGTTCGTTCTTATGCTTGGTATGTGTCCGACGCTTGCGGTTACAACTTCAGCTATCAATGGCGCTGGTATGGGCTTAACGACTACAGTTGTATTAATTATGTCCAATATGTTAATTTCTATGCTACGTAAAAAGATTCCGGATAAGGTAAGAATGCCTGCATTTATCGTAGTAGTAGCTACCTTTGTAACAATTGTTGAGTTATTATTGAAGGCTTACATGAATTCTTTAAATGAATCATTAGGTATTTATATTCCTCTCATCGTTGTTAACTGTATTATCTTAGGTCGTGCAGAAGCTTATGCTTCCAAAAATCCAGTTCTTCCATCCATCTTTGATGGTATTGGTATGGGTCTTGGTTTTACACTAGGCTTAACTTGTATCGGTGCATTCCGTGAATTACTTGGTGCTGGTACAATCTTTGGTTTCAATATTGCTCCTAGCTGGTATGAACCAATGTCAATCTTTGTTCTTGCTCCAGGTGCGTTCTTCGTACTTGCTATGTTGACTGCAATTCAGAACAAGTTAAAATTAAGGTCAGCAACTAATATTCCAGAAAAATCGGAATTAGCATGTGGAGGCAATTGTTCTTCTTGTTCAGGTTCTGCATGTACTGAAAATCATGAAATTCTTGAACAGAAAAAAGAAGAGGATGCAAAAGCGGCAGCTAAAGCAAAGGCAGAAGCAGTGAAAAAGGTAGCCGAAG
The DNA here is from genome assembly GCA_023410575.1 of Bacillota bacterium. Lineage (GTDB taxonomy): Bacteria > Bacillota > Clostridia > Lachnospirales > Lachnospiraceae > Lachnoclostridium. Next base: position 25,248 of record JAEYPP010000071.1, on the reverse strand, counting down.
AAAAAACAACTAATGTGAACTTAGACAAAAAAGAAAATAGATAAGGAGGAAAAGATTTAGATGGGTATTAAAGAATTATTAATCGTGGTTATCTCTGCAGCACTTATAAATAATGTCGTACTAAGTCAATTCCTTGGCTTATGTCCATTCCTTGGTGTATCCAAGAAAACAGGTACCGCTGCTGGTATGGGTAGCGCTGTAGTTTTCGTTATTACAGTTGCTAGTGCATTAACCAGTCTAATTTATAAGTTTTTAGAATTTACTGGTTTAACTTATATGCAAACAATTGTATTCATTTTAGTGATTGCAGCATTAGTTCAGTTCATTGAGATGTTTTTAAAGAAATACAGCCCAGCTTTATACAATGCACTTGGTGTATACTTGCCATTGATAACTACAAACTGTGCCGTACTCGGTGTTTCAGTTACAAATGTACAAAAGGGTAATGATTTTGTGACAAGTGTTGCTTATGGATTCTCAACTGCCGTTGGCTTTTTAATCGCAATTGTAATTATGGCTGGTATACGTGAACGTATTGAGCACAACAAAATTACAAAAGCGTTCCAAGGTTCCCCTATTGTATTAATTACAGCCGGTCTTATGTCCATTGCTTTTATGGGCTTTGCCGGATTGTTATAGAATGGAGGAGTTTTGATGATGAATATTGGAATTCTTGCATTTAATGTAAATGGAATTATCACTGCAGGCGCAGTGGTTGGTATTGCCGGTTTAATTATTGGCGTTTTGCTTGGTGTTGCTGCTAAGATATTTCAGGTAGAAGTTGATGAAAGAGAAATTCAAGTACGTGAGTTATTACCAGGTAACAACTGTGGTGGTTGTGGATATGCAGGTTGTGATGCTCTTGCAAAGGCAATTGCATTAGGTGAAGCTCCAGTCAATGGATGCCCAGTAGCTAACAATTCAACTTATGAGCAAATCGGCGAAATTATGGGCAAAAAACCAGAAGTTGAAGAACGTAAAGTAGCATTTGTAAAGTGTTATGGTAGTTGCGATAAGACAAATATCAAATATAATTATCATGGTATTGCCGATTGTAAAAAGATTGCTTTGATTCCAGGAAGTGGCGAAAAAGTTTGTACCTATGGATGTATGGGTTATGGTAGCTGTGTTAAAGTATGTGAGTTTGATGCAATTCACATTGTCAATGGCATTGCAGTTGTTGATAAGGAGAAGTGTGTTGCTTGTGGTAAATGTATCACGGAATGTCCAAAAAACTTAATTGAGTTTGTTCCTGCAAGTGCTGACTACAAAGTACAATGTGCTTCAAAAGACAAAGGCAAAGATGTTAACGCTGGATGTAGTGTTGGATGTATCGGCTGTATGCTTTGTACTAAGGTTTGTGAAACTGGAGCGATTACAGTGGAAGATAACCTAGCTCATATTGATTACTCTAAGTGTACAATGTGTGGTAAGTGTGCCGAAAAGTGTCCAAGAAAGATTATTTTATAACGAATAGAAGATATTCGTAATTTGAGATATCAAAAAAAGAGTGATAGATTACTTGTATATAGGGTAAAAAGTATAATAAATGTATTCAGCCCTTATTTTATAATAGTTTCAGCTTTATTAAGTAATAAAATATATAGTAAAACATTGATACTTCTAAAAAACACATCCGTTTATATCGTAAATTCTAAACGAAAATGGATGTGTTTTTTTTCAATCCAATATTAACTCACATTCATTTCTTAAGCTTTTCAACTGCAAAGAAAGCACTTTTCATAATAATTTTATTTGCTAAAATTAGAAAAGATGATATACTTCTTATTATGATTGTAATGTGGATAGAATATTAGAAATGGGGATAGATTACTTATGATTTGCAAAATATGTGGAAGAATGATTACAAACGAAGAAGCTAATTTTTGTGAGTATTGTGGTGCATCATTCCGTCCGGGAACAGATAATAAAGTTTCCGAAAGTTCTATGGATTCTGGAATGAAAGCAGATTTGAATCATTCGATGGAAAGTAACATTCAATTTGATCGTAGTAGAACATCAGAAACACAACAAATAAATGGAACTATCAATCGCGGTATGCAAGGTCAGAATGTAAAACAAGCAGCTCCATTAGGTGTGTTCCGATTTTTCTCTGGAAGTAATCAACCAATGACATTTGGTAATTGGATAGTGATTTATGCATTGCCTTTTATTCCTGTGGTTGGCTTTATTTCCTTTTTAGTATTGTTATTTTCTTGGGGCTTTGGTGCGAATACAGCACCTACTAAGAAAAGCTGGGCTAGAGCAACATTGGTAATGATACTTATAATTCTGCTGATGTTTTCCTTTATGTTAAGCAGTGGCTACTTTGGAGATTACTCTACACTTTTGAATGACTTATACGGGAATATATAAGTAGTAGCCTTAACTAGAGCATGGGGAACAATTTAATGTCGCTAGAATGAGGAAGGGAAACTTGACAGATTTTGGGGGATATTTTATAGTAAGTGGTATAATTATCATAAGAAAAGGTGGGTAAAACAATGAGCAAGGTTAGAACTAGATATGCACCAAGCCCAACAGGAAGAATGCACGTCGGTAATTTGAGAACTGCACTTTATGAATATTTGATAGCAAAGCATGAAGGTGGAGAATTTATCTTAAGAATAGAGGATACTGATCAGGAACGTTATGTAGAAGGTGCTACTGAGATAATATATCATACACTTAAGATGACAGGTCTTGTACATGATGAAGGTCCAGATAAGGATAAAGGTTATGGTCCTTATGTACAAAGTGAAAGACAACAGACAGGGATATACCTTCAGTATGCAAAACAGTTAATTGAAAAGGGTGAAGCCTATTACTGTTTCTGCACGAAGGAACGTCTTGAAAGCTTAAAGAGTGCAGTTAGTGAGGATAAGGATGAAAGCAAAGAAATTACCAAATATGATAAGCATTGCTTACATCTAAGTAAAGAAGAGATTAAAGCAAACCTCGAGGCTGGTATGCCTTATGTAATTCGACAAAATATGCCTTTGGAAGGTACTACGACATTTACGGATGCTATCTATGGCGAAATTACGGTAGAGAATTCGGAACTAGATGATATGATATTAATTAAGTCAGATGGGTTCCCTACTTATAATTTTGCGAATGTTATTGACGATCATCTAATGGAGATCACTCATGTTGTACGAGGAAATGAATATTTATCAAGTACACCAAAGTATACAAGATTATATCAAGCATTCGGATGGGACGAGCCAGTCTACATCCACTGTCCACTGATTACGAATGAAGAACATCAGAAACTCTCTAAGAGAAGCGGCCATTCTTCTTTTGAGGACTTAGTGGAACAAGGCTTTGTAACAGAAGCTATCGTAAACTTTATTGCCTTATTAGGATGGAGTCCATCAAGTAATGAGGAAATCTTTAGTTTAGATGAGTTAATTAAAGAATTTGACTATACCCATATTAATAAATCTCCTTCCGTATTTGATATGAATAAACTTCGCTGGATGAATAGTGAATATATCAAGAAGATGGACAATGAAAAATATTATGAGTATGCATTACCTTATATTAAGCAAGTAGTAACAAAAGACTATGACCGAAAGGCAATTGCAGATTTAGTAAAAACAAGAATTGAAGTGTTCCCAGATATCATTCCTATGATTGATTTCTTTGAGGAACTCCCAGAGTACGATATTGAAATGTATACCCATAAGAAGATGAAGACAAATTCTGAGAATTCTTTGAAAGTATTACAAGATGTATTGCCATTATTTGAAGCGTTGGAGGATTATTCAATTCCTTCGATTGAAGCAGTATTAATGGGATATATTGCTGAACAAGGAATTAAGAATGGACTTGGTTTATGGCCAGTTCGTACTGCAGTATCTGGTAAGCAGTCAACTCCAGGTGGCGCATATGAGATTATGAGCATTCTTGGTAAGGAAGAAAGTCTACGCCGTATTCGCATTGCAATAGAAAAATTATCATAATAATGATTGGTAAAGGCTGTCACTTAATGTGACAGCTTTGTTTCATAATGGAGCTTTAAGTCGAGTAATAAGGCTGTTACCTTTAAGTTTAACTATGTTTTCATAGCCTCGTGTGTTATGATAACAGTATTAGAAAAATAGATAGGAAGCGTTATGGTTAAGTTAAATGAAGCACAAAATGCGGCAATTATTCATTATAAGGGACCAATGTTAGTTTTAGCTGGGCCTGGTTCAGGAAAAACCCTTGTAATTATCCGCCGTACTCAATATCTAATCGAGCAGTATGGAGTAAATCCTAATCAAATTCTAGTTATTACCTTTACAAAAGCAGCAGCGAACGAGATGCAGGAACGATTTGAACACTTGATGGGTGAAAGTAAGACAAGTGTTAATTTTGGAACCTTTCATGCTATCTTTTTTAAGATTCTTCGTTATGCGTATAATTACAATGCTTCCAATATAATTACCGATGAGGAACGTTATCGGGTTCTTCGTGAAATTGTACTATCCCTACATTTAGAAATCGAGGATGAAAAGGAATTTATAGAAGGTATAGCAGGAGAAATTAGTTTAGTTAAGTCGGAGAATATGGATATTACTCATTATTATTCAATGAATTGTTCTGAAGAAAATTTTTCCAAGATTTATAGTAATTATGAAAAAAAACTTCGAGAGATCAATAAGATAGATTTTGATGATATGCTCGTTCTTTGCTACGAACTATTAACACAGCGACCAGATATTTTAGCAATGTGGCAGAAAAAGTATCAATATATATTAATTGATGAGTTTCAAGACATCAATCGGATTCAATTTGAGATTATTCAGTTATTGGCGAAACCACTTAATAACCTATTCGTAGTTGGCGATGATGATCAATCGATTTATCGTTTTCGTGGTGCAAAACCTGAGATAATGTTATCGTTTGAGACAATATATCAGCAAGCAACGAAAGTATTATTAGATCGAAATTATCGATCGAAAGCCAATATTGTAGAAGGTGCATTACGTGTTGTCGAAAATAATAAACGAAGATTTTTCAAAGAGATTATGGCGACAAAGGAAGCAGGAAAGCCCATTGACATCAAGAGTTTTAAGGATTTGCCAGAGGAAAATCAAGCAGTAATTGACGAAATTAATTCTTATCGCAAGCAAGGCTATCTATATTCACAGATTGCTGTATTATATCGTACGAATACACAGCCAGGTGCTTTATGTAATAAGATGATGGAGTATAATATTCCATTTAAGATGAGAGATGCAATACCCAACATCTATGAGCACTGGATAGCGAGAGATATCCTTTCCTATATAAAAATTGCGATTGGGAGTCGAGAGCGTGGTTTGTTTTTGCAGATTATCAATCGCCCAAAACGCTATATCTCACGAGAATGTTTTGATGAGCCTTACGTATCTTTTGAAACAATGAAGCATTATTACGAGGACAAACCCTATGTAGTAGAACGTATTGATAAGTTAGAGTATGACTTGGCACTACTTAAGAAGACAAATCCATTTGCAGCGATTAACTATATTAGACGTGCAATTGGATATGATGAATATTTAAAAGAGTATGCAGATTATCGTCGTATTAAAGTAGATGAACTCTATGATATATTAGGTGAACTTCAAGAGAATGCTCGAGAGTTTAAGACTTATGAAGATTGGTTTCAACATATGGAGGAATTTAAACAAGGGTTAATTGAGCAAGCAAATAGAACAAAACAGAAAGATGTCGATGGTATTATGATGACAACATTTCATGCGTCAAAAGGATTAGAATTTGAAATTGTTTTTATTATTGATGCAAATGAAGGAATTACGCCTCATAAGAAGGCAATCGTTGTGGAAGATCTAGAAGAAGAGAGAAGGATGTTCTATGTAGCGATGACTCGTGCAAAGGAACAACTTCATGTATACTCTGTAAAGCAACGATATAATAAAGAATTGCTTTGCTCGCGTTTTGTTGGTGAGATGTTATGCAGTAAAAATGAACTAAAAGAAGGTCAAAGAATTGTACACAAAATGTATGGTGAAGGTGTAATCAAGAAATTAGAAGATAATAAGCTAACAATAAAGTTTGATAAGATATTGATACCTAAGGTATTGGCATTAGATTTTTGTATCAGCAATCAGATGATTCGCATGGAAGGTTCTAATAAGTAACAGTACGTAAAAGTCTAAAAAGGGGTTGTCGTACTAAGGGCAGTATGAATAAAGAATGAAGGTCGATGGTATATTTTCGCTGTAGCGCTACGCTCACAAGCCCCACAAAGTGCGTGTGGGGACTTGTAAGGCACTCCGAAAAATACCATCGACCTTCATTCTTTTATTCAATATTCAGCTAGTGCGACAGCTGCTTTACATCTATTCTTCCTCGTTCTCTTCCTCATCACCGAACATTTCATCAAATTCTTCTGAATCTAAGAATTCATCAAAAGCATCGGAAACAGCTTCAAATTCGGCATCATCATCGATATGAATTAGTTCAAATTCTTCGTCATCTGATTGTTTGAACTGATATAGAAATACTTCTCCATCCTCACCAGCATCCTGTGGTAATAATGCAATATAGTCTTTATCCTGGCATGGGAATACGCAGATGATATCGCATACAATTTCAGTATCATCTTCCAAAGTTAATGTTACTGTATCACGTTCCAATTCTTCATTGCAGTTGCAATTTTCTCCGTGTTTATCCATCTATTTTTCCTCATTTTCATAATATTGTGAATAATCTTGTTACCATATGAATATAACAGAATTTGTACGAAATTGCAAGTAACAGTTCTTGAGCAAAACACTTGTTCTTTATTTTCCTCAATGATATAATAATTCTAGTTTAAGTTGGTGCAAGTTACTCTATTAGATAGTATGAACGAAAAAGGAGATCTTAGACATATGGCACTCATAACAGATACAACCATTAAAATATCGGTGCGTAACTTAGTAGAGTTTATTCTAAGATCAGGAGATCTAGATAATTCAGTGAATCCAAGAGATGCAGATGCGATGCAACAAGGGAGCCGCCTTCATCGAAAAATTCAAAAACGCATGGGACCAGAGTATCGGGCAGAAGTACCGTTAAGTATCTGTGTACCGGTAATAAGGGAAGGGTTAGAGTTTGAATTAACGATAGAAGGTCGTGCGGATGGAATAATCAAACAAGATATAGATAATAAACCAAAGGTTGTTATTGATGAAATCAAGTGTGTGTTTGCACCAGTATCGACCTTAACTGAGATGATTCCCATTCATCGGGCACAGGTTATGTGTTATGCATATATTTATGCAACGCAGAATGATTTACAACAGATTGGAATTGTACTAACCTATTGTCATATGGAAAGTGAGATAATCAAGCAGTTTGAAGAGTTATTAGAATATGATAGTTTAAAGCAGTGGTTTGATGACTTGGTGAACGAGTACTGTAAATGGGCCTCTTGGCAGCTTCATTGGAGAGCAGTACGTAACACTTCAATCAAAGGAACTGATTTTCCTTTTGAATATCGACCTGGTCAAAAGGAGTTAGTTACTGGTGTTTATCGTACAATTTTAAGAGAAAAAAAATTATACATTGAAGCCCCAACAGGAGTTGGTAAGACCATATCTACGATTTTTCCGACTGTAAAAGCAATGGGAGAAGGATTATTATCTAAAGTGTTTTATCTCACCGCAAAAACGATCACAAGGACAGTTGCTGAGGATACTTTTCAGAAGATGTCAGAGATGGGACTTCAGATGAAGATTGTGACGATAACAGCAAAAGAGAAGATATGTATACTGGATAAACCTAATTGTACACCAAGCAATTGTGAACGTGCAAAAGGACATTATGACCGAGTTAATGATGCTGTTTATGATATGCTTACGAATGAAACACAGATTTCTAGAACGTTGATTGAAGAGTATGCTACAAAGCATTGTGTTTGTCCGTTTGAGATGGGGCTTGATATTACTACTTGGTCAGATGCCATTATCTGCGATTATAATTATGTATTTGATCCGAATGTTTTTCTTCGAAGATTTTTTATCGATGATAAAAAACAAGATTATGCATTCTTAATTGATGAAGCGCATAACCTAGTAGACCGTGCCAGAGAAATGTATAGTGCGGTACTAACGAAACAGAGTTTTTTGGATGTTAAAAAGATTATAAAAGATAAATCTAAAAAGCTTGCTAAAAGATTAGATGCGTGCAATGACGTTTTGTTACATTATAAAAGAACATGTGACGACTGTATTGTCTTAGATGAAGTTGGAGATTTAGTTATCCCTTTATTGCGTCTTATGACGGAATTTGAGGAATTTAATAAAGAATATGGTGATTTTTCAGGTAGAGAGGAAGTTACAAATCTCTATTTTAATGTAAAGAACTTTTTAGCAGTGCATGACATATTGGATGAAGACTATACTATTTATGCTGATTATGGGGAAGATAAATCATTTCGAGTAAAATTATTATGTATGAACCCATCTCGCAATCTACTGACTTATTTAAATAAAGGAAAAAGTGCAGTTTTCTTTTCTGCTACCTTATTGCCAATACAATATTATAAGGAACAGCTTGGTGGGAGTGAACAAGATTATGCTGTCTATGCCCCGTCCCCTTTTGATGTAAGGAATCGTCTGTTACTCATTGGAAAAGATGTAAGTACAAAATATACAAGAAGAAGTGAGAATGAGTATAAAAAAATTGTCGATTATATTGAAGCCTTTGTTAATGCGAAGATTGGCAACTATTTTGTGTTCTTTCCATCTTATCAGATGATGTCATCGATTTATGAACTTGCGATTGATCGAATTCCGATGATAGAAATGCAAAAATCAAGTATGACAGAAAGTGAACGAGAGGAGTTTCTAACTCAGTTTGTAAATGAGCCGAAAGAAAGTAGAGTTGGCTTTTGTGTTATGGGAGGAGTATTTAGCGAAGGCATTGATTTAACCAAAGATCGATTAATAGGAGCAGTAATCGTTGGGACAGGACTTCCTCAAGTTTGTAATGAACGTGAATTATTCCGCAATTACTATGAAGCTAAGAGCAATTCTGGTTTTGATCATGCGTACTTATACACGGGCATGAATAAAGTATTGCAATCAGCAGGACGTGTTATTCGAACGGTATATGACAAAGGTTCTATTCTATTGCTAGATGAGCGTTTTTTAAACTCCCAATATAAAAACTTATTTCCACGGGAGTGGGAAAGTTATGAGGTAGTGGACCGTGAGTCCATCTCAGGTTACCTCAACAAGTTTTGGGGTGGATGTTCGTAATTTTAAGATGTATGAAAAAAGAATGAGGATGTTGGTATATTTTCTTTGGTGCGTTATGCTCATAAGTTCACGAAAAGGTGTGTGGAACTTGTAATGCACACGAAAATTATTCCAACATCCTCTTTCTTTACGATTAAGTTTTTACTTAAACTATTTAGTAAACATTCGTATCTGTGTTGGTGAACACGACAAGGTCAATTGGTCATGAAAACCTACAATTTCACCATCCGTATGAACAACCATTGGCTTGTTTGTAGTTACCTGTATTTTACTACATTCGATAATTTGAATACCAGAAAATGAAGTATGCTTTCCAAAAAAAATAGAAGGCATGAATAGCAGTATCTTACTAGGTTTCATATTGGTAACAAGACAAACGGTTAATTTTTGATCATCATCTTTTGCGGTAGGACACATTGGGAGGCCACCACCTTCATATTTTTGAATCATCGATGTCATAAATACTAGTCTTTTCGTATGTATGTGCTGATGACCATCAATGATGATATCGGCTTCACAAGGCTGATGAGTAAAGACTTGTTTTACAGCAATCATTATGTAAACAAGTTTTCCTAAACCTATCTTATTGAGTACTTTTTTTAATGGTGAGGTTAAAGCTTCATTACAGATGGCTGCATCATAACCAATACCTGAGCTTACTGCAAATTGATAAGATTCCTTTGAATCATTGAGTTCTAAGGTACCGTGATCGACATATCGAAACTGCCTTGGATTAAGGATAATATCCAAAGCGGCTTTCGGATCTTTCGGAAGTTTTAAACCACGTGCAAGATCATTGCTAGACCCAAGTGGGATGTAACCTAAAAGTATTTCGCTATAATTATCTAATCCATTAATGACCTCATTTGCGGTTCCATCTCCACCGACGATTATGATCTTCTTAACACCAGTATTGTCTTTGCAGACTTTTTTTGCTATTTCTGTAGCATCCTTTCTCTTTTTAGTAAAATAGGCTTTGTATATAATCTTGCGCTCATCTAGGATAAACGATAAATCTTTCCAATAATTCATTGCCCGCCCAGTCTTTGAATGCGGATTGATAATGAAATGATACATATAAGGTGCTCCTTTGATATAATTAACTTTCAATAATTATTGTAATTGAATATATCAAGATTATCAAGTTAATGTAAAAAAGATATTCATAAGTTTATATCTTTATTAAAATAATAACTTAATATTGAGAAAATCTTTCGCATGAGTATAATGGTAATTAAAGCCAAGAAAAGAGGAGGAAGAAATGAATAGGAAACATCATTTAAGAAAAGTAGTAAGCGTGTTTTTAATGTTCATACTTATTATTTCATTTTCAGCGTGTAAGATTACTGGAAATAAAGAGGATAACGATAAAGAACACCAAAACAAGGGAGAGAACTTAAGTTTTGATGAATATCTAGATTCTTTGCTTCGTGAAGATTTAACGAGTGACTTAATCATATATGTTCAGTTTGTTGAAAATCCAGAAAGTTTTGGAATTCTAGATTACAACAAGAGTTTTGTCGGACCTGGAAAAGAAAACTTTGATAGAGAAACAAGACAATGTGAAGAGCGTTTAGCAAAGTTAACTTCTTATGATTATAATAGTTTAACAGACAAGCAGAAATTAGATTATGACACGTTAAAAACATACTTGGAAGATCGTATTGGAATTAAAGATTGCTGTTATTATCAAGAACCACTTTCAACATTAGATGGTGATCATATAGTTCTACCAGGAATCACTGGATTGTACGCATCAAGATTCTTTGAAACTCTAAGTAATCGAGGAACGAAGGATGTAGAAGCTGTTAAGAAGTATTTCGAGTTCTATGAGGCAGCTGGTAATTATCTAAAAGAGGTGGCACAGTTTGAACGTGAAAAAGCAGATCAAAGCTTATTTATGTCAGATGAGCGCGCCAATAGTGTAGCTGAAGTTTGTAATAAGGTGGTTGATAATGGGGCAAGTGAGTTTATTGCATCTTTCGTAGATGAAATCGATAATGTGGATTGGATTTCAGAAACAGATAAGTCCGAGTTAAAAGATACGAATGAGAAACTTGCGAAGGAATATATTGTACCTGGATATCAGGCGATACTTGATGCAATGACGGATTGCGCAGGCAAAGAAGGACGGGGTAAGAGATTATATGAAACAGAATTAGGCAAGAAATATTATGCTTATGTACTAAAGTCTGATAATAATTTGAACCTGACGCCAGAAGAAACTATAACTATATTGGATCAAAAAGTAACAGAATGGATTGCTGAGAGAGACTCCATTATAAATGAAAATCCAAATATACTAGTATCTATTAATCAAAAGCTTGCAAAGTATAATGATACAGATTCCGTAGTGTCAACACTTAATGAAAATGCATATAAAGATTTCCCAGACATTAATGTAAAGTGGGGAGTAAAAGATATGCCAAATTCTATGAATGGATTTGCAATGGGTCTTTTTTATCCTCAAGCAATTGATTCAACACAAGAAAAGCACTCGATTTATTCAGGAACGCTATTAACTCCAGGAAGTAGCAGCTTTGTTCAGACAATAGGCCATGAGGGTGTACCTGGACATTTATATAACTATTGCTACTTTATGAATTTAGATATATCAAACTATCGTAAATTTAGGGGCTGGATTGAATCGACTGGTACTCTAGAGGGATGGACTACCTATATCGAGGAATATACTTATCGTTATATGGGGTTAACAGATCAAGAATCTCGATATCTTGAGCTACAACGTTTATTGGAGCTAGGAATTGTACAACGAGTTGATGTTGGTGTCAATTATGAGGGATGGAAGTTAGAGGATGTTACTCAATATTTCTCAAAAACTGAGCCTATGTATGTACTTGCAAGTGGTGCTATAGTCTCAATTGTAGAAGATAGTATAAATTGTTACGGTCCATACTGTTTGGGCTATATTAAGTTGACTGATATCAAAGAAAAGATGATCGATAAACTTGGAGATTCCTTTAGTGATAAAACATTTCACGAGCTTTACTTAAATGTTGGACCTACAACCTTTGAGTTGCTAGAACAACAATTACTAAAATAAAAGGATCAGATAGAAAATTATAAGAAAAGGGAGTGCTACTTAGCGACTAGTCTATAGTCTAGGGTAGCACTCCTTTTTTCACGATATGGATTAACTAACGGTTCATTTCACTTTGTGGACTAATGTTCTTATGTGTTGAAATAATTCTGTGAATTTCATTTAAGTCGGTAGAAGGAAGATCCCCAGGAACCGTATTTTTAATAGCACTCGCAGCATTTCCAATTTCAAGTGCCTTTTGACAATCGTTATAAGCTAATAAGCCATAGAGAACACCAGATACATAAGCGTCACCACTACCGATGCGGTCGATTACTTCAATCTTTTCATATGGAGTTTCTTCATAGAAGACATCCTCTTTCGCATTGTAGATTATGGATGTGAATGTATGCTTTTTGGGACTTATAACTGTACGCTCCGTGGTAGCAATAATAGAAATATCATAATCCTTGGTATAGGATTTCATAATCTCTTTTACTGTACCTGTTTTCCCAAAGGTTCTACGGGAGGTTTCTTCAGAAACAAAGAGAATATCAACATAAGGTAAAATTTCTTCAATGTATTGTTTGGCTGTCACTTCATCCCATAGATTCGCTCGATAGTTTACATCAAAGGAGATGAGTGTACCATTCTCTTTAAAACGCTTAATACAATCGATTGTAACCGCTCTTGTCTCATCTGAAAGAGCAAGTGTTATTCCACTCGTATGAAATAGCTTCGTTGAACTAAAAGTACTTTCAGGAATGTCATGAATAGAAATTGTATTAATTGAGGAATGTTTTCTATCATAAATAACAGAAGATTTTCTTGGATATGCACCATTTTCATAAAAGTAGATACCTAGACGTGCATCTTTAGAGTCATCATAAACAAGACAATCATCACTAACGCCACAAAAGCGGAGATGGTTCTTTACATAAGTACCGATATCATTCTTAGGAACTTTGGAAATAATACCGGTTCGTAATCCCATCATAGATATACCGGATACAACATTAAGTTCAGCGCCTCCAGCACATTTCTCAAAGGTATCACCACGTACAATACGCTCATTCGATGGAGCAGATAATCTAAGTAGTATTTCGCCGAGTGCCAGTGCATCAAAATCACGATTTTCCTTTATAGTCAACATAAAATACCTCCATTTATGTAAGTGCTTACATTTGAATAGTAGTATTATACGTCATAAAAAAATGCTGGTCAACGATTTTGTGGCATTAGGTACTAAATTAGTATTCTGACGTCATTTTGCACACGGAAATGTTTGTCATCCCATTTTTAGTAAGTCTATGTATGTGCAAAATGACGTATGAAATTCTATCAAAAAAAATTTTATATTTGGGTGTAACTTTTTTTAAGTAAGAACGAATAAGTAGTGTCGACAACAAAAGATCAAATAAAAAATAACTACATTCAAGTAGTGGAAGATAATATTTATTGATGAAAAAGGAGAGAATACTATGAGAAATAAAAAATTATTAGCAACATCTTTAGTCGTAGCATTAACACTTACTGCTTGTGGAAAGACTTCTAATGAAGCACCTACAACAACACCTACTCCAATAATTGAAGAAACACAAGATACAACAACAGAAGACGTAACAACAGAAGAATCTACAGAAGAAGTAGAAGAAAGTGTTGAAAATGAGGAAGAAGTTACAGAAACTCTAGAATTAGAAGATATGTCAATTGCAAGTGATGAAACATTAGATAAGATTCATGCAGCAGTAGTTGAAAAAATTGGTGAAAATTATGTAGCGAATATGCCTTTTGATTCTGCACAGGTTGAAGAATTATTTGGTGTAAAGGCAGATTGGTATGATGCAGGAATTGCTGAAGGCCCAATGATGAGCGTTCACGTTGATAAATTCCTTGCTTTCCATGCAACAGAAGGTAATTTAGAAAACATCCAGACAGCATTAAATGCATATCTTGAAACTATTAAGGCTGATACTATGCAATATCCAATGAACTTAAACAAGATTCAGGCATGTACAGTTGAAACAGTTGGCGATTACGTATTCTTCGTAATGGTTGGTATGATCGATGAGACAACTTATGAATCAGAAGATAAGATGATCGAAGCATACAAGGAAATCAATGCATCTGTTATTGAAATAGCAAAAGAAATTATTGGCTAATCTGGTTGTCCTTCATTTGATATAATGTAATGTCGACAAACCAAGATAGACTTTTAACTTAAGTCATTTGTCAAAATAGTAGCTGTTTGCTACTCTAATGAATATGGGGCGTCGCCGTATGCGTAAGTGTGTTTTACCTTAAGTATTGGTGACTCCCCTTTTTATTACAGTCGATTGCACACTTATGTTCTATCTATGGCTTTAGGCACTTCTATATGCTATACTTGTCGTTATGAGTCAAAAACATTACGAAAAAATGTTAATGCAGAGAGGAAATATGCGAGCATGAAAAATCCAATCGATATAACATCGGAGCATAAGTCATTCCAAGAGGAACAAAAGACGAATAAGGATAAGGAGTATTATAAAGCGTTTGCCGATGGGGATAAGAAAGCATTTGAGATGCTTGTTATTGAGCATAAAGATCATTTAATATATTTTATTCAAAGAATCATTCAAGATATTACGATAGCGGAAGATTTGGCACAGGATACATTTGTTGAAATTCTAGTTCATAAAGAGCGCTATCATTACCAGGTAAGTTTTAAAACTTATCTTTATACCATTGCCCATAATAAGGCAGTAGATTACATTAGAAAGAACAAAAGATTAAAGTTCGTAGAAGAACTCCCTGAGCTAATCAGTGAAGAGCTAGGGTTAGAACAAAGAGTTATTAAAGATGATGAAGAACGTCTGTTGTATCGTACCATGAATAATCTAAAAGAGGAGTATCGAGCTGCAATCACACTGATTGATTTGGAAGGACTAAGTTATGCTGAGGCTGCTAAAGTTTTAGGTAAATCAGATGCACAGATGAAGATTTTAATATATAGAGCTAGAAAGAGTCTAGCAAAGTTAATGGAAAAGGAGGGGTTTACGTATGAAAAGTGATGAAGAGTTTATTGCTTGTATTTATAAAAAAGCAGAAGAATATCAAATAGAACATGCCAAACAGGAAGAAGATAACGTGATCCGTATAAGCTCCTTTCAACATAAGATAAAAAAGGTTAGTACTTATGCAGCAGGTATAGCTGCTTGCTTTGTATGTGGTATTGTTGCTTATCTGGGAGGAAATATGAATAATAACGCAGATAAAGATAATCTTATTCCTGAAGGGAGACAAGTAGAACTAACTACAGAAATTTTACCAATGACAGTAGAACATGAGAAAAGAACTGATACTTCTATTAGTGCAAATGAAGATAAATTTAACCGTATGCAGTGTACGGTGATTCAAATTCAGTCCGACAACGGAACTGATCTAATTAAAGTCTTAACTTCTGATGGTGAAGAAGCTACTCTCTTAATTCCTTCTGAGAATAGAAGTAAGATAATCGAGGTAGGAAATGAGATTGTGGTTAGTGTATCTGAGGTCAGTTCTGATGGTTACTATACGATTGCATCGAGTGAAAGTGTATATTTATATAGTGGTACAAAGGATGGGGAAAAAATATTTACAGATGACAGTCACGCAATAATAAAAGAAAGCGAGATTAATACTGCTGACTAAGAAATAGGAGGTATCATATGGTATTCAGTAGTTTACCATTCTTGTTTCGATATTTACCAATTGTCTTACTACTATATTTTATCGTACCTAGAAGATTACGTAGTTTTGTCTTATATGTTGCGAGTTTGATTTTTTATGCATGGGGCGAACCAATCTATGTATGTTTAATGATTTTTTCCACGATTGTGGATTTTGTACATGGATATTTGGTTCATCGATTCAAAGAAAAAAATGAAATAGGTAAGGCTAAGCTTACAGTAGCCTCTGCCATGATTATTAATTTAAGTCTGCTTGGTTTTTTTAAGTATTCAGACTTTTTAATAATGAATATTAATAACTTAACCGGTAGTTCTATTCCACTATTAAATCTAGCATTACCGATCGGAATTTCTTTCTATACGTTCCAAACGATGTCTTACACGATTGACGTATATCGTGGAGAAGCCCAGGTGCAAAAGAATATAATTAACTTTGGTGTTTATGTTGCACTATTTCCTCAATTAATTGCTGGTCCTATTGTTCAGTATAAAACGATTGCGAAGCAGTTGCAGGAACGAAGAGAGAATTTTGACCAATTTTCTTATGGTGTTATGCGTTTTATGATTGGTCTTGGAAAAAAAGTACTACTAGCAAATAATATTGGTTTATTATGGGACACCATAAAAGTCATGGGGACATCGGAACTAAGTGTTATAGGTGCATGGCTCGGAATAACTGCATTTGCTTTCCAGATTTACTTTGACTTTTCTGGTTATTCTGATATGGCGATTGGTCTCGGTAATATGTTTGGGTTCCGATTCCTAGAGAACTTTAACTATCCGTATATGTCAAAAAGTATCACTGAGTTTTGGAGAAGATGGCATATCTCTCTTGGTAGCTGGTTTCGTGATTATGTCTATATTCCACTTGGTGGAAATCGCTGTGGTTTATCAAAGCAGATTCGTAACATCGCAATTGTCTGGTTGCTGACTGGTATTTGGCATGGAGCGAGCTGGAACTTTGTTGCATGGGGTGTCTATTTCGGACTACTTCTAGTAATCGAGAAATTCTTCCTTTTAAAATGGTTGAAAAAACTACCTTCGGTATTCTCCAATATCTATGCTATATTTTTTGTATGGATTGGATGGGTAATCTTTGCATTTGACGATTTATCAGTTGGTATTAATTATATACGTTCCATGCTCGGATTTAATGATATAGCAATCATTAATCGAGGAACATGTTATCTATTATTAAATTATGGGGCCATTATAATCATAACCATACTTGCCAGCACAGACTTTCCAAAAAGGTTATCAATTAAATTATTCGGTAATTATGGTGAGAAACAGATTTCAGCGTGGGTACAGGGTGCATTTATCATTGGTGTATTCATAGTATCGGTGGCATATCTTGTAGACGCATCTTACAACCCATTTTTATACTTTAGATTTTAGGAGGTATTATGACAGATAACTTGAAAAACAACTCTGTGATACCAAATCCTCCAAAGATAGATAAGAGTGAGCATGTGGTTCAACAGAAAAAAAAATATGGTAAATATAGCAATTCAGTTATTTTTTTGGCTCTAATTTTCGGGTTAACAATTGCGAGCTTTTTAAGCAAAGATCGAGGCTTTTCAGAAAATGAGAATCGTGTTCTAGCAAGTAAACCAACATTTACTTGGGAGAGCTTATTAGATGGTAGTTATATTAGAGATTATGAGACGTATGTTACAGATCAGTTTATCTTACGTGACAGTTGGATTGGTCTAAAAACATATACTGAGCTTGCTTTACTAAAAAAAGATATTAATGGTGTTTATTTCGGAAAAGATGACTATTTAATCGAGAAGGTAGAGGATGCTGATGTTAATCAAGAGCAATTAGAAAAAAATACCGCGCGCCTAGAAACATTTATGGAGAAATATGAAGAAATGCTTGGTAAGGACCATGTGTATGCAATGATTGCACCGACAGCTTTTGAGGTTTTATCAGAGAAATTGCCACCATTTGCGACAGGATTTGATCAAGGAGCATATTTGGACCGATTAAGTGCATCTTTAGGTGATAATTTTATTGATTTAAGAGATATACTGAATGCTCATGATAAGGAGTATATCTTTTATCGAACCGACCACCATTGGACTGTAAATGGAGCATATTATGCTTATGTTGAATGGGCCAAGACAATGGGCTTCACACCAATGACAAAAGATGAGTTTCACATTAAGGCAGTAACGAATGATTTCCTAGGAACCATCTATTCGAAAGTAAATGTCAATAATCCAGCGGATACGATGGAAATTTATGATACTAATTTTAAGTATCAGGTCGAGTATAACATGGATCAAAAAATCAAGGATACACTATATGAATTTAAGTATCTTGATACAAAGGATAAATATTCTATGTATTTGAATGGTAATAACGCGTTGGTAGAAATTAATACAGAAAATAAAAATGGGAAAAAACTTCTCATTATCAAGGATTCCTATGCGCATTGTTTTGCACCATTTGCGGCTAACCATTTTGAAACTACCTATATGGTGGACTTACGATATATGAATATGCCAATTTCAAAGTTAATTCAAGAAAACGGTATTACGGATGTACTTGTATTGTATAATGTTAACAGTTATATCAAAGACACAAATTTATTGAATTTAATAAAATAAGGGGATTCTCCTTAGTAGTTTTTATTTATTTGCAAAAACAAAAAGGACTGTTGCATGGTGCGACAGTCCTTTTAAATTAATCCTACTTTATATTTGCTGCAATCGTTTCGCGAATTCTATTTTCAACAAGACTTGCGATTTCAGTAGATTTCATTCCTTGATATTCTTCATAGTATAGAGGTTTTAAATAATGAATTTGAACTGTTAATTTCTTAATCGATTTGGTATCGAATGCTTTATAAGAATCAATTAATGCAACAGGAACGATAGGGCAACGAGCATTCATAGCACTTTTGAAACTACCACCTTTGAACTCTCCGATGTTATTTCCATCACGACTTCTTGTTCCTTCTGCAAAGATTACAAAGTTCTCTCCTGCCTTTACACGATTGGTCATATTCTTTATTACTGTCATGGATTGGCGAATATCTTCGCGGTCGATAATCTCAGCTTGAAATAAACATATAATGTTGCGGAGTAAAAAGACATCTTTTACCTCTTTTTTCATGACGGTAACAAAAGGCTTTTCATGTGTTTCAATAATCGCCAAAGCATCAAATAGCCCTTGATGGTTTGGAAAACAGATATATCCAGATTCTTTTGGTATATTTTCTTGTCCGTGACATTCAATCTTAACACGCCCACGCCGATTTGCAATTGGAACCAAACGATGCATCCATGCATATCGTTCAAAACGATCATGTTTTTCAATCTTGCATAATTCGTGTAACTGCCACAGCCATAGTGGTAAGTTAAAGAAACTTCTTAAAAACATTAAAGCAATTCTCTTCATACAAATCCATCCCTTTACATGTGATTAGTTAAGATCATACCCCTTTAACATACGTGCTCGACTAGGATGTCTTAATTTACGTAGTGCTTTTGCTTCAATCTGTCGAATACGTTCACGAGTAACATTAAATTCCTTACCAACTTCCTCCAAAGTACGACTTCTGCCATCTTGTAATCCAAAACGTAGAATTAGTACACGTTGTTCACGGTCAGTAAGTGTGTCAAGTAGTTTGCTGATTTGATCTTGAAGTACAGCATAAGATGCGGCATCCTCAGGTCCCATAATCGTATCATCTTTTATGAAATCTCCGAGGTGACTATCATCTTCTTCGCCGATTGGAGTATCTAACGAGATTGGATCTGCAGATACCTTTAAAATTTCGCGAACTTTTTCAATAGGAAGATTCATTGCATCAGCAAGTTCTTGTTCGCTTGGCTCCCTACCTAGTTCTTGTAGTAAATTACGTGAAACACGGTAAGTTTTATTAATAACTTCTGACATATGAACTGGTATACGAATGGTACGAGACTGATCAGCAATGGAACGTGTGATAGCCTGACGAATCCACCATGTTGCATACGTACTGAATTTATATCCTTTGCTATAATCAAATTTATCTACAGCCTTTATTAAGCCTAAGTTACCTTCTTGTATTAAATCAAGAAAAGATAAACCGCGACCTACATATCGTTTTGCAATACTTACGACAAGTCGTAAGTTAGACTCAGCTAAAATACGCTTTGCCATTGCATCTCCATTTTCAATTTTTTTTGCTAATTCGATTTCTTCTGCAATCGAAAGAAGAGGATAACTTCCGATTTCCTTTAGATACTGTTTTACAGGATCATCTGAAATTGTAGCAACCATAGTAGAAATATCCTCAGTATCTGCGAGAACATCAGTATCATCTTCTAACTCGAGAAGTATATCATCATCTGGTTCATCATCATCAGTTGGATTTAAAACTACTATATTATTAGCTTCTAGATACTCGTATATTTTATCAATCTGTCGTACATTCAGATTCAATTCTTTAAAGAAGTCATTTACTTTTCCTACCTCGATTACACCTTTATTATCATTAGCAAAAGCAACTAATTCTTTTAAGCGTGCTTCAAAGCTGTTTACTTGTTCTTCCATTGGATGGACCTCCAGTATTTTCGTCTTGGGCGAAAAAAGTCACCAATCAACATTATAACATAGTATATGCCTAATTGGAATAAAATCTTTGCTATTTTGATTTTTATTATTTTCCTTTGTAAATGATGAAAAGAATGTAAAATATAGAAAATTCATTTATATTGTGGTAAATAATGTATTTAGTCGCATTATATTGACTAATTCTAATGAATTGTGTATACTTTAGTAGTCAGTTACAATACTGACCTACAAAAGAGAAATAAATTCATTCTTAACATATGTAAGTATGAAGAATTAATGCACATCAAGATAAAAGAATTATTTTACGATATACATAGTAAGTATCAGATACCCCTTGGTATTGGAGAAAACGCATGTGTAAAATAAGGAAACAAGATACATAAGATAAATACGGAATAAAGTACCTTTAGAGAAAAATGGTACAAAAAATTAGATCAATAGCAAATCACAAAAAAGGCAACTTGGCAGAAATTAACGTAACTGTTAAGTTGTCTTTTTTGTTTTCGTTTGAAATGTCTGTCAAATTCGTAAAAAATTTCAAGAAAAAAATTGGAAATAACCTTTAAAATAGCCTTGACAACGACACATTTCGGAAGTATAATCTAATCTGCGCGCAATGTAGCGCATGTTATTTGTTATGTCAATTTCCTACGGAGAATGACTACGCAGAGAAAGTCTGCATAAGCAACCACGAATCATCGAATACTTATCAGGAGGTGAAAAATTAATGCCAACATTCAACCAGTTAGTAAGAAAAGGCAGAAAAGTGATGGAGAAGAAATCAACTGCTCCAGCATTACAAAAAGGATTTAACTCCTTACAGAAAAAAGCTACAGAAACATCCGCTCCTCAAAAGAGAGGCGTATGTACAGCAGTAAGAACAGCAACTCCTAAGAAGCCTAACTCAGCGCTTAGAAAAATTGCCAGAGTTCGTTTGAGCAATGGTATGGAAGTAACAAGCTATATCCCAGGTGAAGGACACAATCTTCAGGAGCATAGTGTTGTATTAATCAGAGGTGGTAGAGTAAAGGACCTTCCAGGTACAAGATATCACATCGTCAGAGGTACACTCGATACAGCAGGTGTAGCAAAGAGAAGACAGGCTCGTTCCAAATACGGAGCAAAGAGACCTAAAGACGCTAAATAATAATTTTCTCATTACTAATTTAGTAGCTTGAGCTACATGGAATGCCGGGTTAATTTTTTATTTAAAGAACGACTTATACTTGAGTGGTTGCGGTATGTTCGATTTTAAATATAGATATTAAACTAGCATGAACACAGTAATGTGAGTACCGTAGAATTAATGGTTACATGTAAATTTGTAACCGATATTAAGGAGGGAAGCAACGTGCCACGTAAAGGACATATACAAAAAAGAGATGTATTAGCAGATCCAATTTACAATAACAAGATTGTTACTAAGTTGATTAACAACATCATGCTTGATGGTAAGAAGGGAACTGCTCAGAAGATCGTATACGGCGCTTTTGAAAAGGTAGCAGCAAAGTCCGGTAAGGATGCTATCGAAGTGTTCGAAGAGGCTATGAATAATATCATGCCTGTATTAGAAGTAAAAGCTCGTCGTATCGGTGGTGCAACTTATCAGGTGCCAATCGAAGTTAGACCAGACAGAAGACAAGCATTAGCTCTTCGTTGGTTAACAATCTTCTCACGTAAGAGAGGCGAGAAGACTCAGGTAGATAGACTTGCAGGAGAAATCTTAGATGCTGCAGCTAACACTGGATCCGCTGTTAAGAGAAAAGAAGATATGCATAAGATGGCAGAAGCAAACAAAGCATTTGCAAATTATCGTTGGTAATAAGCGATTATCTTTGCATAATCCTATTGTAATAGGTAGTCTATGTGGCTATCTATTACGTAAACCTAGAATCGTATAGTAGGCAATTACAATAAGTAATTGTAATTAATTAAGGAGGAAAAATCCTTGGCTGGAAGAGAATACCCATTAGAGAGAACAAGAAATATCGGTATTATGGCTCATATCGATGCTGGTAAGACAACTCTTACAGAGCGTATCTTATATTATACCGGTGTTAACTACAAAATTGGTGATACTCATGAAGGTACTGCAACTATGGACTGGATGGAGCAGGAACAAGAAAGAGGTATCACAATCACTTCAGCCGCTACAACATGTCACTGGACTCAGGAATTCGAGCATAAAAAGAAAGCGGGCGCATCAGAGCACCGTATCAATATTATCGATACCCCTGGCCACGTTGACTTTACTGTCGAAGTTGAGCGTTCCTTACGTGTACTTGACAGTGCGGTTGGTGTATTTTGTGCAAAAGGTGGTGTAGAACCACAGTCTGAAACTGTATGGCGTCAGGCAGATAAATACAATGTACCAAGAATGGCTTTCGTTAATAAGATGGACATCTCTGGTGCAAACTTCTTCAACGTAGTAGATATGATTAAGAAGAGATTAGGCAAGAACGCTGTTCCTATCCAATTACCAATTGGTAAAGAAGATAGCTTCATTGGTGTTATCGATCTTTTTGAAATGAGAGCTTATTACTATCTTGATGACAAGGGAGATCAGATTGAGATCAAAGAAATCCCTGATGATATGAAAGATCAAGCTGATGAGTACAGAGCAGCTATGATTGAATCTATCTGTGAAACAGATGATGAATTACTTGAAGGTTACTTAGAGGGTGTTGAACCATCTGTAGATCAATTAAAAGCAGCTCTTAGAAAAGCAACAATCGCAGTTCAGATCATTCCTGTACTTTGCGGAAGTGCTTATAGAAATAAGGGCGTTCAGAAGTTATTAGATGCAGTAATTGAATACATGCCAGCTCCAACTGACATTCCTGCAATCAATGGTGTTGATGAAGATGGTAATGAAATTGTAAGACATTCTTCTGATGAAGAACCTTTTGCAGCATTAGCATTTAAGATTATGGCTGATCCATTCGTTGGTAAGCTTGCATTCTTCAGAGTTTACTCTGGTACACTGAACTCCGGTTCTTATGTATTAAATGCTACTAAGAATAAGAAAGAACGTGTTGGTCGTATTCTTCAGATGCATGCGAATAAGAGAGAAGATCTCGAAAAAGTATACGCAGGTGATATTGCTGCAGCAGTAGGTTTTAAGATTACAACAACTGGTGATACTATCTGTGATGAAAAGTCTCCTGTTATTTTAGAGTCTATGGAATTCCCAGAACCAGTTATTGACGTTGCAATCGAGCCTAAGACAAAAGCTGGACAGGATAAGATGGGCGAAGCTTTAGCAAAACTTGCTGAAGAAGATCCTACATTCCGTGTTCGTACGGACGAAGAAACAGGACAGACAATCATCGCTGGTATGGGTGAACTTCACCTTGAGATTATCGTTGACCGTCTTCTTCGTGAATTCAAAGTAGAAGCTAACGTTGGTGCACCTCAGGTTGCATACAAAGAAGGTATCACTAGAGAAGTTGACATTGATAGTAAGTACGCTAAACAGTCCGGTGGTCGTGGTCAGTACGGTCATTGTAAAGTTAAGTTTGCTCCTATGGATGTTAATGGAGAGAAGACATTTGAGTTTACAAACAGTGTAGTTGGTGGTGCTATTCCTAAGGAATATATCCCAGCTGTACAGGCAGGTATTGAAGATGCTATGAAGTGTGGTGTTCTTGGTGGATTCCCAGTTCTTGGTGTTAGCGCTAACTGCTATGATGGTTCTTACCATGAAGTCGATTCTAATGAAATGGCATTCAAGATTGCTGGTTCTATGGCATTCAAAGATGCAATGCACAAAGCTGGTGCAGTTTTACTTGAGCCAATCATGAGAGTTGAAGTTACTGTTCCTGATGATTACATGGGTGATGTTATCGGTGATATCAGTTCCCGTCGTGGTCGTATCGAAGGTACAGAGGATAATAATGGTTCTAAGGTAATTCATGGATTCGTTCCTTTGTCAGAAATGTTTGGTTATTCTACAACACTTCGTTCTAAGACACAGGGCCGTGGTTCCTACTCCATGTTCTTCTCTACTTACGAGCAGGTTCCAAAGAATGTTCAAGAAAAAGTTCTTAGTAACAAATCTAAATAATAAACCAATAGAACATGTACCGAAGGGTACTTGTTCTATTGAAATAAATATAAGACCTACTATATTTTCTGCTTGAAAATATTTTACTTTTCGAATATAATTAGGCTTATAAAATGCTTCTTCTGCGTTGCAGGGAGCTAGAGTGCGATTTCAAAGAGAAATGGGCATATCAATAATAAAAATTAATACGCTTAATGACAGGCGTAATTAAAGGAGGACTTTTAAAATGGCTAAAGCTAAGTTTGAAAGAAACAAACCACATTGTAATATCGGTACTATTGGTCACGTAGATCATGGTAAAACAACTTTAACAGCTGCAATTACTAAGACTTTACATGATAGATTAGGTACTGGTGAAGCTGTTGCTTTTGAAAACATCGACAAAGCTCCAGAAGAAAGAGAAAGAGGTATCACTATTTCTACTTCTCACGTTGAGTACGAGTCTAAGAAACGTCACTACGCACACGTTGACTGTCCAGGACATGCCGATTATGTAAAGAACATGATCACTGGTGCCGCTCAGATGGATGGTGCTATCCTTGTAGTTGCTGCTACTGATGGTGTTATGGCTCAGACTAAAGAGCACATCTTATTATCCCGTCAGGTAGGTGTTCCTTA
>JAEYPP010000057.1 GCA_023410575.1 Bacillota bacterium | reverse complement strand
TCGTACAATATCGGGATCGAATGAAACCATATGGGCCTGTGATGAATAGACTTTATACGATTACCCATTCAGATATCACTGCCGAATTGTTTGTATTTATCGCTGAGAATTTTGCCGAAGACCAAGTCACTAGTGAGCGTGACGAAGTAAGAATTTCATGGATGCATACAGACAAGGGGCTTATGCTAAGTGGTTATGTACTTGTGGATAACCAAGAGGTAAAGGGAAATTCATTTAAGAGAAATAAAATTTTCTATGAGGAAATGCCTGTTGCACTGCAAGCATTACGACAAGCGGATCGATTTATGTTTGTTCGACACCCGGATCTTGATCACACACCTATCATGATACAGTTTATTTCAGCTTATCCAATCTATGATAAAACCTATTATTTTGGAGTAATTGGGGATTACAAGTAAGCGGTTATAATTAATATTTTACAGTAAAGTCAAGAACTTTTTATGAACGATAGAGAAGTAGGTAAAATAAATAGATCATCAGATTTATATCAATCATAAGGATAAACTTAAGGGTTTGATGAATTCGTCGAGCGCTAGACAACCTTTGATATATTTGCCAAAGGGTTATAGTCCAATTTTCGACCATGAGGACAGCACAATTGCTCTTACTATAATTTAATAGTTGGTATTTGAAGGAGAATAATGGTTTACTTCTTCGACAATAAGAGGTAAAATATTCCTGTATTTAAGAGGGGGTATTTAATATGGCATTAAAGAAAGATGGTACGCCGAAGCAGACAAAGAATAATACAAAGATCAATAGAGAAGATGTCCAACCATTTAAAGAATTTGATGTTCCACTTATAAAGCAATATTTTATGGATAGAATAAATGATAGTAAAAATCTTGATGATGAATTAACCAACAGACGAAATTATACTTTGTTTGTAATGGGAGTCAATATAGGACTTAGATGTAACGAACTAATAGCACTTAGATGGAATGATATTTACGATAATGAATGGAATTTCCTTGATGATAAAAAGTTTAAGTATAACGATGCTTTCAAGCAAGTCATAGAAGAATATAGAGAATATAAAAAGTATTCTGGTGAAATAAGCAATATAAACAGTTATATATTTAGAAGCAGAGAAAATGGTCATGACCATATAAGTGTTGATACATTAGGTCAGATTATTAAGAAGGCTGCTAAGTCCAAGGGTATTAAATATAATGTCAATACACTTTCATTGAGAAAAACATTTGTTTATCAACAAATTCATGATAATAAAATGGATTTATATACTTTGCAAGAGTTGGTAGGTAAAGATTTGTTTATTAATGTATTAAGATATTTAAATTAATCTATTCCCCAATAGTGATAGTAAAGGGTGTCGGAGTTATCCGATGCCTTTTTAATAGGAAAGGAGATTTACAATGACAGTATTAGAAAGATTGAAATTAGAGTTAAATAATAAAGAATATCTCACAGATACAGAATATTCACAGTTCCTTAAGGAGAATGATTTTGATGTAGTTATCATGCCAGAATATGATAAAACTACTATGCAGAAAGCATTATTATATACAGTAATTGATGTATTGGAAGTAGTCAGCAATGATGTTGATTTAATGCGTAGGGTAGAAACAGAATTTACGAATACGAATTGCATATAAGCATTTACAGGAACGTATTCAGAATATTAAGGACAGGATTGCAAGTATTGCAGATGCAGAGAAAGAATATTCTCCATTCAGTTTAATATTTACCAGAAAATAGGTTGTATTATTATGAGTATCGGTGTAAAATTATGGTAAGTAATAATTATATGGGGGTAGGTAGATATGGCAATGACTATTGCAAATGAAATGGATAAGAAAATTGTTGAGGAACTTCTTGGAGAAACAGATACATTTATTGCTGAACTGGAGACTGAAATAGAAAAACTGGATTACGATTTTAATAAGAAATTGGTATTAAAAGGTTTTCTTGAATGTAGAAACTATTCACATATAAATCTGGACGTATTTAAGATGGATTTCAATGAAGATGAATTATATAAGATGCATAATGAAACACGGAGAATTAAGGAAACTAAGTTATCAGATTTTAAGAGATTAAAAAACGATTTACAATCATCTTTGGATATCTATAATAAAAATTATAATTGAGAGTCAAGGCACTTACTTCGGTAGGTGCTTTTTTATGAAGAAAAATAACGTCCTAACGAATTGCTAGAGCGTTAATCTTCCTATTTAAAAGAAATTTTATTTTGCTTGATTTTATACTTCATATTATCCAGAGGGTTAAACTTGTCAAAGTCAATGGCTACATCATTTGAGAACATATTAACATATTCCTTTACTACGGTTAAATCAGAATGCCCTAGTATTTTTTGCAGACGGAATATATCACCACCATTGAGTATCCACTTTTTTGCGAATGTATGACGATATAAATGAGCAGAGGTTTTCTTTATACCTAAATTATTATTATAATCGGCTATTTCTTGTTGGAAAGTACGTTGATCTGGTTGACCGCCATAGTTATTACAAAATACATAATCGTCAGAATTACCATTACGATAAGTAAGATATTCCATTAAGATATCCTTTAAAACTTTACTCATGGGAATAATTTGTTGCTTACGATTTTTGGTCTTATCAATTAGTATTGTTTCTGCATCAAAATCAAGATGTCCTATTTTAAGGTTTAATGCTGATGATATACGGTTTCCAGTAGCAAGTAAGTAATTTGTAAGTACCCATATTTTATATTGGGTAAATGATACTGATTTAACATTAGGTTTCTTTAATAGTATCTTTAATTCAGCATCCGTATAAGTTTCTTTGATTTTCTTATCTGTTTTAGGAATGGGAATAGAAAAGTGTGGTAAATATCTTTCTTCCATACACCAGTATAAAAATGCTCTTGTACTTCTTAGGTAAGAGTTAATAGTAATTTGATTGCAAGATTGAGTTTTCCTCTTATTTAGAATATAATTATCAATGGTATTAGAAGTGATTTCTATAATATACTCTAAATCCTGTCCACAAAATAGTAGAAAGTCATTATGATGTGCCTTATAAACTTTCATGGTTTTATCGGACATATTTTTGACTTCACATTTACGGATATAGAGTTGAAAACATTCTGATACGGTAGGTATTTCATTTTGCATTAACATTGTAATCTTTTTACCCATTTTAATCCTCCTTTTGGACATAAAAAATACTCGTAAGACTAAGTGAAAAGTTTCAAATAATCTTACGAGTATAGAAGATTTACAAGATGGATAAAACCCTTGCAAATTAAGCATTGATGCGGATGGCGGGACTTGAACCCGCACGAGCGTGAACCCGTCAGATTTTGAGTCTGATGCGTCTGCCATTCCGCCACATCCGCTTGCCTTTCAGCGAAGATAATTCTATCATACAAAAGAGGTTTTGGCAAGTATAAATTTTAAGAATATTGATACAATTTAATAAATTAACTTATCTGAACCCGACAGCAAACGTTGTGCTTGTAAAATGCTCCTCGTGCGAGTTTTTTGCAGGCAAAACACTCTTATATATAATAGGAGTACGTTGTCAAAAGTACTATTCAATAATTTCATTCGTCATTTTGCACATCAATAGACTAGATAAATATGGGATGCCAAACATAATTTAGGAGCATACTGTTATGAGGTCGTCGGTACTTAGGGCCTGTTTTGTAGGCCCTTATGTACCGCTACGAACCTCATTCAAGCGAAAGCGTGTTGCGTATAAATTATGTCTGGCATCCCATACTCTAAGATTTCCTTGTGCAAAATGACGTCAGAACTCTATACTGTTATGAAGTCGTCGGTACTTAGGGCCTGTATTGTAGGCCCTTATGTACCGTTACGAACTTCATTCAAGCGAAAGCGTGTTGCGTATAAATTATGTTTGGCATCCCATACTCTAAGATTTCCTTGTGCAAAATGACGTGGGTTATCTATCTTAAGTACTTTTGACCCGCAGATAAAACACTTCTGTTCTAATTGCATTTTGTATCAATACAGTGTAAAATTGAGAATAGTTAGGATTTCATTAAAGTGAGAATATGGCTACCAAATGTACTTAATAGCGAGAGGATGTGAGAGTCATGACTTGTTTGGAAGCACAATCTTATATCACAGCATTTATTAATGACCAGCTTGACATGGCTACGTTAGAACGGTTTTTGGAACATGTGAACCATTGTTCTGACTGTAAAGAAGAATTAGAAGTATACTATACTTTATTGACTGCAATGAAGTTATTAGATGAGGATAAAGAACTAGCAAATCAGTTTTCACAGCAACTAGATAATAAGTTGAGGCTTAGTGCAGAGAAGATACGCAGAAAGAAGTTAGCACGAGTCAGAAAACGATTTTATTTTCTATTCGTAACGTTAGGCTTTATTATTCTATCAAGCATATCGGTTACGACAAAAGTAATCAATGTTACGAAACCACCAGAACCTGCGTATCATTTGGTTTACATTGGAATACCAGAACAATACGACCCAGTTGCGTTATTTATTAGTAAGTATGATGAACAAGCAAAAAATTATATCAAACACATCAAAGAACTGCGCTTATTCTTATATCAGATGTATAACCAAGGTAATATCAACCGAGTAATCCTATATAACAAGTCAGTTCCTGTACCAGATACGTGGTATATACCATTC
Organism: Bacillota bacterium; assembly: GCA_023410575.1. Taxonomy (GTDB): domain Bacteria; phylum Bacillota; class Clostridia; order Lachnospirales; family Lachnospiraceae; genus Lachnoclostridium. The sequence goes on along the minus strand of JAEYPP010000057.1, from coordinate 89,979 downwards.
GAAAAGGATCAGAAAGAGAAGGTAAATCATATCGATGAAGGAAAATGAGTTTTTATTAATTATTGATGGTTCAAGTTTATTAAGCACCCAATTTTTTGGTAATCTTCCAAAAGAAATAATGTTTGCAAAAACATCGGAGGAGAAGGAACGTTTCTTTCATAAGATTATGCAAACTTCAACTGGAGTTTATACCAATGCGGTATATGGATTCATAAGGGTATTATTAAAAATCCTAAAGGATCAAAAACCTACTTATCTAGCAGTAGCATGGGATGTGAGTCGTGATACGTTCCGTAGAGAGATGTATCCAGATTATAAAGGAAATCGTGGAGAGACGTTGACTCCTCTAAAAGATCAATTTATGCTCTGTCAAGGAGTTTTAGAAGATATGGGCATTCCTCAATTTATGGACAAGCGTTATGAAGCAGATGACTTTAGTGGCTCACTATGTGCAAAATTCGAGGATGAGGTTCCTATTCGTATCTTAACGAAGGATAATGATTATCTTCAGTTGATTACCGAGAAGACCAATCTTTGGTTGCTTCATAGTACTGCTAAAAAGACAGAGGAGTTATATGATAAGTATGGAATATCAAGTAAAGAGGTAAATGCACCAGATCGTACTTTCTTATTTACTCCAAGTTTAGTAGAACAGGAATTTGGGATTAAACCAAGTTCTGTACCTTCTCTAAAAGGAATCCAGGGAGATAGTTCTGATAATATTAAAGGTGTGCCTGGAGTTGGTGAGGCAACTGCAGTCACATTAATTAAAGAATATGAAACCGTAGATAAATTGTATGACGCGATTCGTGATTTAGATGATGCAGGTAAAAAGAGGGTGAGTGAATATTGGAAAACGCTTGGAATTAAACGAACTCCAATCAATGCACTTCTAAAGGAAAGCGATACTGAGCTTGTTGGTGAGAAGGCGGCAAAGTTAAGCGAGAAGTTGGCCACGATTAAAAAGGATATTGATTTGCCAATTACTTTGGAGGATTTAAAAGTTCATATCAATGAGTTAAAAGCTCAGCAGCGTTTTGATGAGTTAGAATTTAAGTCGTTAAAGATTGCTTCTTTTTTACATCCAAAAGAAGCGAATTGTGATGCGGAATTTGAATCTATGAGCGATCTTGATATTGCAGAGAGCTTATTTGGTGAGGAAGGCTTAAGTGGTAAGGAAGGCTTAAGTGGTAAGGTGGCTACGAATTCATTTCGGCAAGACGATGCGAAATCTTTTAGTGATACGAAGAGTGAAGAAGCATTAGTAAAACCAAGCGATCATAACTGTCGAGCTAATTATCAAGAGTTATTTGATTCTTTGGTTGCAGGCAGTAAATTAGTTGAGAAAAAGCAAGATGCGATTGCATTTTTTGATACTTTACTCGAAAAAGCAGAAGAATTAGCATGTATAGGCATTAAGGCTATCGTAGAAGAAAAAACATTACTAGGAATTACAATAGCTACAAAAGAAAGTGTTATCTATTTGCTAGTCAATGAAGAAATAACGAATGATTTCTTATTGAGCCAATGGAAACGATTAATGGAAGAGGAGATTACGTTTGCAACGTTTTCTTTAAAGGAACAGCTTACTTTCCTTCCTTTTTGTGAAGATACCGACGTGTTTGATGTTGAGATCGCTGCTTATCTTATGGAACCTGAAGTGAGCACTTATGATGATAGTTATGTCGCATCAAAATATTTAAATTGTGAAGTCGTTTCACGTACAGAACTTAAGGGTAAGAATACTTATTCTGAATTAAGCACTTTTTATAAAGAAAATTTCTTAAAAGCTATCAGTAGTGAGGCTATTGTTTCCGCTCTTGCTTATGAAGTCTTATTAGAACAATTAACGAATACTCAGATGTTGTCATTATTTGAGACAATTGAGATGCCATTAATCTATACTTTGTTTGATATGGAGCAACGAGGTATCCGAGTAAATAAAGCTGCGCTACGTGAGTATAGTGCTAATTTAACAACAAGTATAAAAGAATTAGAAAAATCGATCTATGAGATGGTGGGAGAAGAGTTTAATATTAATTCTCCAAAACAATTAGGTGAAATCTTATTTGTTAAGTTGAAGTTACCGAATGGTAAAAAGACAAAAACGGGATATTCCACCTCGGCAGATGTGTTAGAAAAGATAAAGCAAGAAGACCCAGTCATTGAGAAAATACTGGAGTATCGTCAACTTACAAAATTAAAGTCAACCTATGCAGATGGACTTGCAGAATATGTTAGTGAGGATGGTAGAATCCACGGAACATTCAATCAGACGATTGCTGCTACAGGTCGTATAAGTAGTACCGAGCCAAATCTTCAAAATATTCCGATTCGTATGGAGCTTGGCAGAAAGATTCGTAAAGTATTTATTCCAAAAGATGGTTTTGTTTTTTTAGATGCGGACTATTCACAGATTGAGCTACGTGTTCTTGCTCATATGTCAGGAGATGAGACGCTAATTGATGCATATAAAACTGGTAAAGATATTCATCGTTTAACAGCTTCTCAAGTTTTTCATATTCCATTTGATGAAGTAACGAGCGCTCAAAGAAGCAATGCAAAGGCAGTGAATTTTGGTATTGTTTATGGAATTAGTGCATTTAGTTTATCGGAGGATTTAAAGATTAAGAAAAAAGAAGCCGATGAATACATCGAAAAGTATTTTGAGACTTATCCAAAAGTTAAACAATATCTAGATTCACTAGTTGCAAACGGAAGAGATAATGGTTTTGTTACTACTTTGTATGGTCGAATTCGAAGACTACCTGATATGAATCATTCGAACTTTATCAAAAGATCAGGTCAAGAGAGAATTGCGATGAATTCACCAATTCAAGGGACGGCAGCTGATATTATTAAGATTGCGATGATTCGTGTGAATCAATCTTTAATAAGTCGTGGATATGAATCTCAATTATTATTACAGATTCACGATGAATTGTTAGTAGAAGCAAAACTTTCTGAAGTAGAGGAAGTTAAGAAATTAATGAAGGAAGAGATGGAGAATGCTTGTAAATTACTTGTTCCAATGATTGCAGATGTTAATCAGGGAAACGATTGGTACGATGCAAAGTAAAAGTTAAATTATAAAATGTTGTAAGCTATCTTTTTTTATAGCGACAAGATAGCCTACAACATCCTCAAGATAGACGAATGAGTAAATGGTGGAGCTTAGGAGTAAATATGAAAGTCATTGGAGTAACTGGTGGAATTGGTGCTGGCAAGAGTACAGTTATCAAATTAGCACGAGAAAATTTCTGTGTCGCTGTAATTTATACGGATGATGTAGCAAAAGAGCAGATGAAAAAAGGCGGTTGCTCTTATTTTGATGTTGTCAATGAGTTCGGGGAAGAGATTTTAGATGAAGATGGAGAGATTAATCGCAGTAAATTAGCTCAGATTGTATTCTCAGATAAGTTGAAGGTAAAAAAAATTAATCAGATTACACATCCAAAGGTGAAGGATGTTACTCTTCAAAAAATTGATGAATATAGAAAATCGGGGGAGTATGAAGCGGTTTTAGTGGAAACAGCACTTTTGTTTGAGGCAAAGTTTGACAAGTTTTGTGATGAAACTTGGTTTATCGATGCAAGTGAAGAAGTTCGAAGACAAAGGTTGATTTGTTCACGCAATTATTCAAAGGATAAGATTGATGCCATCTTTGAGAAACAAGAAAATGTTTCTTATGCAAAACAGCATTGTACTCATATTATCTCGAATGATGATAGCACAACAAATGAGGAAATTGTAGAAAAATTAAAAAAATTAATTTAATTTGTGTTAATAGGTAAACAGTACTAGATTAATTTCGGATAAAATAGTATAATATTTAAATAAAGCATACGGGGAGGAGACTGCATGGATACAACGTTATATCCGGAGCATTTAGTATTTGGCTTGGATATTGGGACAAGAAGTATTGTTGGCACCGTTGGGTACAAACAAAATGAACAGGATTTTATCGTCGTGTCACAGAGCGTACACTATCATGAAACGAGAGCAATGCTCGATGGTCAAATCCATGATATTAACAAAGTAGCTGAGACGATTCAAAAGGTTAAGAATGATCTTGAAAGACAGTTGAATCGTCCATTAACTAAAGTTTGTATTGCGGCCGCAGGACGGGTTTTAAAGACGGTACCTGTAAAAGCTGAGTATGATTTACAAGGTGAAGAGACGATAACAGAGGAACATATTCGTTCCTTGGAACTACTTGCGGTAGAGAATGCTTATGGAGTTATTCGTGAAGAAACAAAAAAAGATGGAATTAGCTTTTACTGTGTAGGATATTCAGTAGTTCATTATTATTTAAATGGTTATATGATGACGAATCTAAATGACCATAAAGGAAATAATATATCAGCAGATGTGTTAGCTACTTTTTTACCTGACGAGGTCATTGAAGGCTTATATGCAGCTGTTGCTAAGGCAGGACTCGAGGTTGTGAATTTAACCCTAGAGCCGATTGCTGCTATCAATATAGCTATACCTGAAAAATTCCGTTTACTCAATATAGCGCTTGTTGATGTTGGTGCTGGAACATCGGATATATGTATTACTAAGGATGGAAGTATTATAGCTTATGGTATGATACCAATGGCTGGGGATGCCATAACGAATGAATTAGTTCAAAAATGTCTTGTTGATTTTAAGACAGCAGAAACAATAAAAATTTCCTCTCTTAGACGAAAGTCAGTTACATATAAGGATATTATGGGATTATCGCATAAGATAACACGCGATGAAATAAATGAAGCAATTAATCCAGTAATCGATCGGGTTACACAATTAATAGGTGACAAAATTATCGAGCTAAATGGTGATAAGCCTGTTAGTGCTGTTTTTGTTGTTGGAGGTGGTGGAAAACCTGTTGCATTTATTGAGAAACTTGCTAATGTACTCGGTTTGAGTAAAGAACGAGTAGCATTGCGTGGAGAAGAGGTGTTACAAAGTGTAACCTTCTTACAGCCTGAGATTAAAAAAGATCCACTTTTAGTTACACCAATTGGTATTTGCCTTAACTATTATGAGAACCGTAATAATTTTATCTATGTTTCTGTTAATGGCAAGAGAATTAAATTATATGATAATAACCATTTAAGTATAATCGATGCTGCCTTAGCTGTCGGTTTTCCGAATGAATTGTTGTTTCCACGGAGAGGGAAAACAATTGAATTTACACTCAATGGAGCAAAACGTATGGTTCGTGGTGAACCAGGAGATGGAGCAGTCGTTACTCTGAATGGTAAGAATGTTGGTATGAGTGCATCAATTGTACAGAATGATATCATTCAGATTAAGGAGTCTACAATCGGTGCAGATGCTGTAATGACAGTTGGAAAGCTGTCAGAATATAAAGGTAATATTGTATTTACTTTCAATGATAAAGAAGTTATATGTCCCAAATACGTTATGGCAAATGGTAAGCTTGTGTCTGACACCTATTTGATTCAATCAGGTGATGAATTAGATATTCTAAACTATTATACACTTGCTCAATTGCTTAATTTTATGGATTTACCATATCACCATGGAATACTTGTTAATAACCAAGAGGCACAAGAAGATATCCCGGTCTATGAGAATTTTTCAGTGATTTATCCTTTGAATGAAGACAGTAATGAAGAAGCGCTATTAAATGAGTATATTCCAGATAAATTGATGAGTGAGGCCGCAGCGACTGATGAGCAATACATTTGCGTTTATGTCAATGATACAAAAGTGACAATAGCGAAAAAAGCACGAAATATTTTAGTTGATGTGCTAGATGTTTATCCGTTCGATCTTACAGTTGCTAAGGGAGACACGGTTGTGATAAAACATAACGGAGCAGTTGCTGACTTTACAACCCCAATAGATGATGGGGACAAGGTTCAGCTTTACTGGGAGTAGCAACGACACTTCGAAAGGAAGTATAACTTATGATTGATGAACTACTTATTTACAAGAGTAAAATTTCTAGAGGGCATATGTATTTATCTTTTGTATTTTTACTTTATTTGGTAGTGCAAGAGATTGGTGGAAGTTCTCTGTATGGGATGAGGGGCCTCATATTTGCACTTATCCTTGTTTCTTTCGATATGATTTTAGTATTCTTACAACTTTATACGAAAGCATTCGTTTGGAATGTGTTTCGGATTGCACAATTAATCATGTTATCGATGGGCTATCTTGAGATGATTACTCGTATTTCATCCTCTTTCCTCGGTGTCCTATTGCTGATGACTATGATAGAATTGATGATGATTGTTGATTTTACAGATATATATGCTAGAACAATGGTACTAATAGTGTCCTGCATACCAGCTACAATATACATGATTGTAATGCTTTTTGTCAATCCAGGAGATCAATTAGAGTTTTTTGGTAAAATATGTTCCTATGGCATGGTTATAGCATGTGTTGTTGTTTTGACTAAGTTTATATCTGAAATTATTATAACCGCGGATAATAAGGTTTTTGAGTTACGAAGATTATCTGATAATATGAAAGATGCAAATGAGGCATTACGAGTTCAGCAAGAAAAAGTTAAAAAGGCAAATGAAGAGCTTGGGATTCAAAAAATTAAGTTAGAGACTGCATATAACAAGATTAATAGTGCAAATGCAGAGACCACAATACAAAACTTAATACTAAAATACATCTCTTCTTCTCTTGAGATAACAACTCTGCTCAATCTTATAACAGAGTCACTTTTCGAAGCAATTGGTTTGGATCTTTGTGCAGTAGTTATACAACCAGGGATTGCTGGAAATGAAAAAATCTTGTATCGAATACGTACCAGATTAAGTGATACGGCAGAAGAATTACTGAGTAAAAAGATAGAAGGCGGATGTATTGATGAGTATGTTAGATTAGAGGGTACTTATGTTGATAATCATGTGGATTCCGCTAATTACACGTTCTTAGAGGACATGTCAGTAAATTCCTTGCTGATAGTACCTTTGGTAAGTGATAATGTAATTCTTGGGGCTTTGATTACAGGTAAAACACAATATGAATTTTTTAATGATAATATTTCTTTCTTTGAAACGGTTGTAACTCAATTGCTTGTAGCAATACATAATGCTAGCTTATATGCGAAAATGGAGCAGATGGCAACTCGAGATTCTTTAACTGGAATATATAATCGGGGGCAACTCAATATAATGCTTGATCAGTATTCGAAGGAAGCAAGAGAAAAATCGACTCCATTATCGGTAGCTTTATTGGATATTGATCATTTTAAAAAAATTAATGATACTTATGGACACTTACTTGGTGATGTTGTTATAAAGCAAATCGCTATCTATGCAAAGGAAATTGCTCATAAGTATAATGGAATTGCTGCTCGTTATGGTGGTGAGGAGTTTGTTGTAGTTCTTCCACATAAAGAAGTATCTGAGGCTTCTAATATAATTAATGAATTAAGAGATCGTATATGTAGAATGAAAATTCAACATGAGCGAGATATTGTAACTGCAAAGGTAAGTGTTGGTTTATCCTGTTATCCTGAGACTTGTACGCATATTACAGAGTTATTGAATCGAGCAGATGGTGCAATGTATTATTCTAAGAAAAATGGTAGAAACCAATTGACTGTAGATAGTGACACGATTTATGATTCAGTGAAAAAGAATAATCGATGATAGCAAGGCTTATGAGATATAATTCTCCTTAAGTAGACAAGGTAAATTACCAAAATCTACTTAAGGGGATTTTTTATCTTTTTGTATTTTGTGAATTTCGTCATAGGTGATTGTTGCATTTACAGACAATTTATTATATACTAGACAACGATTAATACCTTCGATGGATAAGTGATCGAGTTAGGAAGGAAGTAAGAATATGCGCTTATGCAGTATTGCGAGTGGTAGCAGTGGGAACTGTATATATGTTGGCAGTGATAAAACACATCTTTTGATTGATGTCGGAGTTAGTGCAAAGCGAATTGAATCAGGGTTAGAAGAGATTAATGTCGACCCAGATACAATTGCAGGTATCTTGATAACACATGAACACAGTGACCATATACAAGGAATTGGTGTAATGGCGAGACGTCACAAGATTCCTATATACGGGACTGTGGAAACCTTGAATGCAATATTAAAGCAAAGGAATATAGGAAGAATTGAAGAAGGTTTATTGAATTGCATTAAGCCTGATGTATCCTTTGTACTTGGTGATGTTACAATTGAACCATATGCAATTTCGCATGATGCGAGTAATCCAGTTTGCTATACATTTCAACATGAAGGTGTTAAAGTTGGTATGGCAACTGATTTAGGTACGTATACAGAATACACAGTTTCAAAATTAAAAGATTCTAAAATCTTATATATGGAAGCGAATCACGATGTAAATATGCTCATGGTAGGAGGATACCCTTATTATCTTAAACAACGTATTCTTGGTGAACGAGGACATCTATCCAATGAAACATCAGCTAAGTTAATATGTGAATTATTAAATCAGAAATTAGGGCATATCATACTAGGACATCTAAGCAAGGAAAATAATTATGCGGAACTTGCTTATGAAACGATTCGTTATGAAGTTTCGCAAAATTGGTCAGAGTGTTCTGCAATGCCACATATTGCGGTAGCAAACCGTGATATCGTATCTGATATGGTCATTGTAGAATAGCATTGTCAGCTATAAGGTTATGATGCGTGAATTACGCATATATCATACACTGGTCCCACTATTTCGTGGGACCGAATTAGAATATGAGGAGGAATTGCAATGAAAAAAACAATTATTACGGTAGTAGGTCATGACCAAGTAGGGATTATTGCAAAAGTTTGTACATACCTAGCTAGTAGTCGTGTTAATATTCTTGATATTTCACAGACAATCGTTTCTGGCTATTTTAATATGATGATGATTGTTGATATGGTTGAATCAGAAAAAGAGTTTGGTGTTTTTGCTTCTGAACTAGAACAGATTGGGAAGGAAATCGGTGTTTTAATTAAGGCACAACGAGAAGATATTTTTGACATGATGCACCATCTGTAGAAAGGAAAATCTGATGATAAATTTTAATGAAGTGATTGAAACGAATACGATGATTGAGAAAGAAAACCTTGATGTTCGTACTATAACACTAGGTATTAGCCTTTTAGACTGCATCAGCTGTAATTTGGACGAATTAAATCGTAACATCTATGACAAAATAACTACGGTAGCAAAAGATTTAGTTTCTACCGGTCAAAAAATTGAGCGTGAATTTGGTATCCCAGTTGTAAACAAGAGAATATCCGTTACACCAATTGCGTTGATAGGTGCTTCAGCATGTAAAACGGCAAAGGATTATGTATCAATTGCAAAAACATTGGATGCAGCAGCAAAAGTTGTCGGAGTTAATTTTATAGGTGGTTATTCTGCTTTAGTGTCCAAAGGAATGACTCCTTCCGAAAAATTGTTAATTGAATCAATTCCAGAAGCTTTAGCTTCTACGGAGAGGATATGCAGTTCTATCAATGTTGGTTCCACAAAGACAGGAATTAATATGGATGCAGTTAAACTATTAGGTGAAATTATCGTTAATACTGCTAGTTTGACAAAAGAAAAGGATTCCCTTGGTTGTGCGAAGCTTGTAGTATTGTGCAACGCACCGGACGACAATCCATTTATGGCAGGAGCCTTTCACGGTGTGACAGAAGCTGATACGATTATTAATGTAGGTGTTTCCGGTCCGGGAGTTGTAAAAACTGCGTTACAATCAGTACGTGGTAAAGATTTTGGAACCTTATGTGAAACAATTAAGAAAACAGCATTTAAGATTACTCGTGTTGGACAATTAGTGGCACTTGAAGCTTCGAAAATGTTAAACGTTCCTTTTGGAATTGTCGACCTATCTCTTGCGCCAACACCGGCAGTTGGAGATTCTGTAGCTGAAATATTACAAGAAATTGGTTTGGAATATCCAGGTGCACCTGGAACTACAGCAGCACTTGCTCTATTAAATGATCAAGTAAAGAAGGGTGGCGTTATGGCATCTTCCTATGTAGGTGGTTTGAGTGGTGCATTTATACCAGTGTCAGAGGATCAGGGAATGATTGATGCAGTTAACGCAGGATGTCTCACGATAGAAAAACTTGAGGCAATGACATGCGTATGCTCAGTTGGTCTTGATATGATTGCAATTCCAGGAGATACAAAGCCTACCACAATCTCAGGTATTATAGCCGATGAGATGGCAATTGGTATGATAAATCAAAAAACAACAGCGGTTCGAATTATTCCAGTTATAGGCAAAGGAGTTGGAGAAATGGCAGAATTTGGTGGGCTTTTAGGGTATGCACCAATTATGCCAGTGAATAATTTCTCCTGTGACTCATTTGTCAATCGTGGCGGAAGAATTCCAGCACCAATTCATAGCTTTAAGAATTAATAGGAGCGTAAAAAATGAGTAATATCGTAAATTTGATTCAATCCATGGACTATAAGAATGTTTTATCTTATTTCGTGGAAATATCCTCGGTACCAAGAGGATCAGGCTTTAACCAAAAAATTAGTGATTATCTTGTGGATTTTGCAAAAAAGCATAATCTTAAGTATGTTCAGGATAGTGCCCTTAATGTAGTTATCTACAAACCAGCAACGGCCGGTTACGAAGCACACACACCAGTAATTCTTCAAGGACATATGGATATGGTTTGTGTTCAAGAGAGTGGACATAATCATAATTTTGAAACAGAGGGGTTAGAACTGCAAATTGATGGAGAATGGCTAAGTGCAAATAAAACTACACTTGGTGCAGATGATGGGATAGCAATTGCTTATTCATTGGCATTATTATCTGATGATACGATTGCACACCCTGCTTTAGAAGTTGTAATAACAACCGATGAAGAGACTGGTATGGATGGAGCGAAAGAATTAGATTGTTCCATTCTAAAAGGTAGAAATATGATTAATATTGATTCCGAAGAAGAAGGGAACGTACTTGTCAGTTGTGCAGGTGGTATGACCTTTGTTGCGCAACTACCATTAACACCAATGGAATCAGAAGGAACTGTGCTTCATATCTCTATTGATGGATTACGTGGTGGACATTCTGGGCAAGAGATTAATAAAAATCGTACGAATGCCATCTTATTGTTAGGTCGTGCGTTGTGTCAGTTAAAAGAGAAGTGCGATTTCTTATTAATCCAGATGCAAGGTGGATCTAAAGATAATGCAATTCCTAGTCATGCGGAATGTGAGATTTTAGTGAAAGACAAAGATGTTGATATGGCAATGAAAGCTTTTGATGAGATGAATCAGATTTTCCAAAAAGAATTAAGGGCAGCAGAACCAAACATCAAGTTAACTAACACAAAGATTGCTCATAAACAAGTGACTGCAATTCATCCAACAGGAGCATCAAAAATTTTATTTGCATTGACACAAACACCTAATGGGGTACAGGTAATGAGTAGTACAATTGAAGGTTTAGTGGAAAGCTCTCTAAATTTAGGTGTCTTCGATGCAACTGGTGATGTGGCAGAATTTCGTTATGCATTGCGTAGTAGTGTGAGCAGTTATAAATACTATTTAAGAGATAAACTTACGATGTTATTTGAGTTTCTACAAGCGGATATTGAGGCAAAATCTGATTATCCAGCTTGGGAGTACAAACAAGAATCTGAGTTCCGAGATACGTTTGTTAAAGTATTTACACAAGAATATGGTCATGAACCTAGATTGACTGCTATTCATGCGGGATTAGAGTGTGGATTGATCAGTGAAAAGATACCAGATATTGATATTGTATCGATTGGACCGGATATGCATGATATTCATTCGCCACAAGAGCGTCTAAATCTAACTTCAGCTATTCGTGTTTACAAATTCATAGAAAAATTACTTGAAGTACTAAAATAGACAAAGTACTAAAATAGATAAAGTACTAAAATATAGATTAGGAATATGATTGTAATACCTGCCGGTCGTAATATATTGGCAGGTATTAATTCGTAACTATTGCAAAGAATAAACGTTGTAGATCTAAAAAAATAAAAGTATATAAATACCACCAATCAGCAATATGATTTGGTGGTATTTTAGAATTTCAAAAATCTTTTGCCTTTCATTTTCGTATATTCATCTTATCTATGATCTGCGAGTTTATTAAGAAAATATCAAAATTAATCAAAATTAATTCACATATTTTATATAAAACAGTACTTTACAATTAAGTGAAAATGTCGTATTATGTGTTAGTTGAACTTTTGAACTTGCTTTTTTTACTTTATTATAGAAGTTTGTAATATTTTAATAAAATGTAATTTATAAGACTTAATTTTGACATGAAATTATAATAGTTTTTCTTATAGTGTATATCGTTAATTGGTATCTAAGGAAGGATGAGTGTTACAAAATGAGCGAGGATAAAAAAAATAGAAATGCTTCATCAGAGGATTTATATGAAACAATCGAAATCCCTGATACACTTGAGATAGAAGATAATTTTTTTGATGATATCAGTGAATCGCTGAAATTGCAAGTAAATGAGGAACTTGGAAAATTGTCTGATCATACTACGGATTCAGAAGGGGGAACTTCTGTGAAAGAAGAGAAACCAAAGAAGAAGATGAAGCATAAAGGGATAAAAATAACGTGTGGTGTTCTTTTATCTCTCTTTGCAATTATTCTATTCTTTGTCGGAACAAAACCTGGTCGTAAAATATTATATAATCTAGGCTCGAACATTGTTGCAGATCGTATGGATAATGAAGGAACCGATGCAAATAAAGATAATCTATTATTTACAAAGCCAACAATTGTTGTGAAACCTGACGGTGAGATCGATTCACCTTATCGTAAAGAAGATTACGTAGCTAATTTCCTTTTGTTTGGTGTTGAAGAAATAGGTGGGGGCGGACGTACAGATACAATGATGATTGCGTCAGTTAACATTAAAGATAAGACAATAAAGTTAACTTCGATTATGCGTGATTGTTATGTAGAAATACCAGGTCATGATAATAACAAATTAAATGCTGCTTATGCTTTAGGCGGAGCTGATTTGTTAGTTGATACTGTTCAACAGAATTTTAAAATTCATATTGATGGTTATGCCTCGGTAAACTTTGAATCTTTTGAGAAAATTGTGGATTTACTTGGCGGGGTAGATATTGAACTTGGTGCAACAGAAGCTAATTATTTAAAAACAACCAACTACATCTCTAATCCAAACTATCGTAATGTTGAAGCTGGATGGAATACGTTGAATGGTAATCAAGCACTTGGCTATGCAAGAGTACGTAAAGTAGCTACCCTTGGTGGCGCGAATAATGATTTTGGTCGTACCCTTCGCCAACGACGATTATTAAATGCTATTTTTGATAAATATAAATCCAAGAATATAATCGAACTTGGAACTATCATGTATGATATTCTTCCAATGATAAAGACAAATCTTACATCAAAACAAATTTCGGATGTATTGGAACAAGTAATTGAGAATGGAATAACTACGATAGATAATTATAGAGTCCCAGTGGAAGACTGTTACACAGATGGGAAAAATGAGCATGGTTTCGTTTTACTTCTAGATTTTGAAGCAAATATAAAGAAGTTGTATGAATATATCTTTTTAGATAAACCAGAACCTACGATTACTCCAATGCCTACAGGTATCGTTGAGCAATCTAGTGTTACATCAAATTAATACAATGTAATATGATATCCGGGCTGTTGCTAACTTACAAATGCAACAGCTCTTTTTGCATACTAGTGTTTGCTAGCAAAACACTTTTTGCTAGTACAATATTAGATATTATGTTATAATTAGTTTATCGGTTTTCCGAGACTATACTAGAGTTTACTTCTTACTTAGTGATAATGAATTTAAAATGAGAATTAAGGAATGGAGGAAAGGATGAGCAAGGAAGACGAGAATTGGGATTTCGATCCATCCCATGAGGATGAGTTTGTAAAGAATATTGAAAAAGCTTTGCTAGATGAAATGGAACAGGAAAGAATAAAGATTGATTGTAGTAGTGGAATTCAAATCATTGATGCTGATTCCGCTATAGAACAGACAGAAACTAACGATGATGGTACTATATCCTTTTTACAAAGCCAAACAAATAATCAGATTTCAGAACAAACAATAGAACAAGCAACAGTGCAAACAACAGAACAGACAACAGAACAGACAACAGAACAAACGACAGAACAAACGACAGATAATTTGAATGAGATAAAGGAAGGATTATTAGATAAAAGAGAAGATTGTGAAGACGACTTTGCTTTATTAGAGGAAGCAGTACATAGAGTAGCCAGCATAAAAATCGAAGAAGATATTGACAAGATTAAGGAAAAAGCGGATAGTGAAGAAACTATCGTTGAGGATATAACTAAGTCATTAGCGAAGCAAGAGGATAGCGAAATAAAACCGGATGAGATTACAACCGAGTATGAAAAGGAAAAAAAGAAGCTAAAGCTTTGGAAACGAATTGTAATACCAGCAGGATGCGTTATAGCGACTTTGCTGTTACTTTTTTTGTTTATTCGATTTACGACACCAGGTCAAAATCTCGCTATCAAGATTGGTGCTTGGTTTGCATCTAGCAAAACGAACTATGATGATGGTAGTAAGCAAGTGGAACAGAAGGAAGAAGATGAGATTGCAGCAATTGAAGAAATTGAAGATTTGGAAGTAATTCAACCTGAGGATGTGGATTTGCATGAAGATGAAGGTATTGCAAGGCATGAAGATTATGCAACGAACATATTACTCCTTGGTGAGGAAACAATTGATTCAGGAACCTCTCGTGGACGAACCGATGTAATGTTAATATTAACATTAAACACGAAAGAAAGATCAATTAAGTTAACCTCGTTAATGAGAGATATGTATGTTCAGATTCCAGGACATTTAGATAATAAACTGAATTCAGCTTATGCTACCGGTGGAATTCAACTACTTTATGATGCCATCGAATTGAATTTCAATATTAAGCTTGATGGTTATGCACTGGTTGGCTTTAACGACTTTGAAAAAATCATTGATTTATTGGATGGAATTGATATTTCATTAACGAAAGCGGAAGCAGATTGGTTAAACACTACAAATTATATTTCCAATCCGGCATATCGAACTGTGGTAGCTGGATTAAATCATATGAATGGAAACCAGGCACTTGGTTATTGTCGAATTCGAAATGTTGGAACCGCAGAACGAGAGTACAATGACTTTGGAAGAACTTCGAGACACAGGATAGTGTTAGATTCTTTACTTCATAAATATAAATCATTGGGAATATGGGATTTAGCAATGTTAGCTAATTCTTGCCTACCAATGGTAACAACAGATTTGGACACAAGAGAAATTGAAGATTGCTTAAAAATTGCAGTTGATATTGGTTTAGATCGGTTAGAGCAGAATCGAATTCCAGCAGATAATACCTTTGAAAATGTAACGATACGTAAGATGAATGTAATTGTTCCAGACTTAACTAAAAATGTGGAGATTCTACATAAATTTATCTTTGGAGAACAACAGTAAGAATTGAGCAGTAATGGGAGGCAACCATATGGAGATACAACTGTGGAGAGAAATACTAGAACCGTATGCTTTGGCTGTTGATGAGATGACGGTTAAGTTTAATCATATTATTGATTCTTACCGTAAGGCGGGAATGTATTCACCGATTGAGCAAGTGACTGGAAGAGTGAAGTCGATTTCAAGTATTCTAGAGAAAGCTCAGAAGAAAAATATATCGCTTGAGAATTTGGAAAAAACAATTGAAGATATAGCAGGGATTCGTATCATCTGTCAATTTATTGATGATATTTATAAAGTTGCTGAACTTATTCGTAATCGTACCGATATGGAGATTATGAGCGAAAAAGATTATATTACACATAAGAAGACGAGCGGATATCGTAGCTATCACTTAATTGTAACCTACACAGTTGAAACATTATATGGACCTAAAAAAATTCGTGCGGAGATTCAGATTCGTACTCTTGCTATGAATTTTTGGGCAACGATTGAACACTCCTTACAATATAAGTACAAGCATAATATGCCAGATGTATTACGTCAAAGACTTCATAATGCTGCCGATGCAATTGTTGTACTAGACGATGAGATGTCCTCTGTGCGTGGTGAGATTATGGATGCTCAAAATTCCTTTAATATACGAGCTAATATTGTTGCAGATATATTAACGAATATTCAGAACCTGTATAAGGTAGCGAATAAGCGTGAAGTTGTAAAGATACAGGATGAATTTTTTCGTATCTATGAAAGTGAGGATTTGCAGCAATTAGAGAGATTTAACAAGGAATTAGATATTATAAGTGAAGGATATCGGGCACAAAGCTTACGTTAGTATTGAGTTTATGTCGTGTACACCGCGAAATTAATTATAATGAAATTTTTATGATTAACTAGACATTTCCACAAATTAACAGACAAATCATAGTTAAAGTATTTCATATTCTATGATAAAATAATAAAAATAACTTAAGCTTCGCATTCTAGGTTATAAAGTGCGAAGCTTGAATCAATAATGATGATAAATGAGAAAGAAAGGTTACACGTTTCAAGATGTTGGAATGTTAGGGCACGAAGGGAATGAACATTAAGTTACCGATAGAATTTAGTACGAGAATGGAACAACTGCTTGGTGATGAGTATCAGGAATACGAAAGATGTTTTGAAGATAAACATCGAGGAGGACTTCGTGTGAACTCGTTAAAGTTAACGCCAGAAAAATTTGAAAAGATGTGTCCTTATGAGATTCGTAGAGTACCATTTATTCCTAATGGCTTTTACTATAATGAATCAGAACAACCAGCACGTCATCCTTACTACTTTGGCGGTCTATATTATATTCAGGAACCGAGCGCTATGACACCAGCAAGTCTATTGCCAGTTTGTCCAGGTGATAAGGTTTTAGATTTATGTGCAGCTCCGGGCGGTAAAAGTACGGAGCTTGCTGCACGTTTAGCAGGGGAAGGAGTATTAGTAGCGAATGATATTAGTAACTCAAGAGCAAAGGCGTTGTTAAAGAACATTGAGTTATTCGGTGTACGTAATGCAGTTGTCGTAAGTGAGACACCTGGAAAACTTATGGAAAGCTTTCCTTGTTACTTTGATAAAATCTTAGTTGATGCACCATGCTCTGGAGAAGGTATGTTTCGTAAAAGCCCTTCTATCATTAAGAACTGGGAGCAATATGGTGTCGAATATTACAATAAACTTCAAAAGGAGATTTTACCATTTGCAGTTAAGATGCTAAAACCAGGTGGTTACTTACTTTATTCTACTTGTACCTTCTCGCCTGAGGAGAATGAAGGAACGATAACTTACATTCATGAAATGTATCCAGAGTTAGAGGTTGTTCCAGCAATTATGGATTCTGTTACGGATGAGGTTATGAAAACTTTAGATGAGGAAGATAAATTAAGACTTCTTCAAATGAGTAGAAGGGATAATGTATCTTATGAGGGTTTTGCATTTGGGCATCCAGAATGGGCAAACGGACAAGAATATCTAAAGCAATGCATTCGTTTGTGGCCTCACAAGCTTGAGGGAGAAGGACATTTTGTAACCTTATTAAAGAAACGAGGAGGCATAGAACAAAATACTTCATCCTATGTTGTTCCAGCAAAAGAGCAAAAATTGATCTCGCAGGAGGCAAGACAGTTTCTTGATTCCTTGCACTTTAAAATTGACTATAGTAGAATTACGGTTCGTGAGGATCGTTTGTTTTTATTACCAGAAGGAATTGTTGACTTAAAAGGTTTACGTGTCTTACGTTCTGGTTTACTGCTTGGAGAGATGAAGAAAAATCGATTTGAACCAAGCCAAGCATTAGCAAGTTCTTTAAAAGTATCAGATTATGATAATGTTTATAATATGAGTGTGGACGATGAAGATGTGATTCGTTATTTAAAGTGTGAATCTATTGATATAAAAGATGAAAATTGTAAGGATGGGTGGGTTCTTGTATGTGTAGAAGGTTTTCCACTTGGATGGGGAAAATTAAATAAGAATTCATTTAAGAATAAGTATTTACCTGGATGGAGATGGATGTAGTTTTATATCGACGATAAGATAGGAATCAATAATTATGAGTGAAGCAAAGCAAGTACTTCGTTTAGACAAGTTTCTAGCTGACCTAAAGGTTGGAACTCGAACCGAAGTAAAGGAATTAATTCGTAAAGGACGAGTTACAGTGGATGGTGAGGTAACGAAACGTCCAGAGCAAAAAGTATCTGTTACTGAAAGTATTGTTTGTGTTGATAGTGAAAATGTAACTTATACAAGTTTTGAATACTACATGCTCAACAAGCCTGCAGGGGTTGTATCAGCATCGAGTGATAAATTTACAAAAACAGTTGTAGATTTAATCGAGACAGCGTCAAGAAAAGACTTATTTCCTGTCGGAAGATTGGATAAAGATACAGAAGGTCTATTACTAATTACAAATGATGGCGAATTAACACATCGTCTACTATCACCGAAAAAACATGTAGACAAGGTGTATTATGCGAAAATTAAAGGAATGGTAACGAAAGAGGATCAATGCTTATTTGCTAAAGGGCTAGTCGTAGATGAAGACTTTACAGCAATGCCAGCAAAACTTGATATTATAAAAGCTGATGAGATATCCGAAGTAAATATCACGATATGTGAGGGTAAATTTCATCAGATTAAGCGTATGTTTGAAGCAGTTGGAAAAGAAGTCATTTATCTCAAACGACTATCGATGGGTACGTTAATACTAGATGAGACTCTTGCATTAGGAGAATATCGGAGTCTTACAAAAGAGGAAATCAAATTATTAGGATAAGGGGTTTATAATTATGCTCGAAGGAATAAAAGCGGTCATTTTTGATCTGGATGGGACGTTGGTTGATTCTATGTGGATGTGGAAAGCAATCGATATTGAATATTTAGGTCGTTATGGATATGAATGCCCAGATGAGTTACAAAAAGAGATTGAAGGAATGAGTTTTACAGAAACTGCTTGTTATTTTAAAGAAAAATTTAATTTACCAGTTCCGATAGAAAAAATCAAGGATGATTGGAATGCAATGGCAGCTGATAAGTATCAACATGAAGTTCCGATGAAGGAAGGTATGCTTGAGCTTTTAATTGATTTAAAACAAAGAGGGATTAAAACTGGAATAGCGACAAGCAATTCAAGAGAACTAGTCGATACTGTTATTGAAAGTTTAGATATTGGTGAATATTTTGATGAGATTCATACTTCATGTGAAGTAGCAAAGGGAAAACCAGCACCAGACATCTATTTATTAGTGGCTCAATGCTTAGGGGTAGAACCGAAAGACTGCCTAGTATTTGAAGATATTCCACTTGGGATTATGGCTGGGAAAAATGCAGGAATGAAAGTTTGTGCGGTGTATGATGATTTTTCAAAATCACTCACAGAAGAAAAGAAGCGATTAGCGGATTACTGGAGGGATTAAGATGAAAGTTTCAAAAGGGGAACATGGGTATATCAGTAAGAGAAAAAAAGCACAGTTAATAAAGACAATCCTGTATTTTGTGATTTCAGCTTCAATCTTTATCATTGGCTTGGCTTTGAATGACTGGGATAAATCAAATATATTTACGATTATTGCTGTCTTAGGAGTGTTACCTGCTTCTAAAATGATGATTAGTTTCATTATCTTGGCACCATATCATTCAGTAGAAGATGCTATGTATGAAAGGTTAATTGTAAATGCAAAACAAGAGGATGTCGTCTATAATGATATCGTATTAACTTCACAGCAAAAGGTTATGAACCTTGCAATCCTAGTTATAGCTGGTAATAAAGCAATTGGTTTGATTGGTAAAAAAAATGAGAATCGTACTTATATTGAAACTTACCTAAACAAAGGTTTTGAGTCCCATGGTTTTGCGTTAAAGGCTAAGATCTATGAAGATGAAGCATCCTTTGTTCATCAATTGAAGGTAGTAGAACGTAACGAGATGGAAGACGAATCCCGTACGGAGTGGAAGAAGTTTTTAGAATCATTAATGGTTTAAAGAATGAGGTTTTTCAGTGAGAGAAATAGAAATCGTAAAAAATGAAGCAGGTCAAAGATTCGATAAATGGCTTGCGAAATATATGAGTAAAGCACCAAAAAGCTTCTTTTATAAGATGCTTCGAAAGAAAAATATAACACTCAATGCAAAGAAAGCTGAGGGGAATGAGAAACTTTTGGAAGGTGATATCATTCGATTATTCCTTGCAGAAGAAACTATTCAGAGCTTTCGTGAGGACATTGAAGTGGTACAGGTTAGTTCGAAGTTAAATATTTTATATGAGGATGAGAATATTCTCTTAATTAACAAACCAGTTGGTGTTCTTTCACAGCGTGCCCAAAAGAAGGACATCTCCTTAGTCGAGATGATAATTGGATATCTACTTGATTCGAATGCATTGACAAAGAAAGAGTTAATGACTTTTAAGCCATCCATATGCAATCGATTGGATCGTAATACGAGTGGAATTGTAGTAGCCGGGAAAAGCTTAGTTGGATTACAAGAGATGGCAGAATTATTTCATCAACGTTCTCTTCATAAATATTACCG
Organism: Bacillota bacterium; assembly: GCA_023410575.1. GTDB lineage: Bacteria > Bacillota > Clostridia > Lachnospirales > Lachnospiraceae > Lachnoclostridium. The sequence continues at coordinate 69,440 of JAEYPP010000057.1, read as the reverse complement.
ATGTATTGTGAAGGGTGAGATGAAGAAAAGTGAAAAAATTGCAGGTTACTTAGTAAAAAATGAAACAAGCAATAAAGTCATAGTAAGTCCGCTACAGTTAAAGGCATCAAAAGATACTTCTAAGAATTTATCGGATGTTGAGGTGGGTTCTTATATTGAAACTCAATATGAGCCAATCAAAACGGCGAATGGTTATACGCTATTAGAAGTTTTATTGATAACTGGTAAAACACATCAGATACGAGCTCATCTTGCTAGTATCGGTCATCCACTTATAGGCGATTATAAATATGGTGATATAACAACCAATCAAATGATGAAAGCGCAATTTGGAGTCGATTATCAGCTTCTGCATGCATATCGTTTAGAATTTCCAAAGCTTCTAGGTAAATGTGCAAACCTTAGTAATCAAACTTTTATCTGTGAACCGCCGAAGAAATTTAAAGAGGTTGAGAAAAAGTTAATTCCGTAGGTAAGTAGAAATTGATATATAAGGAGGTGGTCTTTTGCCATCTTGGAATTCGAGAGGGTTACGTGGATCAGCATTGGAGGAGATGATTAATCTCACAATTGAGAAGTATAGGGATAATCGATTGGCATTGATTCAAAAAGTCCCTACACCGATAACTCCGATTCAGATTGATAAAGAAAAACGTCATATCACATTAGCATATTTTGAACAAAAAAGTACAGTCGATTATATTGGTGTTGTGCAAGGCATTCCTGTTTGTTTTGATGCAAAAGAATGTGCTGTTGATACGTTCTCACTTGCGAACATACACGAACATCAGGTAGAGTTTATGAAAGATTTTGAAGATCAAGGTGGAATTGCTTTCTTCTTAATCTACTATACAAAAAAAGATGAGTATTACTACTTGCGGTTAGAAGAGTTAGTTAAATTTTGGAATCGATCCAAAACAGGAGGGAGAAAAAGCTTTCGTAGAGAAGAACTATCGGAAGAATATTTTATGAAGTCAAAAGGTGGAGTTTTTGTCCCATTTTTAGATATGCTCAAAAAAGATTTAGAAATTCGTGATGATGAGGACTAGCTTGTAAAAATGGTTGATTGAAATTTTAGAAGTCGGACTTTAGCTTGTTCGAGTCCGCCATTCGTTAGTATTACGTCTAACAATGGGCGTTTACTTGCGTCCATTGTATGTTGGGATACATAAGCATGTTGTAGTGCTTCTTCCATTGAGGAATGAGTTGGAGAGACAATCATCACGGAGTGCCCATATCGATTGGAGCTTTCGTTAAAAAACTGCAAAACATCCCCCTGGTCAATTTTTTCAGTTAGTTTTGTCCAATGCTTATAATTATTAAACCCCATTGCACGTGGACCATTCCATTGATTACTTACAACATAGTCCCAAAGAGAAGTTACTTGCATAAATGGTCCTGATGCTAGATCATAAGGAGAGTTATAATGCCTCCCGAACCATACTGTAGTTTGTCTAAAATTACGTTCCACTCGTTGTCGTAATTGCTCGATATGTTCTAGGTTGATAAGCGATAAACCATCGGTGCCACCATAGCCTGCCCAGATACATTGGGAGATGAAGTTCGTACAATCAAGAGGCATTCGTTTGAAAATTCCATTTTGTTCTTTGTTACCAAATTGGATCCCGTATGTGGCTGCAGTAATCGGATTATAGAGGACCATAAAATACCTTTTTCTTTAGCATATGTTGACAGATGAAATTATGTGCTTTATAATTAGATAACTTCGTATGGCAGTGAATTATCACGTTACCATAGTAAAGTATAAATCGAAAGTTTACTTAAGGAGGCAACATGGATAAGTTATTACATACTCCTGAGGGAGTAAGAGATATCTATAATTCAGAGTGCGCAAGAAAGATGCAATTAGAGCAAAAAATGCGAGAGTGTATGCATTTATATGGATTTCATGATATTCAAACACCAATGTTTGAATTTTTTGATATATTTAATAAAGAACGTGGTACTCTACCAAGTAAGGATATGTATAAATTTTTTGATCGTGAAGGTAATACGTTAGTTCTTCGTCCAGATATGACTCCATCCATTGCAAGATGCGTAGCTAAGTACTATCGTACGGAAGAGATGCCGATACGTTTATGCTATTGTGGGAGTACTTTTATTAATAATAGTAGTTATCAGGGTAAATTAAAAGAATCTACGCAATTAGGTGCAGAACTCATTAATGATGCTTCAGTAGAAGCGGACGCAGAGATGATTGCACTTACTGTAGAGTGTTTAAAGAATGCTGGACTTGAGGAGTTTTTAGTTGAAATTGGGCAAGCAGATTTCTTCCAAGGCTTAATTGAAGAAGCAGGTCTTGAAGAAGAGGAAGTAGAACAGCTTCGCATTTTAATTGAAAATAAGAATATGTTCGGCGTAGAAGAATTGTTACACGGAAAGAACATCGATAAATCATTAAAAGATGTTATTTTGCAATTACCTGAACTTTTTGGTACAATCGATAAGATCAAGGTGATTCAAGAAACACTGCAAAATGAGAGAGCGAAAAATGCTCTTAAACGTTTAGAACGTCTTTATGAGATCATACAGTGCTATGGATATGAACAATACATAACATTTGATTTAGGGATGCTTAGTAAATATAATTATTATACAGGAATTATCTTCCGTGCTATGACTTATGGAACTGGTGATGCAATTATTACAGGAGGACGTTACGATTCCCTCGTTGGACAATTTGGTAAATCAGCACCAGCGATTGGTATGGCGATTCTTGTTGATTCTTTGATGATTGCTATGAGCCGTCAAAAACTCATTCAAGAGTCTCTAGCTCAGAATACATTGATTTTATATCATGAGCAGAGTCGCTTAGTAGCGATTTCTCTTGCAAAACACTTCCGCACTGAGGGAATTAATATTGAATTGTTGACTTATCAAGAAGGAAGCTCAATTCAAGAATATATCGAATATTCAACGCGAATTGGGATCGGTGGAATCTTATATTTACTCAGTCAAGATGAAGTTGATGTTATCAATATAATGGATAATACAACCCAAAGAGTAAATATTTCGCAACTGATGCAATAAGACGATGAAGCTTGGAGGGAATACAATGAAGTATATTACGATTGCCCTAGCGAAGGGACGATTAGCAAAAAAAGCCTTAGAGATACTAGAAACGATTGGTATTACTTGTGAAGAAATGAAAGATCCGAAATCTCGAAAATTAATCTTTACGAATGAAGAGATAAAGATGAAATTCTTCTTAGCAAAGGCAACCGATGTTCCAACTTATGTAGAATATGGGGCGGCTGATATTGGTATCGTTGGAAGAGATACGATTCTCGAGGAGGGAAGAAAATTATACGAAGTGCTTGATTTAAATATCGGGAAATGTCGTATGTGTGTCGCAGGACCAAGGAAAGCGCAAGAGTTACTTCAGCATGGTGAGTTAATTCGTGTTGCTACGAAGTATCCTAATATTGCGAAGGACTATTTTTATAATAAGAAGCATCAAACAGTAGAAATTATTAAGTTAAATGGCTCGATTGAGCTTGCACCAATTGTTGGATTATCAGAAGTAATTGTAGATATCGTAGAAACTGGCTCAACCTTACGTGAGAATGGCTTGGAGGTACTAGAAGAGATTTGTCCGTTATCTGCACGTGTCGTTGTAAACCAAGTTAGTATGAAGATGGAGAATGAGAGAATAACAAAGATGATTACCGATTTAAGAAATGTGATTGTGTAGGAGGAAATTCCAATGAGAATAATTGAACTTAATAAAGAATCGAAGCAAAACATTTTAGAAAATTTATTAAAGCGTAGTCCAAATCAGTATGGTCAGTATGAGGAGGTAGTCAACGCAATCTTAGCAGATGTTCGTAATCGAAAAGATGAGGCGGTATTTGAGTATACAAAAAAGTTTGATAAAGCAGATGTTCAAGCTTCTAATATTCTCGTAACGAAAGAAGAAATCGAAGAAGCATATCAATTGCTAGATCCAAAGGTATTAGAGGTGATTCGTAAAGCAATTATTAATATTAAGGCTTATCATGAAAAACAGAAACAGTATAGTTGGTTTGACTCTGAGCCAAATGGTGTTCTCCTAGGACAAAAGGTTACAGCAATCGGAGCAGTTGGTGTTTATGTTCCTGGTGGAAAAGCCGCTTATCCATCCTCTGTATTAATGAATGTAATACCTGCAAAGGTAGCAGGAGTAAAACGTATTGCTATGACGACTCCATGTGGTGCTGATGGTAAAGTATATGCAGGTACTTTAGTAGCAGCGAATGAAGCAGGAGTTACTGAGATCTATAAAGTCGGTGGAGCTCAAGCTATTGCAGCATTAGCATATGGTACTCAAAGTATTGCAAAGGTAGATAAAATCGTTGGACCTGGAAATATATACGTGGCTTTAGCGAAAAAGACAGTATACGGTCATGTAAGTATTGATTCCATCGCTGGTCCAAGTGAAATCTTAGTTTTGGCAGATGAAACAGCGAATCCAAGATATGTTGCAGCAGATTTATTATCTCAAGCGGAACATGATGAATTGGCTTCTGCTATCTTAATTACAACAAGTAGAGAACTTGCTAATAAAGTATCCAAAGAAGTAGATACGTTCTTACAAAAACTCTCTAGAAAAGATATCTTAGAAAAGTCCTTAGATAATTACGGATACATATTGATTGCTCAGAATTTAGACGAGGCAATTGATACTGCAAATGAGATTGCATCTGAACATCTTGAAATTGTAACGAAGAATGCATTTGAGGTAATGACAAAGATACAGAATGCTGGTGCAATTTTTATTGGTGAGTATTCTTCTGAGCCACTTGGCGATTATTATGCAGGTCCAAATCATGTACTTCCTACGAATGGTACTGCTAAGTTCTTTTCTCCTTTAAGTGTTGACGATTTTATCAAGAAATCAAGCATTATTTCATATTCAAGAGAAGCATTAGAACCAGTTTATAAGGATATTGTAGACTTTGCTAAGGCGGAAGGTCTTACTGCACATGCAAATTCAATTGCAGTTCGATTTGAAGAATAGATGATATAATAAGCAGATTGGAGCGATTATGAGTAGAGTTGCAAAAATTACGAGAACTACAAAGGAAACAGATATTACAATCGAGTTAAATTTGGACGGTAAAGGGATAGGAAAAGTCGACACAGGGATTGGTTTTTTTAATCATATGCTGTTAAGTTTCGCAAAACATGGCTTTTTTGATTTAAGTGTGCATGTTAAGGGAGATTTAATTGTCGATGGTCATCATACCGTCGAGGATACTGGGATTGTGTTAGGGCAAGCAATACGACAAGCATTAGGTGACAAAGAGGGAATAAAAAGATATGGTTCTTTTTTATTGCCAATGGATGAAACTTTAATCCTATGTGCAATTGATTTATCAGGAAGACCTTATCTTAATTTTCAAGCTGAATTTTCGCAAGAAAAAGTAGGGTATATGGATACGGAACTTGTTCGCGAATTTTTCTATGCAATCTCTTATAGTGCAGGTATGAACTTACATTTAAAACAAATGGACGGTACGAACAATCATCATATAATTGAAGCAATGTTTAAAGCTTTTGCAAAAGCATTGGATGAAGCTTCATCCAATGATATACGGATAAAAGGGGTTTTATCGACCAAAGGTACAGTAGAATAAGAAAGGAGTTTGCGATGAGATTATATCCAGCAATCGACATTAAAAATGGACAATGTGTAAGATTAAGACAAGGACAGTTTCATGATATAGAAGTATATTCTCATTTTCCTGCTCAAGTTGCGGCAGAATGGGAAAGGTTAGGTGCATCCTATATTCACCTTGTTGATTTAGATGGTGCTTTGGTGGGCCACGGTGTTAATGATGAGGTTATAAAGGAGATAGCAAATACCGTAAATATTCCAATACAAGTTGGTGGTGGAATTCGTTCCATTCAGGATATTGAACATAAGCTAAGCCTTGGGGTAACTCGAGTAATTATTGGAACAAAAGCAGTGGAAAATCCTCAATTTGTTCGTGAGCTTATCTCTATCTTCGGGGCAGATCAAATTGTAGTTGGAATTGATGCAAAGAGTGGTATGGTTGCTATTGAAGGTTGGGAGAAGGTTAGTAATTATAATGCTGTCTCACTTGCTCTTGAAATGAGAGACATGGGGGTTAAGAATATTGTTTATACAGACATTTCGAAAGATGGTATGTTACAAGGACCTAATATTGAACATACAAAAGCAATGGTAGATGCAACTAGTTTGAATATTATTGCTTCAGGTGGGGTCTCTTGTATGAAGGATCTTGAGGAATTATCTATGATTCATGTATCTGGAGCAATCATTGGAAAAGCTCTATATGAAAAACGAATTGAATTAGATAAAGCAGTTCAGCTATTTGAAATGAACAGCTTAGACAAGTAAAGGAGTTAGAAGAATGTCAGGGAAAAAGATCATACCATACATCAATGCAGAAAACGAATTAGAAGACAGTGTCGTTAAAAGTGCAATTGCATATGAGAGAAATGGAGCGGATGAATTATTTATCTATAATTATTCTTCTGATGAGATAGAACGCGAAGATTTTTTATTTACCGTTAAGCGTGTCGTTAAAGCGGTTGAAATTCCTGTTATGATTGGATGCTATGTGAAACGACTGGAAGATGTAAAAAAAGCATTCTATACGGGAGCAATTCGTGTTGTGATTCCTTATGCAAAACTAGTAGATGAAACTGTTGTTAAAGAGGCTTCCAATCGTTTTGGAAATGATAAAATCATTGTGGAGTTTGATGAAAGCTCAGAGAAAAATGAAGGTGCTTTATCAGATGAAACTATACTTTCTAAGTTTAAAGAACTTGGAGCAAATGCAGCTTTGTTAAAACATGTTTATATGTCGGATAGTGTTTTAAATAAGATAGCAAAGGCTTGTTTGCCAATTTATATTCGGGATAGTTTGTTACGAAATGATATGGAAACATTAATTGGTCTTGATAATGTTGTTGGTGTTGCAACAAACTATTATGAAAACAAAGATATTAATAAGATTAAGCGTTTCTTAAAAAGTGTTGGAATTGCAATGGATACCTTTGAAAGTGAAATTCCGTTTTCTGAGTTTAAAGTAGACGAGAATGGATTGATTCCTTGTGTTGTTCAAGATTATAAAACGAAGGAAGTTTTAATGGTAGCGTATATGAACGCTGAATCCTATCAAAAAACGATTGAAACTGGAAAGATGACATATTATTCAAGAAGTCGACATGAATTGTGGCTAAAAGGTGAGACATCAGGACATTATCAATATGTTAGATCATTAAGTTTGGATTGTGATCGTGATACCATCCTAGCTAAGGTTATGCAGGTTGGTCCAGCTTGTCATACAGGTAATCATTCCTGCTTTTTTAATAATTTAGTAAAAAAAGAATATGAAGATATGAGTCCTACTACTGTTTTTAATGAAGTATTTCGTGTAATTTTAGACCGTAAGGAGCATCCAAAGGAAGGATCCTATACGAACTATTTATTTGATAAGGGAATCGATAAAATATTAAAAAAATGTGGTGAGGAAGCAACTGAGATCGTGATTGCAGCGAAAAATCCAAGTGCCGAAGAATTAAAATATGAAATTGCAGATTTCTTATATCATATGATGGTTTTAATGGCAGAACGTGGTCTTGATTGGGAGGATATCATGACAGAATTAGCACATCGTCATTGAATAAATCACTAGCTTATACTAAATACTAAAGTATAATAAGTCCTAGAATAAACAAGATGAGTTATTTAAGGCAACTGGAGGTAAAGACATGGGCAATTTTTGGAGAGAAGTTGGTAATGCTACATTACAATTTATATTATTGGTGGCAGTTGCTGGTGGTGGTGTTTTTCTGGGGATGAGACTACGTATGAAAAAGAATTCTAATTCAGGGAAATTTTAATACTCGAGTATGTTACATGAAAAACATTATTTAAAAGATAGTTCTGGTGGGATAAGATGAACGTAAGGGAGCGATATCATGTCGGTTAAAACGAATGTACTTAAGACTTTAGAAGAAAATCGTGGTCACTTCTTTTCCGGAGAAGAGTTAGCAACTAAACTTTTAGTCTCGAGAACGGCAATTTGGAAGGCAATGAAAGAATTAGAAAAAGAGGGGTATCAAATTAAGGCAGTACCAAATCGAGGCTATTGTCTAACAGAAGATAATGATATATTATCGGTGGAAGGAATCCGCACCTATCTTACAAAAGAAAATCAGAAAATTCCAATCACCGTTGATAAAGTAACTCAATCCACGAATATCAATGCGAAACTATGTGCTGTTACAGGTGGTAGCCATGGAACTTTATTCGTTGCTGATAAACAAACAGCTGGGCGTGGGAGAAGAGGAAGAAGTTTTCTCACTCTAGATGGAAATGGTATCTATATGAGTTTAATCTTGAAACCGAAGGTTAGTACAGAGGATATTATTTTAATTACAACTGCAGCTTCCGTAGCGGTTTATCGTGCGATTAAAAAAATCACAGGTAAAATAACTACAATTAAATGGGTGAATGACCTTTTCTATCATAATCATAAAGTTTGTGGGATTTCAACAGAAGCAGTAACGGACTGTGAAGATGGTACAATTAATAGTGTAATTCTTGGTATTGGAATCAACTTCACTATAGATAGGGGACAAATTCCAGAGGATATGAAAGATATTATTGGTTCACTGTATGATCAGGATGCACAAGGAGTAACGAGAAATCAATTAATTGCAGAAGTGGTGAATCAAGTTTTAGCTATATGTGATGAATTACCAGACAACAGTTTTTTAGAAGAATATCGTGAGAATTCGATGGTCTTAGGGAAAGAAGTTAACATCATTGGAACTGGAGAACAAACGAAAGCATATGTGATTGCAATTGAGAATAACGGAGGGTTATGTGTCCGTTATCAGGATGGTAGAGAAGAAGTACTTTATACTGGTGAAGTTTCAATTCGATTAATATAGATGATATTTCGAACAATTTATGATGAAAAAACAGAGGAACAGAAGAAATAAGAAGAAAGTTACTAAAAGTTATCCTTGCATTAAATTGGAATGAATGATATAATGACTTAGATGTAATGATAAGATTGTAGAAAGAGTGGACGAAAGTCCACTCTTACTTTTTGCAAAAGAAATAGCGAAAGTGACTTAACACACGTTTATTTCTTTGGATATGTTAGGAGGTGCTCTTATATGACAAAAAGAGAAGAATACGAAGCAAAAACCGAACAATTGATTATGCCAATATTACAAGCTAATAATTTCGAACTTTATGACGTAGAATATGTGAAAGAGGTCGGAACCTGGTATTTACGTGTATATATCGATAAAGAGGGCGGTATTACAGTTGAGGATTGTGAATTAGTCAGCAGAGCGATGAATGAGATATTGGATGCGAAGGATTATATTCCAGATGCTTATATTTTTGAGGTGAGCTCACCTGGATTAGGCAGACAATTAAAGAAAGATAAACATCTAGCTAAGAGCATCGGTGAGGAAGTTGAGATTAAGACATTTAAGGCAATTAATAAGAGAAAAGACTTTGACGGAATCTTATGTGATTTCGATAAAGATAAATTAATTATTGAACTAGAAGATGGAAGTAGGATGGAATTTGCTCGTACTGATATCGCAATGGTCAGACTAGCACTTGATTTTTAATCTAAGGAGGATTGGTAATAATGGAAGGGAACAAAGAGTTAATCGAGGCATTGAATCAGATTGAGAAGGAAAAGGACATTAGCAAAGAAGTATTGTTAGAAGCTATGGAAAATTCCTTAGTAGCGGCTTGTAAGAATCATTTTGGCAAGGCAGATAATATCAAAGTTTATATTGATAGAGAAACTGGTGCAGTAAGCGTGTTTGCAGAAAGAGAAGTTGTTGAAACCGTGGAAGACCCGATTATGCAGATTAGCTTAGCAGAGGCAAAGATGAAGTATCCAAAGGCGAAATATGAACTAGGAGATACGGCACAGGTGGAAATCACACCTAAAAACTTTGGACGTATTGCTGCACAAAAGGCAAAACAAGTTGTTGTTCAAAAGATTCGCGAGGAAGAACGAAAGGTTCTTTTCAATCAATATTATGGGAAAGAGCGAGATGTTGTTACTGGAATCGTTCAACGTTACGTTGGTAATAACGTTAGTATTAACCTTGGTAAAGTAGATGCAGTGCTTATGGAGAATGAGCAGATTCGTGGAGAGCGTTTCCGTCCAACAGATCGTGTTAAGCTTTATGTATTAGAGGTAAAAGATACAACGAAGGGACCTAAGATTTCAGTTTCACGAACTCATCCAGAATTAGTGAAGAGATTGTTTGAAGCAGAAGTTACTGAAGTAAAAGAAGGTATTGTAGAGATTAGAAGCATTGCAAGAGAAGCTGGTGATCGTACAAAGATGGCAGTTTCTAGCAATGATCCTAATGTGGATCCAGTTGGTGCTTGCGTTGGTTTAAATGGTGCAAGAGTTAATGCAATTGTTAATGAACTTGGTGGTGAAAAAATTGATATCGTTAATTGGTCAGATGATTCCGCTACATTAATCGAGAATGCATTAAGCCCAGCAAAGGTAATTTCTGTTGACGTAGATAATGATGATTTGAGTGCAAGAGTTGTTGTTCCAGATTATCAGTTATCCTTAGCAATTGGACGTCAGGGACAGAATGCAAGACTTGCTGCTAGATTAACTGGATATAAGATTGATATCAAGAGTGAATCACAGGTATATGATAGCTATTACGGTGAACAGCAGTAATAGGAAAGGCAGTGAATATTATGAATACAAGAAAGATTCCATTGCGTAAGTGTACTGGGTGTGGCGAGATGAAGAGTAAGAAGGATATGATTCGCGTGTTAAAGACACCAGAAGATGAGATTGTACTTGATACAACTGGCAAGAAAAATGGTCGAGGGGCATACATATGCAACTCGTTGGAATGTCTTCGTCAGGCAATCAAAAGCAGGGGACTAGAACGATCATTAAAGACTGCAATTCCAAAAGAAGTATATGAACAATTGGAAAGTGAGTTGAATGACATTGTCGAATAAAGAAGAACAGATGTTAGTAGAGGCAACGGCAAAGAAGCGAATGTTGTCATTGCTTGGATTAGCAGAAAAAGCAGGTTATGTGGCAAGTGGTGAATTTTCCACGGAAAAGTCGGTGAAGGAAGGAAAGGCGTTCGTGGTTATTGTTGCGGAAGATGCTTCTGATAATACAAAGAAGATGTTTCGTAATATGTGTACTTTCTATCATGTACCGATATACTTTATCTGTGAAAAAACGGAACTTGGACACGCAATTGGCAAGGAGTTTCGAGCATCGTTAGCGGTTAACAATGAAGGAATGGCAAAGAGTATCGAGAAATATTTAAATCAGGAGAGTTCGAAATGATGAACCGTAATTATTGAGAACGGCCTTAAGTGGAGGTAGTTAATATATGTCAAAGATGAAAATACATGAGTTAGCCAAAGAGTTGGATGTTGGCAGCAATGATATTGTGAACTTTTTACAGCACAACGGTTCTGATGTAAAAAGTTATCGAAACAGCATAGAAGAAAACGAAATCACATTAGTACGTAACAAATTCAAAGGATCGCAATTAACTAGTCAGAAAAAGAAGGCGGAAGTATCGCAGAAAGCTTCTGAAGGAAGTCAGAAAAAAAAGACGGAAGTACCTCAGAATGCTTCTGAAGGAAGACAAGAGCGAGCGATGACAGCGCAGGGAGAAAATAAACGCATGAGTGAACAAGGAAATTTGTCTGTTAGTAAACCAACAGATCATACGAATGATACGATAGAAAAGAAACCAATCCAAGAGCGTTCCATAATTGGGAATAACAGGACAGTACAAGAACGCCCACATGGTCAAAACAGTGGAGAAAGACGCCCATATGGTGATCGTCCACAAGGCCAAAACAGTGGAGAAAGACGCCCATATGGTGATCGTCCACAAGGCCAAAACAATGGAGAAAGACGTCCATATGGTGATCGTCCACAAGGTCAGTACAATGGTGAGAGACGTCCATATGGTGATCGTCCACAAGGTCAAAACAGTGGGGAAAGACGTCCATATGGTGATCGTCCACAAGGTCAAAACAGTGGAGAAAGACGTTCCTATGGTGACCGTCCACAAGGTGGTTATAACCAAAGACCTTCCGGTCAGGGTGGCTACAGTCAAAGACCTACAGGTCAAAGTGGTTACGGCCAAAGATCAGGTGGTCAGGGAGGCTATAGTCAAAAATCAGGTGGCTACGGTGGTGGAGGATTTGATAAAGATAAAGATTCTAGCTACAACAATAGAAGCTTTGGCAATAAAAGAAATGATGCGCGTACTTCTGAAAAATCCAGCATAAAGAGTGATTTGGTCAATGAGTTGACAAAGGAACAAAGAGCAGCAGCTTTCAACGATAGAAATCGTGATAAAAATCGTGGTCGTCGCGATGAGCGTGATCAAGATGATGTTAAGGTGGTAAAAGGTAAGAAGGATCCTAATCGTAAAGGTGCTTTCATTATGCCAAAGCCAGTTGTTGTTGATTCTCCTAAGGAAGATGAAATCAAAACAGTTACAATTCCTGAAATATTAACGATTAAGGAGTTAGCTGATAAGATGAAAATTGTTCCTTCTGCCGTAGTTAAGAAGCTATTCTTAGCTGGTAAGATGGTTTCTATTAATCAGGAAATCACTTTTGAAGAGGCAGAAGAAATTGCAATTGAATATAACTGTATTGTAGAAAAAGAGGTTGTTGTAGATAAGGTTGAGGAATTACTAAAAGAGGAAGAAGAAGATGATTCCTTAAAGGTAAAACGTCCGCCTGTTGTATGTGTTATGGGTCACGTTGATCACGGTAAAACCTCCTTACTTGATGCTATTCGAGCTACTCATGTAACTGCAAAAGAGGCTGGCGGTATTACTCAGCATATTGGTGCATATATGGTAGAAATTAATGGAGAACAGATTACTTTCCTTGATACACCAGGACATGAAGCATTTACTTCCATGAGAATGCGTGGCGCAAAATCTACAGATATTGCTATCTTAGTAGTTGCAGCTGATGATGGTGTTATGCCACAAACAGTAGAGGCAATCTCCCATGCAAAAGCAGCAGGGGTGCAGATTATCGTTGCTGTCAATAAAATTGATAAACCAGGTGCGAACATTGAACGTGTAAAACAAGAGTTGACCGAATACGAACTTGTTGCAGAAGATTGGGGTGGTGATACAATCTTTGTTCCAGTTTCTGCTCATACAAAGGAAGGTATTCCTCAGTTACTTGAAATGATTGTTTTGACAGCAGATATACTTGAATTAAAAGCCAACCCAGATCGTAAAGCTAGAGGTATTGTTATTGAAGCCGAACTTGATAAGGGTCGTGGAACTGTCGCAACAATCCTTGTTCAAAAGGGTACTTTAAAAGTTGGTGATAATATCGCAATCGGTGCTTCTTATGGTAAAGTTCGTGCGATGATGGATGATAAGGGGAGAAGAGTGAAAGAAGCTACCCCATCGACGCCAGTTGAGATATTAGGCTTAAATTCTGTACCAAATGCGGGTGAAACATTTATTGCTACGGATAGTGAGAAAGAAGCACGTGCAATTTCTGAGGCATTCATCTTCCAAGGAAGAGAGCGTTTGTTAGCTGATACAAAAGCAAAATTATCCTTAGACGGTTTATTCTCACAGATTAAAGCAGGTGAGATAAAAGAATTAAATATTATCATCAAAGCTGATGTTCAAGGTTCTGTAGAAGCAGTGAAACAGAGCTTAGTTAAACTTAGTAATGAAGAAGTAGCAGTTCGTGTGATCCATGGTGGTGTTGGTGCAATCAATGAAAACGATGTTACTTTAGCATGTACTTCCAACGCTATTATCATCGGTTTTAATGTTCGTCCAGATAATATGGCAAGAGAGACTGCAGAACGTGAAAAAGTTGATATGAGATTATATCGTGTCATTTACAATGCAATTGAGGATGTAGAGGCAGCTATGAAGGGTATGCTTGATCCTAAGTTTGAAGAACAAGTAATTGGTCATGCTGAGGTTCGTGCAACATTTAAGGCTTCTGGAATTGGTACAATTGCTGGTTCTTACATTCTTGACGGTAAGGCAGTTCGTGGATGCTCCGCACGTATTACACGTGATGGAAATCAAATCTTTGATGGCCCATTAGCTTCCTTAAAGCGTGTGAAGGATGATGTGAAAGAGGTTGCTAAGGGATACGAATGTGGTATCGTATTCGAGAAGTTCAATGACTTACAGGAATTTGACCAAGTTGAATTCTATATGATGGTTGAGGTACCTCGCTAGTAAGAGATATACAGTGTTATGGTAAATTTTCATGAGATTATGATTATGGAATTTTGTTATTAGATTAAGGAAGGTTAAGGCGTTAAAATGAGAAAAAATAGTATTAAGAACACCAGAATTAATCAAGAAGTTCAAAAAGAATTAAGTATGTTGATTTCTAGGGAATTAAAAGACCCTAGAATCAACCCTATGACGAGTATTGTTAATGTCGAAGTGGCTCCTGATTTAAAGTCAGCAAAAGTCTATATTAGTGTACTTGGTGATGAAGAGTCACAAAAGGATACATTAAAAGGTCTAAAGTCAGCAGCACCATTCTTAAGGAGCCAACTTGCACGTTCAATTAATCTTCGTAATACTCCAGAGTTATTATTTGTTGCTGATCAAAGTATTGAATATGGGATAAAAATGAGTCGATTGATCGATGAAGTAAATTCCCACTCAGTCTCAGAAGTGACTAAAAAAGAAGAAACAAAAGAGTAATTTAATTGTAACGGGCCTTCGTAAGATGGGGCATATAGAAGAGGGTGTTGGAATGAAGGATTTAAAAAAATTATTACAGAATGCAAAAAGGATTGGAATTACAGGCCATATAAGACCCGATGGGGATTGCGTTGGCTCTAATGTTGGTCTGTATGAATACCTTATGGCTAACTATAACCGAGATGGTAGTAAGGTGATTGATATGTATCTTGAAGCTGTTCCAGAGGAATATAAATTTCTTGTAGGAGCAGACAAGGTGCAGCAAGATTACCCTGATGTGAAAGCATATGATGTTTTTTTTGCACTTGACTGTGGAAGCTTAGATCGATTAGGTCTAGCACAAAAATACGCAATGGAAGCTAAGACAGTAATCAACATCGATCATCATATTAGCAATACAGGCTTTGCTGATCAGACTATTATGAATTTAGAAGCAAGTTCAACTTGTGAAGTATTATTTGACTTATTCGATGTAGAATGCATTCCGACTTCAACAGCGATTGCTTTGTACTTGGGAATTGTTCATGATACAGGAGTATTCAAGCATTCTAATACGTCAGAAAAGACAATGTGTATTGCAGGTAAGTTAATCAGTTTAGGTGCACAGCCTTCAAAAATTATTGATGAAACCTTTTATCAGAAGACTTATATTCAAAATCAGATTCTAGGAAGATGTCTGATGGAAAGTATGTTAATCCTTGACGGTAAGATTATCATCGGAAGTATTAGTAAGAAAGAACAGGAGTTTTATGGTGTTGTACCTTCTGACCTAGATGGTATTATCGATCAGCTTCGAGTTACTAAAGGTGTAGAAGTTGCAATCTTAGTTCGTGAAGATGGTGTACAAGAATATAAAGTCAGTATGCGTTCCAATGGAATTGTAGATGTAAGTAAGATAGCAGTATTTTTTGGCGGTGGTGGTCATATTAAGGCCGCTGGATGTAATATGAAGGGTTCCTATCATGATGTTTTGAATAATTTAACGATTTGGATTGAACATCAGCTCAAGCAAAGTAATGAAAAGGTAAGCCAATAAGATGAATGGGATTATTAATGTATATAAAGAAAAGGGTTTTACTTCCTTTGATGTATGTGCTAAGCTTCGAGGAATTTTAAAGACTAGAAAAATCGGTCACACAGGTACATTGGATCCTGATGCAGAGGGGGTATTACCAGTATGTGTTGGCAATGCGACAAAACTCTGTGATCTACTAACCGATAAGGATAAGGTTTATGAAGCAGTGTTGTACCTTGGTATTACAACGGATACTGAGGATATGACGGGTTGCGTTTTAACAACATCTGATGTGAATTCAACAAAAGAAGAAGTTGAGGGGGTTATTCGTAAATTCATTGGTCAATATCATCAGGTGCCTCCAATGTATTCAGCACTTAAGGTTAATGGTCAACGTTTATACGAATTAGCGCGAAAGGGTACTGTGATTGAACGCAAGGCAAGACCGGTTACCATACATTCGATAGAGATATTAGAATATATGATGGAAGAATCCAATCCTTCTCATGTACGCGCAGTGAGGATGTCAGTATGTTGTTCTAAAGGAACCTACATCCGTACCTTATGTAAAGATATCGGTGAAACTTTAGGTTGTGGTGGCTGTATGAAGAGTTTACTTCGTACAAAGGTAAGTGTATTTGAGTTGTCAGAAAGTTTAAAACTGAGTCAAATTGAACAATTGGTTCAACAAAATCAAATTGCTCAGGTGTTAATTCCGGTTGACTACATGTTTCCAAATTTGATGAAGGCAGTAGCAAAGGAGGAAGCTGATCGATTTTTATGGAACGGGAATGCATTAAGAAAACAGCAGTTAAAACTTAAATCAAATACTGCGTTTGATGCTGACTTTGAAGTACTTGTCTATGACAGTAAAAACACCTTTACCGGGATTTATGAGTATAAAGTAGCAGAACAGTGTTTTAAGCCGGTGAAAATGTTTCTGCAATAGAAAGTTGGGATTAAAGAATGGATTACATTTGTGGTAAAACAGAATTTCAATATCATAACTCTTGTGTGACATTGGGAAAATTTGATGGACTACATCGAGGACATCAATTACTTCTTTCGTATCTTGCTAAGTACGAAAAACTTGGATTTACCTCAGTTATGTTTACATTTGATTATCATCCTGGAAATTTGTTTTCGGAGAGAGAAATCGATTTAATCTATACAGAAGAGGAAAAGAAAAGCTTATTAAGTACAGATGGACCTCAGGTCTTAATTTCGTATCCATTTACGAAAGAATCTGCCAATATAGAGCCGGAAGAGTTTATTGAGCAAATATTAGTAAAACAATTAGATACAAAAATTATTGTGGTTGGTAACGATTATCGATTTGGCCGTAAACGCCGTGGTGATGTTACAATGTTACAACGATATGCATCCATATATGATTACCAAGTAATCGTCTGTGAAAAGATAATGTTTGATGGACGCGTGATTAGTAGTACAAGAATTCGTGAGGAATTACAAAAAGGAAATATCGAATATGTTAATGAGATGTTAGGCCATCCATATACTATTATGGGTGAAGTTGTATATGGCAGACAGTTAGGACGTACTCTAGAGATTCCAACGGTGAATTTGTTGCCTGAAACTCATAAATTATTACCGCCAAACGGTGTTTACGCCTCGATTGTACGCTTTGAGGGGAAAGCTTATCATGGTGTTACGAATATTGGATGTAAGCCAACCGTGGAACATAGTGGTCAGATTGGAGTCGAAACACATATGTTTGATTTTCATGATGACTTATATGGTCGTAAGATTGAGGTAGAATTGTATACCTTTGAACGTGCAGAATGTAAATTTGATTCTGTACAGCAGTTAACAGAATGTATGCAAAAAGATATTGAATTCACAAAAAACTACTTTCATTATGGAGAACTACTTTAAGGAGTTGTTGATATGTTAATTATCCCGCTAAATGCAGGATCAAGTGTTCCATTGTATGAACAAATTTATCAATACTTAAAGAATGAGATAAAAATAGGCAAGCTTTCCGTAGCAACCAAACTTCCTTCAACAAGGGGGTTGAGTTCGAATCTGCAAATTAGCAGGAGTACGGTTGAGCTTGCCTATAGTCAGTTAGTGTCAGAAGGGTATATCGAAACAAAACCAAAGAGTGGCTATTATGTATCTAAAATAGGAGATTTAGTTGCTCTACCCGATGTGGTTGTAGAGCATAATAAAAAGGTATCACTCCATGAGAAAAAGATGAGATTTGATTTTAGTCCATTTACCGTAGATATTAATGAATTTCCATTTGCAACTTGGCGAAGGCTAAGTAATCAATGTATGAATGATATGAATCAAAATCTTTTCCTTCTTGGACAAAGTCAAGGAGATATGTCATTACGTGAATCGATTGGACGATATCTTCACTCCTCACGTGGTGTGAGAGTAGAGCCGGAACAATTGATTATTGGAGCTGGAACGGATTATTTATTGCAATTATTAATACAAATACTTAAACCTGTAGAATCGATTGGAATGGAGAATCCTTCTTATAAAAGGGCCTATCAGATTTTTAATGGGCTTGGGGTTAAGGTTTCTGCAATTGATGTAAAAAAAGATGGAATTGATATCACTCAATTAAGGAACTGTGGTTGTGAATTATGTTATGTAACACCGTCACATCAGTATCCGTTAGGAGTTGTGATGCCAATTAGTAAGCGTTTAGAGTTGCTTTCTTGGGCAAGTGAAAAAGAAAATCGATATATCATTGAAGATGATCACGATTCAGAGTTTCGATATAAAGGAAAACCAATACCATCTCTTCAAGGGATTGACCAAAATGATCATGTGATTTATATTGGTACGTTTTCACGAGCAATCGCTCCAGCAATTCGTATGGGATATATGGTGCTACCAAAAGTTTTGATGAATCATTATCATCAATCCTTTTCTTACTATGCTTCAACAGTTTCTAGAATTGATCAAGCTATTATGTGTCAGTTTATTAATGGTGGGTTCTTCGAACGACATGTAAATAAGATGAGAACTCGATATAAATCTAAGCACGATAGTTTATTACGTTCCTTAAAATTATTTCAAAATCAAATTAGAATAACCGGTGAGTATGCTGGCTTACATCTTGTGGTAGAATTTTTTCTTGACATAACAGAAGAAAGTTTAATTGCACTTGCTCAAACAGTGGATATTCAACTATATGGACTAAATCGCCATTACTTAGATGGAAAGCGAACAAAGTATCCAACGGTACTCTTCGGATTTGCTAACTTAACGGAGTCACAAATTGAAGAGGGTGTCCATTTACTATATGAAACGATGAAACAACATAATTTAATTAATGATTAGTATGATTCAAGTTTAAGAGTTGTGTTTTTTTATCGAAGATATTATAAGGACTAACATTATTATTGCATAATATAGTATAAAATGTATAAATAGAGCAAACTGTAGCAGATAAAAACGTCAAATCGCCGAATATTAATAATTCTCTTGTAACTTATAAGCTAGTATTATAAAGTAAAAGTAATAGATTTATTTTTACATTATCTTCAAAGGAGAAGAAAGTATTATGAATTTAGAAAGTATATTGGGATTAGTTGCAGGGCTTGGATTATTCTTATATGGAATGAAGCTTATGAGCGATGGCCTCGAAAAAGCGGCTGGTGCAAGGTTAAGAAAAATCCTTGAAATGTGTACGAAAAACCGTTTCATTGGTATGATTGTTGGTATTTTATTTACAGCTGTAATACAGTCGTCAAGTGCAACTACTGTATTAGTTGTTAGTTTTGTTAATGCTGGATTGTTGAACTTAATGCAGGCAGCAGGAGTTATTCTAGGTGCTAACATCGGTACGACCGTTACGGCTCAACTCATTGCATTTAATCTATCTGCAGTAGCACCTTTGTTCCTTATGGCTGGTGTATGCATGGTTATGTTTATGAAGAAGCCAATGGTGAAGCATATTGGAGAAGTGGTTCTTGGTTTTGGTATCTTGTTCTTTGGTATGAGTGTTATGTCAGACAGCATGGAAGTGTTAAAATCATCACCAAAGATTATGGACTTGCTTCAATCTATGGATTACGGTTATATTGCTGTATTGGTTGGTTTTGCGATAACAGCGGTTGTTCAGAGTTCTTCTGCAACAGTAGGTATTGTTTTAATTATGGCAGCTCAAGGTTTAATTCCATTACATATGAGTTTCTACATAATCCTTGGATGCAATATGGGTTCTTGTGTATCAGCACTACTTGCTAGTATCGGTAGTAAGAAGATAGCAAAGAGATCCGCTTGGATTCATTTTATTGTTAATATCTATGGATCTTTAGCTATTTTTATTATTCTTCAATTCTTTGGCAATCAGATTGAATCTTTCATTGTTTCTATCTCTGGTTCTGGTGCTATGGTTGATGGAGTAAATGAATCAATTAAGCGACAGGTTGCAAATACTCATGTGTTGTTTAAAGTATTCCAAGTAATAATTTGCTTCCCATTTATGAAATACATTGTAAGGTTAGCTGAGAAGATAGTCCCAGGAGAAGATGCAGTCATTAATCAGGTTCATCTTGAG
The DNA here is from genome assembly GCA_023410575.1 of Bacillota bacterium. GTDB lineage: Bacteria > Bacillota > Clostridia > Lachnospirales > Lachnospiraceae > Lachnoclostridium. Next base: position 49,107 of record JAEYPP010000057.1, on the reverse strand, counting down.
TATATTAATGAACACAATTCCCAAACGAGTGTTGCGATACCGAATGCAATAAAAGAAATCGTTCGTATGGGTGAATTGGCATTTGATAATTTAAATACTGCTCTACGTGGGCTGATTGAAAATAAACAAGATCTTCTTCCAGTAGTATATAAGACAGAGAATGCTATAAACTATTTAAACAAAGAAATTACAAAATATCTTGTAAAAGTGAATCAATCATCGCTTCCAATTGATGATGAAAAAATGCTCGGTAGTTTATTCCATGTTGTAAATGATATTGAACGTATTGGCGATCATGCTGAGAATATTGCAGATTTTGCGAAGCAGGCAGCAGACGATAAACTAAAATTTAGTGAAGAAGCAATCAATGAGGTTCATCAAATGTCAGTAACGGTAGAAAAGTTATTAAAATATTCTCTTGAAATGTTCGAGAAGAATACACAAGAACATTTAGATGAAATTCTCGTTATGGAGAATGAAATCGATACTATGGAGCGTAAGTTCCAGCAAAATCACGTGATTCGATTAACAAAAAATAAGTGCGATGCAGAGACAGGTATGGTATTCTCTGATTTATTATCAAATCTGGAGCGTGTTGCTGACCACGGCACCAATATTGCATTTTCTATTCTCGAAGAAGATCCAGAAAAAGAAAAGGGTAGTAACAACTAGAGCATTTTGAAATTACCCCTTTACAAAAGACGATTGAATATGTTATTATCTAACTTGTGTAAGAGCCTTCACTCGGATTTGTGGACACTCCGACCTGATTCTTGGTGTTTGGTGATTATAATTATATCTAAGGAGGACTAATCAATGATTAGCAAAGAAAAGAAACAAGAAATTATCACAACTTATGGTAGAACAGCTACAGATACTGGTTCACCAGAAGTTCAGATCGCTTTATTAACAGCAAGAATTACTGAGTTAACAGAGCATTTAAAGAACAACAACAAGGATCACCACTCAAGAAGAGGTCTTCTTAAGATGGTTGGTCAAAGAAGAGGTTTACTTGAGTACTTAAAGAAGACTAACGTTGAAGGTTACCGTGAGTTAATCGCAAAATTAGGCTTAAGAAAGTAATTTTAGTGAATTTTGAGGCTGCACATAGTGCAGCCTTTTTTGTATGCAGCCATTTTGCACAAGGAAATGTTAAGATTATGAGATTAGCAATACAATTAACGTATTGTCCCTAAGAATAAGTAAACATATATATGGTATCTGCTTGCAAGGCCGGTAGCACCAAAAGAGAAGTTATTATTATGCCATAAGTTTGACAAGGATAAAATATAGATTACATAATATGGATATCAATAGGAAAGGGGTTATCAGTGTGAAGAGGAAGTATATATTATGTTTGGGGCTTGTTTTGGCGATATTATACCTAGCTACTGGAGATAGTAAGAAAGTAAATGCGGCGAGTGCAGATAATGATCTGTTGATAAAACAAGGTTATGTATTTGAAGGGGAGGATACCATTGTTCTTAGTCGTATCACATTTCAAGCAGATAATTTAGATCTCATAGAAAAATGCAAAAAGGTAAAGCATATAAAGATCAGTCAGAATTCCACCTATTTGTTTGGTGAGGATTTAACTTGCTTTGAGAATGCAGTTACACTTACCATTCCGAGTAGTATCAGCAATATTGATTTTAACGTAGCCACGAGTTTACCAAGCTTGCAGCAGTTTATTGTAGATGAAGATAATTTAATGTACAGTTCAATTGATGGAGTCTTATATAATAAATCGAAGACGGAGCTGATTTATTATCCCCATGGAGCAAGCCAAGATGTAAAAATTAACAATGGTACTATAGTAATAGGTAAATATGCATTTTATAAAGCTCCTATCAAGTCAATTAAATTTGAAGAAGGACTGTATGCTATTATGGATTATGCATTTGCAGGTACAGAAGTTACTTCAGTAATATTACCAACAAGCCTTCGTGTGATTTGTAATAAAGCGTTTTTAGATAGCACTCTAGAAACAATAAGTTTTTCGCCAGATAATACAAGTTTATGTTCTGTTGATGGTGTTGTATATAATAAAGAAAAGACATTTCTTTATTATTGGCCAGATGCTAAGAAGGAAGAAACGCTGACATTTCCAGAGACACTTCGATATTTAGATTGCAAGAAAATACGTAATTTTTCTGCTGCAAGAACAATTTCTATTCCCAATGGCTTAACAGCTATTATTAATACCGAGGACAATCAAATCGAACGAATCCTAGTTGATTCAAATCATAAATATTTTAAGTTATATGATGGAGTGTTATATTCACTTGATTATCAACGAATTCGTATGTATCCAAACAAAAATGCAGATACGGAAATTGACTTACATAATGAACTGACAATTTTACCTATGGACCTGTTCTATACAGAGAATACAACAAAAGTTTTATCTTTACCTTCAAAGCTTCGTGAGCTTAGAGGAAAAAGGGAAGCAAATCAAGTATTACTATCTGGATTCAGCCATTTACAAGAGTTAAAGCTCGCATCATCGAATAAAAGTTTTAAGTTGGTGGATGGCGTACTTTATAATGCAAACCAGACAAAATTGTTATGGTATCCAATCGATTTACCACAAAGCGATTTTGCAATTCCTAAATCTGTGGCATTGGTAGATAACGATCAACTTGTGATACAGAATTATATTGAGAATATAACGGTACCTAACAAATGCAATTTATATGATCTCAGAGAATTAAATACAAGTGGATATGAGTTTCACTACTCAAACCCAATAGGAAGCGAGTGTCCTCGACTTGAAAAGTTTATTGTCAATAGGGACAATCCGTATTATTGTTCGGTGAATGGTGTCTTATTTTCAAAGGATATAAAAAAATTATTACTGTATCCTTCACAGAAAAAAGATCAGAGCTATTCGGTTCCAGAAGGAATTACGGATGCTTGGTTCTTAAATGAAAACAATTATTTAGTAACACTTTCGTTACCAAAAACTCTGATAAGTTTTAATATTATTGGTGAATCTGATTCAGTAGGGAATATTTATGGAGATTCATTGTTGAGGTATTCTGCCTTGACCGAAATCCATGTCGATAAAGAGAATAAAGACTTTAAATCAGTGGATGGGGTATTAATTCAAGGTAGTGATAGTTATCAAGTGTTAGTTGCTTATCCAATGGCAAAGAAATCCACAGAATATGAAGTAACAAAAGAAATCTATTGGTTTGCAAATATTGAATTTCTTACACAACATCCATATCTGAAAACGGTATTAATCCATTCGAAAAGCGAACATTTCTATATCAGTGATGGCATATTAAGATACTACGATGATTATCCCAAAGATTTAGATTTTCGAAAAATAGAGCTTAAGTACAAAGAAAATTAACTGGAGGATACTATGAAGAGATATATTCGTTATTATTTAATCTTTGTCATCAGTTGTATTATGTTACTACCAACTCAAGTAAAAGCTAGTGAAAATGATGTGTTTTTGTATTCTGATGACACAATAGATAATTACCAAGGGCAATCAACCATATGCATTACGAAAGATGCTACATTTAAAAATATTAGTTTAAATTCTAAATTTGATCAAGTAAAAAAAATTACATTTACTGATGATGTAGAGAGTTTACCTTCTAAAGTTTTTTTTCAATTTCCTAATGTAGAAGTACTTGAATTACCGGATAATCTAGAGTCATTAGGGAATGCTTTCTACCCAATGTATTTAGATTATAACTATGACCACCCAATCTATTCACTAACTAAATTAAAGTCAATTGTAATAGATTCTTCGAATCCTTACTTTGCTGTAGAAGATAATGTACTTTATTCAAAAGATATGACAGAATTACTTTACTATCCTGCGGGAAAAGAAGATAAGGTATATGTAATGCCTGAATTTGTTGATGACTTTTCAGGTTGTGCGTTTAAGAACAATCGATACCTAGAAGAAATTAAAATTGGTGCGAGATTCTCGGGAGGTAGCTATTGCTCGTTAGCAAATGATGTGGAATTACCAAATTTAAAGAGGTACTCGGTAGCGAAAGATAATTGTTTTTTTTCCGAGATTGATGGGGTGTTATTTAATTATGATCAAACAGAATTGATCGCTTATCCGATAGGAGAGAAAGTAGATATATACATGGTACCATGCACAGTAACAAAGTTATATGAATATAGCATGAGGGGTGCAACCATCGAAAAGCTCATATTACCTTCTGAAATGGGAGAAATAAGTATTCAATTTTCACCATTTGAGAATAGTCATATTGCAGCTGTCGAAATAACAGATAATGATTTATATACAACTCTGGATGGTGTGCTTTATACGAAGAATCTGGATTCTCTTGTTTATTGGCCATCAGATAAGAAAGTAACAGAGTTAACTTTTCCAAGTACACTAAAGCGGTTAAGCCTTGACGAGAATACGATTCCTTGTATTTCAGAGGTGACGCAATTAACGATTCCAAGAGATTTATCCGAAATAAATAGTATCAGAGATATCGATTCTTTATCGACGATAGAGGTTGAAAAGGGAAATGAGAGTTTTGCTTTATATAGTGATTGTCTTTATACTAGTGGATATTCACGACTATTAATCATTCCACCAAGTACAAAGCAGACTACCATAACGATACCGAGCGAATTTAGATTTTATTACACCGATATAAACGGGGCTCCATCCGTAAATACAGTAGTAATCGAGGGTACAGGAGAGGATTTCCCATATGAACTTTTTCCTAACTTAACGCAGATTAAGTTGGGAAAGAACAATAAAAGTGCTAAGGTAGTGAAGAATGTTTTATATTCTGCTTCCATGAAAAAGTTAATTTGTTATCCACAGAATAAAAAAGATGGTAACTTTATTATTCCTTCTTCGGTTACTACGCTATGTAGTAATGCGTTTCTTGGGCAGAATTATCTACAGTCCATTACGTTATCTAAAAATTTGAAATATCAAGATTATTATAGATGGTTTGAAGGTTGTAAGAAATTAAAAGAGATAAAAGTTGCAACAGGAAATAAATATTTGACGGCTGTAAATGGTGTTTTATTTACGAAGGATATGAAAACCTTAATATATTATCCAGTGGGTAAGACAACAAAAAGTTATATAATACCTGACAAGACAGAAGTGTTTACAGTAATGACAGGAAACCAATATCTAACGAATCTGAAATTATCGAAGAACTTGAGTAGGATTTCATGGATAAATCATAGTTATTTATTTAAAAACTTAAAGAGTATTACAGTTCCAGCTAGCAATAAAGAATTTGCTTGCATTGATTCCGTACTATATAGTATAGGTTATGGAAATTCCTGCTCATTAGAAATATACCCAATGGGAAAGAAAAGTCAGAGCTTTACAATACCAAAGGATGTTACGTACATTGTGAACGAGAAGATTTTTGAGTCACATCCTTATCTAAAGAATCTTACTAGCCAAAGTCCTTGGTATGACGTATATGGAAAAATAATAACTTCTTCATATGAATATTGAAAAAACTATTCACAAACATGTGAAGGTAATTGAAAAGAATTTAAATTTTATGATATAATTAGCTATAAACATTTAGATAAGGAGAATGATCATGAAGAGATTGGTTGTATATCAAAGTTTTACTGGATTTACGCAACAGTATGCCGAATGGATTGCAAAAGAATTGAATTGTGAAGCTCATGCCTTAAATAATGTTTCAAAACAAGCATTGTCCGAATATGAGATGATTATTTTTGGTGGATGGGTGATGGGCAATACGGTTGTGGGGTTAGATAAAGTACAAAAGGCGTGTAATGGAAAGTTAATAGTTTTTGCAGTTGGAGCAAGCGAGCGTTCAAGAGAAGTGATTCATGATATCATAGAAGCAAATCGTTTGGGAACTCTTCCGTTCTTTTATATGCAAGGTGGAATCCAATTTGAAAAACTTGATTTTATGAAACGAAATATGTTGGTATTAACGAGAAAAAAACTTTCCAAGAAAAAAAATAAAACATCACGAGATCTCTTTATGGAAAAAGTATTGAGTGCATCTTTTGATGCATCTGATAAAAGATATATTAAATTGTTAGTAGATTATCTAAGCGTAGACTAAAATTGTATCTTGTTAAGTTGAAAAAAAACATTACTAAGAGATTGAATTGTAGGGATATTAAAATACATAATTTACTATCATGTGCATGTCTAGCAAAAAATGTTAGACATGCTTTTTTTATCCGGCTGTCGCACTAAGGGCAGTATGAATAAAGAATGTAGGGTGATGGTATATTTTCGCTGTAGCGCTACGCTCACAAGCCCCACAAAGTGCGTGTGGGGACTTGTAAGGCACTCCGAAAAATACCATCGCCCTTCATTCTTTTATACAATATTCAGCTAGTGCGACAGTCCAATAAAATAAGCATACCAAAAGAAGGACCCAAAAGCTTTTTTTAACTAATATGTTAGAAGATAATGCTCTGGAGCATGGTTGACAGAATCGAAACTATCGAAATAATATTTATTTGCAAAAAATACCATATTCTACTATAATATGTATGGATATAGATTTACCATATCCATATTTATGTTTTATGTAAAATTAGGAAAGGTAGAGTAAGTTAATGGATAATAATGCTATGAATAATGACTCTCTTAACACAAAAGAATCTCAGTTTGATGCTTTTACTCCCTATGATGCAACAAAAACAAGTTTAAATTATAATGCACAAGTTACCCATCCTATATTAGGATGGATTGGTGCTATCATTGGAATTGCCATTGGTGCAGCATTGTGGATATTGGTCATGCAGATTGGTTACATAGTTGGGATTATTGGAGCGGGTACTCTATTGCTTGGTGTATGTGGGTATATGTTTCTATCAAAAGAAAAAGTAAGTGTCATAACCTTAGTTATTATATTAGTTATTGCTGCAGCTGCCATCTTTTTAGCTGAGTTGATCGGAATTGCTTATAAGGCAGAATTAGATATCGATATCGTATTTCTAGTTCTCCGAGAATATCCTGAAGTAATACAAGATATATTACCTGATATAATATTTGGTTATGCATTTTTAGGTGTTGGAGTTTTTTATGCTAACAAATATGACTTGATTCATAAGTAAACCCAGAGTTAAACTATTGACTTTCGATATCTCATGTGCTAGAGTAAAACAGTCGAATAGCAGAATATTGTTGCAGAGTAGAGTTTTGTGCGTTAAGTGTCACACGGACGGGGAGTTGCCGAGTGGACGAAAAGTTTTCTTGCGGTACAAAATTCGCATCCCGCTGCTACATACAAAATAAAAGAATTTCCTTTTGTTGTAGCATATTATTAATATTATGCTCGACAATTGACGATTCGGACACTCGTATGTTCCAATCGAGAAAGGAGGAAGTTCTATGTCAAAAAAAGCAGGAAGTGTAAACAAGAGAATAACTCTTAATAAGCTTGTTATACTTGCAATGCTGATTGCTATTGAAATAATTATGAGTCGCTTTTTATCAATTGCCCAATGGAATATGAAGTTTTCTTTTGCGTTTATCCCAGTGGTAATGGCGGGAATTCTCTACGGGCCAGTGGCAGGTGGTGTGGTAGGTGGAGTTAGTGATTTCATTGGAGCATTACTATTCCCAATAGGACCATATTTCCCTGGATATACGTTCACAGCCATTTTGATTGGGGTTGTTTATAGTTTATTTTTATACAAAAAGCAAACTATGATACGTATTATCTCTTCTGTAGTAATTGTAAATGGTATTCTCAGCTTATTCTTGAATTCTGCTTGGATTGCTTTTACTAGTGGTAGCAATTATTTCGCAATCGTTTTTTCAAGAGGATTACAGTGCATAATTATGACAGCAGCAAGTATAGCCGTTATTAGTTTGATGAGTTATGAGTTAATGCCTAGATTAAAATCAGCAATCTTAAAAATTTTGTAAATAAAACACAATTCAAGAGGGTTCTGTTACAATATTAGTTGTGATAGGCCCTTTTTCCACGATTAAAGTTTGCATTAAAATTATTGAAAACTAAATTTGACACTCGATTCCTACTTGATAAATTGATGAACATATTAATAAGAAATAACTTACATCGGAGGATAGACGATGAAATATCAAGAAGCATTGGACTTCATTAGTAAAACAGCAAGTCTTGGAAGTAAATTAGGCTTAGAACGCTTGCAAAATCTACTTGTATTATTAGGACATCCTGAGGAAAAGCTAAAATTTATTCATGTAGCAGGTACCAATGGCAAAGGTTCAACATCAGCAATGTTATCATCAATTTTATCGTGTGCAGGTTATAAAACTGGCCTTTATACATCTCCTTATCTTGAGGTGATGAATGAACAAATTCGTATCAATGGAGAGATGATTGATAATGAGGCATTTGTAAATAATGTTATGCTTGTAAAGGAGGCCGTTGCCAAACTACCAGAAGAGGATTGTCCAACAGAGTTTGAACTTATTACTGCAATAGCATTTAACTATTTTCTCGCTCAGAGATGTGATATTGTAATACTCGAAACTGGTATGGGTGGTGAAGGGGATGCTACGAATGTAATTCCTACGCCACTAGTTTCCGTCTTAACTAACATTGGATTGGATCATACCGCTATTCTTGGGGATACGTTAACAGAAATTGCAACATGTAAAGCGGGCATCATTAAGGAAAATGGTGTCGTAGTTAGTTATGAGCAAGTGGTTGAAGTGGAAGAAATCATACGAAATAGGTGTGATGAGAAGAATGCAAAATACGTAAAGGCATGCTTTGAATTAATTCAAGTTCATGAAGAGTTTTTATCGATGCAAAAGTTTTCATATCAATCCTTTGATAATATATCACTACCGCTAATTGGAGAACATCAGAGAAAGAATGCTGCTGTTGCATTGGAAGTAATTATGCAATTGCGTACACAAGGTTATAAGATACTAGATGAGATGGTAAAACATGGACTTTTCCAGGTTAGTTGGCCGGCACGATTTGAAATACTAGCAAAGAAACCTTTGGTTATATTAGATGGTGGACATAATGAGCAGTGTATTGATGAGGTTGTTAAAGTTTTAAGTAAATATGTTCCTGATAAAAAAGTGATTTTTGTTATTGGCGTGATGGCTGATAAAAATTATAAAGGTATGATAGCAAAATTAATTCCAATAGCGAAGCATTTCTATACGGTAAAACCTGATAACCAACGAGCATTGGATGCAATCGATCTTGCTATGGCAATTCATGACTTAAACGGTCAAGCTAGCGCAGAATGTAGCGTTGAGAATGGTATTATGGCGGCACTAGAAAGTGCACAGCCTTGTGATGTTATTTGCATCTTAGGTTCTCTTTATATGGCATCGAAAGTACGTGAATGCTTTATGGCATAGGTGCTTTCTCGTATAAAGTGAGCAAGATGAGGTATTATTAAAAATATAGTAGCAATTTTGAATTTATGGTGTTATAATTTTAAGAAGTGGGGAAATACCCATAAGACAAGATGATTCGGTAACCGTTTCACTTGTTTAGAATAAGGAATCGTGGAGAGAATATTCCGAGACTTCTGAAAAAATCATTACGTTTATTGCTATTGAGAGCTTAGTGATGTTTTCAGTTGTTTCGGGTTCTCCACATAATAAAAACAAAGGAGACTATATATGTTTAAGAGTTTTTCAATGGAGCTCGCTGGCAGAACACTTACTGTTGATGTCGGTCGAGTTGCAGCTCAAGCAAATGGTGCTGCATTTATGCATTATGGTGATACGGTAGTTTTATCAACCGCTACTGCATCAGACAAACCAAGAGAAGGAATTGACTTTTTCCCATTAAGTGTTGAATATGAGGAAAAGTTATATGCTGTAGGTAAAATCCCAGGAGGCTTTAATAAGAGAGAAGGAAAGGCAAGTGAGAATTCTATCTTAACTTCTAGAGTAATTGACCGTCCTATGCGTCCTTTATTCCCTAAGGATTATCGTAACGATGTTACCCTTAACAATTTAGTAATGTCTGTTGATCCAGATTGTAGTCCAGAGTTAACTGCAATGCTTGGTTCTGCAATTGCTGTTGCAATTTCTGATATTCCATTTGATGGCCCTTGTGCAACAACACAAGTTGGTTTAGTAGATGGTAAATTCGTATTCAATCCTAATGCAGCTCAAAAAGCAGTTTCTGATTTACAATTAACAGTTGCTTCTACAAGAGACAAAGTAATTATGATTGAAGCTGGTGCGAATGAAGTCCCAGAAGATCAGATGATTGAAGCTATTTATGAGGCACATGCAGTTAATCAACAGGTAATTGAATTTATCGATAAGGTTGTTGCTGAATGTGGGAAAGAAAAGCATAGCTATGTAAGCTGTGAAATTCCGGAAGAGATGTTTGAAGCTATGAAAGCAATCGTAACACCAGAAGAGATGGAAGAAGCAGTATTTACGGATGTAAAACAAGTAAGAGAAGAGAATATTCGTGTGATTAAAGATAAATTAGCTGAAATTTTTGCTACCGAGCATGAAGATTGGTTGCCTTTAATTGATGAAGCTGTTTATAAATATCAGAAAAAGACAGTTCGGAAGATGATTTTAAAAGATCACAAACGTCCAGATGGCAGACAAATTGATCAAATTCGTTCATTAGCTGCTGAAGTTGATATTGTTCCTAGAGTACATGGTTCTGGTATGTTTACTCGTGGACAAACTCAGATATTAACAGTGACTACATTAGCACCTTTATCGGATGCTCAAAGAATTGATGGCTTAGATGAAGCAGAAACGTCAAAGAGATATATGCATCACTATAACTTCCCATCCTACTCTGTTGGTGAGACAAAACCAAGTAGAGGACCTGGACGTCGTGAAATTGGTCATGGTGCTTTAGCTGAGAAAGCGTTAGTTCCAGTACTTCCAAGTGAAGCTGAATTCCCATATGCAATCCGTACCGTTTCTGAGACAATGGAATCCAACGGTTCTACTTCTCAGGCAAGTATCTGTGCATCTACCTTATCTTTAATGGCAGCAGGTGTTCCAATTAAGAAGCAAGTTGCTGGTATTTCTTGCGGTTTAGTTACTGGAGATACCGATGATGATTATCTTGTATTAACCGATATTCAAGGACTCGAAGATTTCTTTGGAGATATGGACTTTAAGGTTGCTGGTACACATGATGGTATTACAGCAATTCAGATGGATATTAAAATTCACGGTTTAACAAGACCAATTGTTGAAGAAGCAATCAGAAAGACAAAGATTGCAAGAGAATATATTATCAATGAGATTATGACTCCAGTAATTGCAGAACCTAGAGAAGAAGTTGGTAAATATGCTCCGAAGATTATTCAGATTCAAATCGATCCAGCCAAGATTGGTGATGTTGTTGGTCAAAGAGGTAAGACAATCAACGCGATTATTGAGCAAACTGGCGTGAAGATCGATATCTCAGATGAAGGCGCAGTTTCTGTCTGTGGTACTGATCCTGAAGCGATGAGTCGTGCAATTAACATGATTAAGACAATTACAACTGATTTTGAAGAAGGCCAAGTATTTGTAGGAAAAGTAATCAGTATCAAAGAATTTGGTGCATTCTTAGAATTTGCTCCTGGTAAAGAGGGTATGGTTCATATCTCTAAGATTAGCAAGGAAAGAATCAATCACGTTGAAGATGCTCTTACATTAGGCGATGTTGTTAAAGTTGTTTGTCTTGGCAAGGATAAGATGGGACGTATCAGCTTTAGTATCAAAGACTGTAACGAATAAGAGATAAAGGAGGGCCATTGCATTTTGCAATGGCCCTTATATTCATAATAGCATGAAATTCTGTGTTATAATTGAAGAAGTATAATGCAGGTAGGGAGACGAAGGATGGATCAATTGACATATCGTTATGAGACTCACTTACATACAAAAGAAGCAAGTGCTTGCTCTTCTTGCTGGGCTAAAGACTATATTGATCATTATCAAAGGCTAGGATATACAGGGATTATTGTAACGGATCACTTCTATCATGGAAATACAAGTGTGCCAAGAGATTTACCTTGGAATGAGTGGGTAGATCGCTTTTGTCTTGGATATGAACATGCAAAAGAAGAAGGAGATAAAAAAGGTTTCCAGGTTTTCTTTGGCTGGGAAGAAAATTATGATGGAGATGAATATCTAATTTATGGATTGGATAAGGAATGGCTTCTATGTCATCCTGAGATGTTAAACTGGAATCAGCAAGAACAGTTCCATGCAGTTAGAAAAGATGGAGGACTTGTTGTTCAGGCACATCCATATCGTGAACGAAGTTATCTAAGTCAGATCAACCTTCATCCAAATGCGGTGGATGCAATGGAAGTTGCGAATCTTGGAAATCAATGCTATATGGATACGCTTGCCTATGAATATTGCAAAAAAAATGGAATCACAATGACAAGTGGTTCCGATATGCATCATGCAAGTAATGTCTCAAGTCATTGCTTTGGAATGCAATTTACGGAAAGACTAGAGACAATTCACGATTATGTTGCTGCAATTAAGACCCTTTCATCGGATACTCATAGAACTCGTAATGAAAAAATGCTGATAACTACACAAGAACGTTTTTCGTGTTATGGAAAACCTTCGTTACTAGTCAATATTTTTGATTAATATATGGAATAAACTAGAAGAAGGATGGGATACTATACCTAATGGGTGAGACACCCAATATGGTAAAGGAGTAGAATCCATGTCTGGTTTTGAAAAAGTAATTTTATGGGTGGGTATTATATCACTCGCTATATTAGTCACATGTTTTATTTTATATATATGGTATAAAAGGAAAGCAGACAATAAGAATCACAATAAACAAAATAATAAATCGAATACGAAATCAGTTCAGAACTTTGAAGCTAAGACTTACACTTCCAACGAGCGCTTAGATGGAGCAAGAGTTTCTCACCGTAGAAGTCATCCAGATCGCATTGATGAAGAAAATATATGGAAAGAGTTAAAGGAAAGAGAGAACTCTGAAATTCAAAAGAAGCTTGAATTGGATCGAAAGAATAAGTTATTAATGATCTTTAGTCCTTGCAACGCAGAGGTGGTATCTACTTTTGAGAATATCGAGGAAGCAATAGGGGAAGGATATCATAAACCAGGTGTAGTCTTAGTTCCTAATGATGATAAAATATATGCCCCTATGAATGGCGTTATATCTTGGGACGAGAATAGTAAGATTTTGCATGTAAAATCAGATACTGGTACAGAGGTTATAATTGAAGTGAAATACAAAGCGAATGATACAGAAATGCTTAATGACTGTTTTGAAATGAAAGTGAGAAATGGTTCAAGCATTTGTATGGGTGAATTGATCGGACAGTTTCAAACAGGACTGATTAAGAAGAATAACAGACCCGTTGTTGTTCATCTCGAGTTATCTAGTTATAAAGCAAATCAGTTGATTTTAATGAAGAGGGCAAACTACGTATCCCATGGAGATAAGGTTTTGACAATACGCTTAGAATCATAGTTGATATTTTACGTCGAATTTGATAAACTTATAAGTAATTAATACCTATTTAAATTATATTGATAAATAGGTATCATAAGAAAAATACAAGGATTAAAAGAGGAGTGGCTTTTGCTATTAATAATATGATGAAGCAAACTACATTAAGTAATGGAATAAAGGTGGTTACAGAGAAGCTATCCTATCTTAGGACGGCTTCCTTTGGCGTTTGGATTAAAGTTGGATCGGTGAATGAGACAAAAGAGAATAATGGCATATCACATATGATTGAGCATATGCTATTTAAAGGCACTAAAAGTCGGACAGCAAAACAATTGGCAGACTTAATAGCTAGTATTGGTGATGACGTGAATGCATTTACAGGAAAAGAAGTGACTTGCTATTATGGATCTACAACCACTGAAAATTTAACGACATTAATCGATTTAATAGCAGATATGTTGATTCATTCAAACTTTGATGTAGATGATATAAAAAAGGAAAAACGTGTTATTTACGAAGAAATTGATATGTATGCGGATTCGGCGGATGATTTAGTACATGAACTATTACAACAGAACGTATATAAAAATCAGTCCCTAGGTTATATTATCTCTGGTACGAAAACAAATGTAAAGAGCTTTACAAGGCAACAGTTACTAGATTATATGAGTCTTCATTATCGTGGAGAAAACATGCTAATCTCTGTAGCAGGTAATTTTGAGGAAGAGACCTTGATTCCAATGTTAGAAGCATATTTTTCTATAATACCTGGTACGAGTTCGAAGGCAATCCAAGCCACAACTCAGTTTTTACAGAGCAAAGATTTTTATTTACCACCATATGAAAAGAAATACTCAAAGCTAAATTCGAAGGTACCAGTTTATTATCCTTGTTTTTGTTTTCGACATAAGGAAAATGAGCAATTACATATGAATATTGCTTATTCCTCTATTTCACTTAAATCAGAAGAGTCGATTATATTTACGATTTTTAATTCAATGTTTGGTGGTAGTAACAACTCGAGATTATTTCAAAAAATCCGAGAAGAACTTTCTTTGGTTTATTCTATTTACTCCTATGGGAGCTCTTTTGAAAAAACGGGTTTGTTTCATATTGATATTACGGTAAATCCTTCTCAAGCGATTACGGTCTTAAAAGAGACAAAGAAAGCAATTGATGAAATCATTAGTAAGTCAATCGACGTAATGGAGTTACAGACTCATAAATCTCAGGTAAAGACAGAATATATTATGTCAAGTGAAAGTGCGAAATCTCGTATGAATTCAAATGCGAAGGGAATATTATTTCGTGGTGCAATCAAAACCCTAGATCAGATTATTGAGGGCATTGATAGCGTCACCGTAGAGGATATCACAGATTTTACAAAGAAAATATTTGTAGATAATATTCCGAGTATGTGCGTTGTCGGTTCTGAAAATGGAGTTAGCTTTTCTACAATAAAAAAAGTGTTCCAAAAAGACTTTCAAGCAAAATAAGCATAAAAAGAATTTAAAAACCTCACACTATAAAGGAGAGCCTTACTTACAAAGTGATAGTAAGTAGCTAAATATATGGTGTGAGGTGTTTTTATGGAACATGAGGTGAATTTTATCCTTTGTGGTGAACCAAAGGATGTTGAATATGATTACGGAACCAATTTCAATGAAGGCAAGCATAGGGAGCGAGGATATAACAAAAACAATAATGACAGCAATAATGGAATAAAAAACAATAATGACAGCAATAGTGGAATAAGAAATAATAAAGACAGTATTAGTGGAAAAAGAAATAATAATGAAAGTAACAGTGGAATAAGAAACAATAATGACAGTAATAGTGGTAAAAGAAACAATAATGACAATAGAATGGTTCAAAATGATAAAAAAGAGGATATTGATAAAAAGAAAGCACGAGAGGATGAAATCTCAGAATATGGACAAGCAACTCTCGATGAAAATGAAAAAAATCATAAGATTCATTTATTGTCGATTATCGGCGAAATTGAAGGACATGAGTGTCTTTCGTCGAATACAAAAAGTACGAAGTATGAGCATGTACTGCCACAGTTAGCTACCATTGAAGATGATACAACTACGGATGGTTTGCTTATATTAATCAATACGGTAGGTGGGGATGTTTCCTGTGGTTTAGCTTTAGCTGAAATGATTTCCACATTAAGCGTACCAACTGTTTCTTTAGTGATTGGTGATTCTCACTCGATTGGTGTCCCACTTGCAGTAGCTACGGACTACTCCTTTATCGTCCCTACGGGTACAATGATTATACATCCAGTACGTATGTCAGGTATGGTGATTGGCGCTCCTCAAACTTTTGAGTATTTTCATCTCATTCAAGATCGTATTGTTGGATTCGTTAGTCAACATTCAAATTTGAAAAAAGAACGTATGGAAGAGATGATGATGAAAACAGGTATTTTAACAAAAGACTTAGGAACAATTCTTGTCGGACAGGAATGTGTAAAGGAAGGATTAATTAACGAGATTGGTGGAATTAAGCAAGCTATGGCAAAATTACATTCACTAATCGAGGAGAATAAGACAAATAAATAAAGGATAAGGCAAAGAATTAAGGAAAAAGGCGGAATGTCTGTATCTTGTTTTTCTATTTTGGTTGTGGTAGAATTACTAATAGTCTGAAATTATAGGGAGATAAGATATGGATATTCTTGAGATTTTGAAGGTAATTATTCTTGGAATTGTCGAGGGAATTACAGAATGGTTACCGATTAGTAGTACAGGACATCTGATTCTAGTTGATGAGTTTCTTCACTTAAATATGGATGAAAAATTTATGAAGATGTTTGAGTATGTAATACAACTTGGCGCTATTTTGGCTGTCGTAGTCTTGTATTTTAAGAAACTATGGCCCTTTTCAACAAAAGAGAAATACTTTTGCAAAAAAGACACCTGGAACTTATGGTTTAAAATATTTGTAGCAATTATTCCAGGAATGATTGCGTACTTTAAACTTGATGATATTGTAGATGCACATTTTAAAACCCCTTATGTAATTGCAGCTATGTTAATTATCTATGGTATTCTCTTTATTGTTATTGAGAAGCTCCATAAAGGCAAGATGGCGAAAGTGAATCACATCTCTGAAATCACATATCAGATGGCATTCATGATTGGTTTGTTTCAGGTTTTATCCATCCTGCCTGGTACTTCACGATCAGGAGCTACAATCGTTGGAGCCATGTTAATTGGTGCATCTAGATTGGCTGCGACAGAATTTACTTTTTATCTTGCAGTTCCAGTAATGTTCGGTATGTCTGCTCTTAAGATTTTTCAGTTTGGATTGAATTTTACACCGAATGAATTACTCGTACTTATTCTTGGAATGTTAAGTGCTTTTGTAGTTTCTATTATTGTAATTAAGTTCTTACTCAGTTACTTAAAGAGAAATACATTTATACCATTTGGTTGGTATAGAATTGGATTAGGATGTCTTGTGATTGGTTACTTTCTAGTTGCAAGATAAAGTTATCCTAGTTATAATATAAATATGGTATCGACAACCAATAGATCGTTCGTTTCCGTTCGGTCTATTGTTTTGTTCTAAAAGATGAGAATAAGTCAAACTCATTTTTTATTGTTTTATGAAGTTAGGAGGAATTTAATGGCTGCAAAAAAAACGGATGGAAGAAAACGACAGATAACTCAAACAAAAAAAAGTACTCAAAAACCCCGTTCTGTAGCTGAAAAAAAGCGAAAGGCTGAGGTTATGCAACCCCAAAAAGCGAACGATTCCATTCGTGATGAGGTTATCTTAATTATAACGTTTTTGATATCGGTTTTATTAGTACTTAGTTATTTCAATCTGTGTGGTCCTGTAGGTGACTGGTTAAACAATTTTTTGTTTGGTATGATTGGAACTTTTACATATCTATTTCCTTTTGCATTGTTCTTTGGAGTGGCGTTTTCTGTTTCCAACCGTGGTAATGTGATTGCAAAAAGAAAGATTATAGGTTGTATTGTTTTATTATTTGCTATTACAGCTTTGATTCAGATGATTTATGGATATGAGGCTGAATGGAGCTTTTTTCAATATTATACAGAATGTAAAAATGGTATGGGTGGTGGAGGACTAATAGGAGCCGTACTTACGGTTCCACTGAATCGTTTTTTTGGTTCTATTGCTACCGTGTTAATTTTAATTGTAGTTATATTGATCTGTGTGATTTTCATCAGTGGGAAAGCAATTTTATCTTTGATTAGTAAGAAGGGTGAAGAAAAAATTCATAACTATCGAGAACTTCGAGCAATGAATGCAGATGAATATGAGCAAATGGATATCGAGGACATTGCATATAGCGAACCTAAGAAAAAACCTAGAATTGTAACGTTAGGTAAGCCTGGGATGAAAGAGGATAATGATTTATCTGATGATTTTGCTAAGGAAGAAATGCAGGAAAAGATTGACTTCTTAGAAGAATTGAAACGAAAAGGAAGATTACATGCTTCTGAGTTTGAAGAGGTTCAAGAGATACCAATTACTCATAATCAAAGAGGACAGGTAGAACTTCAGGAAATCAAATCAGAAGAAATGAATCTAAGCTTTGGACCATCCGAGAAGATGATAGAGGATGTTAATTCAATTTATGAACAGGAGTTAAAGAGGAAATTTGGAGTTATTGAAGATTCAACGGACAACATTGATGATCTGGCTACGATGCCTCATTCTGAGGTGTCAACCTCTGTAACACAGCGTCCATACTATGATTCGGAGGCAGGATTAGAATCATCGATGCTAAAAAATCACGAGAGTGAAGAAGTAATCAATACAGAAACTGGTGAAGTTCTTTCTAGCCAGTACACGGATTCTAAACAAGTGGCTACATCGATGGCTGAACGTGAAGCTTTCAAACAAAGCTCTACACAATCGGCGCATCAAAAGACAAATCACAGTGATGAAGCTCTTGATATTAACCAATCGGTAGAGGAAGTAAAGAAGTATGAATTTCCACCAATCACGTTACTTGGTATTCCAAAAGGAAATCAAAAGGGAATGTCAGATAAGGATTTAAAGGATACAGCTAATAAACTAAAGAGTACCCTAGAGAGCTTTGGGGTTCGAGTTACGATTACAAACATATCGTGTGGCCCAGCAGTTACCCGTTATGAGTTACAGCCAGAACAAGGAGTTAAGGTTAGCAAAATCACTGGATTAGCAGATGATATTAAATTGAATCTAGCTGCCGCAGATGTCCGTATTGAAGCCCCAATTCCAGGGAAAGCAGCGGTTGGTATCGAGGTACCGAATAAGGAGAATTCTGCTGTTATGCTTCGTGAGTTACTTGACATAAAAGAATTTAAGAGTCATCCATCGGACATTGCTTTTGCAGTTGGTAAGGATATTGGTGGACAAGCAGTGGTAACGGATATCGCAAAGATGCCTCATCTGTTAATTGCTGGTGCAACAGGTTCAGGTAAATCAGTATGTATTAATACATTAATTATGAGTATTCTATATAAGGCTAACCCTGCTGATGTTCGTCTGATTATGGTCGATCCAAAGGTGGTTGAGCTAAGTGTTTACAATGGAATCCCACATTTATTAATACCAGTAGTAACAGATCCGAAAAAGGCAAGCGCTGCTCTTAATTGGGCCGTTATGGAGATGACCGATCGATATAAGAAGTTTGCAGAGCTGGGAGTTCGTGATTTAAAGGGTTATAATGAACGTGTGAAAGAAGTAGAGCATCTTAATGATCCTGCTTATCAAAAGTTGCCTCAGATTGTGATCATCGTTGACGAGTTAGCTGATTTAATGATGGTAGCTCCTGGAGAAGTCGAGGATGCAATTTGTCGTTTAGCACAGATGGCTCGTGCAGCTGGTTTACATCTTATCATTGCAACTCAAAGGCCTTCGGTTAACGTTATTACAGGCTTAATTAAAGCAAATGTTCCATCACGTATTGCGTTTTCAGTATCTTCAGCGATTGATTCTCGTACGATTATTGATGGTTCAGGTGCCGAAAAACTTTTAGGTAAAGGTGATATGCTCTTTTTCCCAAGTGGTTATCCAAAACCAGTTCGTGTACAAGGTGCTTTTGTTTCTGATAAGGAAGTTAGTGCAGTAGTTGATTTCTTAAAGAATCAGAATACAGATCATGGCTATAATGATGAGATTAGTAATAAGATTGCTAATGTTCAAAGTTCACAAGCAACAGGTACGCCAAGTGCGAATGAGCGTGATGATTATTTTATTGAAGCTGGTAAGTTCATCATTGATAAGGATAAGGCATCCATTGGTATGTTACAGCGTGTTTATAAAATCGGTTTTAACCGAGCTGCACGTATTATGGAACAGCTTGCTGATGCAGGTGTTGTGGGTCCAGAAGAAGGAACAAAACCAAGGAAGATATTGATGTCACTTGAAGAGTTTGAAGCTTATGTGGATGAATATGTATAAGGATTAGGCGCCATTTTTCGGCGCCTTTCCATTTGAAGACTTGTGTTATTTTAATTGCCAAGAATTATTCGGCGAAAGGAGGTCTCATGACTGGTTTATTAATTGTAAATGAATTCTTAAATGCGAATAAGTATTCTGAACATACAGAGTGGTTACTTCAAGCAGCGAAAGATGCGGATGTTACATTAGAATTAATGACGAACGCAGAATGTTTGGTTAAGCTTTACAACTTAGAGGAGAATCATGCATTAAAGAGATGGGATTTTGTTCTTTTTTGGGATAAAGACATTAATCTGGCTATGCATCTTGAACTACTTGGACTGCGAGTATTCAATTGTTCGCAAGCGATTGCTAACTGTGATGATAAATCGAAAACTCATCTTATCTTACAACATCATGGCATACGCATGCCAAAGACAATTTTAGCACCAATGACATATCCGAACATTGGATACACCAACTATTCTTTCCTAAAGAGAGTCGAAGAGGAGTTAGAGTTTCCGTTTGTTGTGAAAGAATGCTTTGGGTCGTTTGGTGCACAGGTTTATCTAGCGCATAATCCACATGAATTATTAACATTGATGAATGAAATTGGACCAAAACCTGTATTATTTCAGGAACTAATCGGATGCAGTATTGGGAAAGATGTTCGTTTACAAGTAGTAGGAGATGAAGTAGTCGCCTCGATGTACCGTTATTCTATCAATGGCGATTTTCGTGCAAATATCACCAATGGAGGACATATGAAGTGCTATAAGCCGACCAATGAAGAAGTGACGCTTGCTGTCTTATGTTGTAAGATCCTAAAATTATCATTTGCAGGTGTAGACCTTTTATTTGGCAAAAACGGTGAACCAATTGTTTGTGAGGTAAACTCCAATGCTCATTTTAAAAATATTTACGAGTGCACAAAAGTTAACACTGCAAATAAGATAATTGATTATATCAAAAGCTCGATTCTTAACAATTAAGGAGGGCAAACGATGACACTGTGGTTAATCTATCAATCAGAAGATGTAAAAAAGAATGAGTGGTATATCAATCAATATCTGCAATTTGGAAAAGAGGTTGGGTTAGATATTGATTTAGTATTGACCAATCAGCTTACAATGATATGCATGGAAGGGAAATATATTCTTTTGCGAAATAATCAGCAAGTTGAGTTACCTGTAGCAGCGATAGTACGTACAATTGATCCTAAACTGTCGAGATTTCTTGAGTTTATGGGAATTCGAGTATTCAATCGTGCATTAATATCAGAAATATGTAATGATAAAGCAAGAACTTATCAAGAAATCGTATCAATTCAAATTCCTATGATTCCAACAACCTGTTGTAAGCACAAAGATTTAGTTCGTGTTCTAGACAATATGACATTACCTGCCGTAGTGAAAACAGTGAATGGGCATGGTGGGCAAGAAGTATTTTTAGTTCATAAGCTTGATATAATGGTTACTGATATCTTAAAAAAAACCACTTCTGATTTTGTAGTGCAGCCACTTGTTGGTACACGACAACAAGATCTTCGAGTCTATGTTCTTGGAGATAATATAATTAGTGCAATCCTTCGTACATCGAGTTCTGGATTTAAAGCGAATTATTCTCTGGGTGGAACGGTTCAAACCTATGAATTGAATGAGTTGGAGAAGAAAATTATTGAGAAAATTGTACAGAGGTTTTCGTTTGATTTAGTAGGGATAGATTTTATTATCGGAGATGATGGAGAGCTCATCTTTAATGAAATCGAAGATGTGGTTGGAGCTAGAATGTTATATCAATGTACGGATATCAATCTTGTCAAGGAATATTTAAGATATATTAAACAACAGATTTTCGATTCAAGATAAAAAAGGGAAAATCAGGAAAAGTGTAAGGAATTATCCACTTTTTCCAATAACCTCAGAATGAAATTCTATTGAACTATGGTATACTATCATTGTTCCAATAATAACGGTATGAACTTTAAAAGTAATGCATGCTTACTTTAAGTTGCAAAAGATAAAACGGGCTGAGTATAGATCATAAGTAGCAATGATTAAATGTACTCAGCCTTTAACTTACATAAAAATTATTAATAAGGTGTCTTCCTATAACTCATAAGCTAATATTATTAGTAATACAAATATAATTAATAAACGAAAAGGGTTTATTTTTTTTACCAATTTGATATAATAAAATTAAATGGAAGGGAGGATTACCAATGAAGTCGGATATTGATATTGCACAGAACGCGGAGCTAATCCATATTCGCGATGTTGCGAAAAAGCTTGATATTAAAGAGGACTATTTAGATTACTATGGTAAATATAAAGCAAAATTTACAGATGAGCTTTGGAATGAGATAAAAGATAAAAAAGATGGCAAGCTTGTATTAGTGACTGCAATTAATCCAACACCAGCAGGTGAAGGAAAGACAACAACTACAGTTGGACTTGGACAAGCACTAGGTCTCATGAACAAGAAGTCAGTGATTGCACTTCGTGAACCTTCCTTAGGACCGTGTTTTGGAATTAAAGGTGGTGCGGCTGGAGGCGGATACGCTCAGGTTGTACCAATGGAGGATTTAAACCTTCATTTTACAGGAGATTTTCATGCCATAACATCAGCTAATAATTTATTGGCAGCAATGTTAGATAATCACATTCAGCAAGGAAATACGCTTCGCATCGATTCCAACCATATTGTTTGGAAACGTTGTCTTGATATGAATGATAGAGTTCTTCGTAATATCGTAGTAGGTTTAGGACGAAAAGCAGACGGTGTTGTTCGTGAAGATCATTTTATTATAACAGTTGCTTCTGAGATTATGGCTATCTTATGCCTTGCAGAGGATATGAAGGACTTAAAGGAACGACTTGGTAAAATTATTGTAGCTTATTCGTACGATGGCAATCCAATCACTGCAAAGGATATTAATGCAGTAGGTTCTATGGCTGCTTTATTAAAGGATGCGATACGACCAAACTTAATTCAGACCTTAGAGAATACACCTGCGATTATTCATGGTGGACCATTTGCTAATATTGCACATGGTTGCAACTCGGTACGAGCTACGAAAACAGCTCTAAAATTAGCTGATATTGTAGTAACCGAAGCAGGCTTTGGTGCAGACTTAGGTGCTGAAAAGTTTTTGGATATTAAGTGCCGTATTGCGAAGTTAAAGCCAGATGCGGTTGTCTTAGTGGCCACGGTTCGTGCCCTAAAATATAATGGTGGGGTACCTAAGACAGAATTAGGTACTGAGGATTTAGAAGCTTTAAAGAAGGGTATTGTTAATCTTGAGAAGCACATTGAAAATATTCAAAAGTACGGTGTACCGGTAGTCGTTACATTAAATAAATTCTCTACCGATACAAAAGCAGAACTTGAATATGTGAAGAATTTCTGTATTGAGCGAGGATGTGAGTTCTCTTTATCCGAAGTATGGGAAAAAGGTGGCGAAGGTGGAATTGACCTCGCTAATAAAGTAATAAAAACGATGGAAACAAAGCCAAGTAATTATAAACCACTTTATCCAGATGAGATGTCTCTTAAGGATAAGATGGAGACAATAGCAAAAGAAATCTATGGCGCTGATGGTATTACATTTGACCCTGCAGCTGCTAAGCAGGTTGAGCAATTGACAGAGCTTGGATTTGGCAATCTTCCAGTGTGTATGGCAAAAAATCAGTATTCCCTTTCTGATGATCAAACAAAGCTTGGTCGTCCAACTGGATTTACTGTCAATATCCGAGATGTTTATGTATCTGCAGGTGCAGGCTTTGTCGTAGCAATTACAGGCACTGTTATGACGATGCCAGGCTTACCAAAGGTACCAGCAGCGGAGCGTATCGATGTTGATGATGATGGTGTCATCACAGGATTATTCTAATAGTGATTTTCATGTAGAAAACCTTTATAAGAAAGAACTCCATGATATATTTTCGTAGGCCTTACAAGTCCCACGTGCCCTTCGTGGGCTTGTGAGCGTAGCGCGCCGAAGAAAGTATATCATGGAGTTCTTTTTGTTATGTAATAGGAAAGTTCTTCGAGTTTCCCTATTACATAACAAAAGCGTCCAAAAGGAAGGACGCTATGATGCACACAAGCGCGATAGGAAGATGTCGCATACGCGACCACGCTTGGCGCGTGTGTTTTGCAAGCAAAACACTTTTTACAATGTGACGTTATTTTGCACAGAAATAGACTTGCTAAAGATGGGATGACAAACATAATTTAGAAGCATACTGTTATGAAGTCGTCGGTACTTAGGGCGTGTATTTTACGCCCTTACGTACCGTTACGAACTTCATTCAAGCGAAAGCGTGTTGCGTATAAATTATGTTTGTCATCCCATACTCCTAACATTTCCTTGTGCAAAATGATGTCATACTATGGTCTTTTAAATGCTTGTTCGCAATAGATACAGCGGTAAACTCCCTTTGCATGATCCGTAAGTTTAAATCGATGTGGAAGTCCTTGTTCAATCGAAGTAATACATCTAGGGTTCTTGCAAAGAATAATTCCTGTAACTGATTCAGGCAGATTTAAGTGACGCTTCTCAACAATCTCACCATCCTCAATGATATTAATTGTTAAGCTAGGATCTAAAACACCAATCATATCTAGGTCAACCATAATTGGTCCTTCGATTTTGATAATATCTTTTTTGCCCATCTTATTACTTCGGACATTTTTTATTATGGCAACACTACAATCTAGTTTTTCTAATTGGAGATACTCATAGATCTTCATAGCACCACCAGCAACAATGTGGTCGATAACAACACCTTGGTTAAGTCCACCAATATTTAACATAGTCGGTCTCCTTTCTATACAGTAATATTAAGAAGTTTCATAATAAGAGCCATTCGTACATATACTCCAAATTCCGCTTGCTTAAAGTAAACTGCTCGAGGGTCATTGTCTACTTCAGGTGCAATCTCATTAACTCGAGGAAGTGGATGTAAGATTAACATATCAGGTTTTGCATTCTCGAGTTTTTGTAAATCTAAGATAAAGCTATCCTTTAATCGTATGTAATCCTCTTCGTTAAAGAATCGTTCTTTCTGTACTCTAGTCATGTAAAGCATATCAAGTTCAGGCATCACATCGTCAAGTTTTTTTACTTCCTGGTAATCGATGTTGTTCGCATCCAATACTTCTTCACGTAAATAAGCTGGAATTTTTAACTCTTCAGGAGAAATAAGCACAAATTTGACGTTTGGATAACGAACCATAGCATTGATTAATGAGTGAACGGTACGACCGAATTTTAAATCACCACAAAAGCCAATTGTTAAGTTATCTAAACGCCCTTTTAATTTTTTTATTGTTAATAAATCTGTGAGAGTTTGAGTCGGATGATTATGACCACCATCACCGGCATTAATTACCGGAATAGAAGAGAAAGTAGAAGCGACATAAGGAGCACCTTCCTTCGGATGACGCATAGCACAAATATCGGCATAACTAGAAACAACACGAATGGTATCAGCAACGCTTTCACCCTTCGCAGCTGAAGAAGAATCAGCAGAAGAAAAACCTAATACATTACCTCCAAGATTCAGCATGGCGGCTTCAAAACTTAGTCTTGTTCTAGTGCTAGGCTCATAAAAGAGAGTAGCGAGTTTCTTACCGTGACAACATTCCGAGTAAAGCTTTGGATTTTCAATAATTTGATCCGCTAAATCAAGCACCTCGGCGAGTTCTGTAATCGATAAATCTAGGGGACTGATAACGTGTTTCATTAAGCACCTCCAATGTTTTTTCAACTACATATCTTACTATATTCGGAGAGAAAATACAAGTAAATTTTTTTATATATAAACAAAACTTGATAAACTCACAGATCTGTTTAAAAGAATTCTTGTAGCAATACATGCAGAGTAGTATAATATTACCATATATTAAATTTGCGGCTGTTTCTATAAGCGTATATTGAATTATAATATAAGCTCTGTTTGGAGGGGTGCTATGAATAAAATAGTAAACGTTCTTATAAGCCTTATCTTTTGTATTACTATACTTACTTTTACTGCTTGTGGAAATAAGGTTAACGAAAAAGAGAAGGAAAAGTCATCAGATATTGCTGTAAGTACAAAGGATGATATATTTGAACTAAAAATGTATATAGACAAGAATACGTATACTCAGGATCAAGTCATTAAGTGCTACGCAACTCTTGAATATATCGGTGAAGAAGACAGTATAACAGTATATAGCGCAGACCCACTTGTGGGTTTTTCTATAAAAGATGATAAATACTTTGACGGAGAATATAACGCTTGGACTATATTAAAGACAACTACATTGGAAAAAGGGGAAATAGTTAGATTTGATTATGCAAAATCTGGAGGTTGGTCAGCCGAAGATCCTAATGCCGATTTTTATAAAAATTTTTATTCTGAAAAAGAACTAATTCTTCCAATAGGAAAATATGAAATATCTACAATGATTGCATGTTCGTTAGATGAAGCTGATGGCCCTAAATATAATAAACTTGTATCAGCTGATATTATAGTAAACCAGTGAGAAAAGTAGTAAAGAAAAAAAATCAAAACTGTTATTAAGCATAAAATAGAACATGGGATGACAAACATAATTCATGAGCATACTGTTATGAAGTCGTCGGTACTTAGGGCCTGTATTTTAGGCCCTTATGTACCGCTACGAACTTCATTCAAGCGAGAGCGTGTTGCGAATGAATATGTTTATCATCCCATGTTCATAACATTTCTTTGTGCAAAATGACGTCATATAATAGTTAGAAACCGAAATAACGTTTTGTATTGTTGTAGGAGATGTCTTGAACCATCTGCCCTAAAAATTCTATATCGTTTGGATATTCACCGTTTTCTACCCATGTTCCAATTAAATCACAGAGAATACGACGGAAATATTCGTGACGTGTATAAGATAAGAAACTTCTTGAGTCGGTTAACATACCGACAAAGTTCGCAAGTAATCCTAAATTAGCTAAAGAAATCATCTGCTCTTGCATACCAGTCTTATTATCATTAAACCACCATGCAGATCCTTGCTGAATCTTACCGACAGTAGTAGCATCTTGGAAACAGCCTAAGATTGTACCAATGGCAGCATTGTCAGTTGGATTTAAGGAATAGATAATTGTCTTAGGTAGCTGATCGGTGGAATTTAGTGCATTTAAGAAATTAGCCAATTCAGCAGAAGAGCTTTCTGTATTAATACAATCGAATCCAGTATCAGCACCTAACTGATTGTAACGGAGTACGTTGTTGTCACGTTTGGTTCCATAATGTAACTGCATAACCCAATTAAGTCTATGATATTCTCTTCCCATAAATATCATGAAGGCAGTTTTAAACTGTAATTCTTCTGTTACCGTAATTTCTTCTCCATTCAATCTCTTAGCGAAGATAGATTCAATCTGCTCATCTGTTGCTGGTCGATACATTACATAGTTCAATGCATGGTCAGAAACCTTACAACCCATAGAATCAAAGAAAGCTAAACGTACTTTTAATGCTTCTTTTAAATCTTCAAAGGTTTTAATTGTAACACCGCTTACTTTGGATAATTTCGCAAGATAGTCAACAAACTCTGGCTTTTCAATATTCATCGCTTTATCTGGTCTTAAGGCTGGTAAAACCTTAACATTAAAAGATTTATCTTCCGCAATTTTTTTATGCCACTCTAGGGAATCAATTGGGTCATCGGTTGTACAAATCGTCTCAACATTGGATTGTTTGATTAAACCACGAACGCTCATATCTGATTCCTTTAATTTGTCATTACATAGTTCAAATACATCTTTTGCATTTTTAGCACTAAGAGTACCATAGTAATTAAAATATCTTTGTAATTCTAGATGGCTCCAGTGATAAAGTGGATTTCCAATTGCTTTTTGTACAGTTTCAGCCCATTTTTGGAATTTATCGAAATCAGAAGCATCTCCCGTAACGAAATTTTCTTCAATGCCATTGGAACGCATCTGTCGCCATTTATAATGGTCACCACCTAACCAAACTTGAGTAATTGTGTCAAAACGACGATCTTGGGCGATTTCCTGTGGATTAATGTGACAGTGGTAATCGATAATTGGCATTTTTGCTGCATAATCATGATATAAGATTTTTGCAGTTTCGTTAGATAATAAGAAATCTTTGTCCATAAATGGTTTCATAAGTAAGTCTCCTTGATTAGTAAATTTATATGAACAAAAGTGTGCTTGCCAAACTCTCACGAGCAACACTTTGCAAGCGCAGCTTTTGTTGCGCGCCGTAGCATAGCGTAGTGCGCTTCCTTACGGAGCAATTTTGCATAATAAGGAAATTCAGAAGAATCCCTTATTATGTGAGAAACTACTTAAAAATCAGTAGTCTCCCTAATAAACAAGTCATTTGAAATTGTTGTTCTATTAGGTACTTCTTGGCCAGACAACACACGCATTAAGGATGTGATAGTACTAACACAAAGAGGTTCAATATGATTATCAATTGAAGTTAGTTCAGGGTCACAACAAGTAGCGAGTATAGAGTTGTTATACCCGATGACACTACATTCTTTAGGTATACTGATACCAGCCTTTTTAATATATTTTACGGCACCAATAGCCAGTAAATCTTCGGTTGCAACAACTGCATCATATTTTAAACCTTTCGCAGCTAAAGATGTTAATAAATTTTTGACATCAGTAATTGTATTAGGACACATTTGTATTAGATCCTCACAAAGCGGTATATTATTTGCAGCAAGTGCTGCCTTATATCCACTAAATTTATTCATGCTTGAGAATGTTCTGGTATTATACAAATACAGAATTCGTTGTCTTCCTTGAGCAAGTAATCGATTCACGCTGTCGAAAACAGCTTGATGATCATCGCCAAGAATACAGTATATACGTGGATGATTGATATATCCATTGATTAGCATAATTGGAACTTCCTCGGCTGCTTCTAAAATATAAGCGTTATCTTTTTTGTTTTGTTCCAAGAAATTAGAACCTACCATTACGATTGCATCAACACGTTTGCTCAAGAGTAATTTTAGGTAATTCTGCTTTGTATGTAAATCATAACCAGTACAACATAAAAATGAGTCATATCCATTTTTACGTAAATTCTGTTCTAAATAGTATACGGCGTTAGCTAAAAATATATCGGAAGAGTCCGCACACATTATGCCAATTGTTTTCATCGTATTCAATCCTAGACCACGAGCAAACACGTTAGGGGTATAGCCGATTTCCTTCATAACATCAAGTACTTTTTGCTTTGTTTTCTCACTGACATTTTGATTTCCATTAATGACACGAGATACCGTAGCAATTGAAACGCCTGCCTTTTGAGATACGTCATAAATATTCATATTATTTACTCCTTCTTGAAAAAAGTGTAAGTACTTTTATTAAATCGAAGTGTAAGCGCTTACAGAATATGAGCACATTTTTATATCTAGCAACAATAATTATACTATACTTAAAACGAGCTTACAAGAGTAAATTATATAAAGATATATGTTCTATTTTTGTCAATATTTCTATATTTCAAAAATCATTGAAAAAGCATTGACATAACAGGAAAAAACGATTAAAATCATTGATGTAAACGCTTACATTAAATTCTCTTGTACTTTCTTTTTTAAATGAAGATGGAAGATATGTTTCATTTTTATGTAAGAAGAATTAGACTTTGGAGTACTTAAAGTTGATACATAAAAGGGGATGCATGTAAGTTTTTGAGTCATAGTTTTACTCTTTTCATAAAGATTAGCGACAGATAAAAGGAGAAATAGTAATGAACATTCTTAACAAGTCTATTTCTAAAGCAAAGGAAAGACCAGTAAAAGTTCTTCAGTTTGGAGAAGGTAATTTCCTTCGTGGTTTCGTAGATTATATGATTGATGTAGCAAATGAGAAAGGTGTTTTCGACGGCAGTGTTGTTATCGTAAAACCGATTGCATTTGGTAATTTAAATAAGTTCCATGAACAGGAATGTCAGTATACATTATCCTTACGTGGTAAAGAGAACGGTGAGACGAAAGTAATTAATCGTATCATTACATGTATATCCGATGCTGTAGATACTTTAAATGATTTTGCTAAATATGAAGATTATGCAAAGTGTGAAAGTTTACGTTTTATTGTATCTAACACAACGGAAGCTGGTATTGTTTATGATGAAACAGATAAAATGTATCCTGCTCCTCCAAAAACATATCCTGGTAAATTAACAAAATTCATGTATTACCGTTATCGACATTTTAATGGTGATGTTAATAAAGGTTTCATTGTGATTCCATGTGAATTAATTGAAGATAATGGTACTGCATTAAAGAAATGTGTTCACCAGTTTGCACAGCTTTGGAATTTAGGTTCTGATTTTGAAAAATGGGTAGATGAAGCTTGTATATTCTGTTCTACATTAGTTGACCGTATTGTTACAGGTTATCCAAAAGATGAAGTGGATGCGATGTGTGAAGAATTTGGATACAAAGATAACTTATTAGATACAGGAGAACTATTTGCTCTTTGGGTTATTGAAAGTGATAAAGATATATCGGCAGAGTTACCACTCGATAAAGCAGGACTTCCAGTGATCTTTACAGACAATCAAAAGCCTTATAGAGAGAGAAAAGTGCGTATCTTAAATGGTGCACATACTTCTTTTGTTTTAGCTTCTTATCTTGCAGGTAATGATTATGTTCTTGAATCTATGGAAGATCCAACCGTTCGTAAGTTCTTTATGAGCACTGTTTTTGATGAAATTATCCCAACACTTTCTCTACCAAAAGAAGAGTGTGAAGCGTTTGCCAATGCCGTAATTGAACGTTTTGAAAATCCATTTATTAAGCATGCGTTATTAAGTATCTCTTTAAATTCTGTATCCAAATGGAAATCACGCTGTATGCCGTCATTAAAGGGTTACGTTGAGAAATTCAATGAAATTCCAAAGCATTTAGGATTTTCTATAGCAGCATTAATGAGCTTCTATACTGGAACTGAAATTAGAGAGAATGCATTAATTGGACATAGAGGCCAAGAAGAATATAAAATATTAGATGATGTGAAAGTATTAGAATTCTTTAAAGAATACTCCTCGAAATCAAGCAAAGAATTTACAGAAAAATATTTAAGCAACGTAGATTTCTTTGGTGAAGATTTAACTAAAATTACAGGATTAGTTGATTGTGTAGCAGGACATCTTGATAATATAAAAGCAAATGGTATGCGTAAGGCGATGGAAAACCTATAATCGAAAGGGAGTTTAGCATGCAAGAGTTTGTAAAAATCAACAGTAAGGACAATGTAGCAGTTGCCCTTACTGATTTAACCAAAGGAATGACTTTTTCTATTGATGATGTTATGGTAACCTTAAAAGAAGACATTCCACGTGGTCATAAGTTTACTTTAGTTGCATTGAAAGAGAATGAAAATGTAATTAAGTATGGTTTTCCAATTGGACATACAACAAAACCAATCGATGCTGGTGAATGGGTTCATACACAAAACGTGAAAACGAATCTTGGTGATTTATTAACGTATACTTATGAACCAGATTGTACACCTT
This sequence comes from Bacillota bacterium, assembly GCA_023410575.1. Lineage (GTDB taxonomy): Bacteria > Bacillota > Clostridia > Lachnospirales > Lachnospiraceae > Lachnoclostridium. The sequence continues at coordinate 17,732 of JAEYPP010000057.1, read as the reverse complement.
TAGAGTCTCGCGAGAAGTTAACCTTTGATGGATATCGCCGAGACAATGGTAAAGTTGGTATTCGTAATGAAATCTGGATTGTTCCAACGGTTGGCTGTGTCAATAACATTGCATCCGCAATGGAAAAGAAATTTAAAGATAAGGCGACTGATACAATAGAAGATATTATTGCATTTCCTCATCCTTACGGTTGTTCTCAGATGGGAGAAGATCAAGAAAATACAAGAACTGTATTAGCGGATTTAATCAATCATCCGAATGCAGCTGGTGTATTAGTCCTTGGACTTGGCTGTGAGAACAGTAATATAGCTGAATTAAAGCGTTACATTGGGGAATATGATGAAAATCGTGTGAAGTTCTTGCAATGTCAGGATGTAGAGGATGAGATGGAAGTTGCAGAAGGTTACATCGATGAACTAGTTGCTTATGCAAAGAAATTCAGACGTGAACCAATCGGTGCAGATGAGTTAGTAATTGGGATGAAGTGCGGGGGTTCTGATGGTATGTCTGGTATTACTGCAAACCCAACCGTTGGTAAATTCTCTGATATCTTAATCGCACAAGGTGGAACGACAGTACTAACAGAAGTTCCTGAGATGTTTGGTGCAGAGACTCTATTAATGGCTCGTTGTGAAAATAAAGAGTTATTTGATAAAACAGTTGACATGATTAATGACTTTAAGAATTACTTTACAAGCCATAATCAGACAATATATGAAAATCCAAGCCCAGGTAATAAAAAGGGTGGAATTTCAACACTTGAAGATAAATCATTGGGCTGTACACAAAAGTCCGGTTCTGCTCCAGTAAAGGATGTCCTTAAGTATGGAGAGACCGTAAAGACAAAAGGTCTTAACCTACTTAGTGCTCCAGGAAATGACTTGGTAGCTTCTACAGCTTTAGCAGCTTCAGGTTGCCATATGGTTTTATTTACAACAGGACGTGGTACACCATTTGCCTCTCCTGTTCCAACAATGAAGATATCCACGAATACATCTTTGGCAACAAAGAAGTCAAATTGGATTGATTTTAACACAGGAACCTTAGTAGAAGGCAAGACTCTTGATCTTCTAGGAGAAGAGTTGTTCCAATATGTATTAGCAGTTGCTTCCGGCAAGAAGGTAAAATCGGAAGAGGCAGGTTTTCACGATATGGCGATATTTAAACAGGGTGTAACACTCTAAAACAAGGAAATATGATAGGAAAGCCAAAGTGAGCAGGACAAGTATATCTAAAAAGATTTACGTTATACTTTGTTATAAATTTACTAATCATACAAGTGAAAAGATAAGTCCTTTCGCTTGTAATAATAAATATTTGAAATAAAGGAGATTATTAAAATGGCTAAAGTTGTAACTATGGGTGAAATTATGTTAAGATTATCTACCCCAGGTAATCAGAAATTTATTCAGGCGGATCAATTCGATGTATGTTATGGTGGTGGAGAGGCAAATGTAGCAGTATCCTTAGCGAATTATGGACATGATGCTTCTTTCGTAACTCGTGTCCCTAATAATGAAATCGGAGAATGTGCTGTTGCAGCATTAAAGAAACAAGGTGTTGATACCTCTTGTGTAGCTTTTGGTGGCGATAGACTTGGTATCTATTTCTTAGAAACAGGCGCTGCTATGAGAGCTTCTAAAGTAGTTTATGATCGTGCACACTCAGCAATTGCTGAAGCTAGTGTATCTGATTTTGATTTTGATAAGATTTTCGAAGGCGCTGACTGGTTCCACTTTACAGGTATTACTCCAGCAGTATCTGATAAAGCAGCAGAAGTTACAGAGGCAGCTTTAAAAGCAGCAAAGGCAAAAGGAATTACAGTTTCTGTTGACTTAAACTTCCGTAAAAAATTATGGTCTTCTGAAAAAGCTCAGAAAGTTATGACAAACCTTATGCAATATGTTGATGTTTGTATCGGTAACGAAGAAGATGCAGAAAAAGTTCTTGGTTTTAAACCAGGTAACACTGATGTTACAAGTGGTGATTTAGAGCTTGCAGGATACGAAGACATCTTCAAGCAAATGGTTGAAAAGTTCAACTTCAAATATGTAATCAGCTCCTTAAGAGAAAGCTACTCTGCTTCTGATAACGGTTGGTCTGCTTGTATCTACAACGGCGAAACAAAAGAATTCTATCATTCTAGAAAATACAGAATTACTCCAATTGTTGACCGTGTAGGTGGTGGTGACTCCTTCGCAGGTGGTGTTATCTGTGGTTTAGTAGATGGGAAAGACTTTAAGTCCGCTCTTGAATTTGGTGTAGCAGCTTCTGCGTTAAAGCACACAATACCTGGAGATTTCAACCTTGTAACACGCGCTGAAGTAGATGCACTTTGCGCTGGTGATGGTTCAGGTCGTGTACAAAGATAATTTTTGTCATAAATTGATGATTAAAAGTACACAATATTTACAAAATATGTAAATACAATAAGGATTTGACTTATATTTATGATAGAATGTACGTAGGATGACGTACAGATTAGACAAAGGCTAAGAAAAACAAGGAAATCTTTTTCCTATTTCCTTAGCCTTTCGTCGCACTATAAACAAGACATTATTAGGAGGCATAAGATGGAATTAAGAACTGCAGCGTCACCGAAAGACGTAAAACATTATACAACAGAGAGACTTCGTGAGGAGTTTTTAATCGATGATTTATTTCAAGTGGACGATATTAAGCTTGTCTACAGTCATATTGACCGTATTATTATAGGTTCTTGTGTTCCTGTAAAAGGTCCTTTAAAACTTACTGCTGGTGAGGAACTTCGTGCAGATTACTTTTTGCAAAGAAGAGAGATGGGTATTATTAACATAGGTGGTAAAGGTTTAATTACAGTAGATGGAACGATTTACGAATTAGAGCATAAAGATGGTATGTATATTGGTATGGGAGCAAAAGATATTACATTTGAAAGTACAGATGCGAATAATCCTGCCAAGTTCTATATCAATTCTGCGCCAGCTCATACCACTTACCCAACAGTATTAATCAAACCAGAAAACTGCGTTAATGTGGAATTAGGTTCTCTTGAGGGAGCAAACCATCGTGTTATTTGTAAATATATTTTACCTGGTAAAGTTAATAGCTGCCAATTAGTTATGGGTATGACTCAGCTAAAACCAGGTAGTGTATGGAACACAATGCCTTGCCATACTCATGATCGCCGTATGGAGGTTTACTTATATTTTGATATGGATGAAAATGACATGGTATTCCACTATATGGGTGAGCCTGCCGAAACAAGACATATTATCATGAGAAATGAACAGGCGGTAATTTCTCCAAGCTGGTCCATTCATTCCGGTTGTGGTACAAAAGCTTATACCTTTATCTGGGGTATGGTTGGTGAAAACCAAGATTTTGATGATATGGATGCATGTGACTTAAAACACTTAATGTAGATTCAAAAACTTCTTAGTTATGATTTAGAATGCTTGTGAATCTACATAGATCAATTAAGAGGCTTATGATATCATATAATTTTACGGTACGATAAGAATATATGATATCATTACTTCCACTTATGGAATTGATTACACAAGCATTCGATGAATGTTAGATGTGTAGTTATTCATGAATGACTAGTCTTTAGAAAGGTTATGGTACGTTTAGATGAATTTGGAACAGCAGTTACAAAAGAAGGTAAATGAGTATATATTTCATGATGGAATTACAGTAGAAGACAGTATGTTTATTAACGGATGTATTGGATTATATAGTAAGAATAGCAATCCTGAGATATTGAGTAAAGTTGAGAAATATATGGAAGTAAGAATATCTGCAGATAGTGCAGATTTATGTAAGTTGTGTAATGCTTTACGTTTCTTGTTTGAGAAGACACACAAAGATTGCTATATGACAGCAATTAAAAAGATAATGGCGTATATTATGAGCGCAAAGAACATTGATGGTATGGTAGTGCATGAGGATGGCTCAATGATTACAGCAATTGAGGCTTATGAGATTATGCCTTTTTACACATGGTATGAGACGAATTTTAATAAAAAAGAACATTATATTGACATTATGAATCAATTAAGATATTTAGTTGATCAGATGTTAATTAAAAATACAATAGAGCTATATGACCGACGTACCTTTATGATGACTTTAGCGGATACAATAACCTGTATGTCTGAAGAAATTTATGAATATTATGCACAGATCAAAACTTGGTTAAAAGATGCTGTTCATAAGAAATTGCCAGTAGCAAATAGTGATTGCCTTAGGGTAGCATATTCAATATTGAAAGGTTGTAAAAGCAAGGCTTTATTACCTGAAAAATATGAAAAAATCGGTAAGGAGATGTTTTATAAGGCGGCTGACAAATTATTAGCTAACCAAGGAGAGGATAAGGAAGAGCTTGGTATTCTGCTCATGACTTATGCTCTTATCTAGAATAAGAGAGAATGGAGTTCACTATGGATTTTAATGTATTATTAGTTACTGCTAGGACTGCAGTCATCGAACTATTGAATGAAGGCTACTATAATACCAATGAGGAATATGAGATATTTTTAAATGGGGAAAGCTATGGTAAGAGTAATCGAGTTGTACAATCAATCTATGACTTAACTCCTGATACGGAATATACAATTTATATTGCTAAGATTGATAACAATGGTGTTAGTCTTAAGTCAGAGGAAGTGGCAATAAAGACATCATATGAGTTTGTTACACTGAATGTAAGAGATTTTGGGGCTAAGGGTGATGGCTTAAGTGACGATACAACATTTATACAGTGTGCAATCAATGCTTGTCCGAAAGATAGTCGTGTGTTAATTCCAGAAGGTGTTTATAAGATTACTTCATTATTCTTAAAGAGTGATATTAAGATAGAATTAGCAAAAGATGCTGTGTTATCAGCAATCACAGATCGTAATCGATTCCCAATTTTACCGGGTAGAATAGAAAGCTATGATGAAACTAGTGAATATAATTTGGGTACATGGGAAGGAAATCCACTGGATTGTTTTTCTGGTATTATTACCGGAATCAATGTATCCAATGTTATGATTACAGGTCAAGGAACGATAGATGGATGTGCAAATCACGAGAACTGGTGGAAGAATGCTAAGATACGGAATATTGCTTGGAGACCACGTTTGATTTTCTTAAATCATTGCGAAAATATAACAATACAAGGTATTAAGGTTATGAATAGCCCATCCTGGAACATCCACCCTTACTTCTCAGATTATTTAAGATTTATCGATTTACAAATATTAAATCCAAAAGATTCACCAAATACGGATGGATTAGATCCAGAATCTTGTCGTAATGTTGATATCATTGGTGTGTATTTCTCTTTGGGTGATGATTGTATTGCTATTAAATCCGGTAAAATCTATATGGGAGCTAAGCATAAGAGGGCATCTGAGAACTTGATGATTCGTCAATGCTGTATGAGAGATGGACATGGTTCAATTACAATAGGTTCTGAGATGGCTGGCGGCGTAAAGAACTTAGTAGTTCGAGAATGTTTATTCCTTCATACGGATCGAGGCCTTCGAATTAAAACAAGACGTGGACGTGGTGAAGATGCCATTGTTGATGGTATTCGATTCGAAAACATCTTTATGGATCATGTTATGACACCGATTGTCATCAATTGCTTCTATTTCTGCGATCCGGATGGGCATAGTGAATACGTACAAAGCAAAGACATATATCCAGTAGATAATAGAACTCCCTATATTGGTGAGTTAACATTTAAAAATATTGAATGTAAGAATTGTCATGCAGCTGCAGCTTATATGTATGGATTGCCGGAGCAGAAGATAAAAAAAGTTACTTTTGACAAAGTTTCAATCAATTATGCAGAAAACCCAGTTGCAGGACAACCTGCAATGATGGATGGTGCTGAACATACAACATTATTAGGTCTTTTCGCAAATAACATAGATACTCTTGTATTAAATGAAGTTAAAATTGATGGAAATGAAGGCGAACGCTTCTTACTTCGTAACATCGATCACATAGAAGGTTAATAGAAAAGAATGAAGCATTTCGTTTGTGGCATTAGTTTATAAGAAAGAATGAGCATTCGTTTGTGGTTTTGTTTTTATAAAAAGAATGTACTTGATGTATGTTTTCTACGGCGCGCTACGCTCACAAGCCCCACAAAGTACGTGTGGGGACTTGTAAGGCACTCCGAAAACATAGCATCAAGTACATTCTTTTTTAAGTAAGATACAGGAAAGCACAAACGAAATGCTTCATTCTTATAGCAAGATGCCTTTTCGACTATCTAGAAAATCAAATCCATCCTTAATTATGTAATCCATGGCCATCTTACTTGGCTCATGACTGCTATTTGGAATACGATGAATTAATAGACTATCATTTTGAATCGATTCCTTGAAAGTAGCAATCATAGTAGTAGAGGTTACGATATCAGTATCCCCTTGCAGGATAAGGTACGGAATCTGTATATTGCAAAGTACGTCGGACAAATCAATATTCATCATATCTAAAAAGATGGATTTACTATTAGTGTAACCGTTTTTCGCAAGAGCAAGAAAATCCTTCAGGGAATAATCCGGACTGGTTAATATCCCATAGAAAATTTTTCTTAAGGGATATTTTTCTCCGGCCTTCGATTGATACCCCTCGGTATATTTTAACATTAATTTTATTACAGCTTTCAACTCGTGTAAGGTATGCTGCTCGGAATTCTTTATACTTTCTAACCGCTTACGAGATTTTTTTGGTAACTTAGAATTCTCAAGGGTCTTATATACTTCATCGTTAAATATAAGCTGCTTTAAAACCTGTGCATAAGTCAGCACCCGGTACAACATATGTGGAACCTTAAGTGCCACTTTTGCTGCAATGATTGAACCCCAGGATACTCCATATAAACTGATTGTATTCTCAGGAAATTCTTTTCTGATTTCCTGAATCAAATCTATGGCCATTTCTGTAAAGTCATCAGAAGAGAAAGATTCGTCAATTTTATGATTATTTACCCCACAACCGAGCTGATCCCAATATACCATAATAAAGCGGTCTGTAAGCTCTGGGAACATTCCGCGGGAGCCTACCCCAAAAGGAACTGGAAAACCAGCACCTCCATGCAGGACAATCACGATTGGATTCGTTCTATACTTCCCTTCAATTAGAACTTTTTGCTTGTAGCCCCCTAATGAAAATGTTCTCAACTCTGATATTTCATTCGCCTCGATGATGGACTTTCTTTTATGATTCATCAACGTTCTCCTTCCATATAATATTAATTTTTGGAAACTTCTATTTGACTACAATATAATCCAGCCTCAAAGTATTGCATATATCTTTTACAGGTACATGGGCGAGGTTATATTGCATCCTCTACTCCTACAAGGCGAACGCTTCTTACTTCATAATATTGATCAGATCGACTATAATTATATAAATTTCACAAAGATATACCCTAATCCACCCAGGAGAAATAAGACTCCTTCCATTCTTGTCTTAGATAAATACTCATCTGACGGTTCTCTTGATTCATTGCTTTTCCAGCTTTCTGTAAAAGTAAAATACCAACAAGGTTTAAAAATCATTAAACTGCCATACAACGTTACAATTATACTAATAATTAAAGTCATATCCGATCCCCCTACAAGTTCTAATTTATCATAATTATATCAAACATATTTTTACATGTACATAATTATCCACATACTTCTTCCTATAATACGCATCTGGCTTAATTTTACTTTCTATTGGTCACATTGATTCATTCCTTTGTTCTATACTTCGTTACATAGTTACTGATTTTCTGCATATCTTGAATTTCAGTGACGGTTGTAAATCCATATTTAAACTTCCAACTTGAAACAACTACCACTTTATTTGATTAGTGATTCATTTTGCACATTAAAATCAGCGAATGTTGCTGAGAATAAATTCAGGTGGATGTGGGGAAACCCATTCTTTACTATATTTCCAATCGGTATTTTTACATACTTGAAAAATTGGAAGATTCGGTTTCTTTTGTAACGTACTTGGTCCTTTTCCTTGATTAACCAACGGCCAGCCATCTAAAGTCCAAGTTATCGGATCTAGTGCAGTTTCGCGACCTAAGATTGAATATTTTCCGTTAATCATACGAGCACATAAGTAAACCATATACCATTCACCGTTTTGAGTCTGAACAGGTTTTCCATGACCACAACGCATAATTGGAGCTTTAGATGTCCTATTCCAGTTCCACCTTCTGCAAGAAATAAATAATAATATCCATCCTTTTTTAGAAGGTGTGGACCTTCAGGAGCTCGTTTATTAGAACCGTAGTAGAGAAGGCGAGCCTCAGACATTTGTTTCGTTCGATATCAGGAGCCCAGTAGCCTCTGTCGCCTTCCAATTTATCGAGATAAGCCCATTCAGGGTTTGTAATAGCATGACCAATAATATTCCAGTGAATTAAGTCTTTGGAGTGAGAGATTGGTATACATGGGAAGTAGATAAAGGAAGAGTTGACCATATAATAATCTTCACCAACTCGAACAATGGAGGAATCAGGATGCATTCCTGTCAGATTCATTCGTATCTCACTTTTAGAGCAATTATATGAAAGGATTCAGGTGTCAAAAGTCCTTTTACATAATTTCATACGTCATTTTGCACATAAATAGACTTACTAAAAATGGGATGACAAATATAATTTAGGAGCATACTGTTATGAAGTCGTCGGTACTTAGGGCCTGTATTTTAGGCCCTTATGTACCGCTACGAACTTCATTCAAGCGAAAGAGTGTTGCGTATAAATTATGTTTGTCATCCCATATTCATAGCAGCTATGTGCGCAAAATGACGTCAGACTTCTTTCTTAAGGACTTTGACACCTGAATCATTAAAGTGTATCGTGAAGTAGATAAGCGTCTTCTTTTTCAGGTTCTAACGGGAGTAGAAGTGCTTCGTATTTGCCTCCAAACTTTCTTAATTCATCTGCAATAATTTTTGCAAAGAATACAGCACCTTCATATTGAAGATGTGAGTTATCCGATTTGCCTTCTGGAAAATTAGAATATCGATTTGGTGCGATATGTAAAAACCAATCTTTACTTTTTAAAGGTCCAGCCTCTTGGATTAATTGCTTGCTGATAGAACATAAATCGATCACCGGTACTTGTAATTTCTCACCTAATTCTATCATTGCAGTAGGATAATCCTGATGAGTCTTATCTACTAAGATTCCTATATCGTCAAAAATTCGACGATATAGTGAGGTGATCAATACAGGATGGGCGTTATGAGTGCGTGCCACTCTTATAAATGCTTTCAGGTTATCTTGATAAGTCGTAAATGCATCCGTATGACGCTCGATATCAGGTTTTTCATCGTTGTGACCGAATTGTATAAAGAGAAAGTCACCTTTTTGAATGTCCTGATCGATTGCCTTTAGTCGTCCTTCTTCAATAAAGCTTTTCGTACTTCGACCGTTCTCTGCTCGATTTATGATAATGATGTCTTTTTTTAAGTAGAGTGGTAAGCCCTGCCCAATACCAGTTTGTGGATATGAGGTATAATCATTTTGTTTTACTGTGGAATCGCCTGCCCAAAAGATGCGTGGTAACATATAAATCCTCCTAGTGAAAATTCGATCTCTTATTCATACGCAATATTCGTTTCGCGAATCGTCTTTGGTGATACACCATGTACTTTTTTAAAAGCACGACGGAAAGAGTTCGCATTGTTATAGCCAAGTTCTAAATACATATTACTGATGTTAATATCAGTCGTTTTCAGTAATATCATAGCTTGGTCCATACGGATCAATTCGAGATATTCGGAAAAGTTTTGTTTGGTTTCTGCTTTAAATAGATAAGAAAAGTAACTTTCGGAGATGTTAAATACCTCAGAGATTTTCTTTAAGCTTAAAGAAGAATCCATATAGTTTTCTCTTATATAGGATTGAATATTTGCAATTAATCGATTGCCTTCAACTTTTTGTTCGTTTAAAGAACATAATCTGATCGAAATGTCTTCCAAAACTTCCAAAGTCATTTTTTGATGAAAGGCTATGTCAATGGACTCTAAATTCTTTTGATTTTCCTCAGTTACTTTCATTTGAAAACGAACCTTAAGCAATGTATTTCGAACATCAGAAAATAACCATTGTACAAGAGAAACTGGTAGAGAAACATCTTCAAAGTTCATCTTTTTTAATAAACGAAATATTTCATTTACCTGCTTTACGTTACCGAAGTTTATAAAATTGGACAATTGCTGCGCCATTTCTACAGGATAGTAATAACTGGATTTGTCACGCTTAATATCCATAAATGATTGAAAGACATTACCTTCGTGAATGTAAGAAATAGCCTGAATTGATTGCTGATATGATCTCCAAATGTAGCTAAGTTGATGGTTTCTGTTACCTAAACCACCAAAAATCCAGATAGAATGGTCTGACATTAGTTGATTGTGGAGTTCAATAAATGTATGTTCAATCGTCTTATTAATTTCTTCTAAACTAGTATCAGAATCTGTTGTGAGCAATATGGCAAATGAGTTGATTTCAACATCGTAGATTAAGATGTCATCTCCGAAATATTCAAAAAAATAACTGTGAATAATATCGCTGTAATCACTTTGATTTTTGTCATCTTCAGAATTATGGATTGAATCCTCTCTATATCGTTCCATCTGATTTTCATATACACTAGCATAAAGCACAGAATATTTTTTGTCTGGTTGATTTAAACGAAGAAAATCTCGGATTTCTTCTACTTCTTGTTCATCTGAAATTAAACCCTTCATAATACGTGCCATATAAGAGTTATATATCATCGGACGTTGTTCTTCTAATTTAAGTACAAGAGAATTTTTTTCTTGTAAAGAATCATCCAATTTAGTTTTAAACTCTAAGATAGGCTTAATATTTCGTTTAGAAAGAATATAAATCAAAAATAGACAAGAGATACAAGTTAAAACAATTATGAAACTATAATCATTCTGATAAGACTTTAAATCCATAAATATAAGCTCAGAAGGTTGCACTAAGTAATAATTCCATTTTCTTATATTAGATTCCGCCTTGGTTACAACATAGGATTTGTCACCTAGTTTCAGCTTAGAAGAGTCATTCAAGGAATCCAATTTTTGCTCCTTTATTGCTGCTAATAATAAATTCGGTGAGTTTTCCTTGGTTTCTGATGAGGTGATACGAAAAACTTCTTTATTATCTTGGTCGGTAATGAGTAGAAAACCTGTCTGGAATAAATTGCATGTAGAAAACATATCCTCTAATTTTGCCTTGCTTATTTCAAAACAAATCGTAGCGTTTGCATTACCAGTAAGATAAGAAGTTAAAATCGGAACTTTATATAAAAAAGAGTTAAACTTTCCTTGATAATAAGGTTTCATCTCAATGAACTCAAGAAATTCCTCCTTATTCATCATAGAAAGCCAATCCTGATAATATGTTTCGTCAAATGCTTTATAGTACTTATAAAAAAGACGAACATCAGATAATGTACCACTGGATAGAACATAATTTGGTTTTGGTAAATAAATATAGTAGTCGTGAAGTGGTAATATAGCCTGAAGTGGATAGAAATCTCCTAATAATGATTTCACAATTTGTGCATTTATTTGAAAATCAGTACTTTGGGTATCCGTCATTTTGACTAAAGAACGTAGACTGCTTTCATTACTTATTTGAGTAACTAAGGCATTCATTAGATTAAGTGATTGATCAAGTGTATTCACTGATTTATATAATATCGATTTATTCTGTTTCTCAAGATTGTTCTTTGCATCCGTTATTCCATATTGACATAAAAGTAACCCCATAATAAGGACAAATATGAGCAATATGCTGTAAGAGGTTACAAAGCGAAGTAAAAATATAACACCATGATTATTGTTTTTTAAATATTTCGTACTTTTCATTCAATTTCTCTCTTTTGATTTAGTAAAAGCAAACAAATATGTGCTATAGAATTATAACAAAGTGGTGCAACATTTGCAACAGATAGAGACAAATTTTTAGAATATTCAGAAATGAAAGTACATACACATTTGATTTTAACTTTACATAATGCCATCAAAGGCAGTAAAATCAAGGCTTACAGAACTGTCGTAAAAATTGCACACTGATATAAAAGATTGATTCTTGTTAAAAATGTACGAAGCGTGGTAGTATAATGATGTCAATTCGAACAAAACTTAACAAATCATAGGATTCGTATCGTGAGTTCGGAGGAGATTAGAAATGCAGATCTTCATCGGCATTATTTTACATAATTGAAGTTGATGGAAAACGTATTTCGACTAAAGATGAAATGATTTATCGTTTCATTTAATCATAAACAAGAAAGTTATTTATCTTACTTGTTGTGAAACAAAATCATAATTATTCCTAATGGAGGATACTACGATGAAAAAAGCTACACAGAAATTCTTATCACTTGGTTTAGCTCTTTCTTTAGTACTTAGCTTAACAGCTTGTGGTAGCACAGAAGAGGCCAAGGGTGACACATCATCTACAACAGATAATAGTGCGACTACAACACCAACTGGTACGGTTGCAGGTGAAGTTGAAAAACCAGCTTCTATTAATGTAATGGTAGATGGTACTGTATTTACAGAGCCACAGGGACGTGCTCAGTTCGAATCTGCACTTGAAGCAGAACTTGGTATTGATATTGTGTTTACACAGCCAGATCATTCTGGTTACTATGACGCCGTTGGTTTAACTTTCTCTGGTGGTAACTGGCCAGATGTTGTTATCTTAGGTGGTTCTTACTATGCAAACTATGCAAGTGCAGGATTACTAGCTGATCTTACCGAGTACTGGGATAATTCAGAATTAAAAGCTTCTGGCAGAATCACGAATGAATCTGCTATGGAATCGATCAAAGTGGATGGAAAACTTTATGGATTTACTCCATCTCGTGGTAATGGTTGTGTAACATATGTAAAGAAGGCATGGTTAGATAAAGTTGGTATTGAAGCTCCAACTACGTATGATGAATACCTTAACATGTTAAAATTATTTACTGAAAATGATATGAATAATAGTGGGGATCCAACTAACACATATGGTGTTTCTGCAGCAGGTCTTATCGGTGTAGAAGCTCCATACACAAACTACTTACCTGAATTCTACCAGGATGCGTATCCAGACTTCACAAAAGATGAAAATGGTACTTGGATTGATGGTTTCTCTGCTGATTCTATGAAGGCAGCGCTTCAGAGATTAAAAGATGCTTATGAAGCTGGTTACATTGATAAAGAAACAATCACAAATGGTACAAAAGATTGCCGTAATAAGTTCTTCGATGATAAGTTCGGTGTATTCACATACTGGGCTGGAACATGGGCTTCTACTTTAGAGGCTAACTTAGAAGCAAACGGATTAGACAAAGAATTAATTGCTCTTGCTCCTATTAAAGAGCTTGGCGCATACGTTGAAAGACAGGCACCAGCTTGGTGTATTACTACAAAGGCTGAGAATCCAGCTGGTATCTTCAAGTACTTCTTTGAGACAATGTTAGATGGTGGTGATGTTCAGACACTTTGGACCTATGGTGTTAAGGGCGTTCATTGGAATGATGTTGCTGAAACAATTCAGTTAACTGAAACAGATTCTGTTTCCTACGAAGAAGGTCAGTTCCATATGTTAGCTTCCTTAGAAAAACCTGATACATTATTAAAGAAAGCCCATATCGATCCAATGTTAAGCTTTGCAACTTATGTAGATAATGCTGACCCTGGTATTGATTCGGTAGACCCAGTAGCTCTTGATGTTGCTAATAAATTCAATGAATGGTCTACTTCTGCACCAGTAATCGTTTCTAATGATACGATGAATGAATACAATGCAGACCTTTGGGACATTCGTACACAGATCGTTACTAAAGTTGTTACGGGTGGCGTAAGTGTAGAAGATGGTATGAATGAATACTTAGAAAGATCTGCTGGTATGGTTTCTGAAATATTAGAATCCTTAAACTAATGCTAAATAATTAAGTTATTTTAGTTTATTGTTAATGATTGAAAGAGGGGCTAGCAATTTTGGCCCCTCCTTATCACGAGAGATGCTCGTGAGAGGAATTCTATTTCATGAAAGGAAGTGCTTTTATGAACATTGAGCGCAAAAAGAAGGTGCCTGTGAGTACGAAATCTCTTGGCGCTAGAATTTATACTCATAGATGGTTCTATGTGATGTTTTTACCGGTATTAATTTTTATCGCGTTATTTAATTATTTACCTATGTATTTCATTAAATACTCATTCTACGATTATAAGATGGCGCAAGAGCCGGTATTTGTTGGTTTAAAACATTTTCAAAAGTTATTTCAAAAAGATGATTTTATTAATGCATTTGTTAATACATTTGAACTTTCAATTGTTAAGTTACTCTTAAATACATTTATGGCAGTTATCATTTCCTTGCTGTTAAATGAAATGAAAAACTTGAAAGCAAAGAAGGCTGTTCAGACACTTATTTATCTCCCTCACTTTATGTCATGGGTAGTTACAGCGTCTGTTTTCCGCTTAATTCTTTCTCCATCAAGTGAAGGCCTTATTAACTCACTTTTAGTTAATATCGGTGTTATTGACAAAAGCGAGATGATTTACTTCTTGGCAGAGGAACGCTGGTGGAGACCGGTTTATTATATGATAAATATTTGGAAAGATACCGGTTGGGGAACGATCATCTACCTTGCCACTTTATCTGGTATTAGTCCTGAACAATACGAAGCAGCAGGCATTGATGGTGCAAACCGTTGGGAACAGATGAGATATATTACATTACCAAGTTTAGCGAATACAATTATTACGGTATTAATTCTTAACTTAGCTAAGATTATGAACCTTTTTGAATCTGTATTTGTTCTTTACAATTCAGCAGTTTACACGGTATCTGATGTTTGTCAGACTTATGTTTACCGTCAGACATTCGGTGGTGGTATTCCGAACTATGGTTATACAACTGCGGTAGGTTTATTAAGATCTCTTGCTGGTTGTGCCCTTGTTTTAATATGTAACTATGCAAGTAAAAAAGTCCGCGGACGCGGTATCGTATAGGAGGGGAATAAGATGGCGAAAACAAAAAAACGTAAAAAAATCAAAATATTTCCGATCATCAACGGTTTCATATTCCTTATCGTTTGTTTATTCATTCTTGTTCCTATGTGGAAGGTTTTTGTTGACTCAATCGATACAAAGACTTCTTATGGTATGAGATTATGGCCAAAAGATTTTGGTTTAGAAGGTTATAAGGTAATTTTAACATATGATGCATTATTCAAACCTTTCTTAGTTTCTTGTATCACTACAATTGCTGGTACATTCGTAGGTTTAACTCTTTCTACTTTAGGTGCTTATGTATTGATTCAGTTTAATATGCCAGGTAGAAATCTCTTTTCTTTCTTATTGTTATTCACTATGATCTTCAGTGGTGGTATGATTCCTTCTTTCTTAGTTATGCAGAAATTAAACTTAATTGATACTTTATGGGCGGTAATCTTACCATTAGGTATGAATGTTTACAACCTTGTATTAATGCGTAACTTCTTTGAAGGTATTCCAGGAGCACTTTTCGAGGCGGCTTCCATCGACGGTTGTACACCGATTGGTACTTTCTTTAAGATTGTATTACCATTATCCAAAGCAGCGTTAGCATCAATCGGTCTTATGTTCTCCGTTGCTTTTTGGAATGACTATACAAACTTCAAGATTTACATTCAGAAATCAAGCTTATATAACTTCCAGCAAAAGTTACGTAACTTAATTATGGATGGTGATACACCAAACTTTTCAGAAAACATTTCACAGAGTACATTAACTAATGCAGCCGTTATGGTTGCTATCATTCCATTTATTATTATCTATCCTTTCTGCCAGAAATACTTTGTAAAGGGTGTTAATATCGGTGGTGTAAAAGAGTAAAATCACAAAACTCATGAACTCGAGGGTTGTTGCTTAGTGCAACAGCCCTGGTTGTGTATTGGGCGTTTGTGATTTTCTATTATGAAGAAGAAAGAGGACACATGTATTTTTCTACGGCGCGCTACGCTCACAAGCCCACAAAGAGCGTGTGGGACTTGTAAGGCCTTCGAAAATATACATGTGTCCTCTTTCTTCGGGATAGGTGGTGAAATCACAAACGCTAATATAGTTGTGAGGGCTGTTACATGATGGAACAACTAAATGAGTGTATGAGTTGTTGTGATTTTATAAAGTATGAAAAGAAGAAAGAGGTCGAGTTGTATATTTTCTTCGGCGCGCGATGGAAACAAGCCCACAAAGAAAGTATGGGACTTGTAAGGCACTACGAAAATATACCATCCACCTTATCCTTCCTGGATAGTTATTGAAAAATCACAAACATATACGATATATGAGGGCTGTAGCATAATAATCAATCTTATTCTTCTTGTTAAGTCATGAAAATCACAAACGCTAATATAGGTATGTGGGCTGTTGCATTATGCAACAACTAAATGAGTGTATGAGTTGTTGTGATTTTATAAAGTATAAAAGAGGAGAGAAGCGGATGGTATATTTTCTCATGTGCGTGATGGTGTAAATGATACAGTATGGAAAGACACACGGAAAAATGATATAATTATTTGTCATAAGGAAGTATATTCGTTTTAACTATTTAGATAATTCAGAATTGGCGGAGGAACTATGGGAAAGTTGATTATATTAAGGGGGAATTCAGGATGTGGAAAAACAACAGTAGCGAAAGAATTACAAAAGAGATTTGGAAGAAATACATTATTAATTTCGCAAGATGTAATTCGAAGAGATATGTTGAAAGTTAAGGATGGTAATAATACGGAAGCGTTACCGTTGATGAAGGAACTTCTGATCTATGGAAGTAAGCACTGCGAAATTGTTATTTTGGAAGGAATAATGTATGCAGATTGGTATAAATCATTATTTGAATTAGCAAACCTCTTATATCAAGATAATCTTTATGCGTATTATTTTGATTTGCCATTTGAAGAAACACTAAAACGACATCAATATAAGCCCAATTGTCAAGAGTTTGGTGAAAAAGAAATGCAATGTTGGTGGAGAGAAAAGGATTACTCTGATGTACTTTGTGAAACTAGTATTACAAAAGAACAGAATTTAGAGAACATAATTGAGGAGATTATTCATAATGTACTATCAGATACCTAGATTATTTTATTCTATAGCTACAATCTTCCAGTAATATCTCATTGAATTTTTACTGGCTCTCATGGTATCATAAAGTACAATTTTTTTACATATGTGATTAGGGTGTCAAAAGTACTTTTCTATAATTTCCCTCGTCATTTTGTACGAAATAGACTTGCTAAAAATGGGACGACAAACCTAATTTAGGAGCATACTGTTATGAAGTCGTCGGTACTTTGGCCTGTATTTTAGGTACTTATGTACCGTTACGAACTTCCTTTGCGCGAAAGCGTGTTGCGGATAAATTATGTTTGTCATCCCATATTCGTGGCATTTCTTTGTGCAAAATGACGTCAGATTCATTTGTTAAGGACTTTTGACACCTGAATCCATAAATTGAATATACATTACGGAGGAAACTCGATGGAACACAAGGGTTATCAGGACTTGGACGATTATTCCAAAGTCGAGGAAGCATTTATTGATTGTTATAACAGGAACAAGAGTAAGCCACTTCGGATTTTAACAGGATTGTATCGTGGTCAATACCATCAATTCGTATTATCCGGAGTTTTTTTTGCTTTAAAGCATGCTTGCGTTTGGGTTTTACCTATTGT
>JAEYPP010000042.1 GCA_023410575.1 Bacillota bacterium | reverse complement strand
TTTAGGAGGATATTGAAACATGGCTAGAAAAATGAAGACTATGGATGGTAACACCGCAGCAGCTCACGTGTCTTACGCGTTCACTGATGTAGCCGCTATCTATCCTATCACTCCTTCTTCACCTATGGCTGATTACACAGATATGTGGGCTACTCAGGGAAGAAAGAATATTTTTGGACACGAAGTAGTGTTATCTGAAATGCAATCCGAAGCAGGTGCAGCTGGTGCCGTACACGGCTCCTTACAGGCAGGTGCCTTAACTACAACATATACTGCTTCCCAAGGTTTATTATTAATGATTCCAAATATGTATAAAATTGCAGGTGAATTATTGCCAGGTGTAATTAATGTTACAGCTCGTGCAATTGCAAGCCATGCACTTTCCATCTTTGGTGATCATTCTGATATTTATGCTGCTCGTCAAACAGGTTTTGCAATGCTTTGCTCAGGCAATGTTCAGGAAACAATGGACTTAGGTGCTGTAGCTCACTTAACAGCAATCAAGGGCCGTGTTCCATTTATGCATTTCTTTGATGGTTTTAGAACTTCTCATGAAATTCAGAAAATTGAAGCATGGGACTATGAAGATTTAAAAGAAATGGCAGATATGGATGCAATCGATGCATTCCGTAATCGTGCTCTAAATCCAGAACATCCAGTTCAACGTGGTACTGCTCAGAATCCTGATATCTTCTTCCAGGTAAGAGAAGCATGTAACAAATATTATGATGCAATTCCTGAGTTAACTCAGCAATACATGGATAAAGTAAATGAAAAGATTGGTACCAATTATAAACTTTTTAATTACTATGGTGCACCAGATGCAGAACACGTAATTATTGCCATGGGTTCTGTATGTGATACCATCGAAGAAACGATCGATTACTTGAATGCGAATGGTGGTAAAGTTGGTTTAGTTAAAGTACGTCTTTACCGTCCATTCTCCGCAAAACACTTAATCGAAGCAATCCCAGCTTCAGTTAAGCAGATTTCTGTTCTTGATCGAACAAAAGAACCAGGTGCGCTTGGTGAGCCACTCTACTTAGATGTAGTAGCAGCTCTAAAAGACTCTCAGTTCACTAATGTTCCTGTATTAACAGGTCGTTATGGTTTAGGTTCTAAGGATACAACTCCTGCTCAAATCATTGCTGTTTATAATAACAAAGATAAGAAACAGTTTACAATCGGTATTAACGATGATGTAACTAATCTTTCTCTTGAAATCAAAGAAAATCCTGATACAGCCAATGCTGGAACTACTTCTTGTAAGTTCTGGGGTCTCGGTGCTGATGGTACTGTTGGTGCGAATAAGAACTCAATTAAAATCATTGGTGACCATACCAATAAATATGCTCAAGCATACTTTGACTATGACTCCAAGAAATCCGGTGGTGTAACAATTTCTCACTTGCGTTTTGGTGATAGCCCAATTCGTTCCACTTACCTTATTAATAAAGCGGATTTCGTAGCATGTCATAACCCTGCTTACGTTCGTAAATATAATATGGTTCAGGATCTTAAGAAGGGTGGTACTTTCTTACTTAACTGTTCTTGGGGTATGGAAGAAATCGAAAAGCATCTACCAGGACAGGTTAAGAAATATATGGCTCAAAACGATATCAAGTTCTACACAATCGATGGTATCAAGATTGGTAAGGAAGTAGGTCTTGGTGGACGTATCAATACGATTCTTCAAGCTGCATTCTTCAAATTAGCTAACATCATTCCTATTGAGGATGCTGTAAAATATATGAAAGATGCTGCAACAGCTTCTTACTCAAAGAAGGGTGATGACATCGTTAAGATGAATCACACAGCAATCGACCATGGCGTTGAAGGTATAGTTGAAATTAAAGTTCCTGCAGAATGGGCAAATGCAGCAGATGAAGATCTTTCTGTAACATGTACAGAAGGTAAACCAGAAATTCTTAAGTATGTAAATACTATTTTAAATTCTGTAAATTCTCAGACTGGTAATGACCTTCCTGTATCCGCATTCGTAGATGATGCTGATGGTACTGTTCCATTAGGAACTGCTGCGTATGAAAAACGTGGTATCGCTGTCGATGTGCCAGTATGGAATCCAGAAGTATGTTTACAGTGTAACCTTTGTGCTTATGTTTGTCCTCACTCTGTAATCCGTCCAGTTGCTATGACAGCTGAGGAAGCTGCTAATGTTCCAGAAGGTACTAAGACAGTTGCTATGAAGGGTACCGATAAGACCTTCGCAATTACAATCTCCGTACTTGACTGTACAGGTTGTGGTTCTTGTGTAACTGTTTGTCCTGAAGTAAAAGGCCAGAAGGCACTTTCTATGGATTTATTAGATACTCAATTACATGAGCAAAAGATGTTCGACTATGGTATTACTTTAGAAGAGCCAGCTGATGTCATCGAGAAATTCAAAGAAACTACAGTAAAAGGTTCTCAGTTTAAACAACCATTACTCGAGTTCTCAGGTGCATGTGCAGGTTGTGGTGAAACACCTTATGCTAAGTTAGTAACACAGTTATTCGGAGATAGAATGTATATCGCGAATGCGACTGGATGTTCCTCAATCTGGGGTGGTTCTTCTCCATCTACACCTTATACTGTAAATAAAGAAGGTAAAGGTCCAGCTTGGGCAAACTCCTTATTTGAAGATAATGCCGAATTTGGTTTCGGTATGCAATTAGCTCAAGAAGCACTTAGAAAGAGATTAATCAATGCAGCTGAAAACTTAGCAAACGTTGCTCAAAACGAAACTGTCAAAGCAGCTTTAGATGAATTCTTAACAACTAAAGATTCTTCTACAAGAAATGCGGTTGCTTCTAAGAAGTTAATCTCTGCCTTAGAAAATTGCAACTGTGACAATGAAGATAAAAAGTATATCTTAGATAATAAGAGCTTCTTATCTAAGAAATCACAGTGGATCTTCGGTGGTGACGGTTGGGCATACGATATCGGTTTTGGTGGTGTAGATCACGTTCTTGCTGCTGGACATGATGTAAACATTATGGTATTCGATACTGAGGTTTACTCTAATACAGGTGGTCAGGCTTCCAAGGCAACACCAACTGGTTCGATTGCACAGTTTGCTGCTGGTGGTAAAAATACTAAGAAAAAAGACCTTGCTGCAATCGCTATGAGTTATGGTTATGTATACGTTGCTCAGATTTCTCAAGGTGCTGATTACAATCAATGTATCAAAGCCATTACAGAAGCGGAAGCTTATCCAGGACCATCCTTAATCATTGCTTATGCTCCATGTATCAGTCATGGTATCAAAGGCGGATTAAAGGGTGCTCAGACAGAAGAAAAACGTGCTGTTGAAGCTGGTTACTGGCACTTATTCCGTTTCAACCCTGCATTAGCTGAAGAAGGAAAGAATCCATTTATTTTAGATTCTAAAGCTCCAAAGGCTAGCTATCAAGAATTCCTTCAAAGCGAAGTTCGTTACAACAGACTTTCTAGAACAAATCCTGAAAGAGCTGCCCAATTATTCGCTCAGGCTGAAAAAGATGCGAAAGAAAAATACGAGAAACTCGTTAAGATGGCTGAAAACCTAATTTAATATATGATATAATATTACAAAAGGCCTAATAAAATGGGCTGTCGCACTAGCTGAATATTGTATAAAATAATGAAGGGCGATGGTATTTTTCGGAGTGCCTTACAAGTCCCCCCACACACTTTGCGGGGCTTGTGAGCGTAGCGCTACAGCGAAAATATACCATCACCCTTCATTCTTTATTCATACTGCCCTTAGTGCGACAGACCCTTTTGTCTAGATTGACTTACTCATATACTTTTTTACTATGGTATAAGTGGTAGGTGGAATCAGATTTTGTAGATCATCAATCTCATAAAGCTTCATTTTCTTTCGAACAATGGATGCACTAATAAAATTCTCCTTATGTTTCAGTCTAGGAATACATATAAATTTGATTCCATACTTCTTTAGTTCTGTACTCATGGCATCATTGTATTGCCTTGTAATTAGATCCGTTGGTTCTTCTCCTGCAAATCTGGTCGTTATTCTTAATACTGGCGAAATCTTTTCGCCAAAGATCTTTAAATCATTAGTTGCATCGATCTTAATATCTTGGTTATCCTCTTTATCGAAATATTCAGGAAACGTTAACGATGATATCATAAATTGTCCACTTGGAAGAACGATGACATTACTATATTCTTTCGTTCCTTCTTTCACCATAGTCAACCTATCATCAAAGGAAAAGAACGATTTATTCTCTTCCACAACAAAAATATATAAAGCATCAACTTCTTTTAACGCTTCTTTGATTAAATGCTTATGTCCATATGTAAACGGATTACAATTCATTACAATACATCCGATTTTTTTATTTCCATTCAATCTATACTTTTTTATGTCTTTCATATATTGCTTTAATTGTTGATTCAAACCATAGTAATTACTTTTTCCAATAGTAAGACCGTTGTTTTTTTCCTCTATTTCTGTTGACTTTGCCAGTTCCATCATTGTTGTAGTTAGCGACTTGACAATATAATCGGATATTACTTCATTACCAACAGCATTTAAATGAATTGTAGAATTTAAGAACCACCAACCAAAACTATGAGGCGCATGGAATAATGAAGAGCACTCATAATAATTATTTTTTAATATTCTCTTAAATTGATTGGAGTGAAATGTATTGTATGTTACTAGAATTACAATATCACCCTTATTAAATTGGGTATTCTGAATATACTTTAAATCATTGATTAATCCCTCGACCCCTGCTTTCCCTCCCGTTCCATAATTAAGTACTTTGACTATTTCTGGATAGCTATCGTTTAACTTATCTTGTACATAACTCGGTATTGTATATTCATCCGATACACCAAATCCTCGTACAATACATGATCCATACATATGAATACAATATTTGTACTTTTCTGGCTGATAAAATGTCTTTCTAATTCCACCCTTAACATTATAATATTCCCCTTCATAATCAGCAGATTGAATAAATACCCCATTATGAATGAGCTTTGTTCCCTTATATCTGGTTTTTGCAAACTCATAGCATCTTTTGTTATGTTCATTAGCTTTTTTTAGATACTCATCATTATTTAATAATTGTCTAGAGGTTAACTTCATATTTAGTACCTCTATCTCTTCCTTACTTAATCCCATGATTTTATTTACATCAGGTGCTTCAAATAATAAAAAATGAATATGATTCTTGGAAAATTGTTTCACACAAGATCTAAAACTTTTTAGCGCGTGAGCACCCATAAAAAACTTTTTAATTTTGTCATTTTTACATCGATTCCCTATAAATAAGCTTAATCCCCCACTCATATAACTGCTAACATACATTACTGTTTCAATAAACTTATATATAATTTTATTCTTCATAGAATGCCCCTCTTAATCAATAATTAACGCCCTTTTTACGTATGATCCTTCTCTTATCCTCAAAATCTTTTATATCAGTATGTTAGTAACTAATACCTTTTGAATTACTCTTATTCATTGATTTTAAAGATTTGGATCATACTCCATTATAGAGTGTAATTTTATACATGTCTATTAAAATAAACAAAAATTGGGGATTTGGCTAATGTATGCAAAAATTCTGTGGAAATCCTCTAGATTTCCACAGGCAAAAAAAACCTGAAAGCATTTGCTTTCAGGGTTGTACTTAACAGGGCTACAAGGATTCGAACCTTGAGATGCTGGAATCAGAATCCAGTGCCTTACCGTTTGGCGATAGCCCTTTATGAAATTCTTATCTGTTGCTGATGTCAGCCACGTATGATATTATAACTCACGAAATTTCAATTTGCAAGTACTTTTTCCGATTTTTTTATGGTATTATCTGGTACTACTTCGACATATCAATAAAACTATGTTCACAAGTAATGACACAATGACATCGTTGGTCATCCTCACTAATTTTATTGTTGATTTCTTTCATCAATTTCTGTTCTTGCTTACAACCATACGTATGCGGTACCACCAAATCAAAAATTAAATTTGTCTGAGCTTCCCCATTTATCATACGAAAATCATGAATGGTAGCCTCAGGTTCAAAAGTGCGTACAACCTTTGCAACATGGGCACGTATCTGGTTTACAGCTACATTATCAACTTCAATTGGATCCATATGGATTACTAAAAAAAGATTCATTTCACACAAAAAATCACGCTCAATCTGGTCTATTACATCATGAGCTTCCTCGATGGAGATATTATTAGGTACCTCGCAATGTACGGTTGCCATCTTATGAGATGGACCATAACTATGAATAACCAAATCATGTGTACCAACAATATTAGGATAAGTCATAATCTTTTGTGTTATTTTCTGGAATGTTTCTTTATCAATAGCTTCTCCCAATAACGGTTCAAATGTTTCCTTGGCTATATTAAAGCCAGATATTATTACAAATATTGACACAGCTATACCTACATATCCATCTACCCTTAATCCCGTAAAGTGACTAATAAAGAGTGAGACAATTGTCGCTAAGGTAATTAAAACATCTCCGAATGCATCCGCTGCTGTTGCCTTCATAACAGAGGAGCAAATTCGCTTTCCAAGTGTCCGATTAAATTGAGAAAGCCATATTTTAACGAGTACAGATCCAAACAATATAAGGACAAGAATCAGACGAAATTGTGTATCTTCCGGATGAATGATCTTCTGAAAGGAACTTTTTATACAACTAAATCCAACTTGTAAAACTAGAAAAGAAACGGCAAGTGCAGCAATGTATTCATATCTTCCATGTCCAAATGGATGCTCCTTATCCGCAGGTCTACTTGCAAGTTTTACACCGATTAGACTAATTAATGATGATGCAGAATCAGATAAATTATTAAATGCATCTGCAGTAACGGATATACTATGAATCAAAAGACCAATTACAAATTTGACAGCAAATAGGAGAAAATTACATATAATTCCTACGATACTGGCCATAACTCCATAAGCTGTTCTCACCTTGGTATTTTGAATATCTGATGAATTTTTAATAAATAGTTTAACTAATAGTTTCGTCATCCTAATCTCCAACCTTCTTTAAGAATAATTAGTATTAACTATTATAGCACTATTTCATCATTCCTACTAGAAAAGACTTTATTTTTTTCGAAGCTTGATATATAATGAATGTTAATAGTTTTACCAATGAAAAGCAATATGTTGGTAACGATATTGTTGTATTAAGTAGTATAACTACTAAAACAACGTATATAATGTATATGACATGAAAGGAGTTTACCATGAAAAAATTTTTTAAATTTGTAGCAGGCGTTGCTTCGATTGCCGCTCTTGCTTGTGGGGCTTATTATTTCTTTAAAAAATATGTATGTAAAGAAACACCGGATGACGACTTTGATGATTTCGATGACGACTTAGATGACTATGATACTACTGATAGCAAAGAACCTACTAACGATAATCGTGAATACGTTTCCATCAATATCACTACTGACCAAGACAGTAATTCTGATGAAGATGGCGAAGAAGTAGTTGACGAAGAAGTATAATTATCAAAAGTGGCTTACGTAATTGAATGAATAATCAGCTACGTAAGCCACTTTTGATGTCTTATTATCTTTGTTCTTGATTTTTTATTCTTTATCTAAAAATAAACTTAATTGCATATTTCATAAGTTGACCAGTCACTATTTAATAATTTCATCGATGGATTGATGAAGCTGTGCCATATCACTTACGTAATAAACAGTCGTACTTTTAAGCCCTGTTGTATCATAAACCTGAGCAACCACATACTCTTTCATACCAACTTTATATAGTATCGCTGTTTGATTATCAGTACTTAAGATAAATAAGTTTCTCCATTCTTCTGTTACATCATCACTGCTTAAACTCAACGCCTCAGACTGAAATAATAAAAGCAATTTTGAACATAAATCTTGTGTTGTCTCTCCTTGATACGTATGAATAATTGTCTCGTCTACTGTCTCTAATCTTGCATCTTGAATCGCTAAAGTAATCGCTGTATCTTCTGTCTCTTTTTCAAAATTAAAGCTATCGTTTACTGTAATAGAAGTTTCATCCGAAGCAGTAATGTCCACTTTATACTCAGGTGCAGCTTCCGTTGTATCTAAAGTAGCTGGACTCTCTTTATCAGTTAATGATGCACTTTCAGAGGTATTAAAATACTCTTTCTCTCCACTATCAGCGTGCTTGCCATCACTTTGCATCGATGATTCTGCATCCTTTGTATTCTCACTCTTAAAACCACCAAAACCTACCTTAGAAATATATCGGTATCCGATTACTAGTACAAAACAAGCAGCTACAACTTCAATAAAACGTACTGCATACTTCATATAATTTCTTTTTGGTGGAATAGAAGCTTTTGTATCATTAACCGCTTTTAATGTCTTAGCAATTAATTGTTCACTTACCTTAACATCTTTCAATTCTTCCTTAAGTTGTTCTGTCATATTTAATAAAAATTCATCTGATTCATTCATTAAGAAATCAACTTCCTGATACTCTTTATTCATTTTCATACAAAAGCCTCCTTTCTAAGATTTTTTTTAGCTTCTCCTTCGCACGAGTTAAGCGACTCTTTATCGTTCCAACTGGTATTTGTAACATTTTAGATGCCTGATCCATACTCATTTCTTGAAAATAGACACACATAATTACATCTTTATAATGTTCTGGTAATTCCATCACTGCTTCTTTTACACTCTGTATTGTTTCTTCTCGTTCCACTCTTGTAAAATCTTCTTCAGTAGATAAGTTGTCTTCTATAAACTCATCCATTGGTACTGTATGCTTACTGTAAGCACTTTTCAGATAATCCTTACATGTATTGATGGTAATTCGTATCAACCAAGTTTTAATACTACTATTTCCTTGGAACGTATGTAAATTTTTATTCACCTTGAGGAATACATCTTGAAAGATATCTTCTGCCGTATGAATATCTCTAACATACATATACGCAGTTTGTAATACATCATTACCATAAGTACGCATTAAGGTTTCCAAATCGAAACCTGTAACTGCCTCCATTCCCATAACCCCCTATAAACATATTTTAATGAGCTGTTACAAAATGTTAATTTAAAACAGAAAGTCATTAAGATACATTCTGTAACTACGTATGTATTTATGTCTATAGTATACCCTTAATGATTAGACGATGGCAACAAAAAAAAGTTCCACAACCTAAGAACATGGTTGTAGAACCTTTCTTATTACTCCTTACCGAACTCAGATAAAACAAGACCTTTATTACGATCAAGAACCGTATTGATGCTCCATGCATGAACAAATAACAATAACGGATTACCTTTCATATTCTTAACTCTCTTTGTATCAGAAGTAACACTTAGAGATGATACATCGATATCCTTATTTTCAATCCAACGGATATGCTCATAAGATAAAGGTTCCATACGTATTTCAACATTATATTCTGATTCCAAACGGTACTTTAATACATCAAATTGAAGTACGCCAACGACACCAACAATAATTTCCTCCATACCAGAGTTAATCTCTTGGAATATCTGAATAGCACCCTCTTGAGCAATCTGGGTTACACCCTTTATGAACTGTTTTCTCTTCATCGTATCTACCTGACGAATCTTAGCAAAATGTTCAGGTGCAAATGTCGGAATACCTTCATACTCAAACTTCTGACCTGGCATACAAATCGTATCACCAATAGAGAAAATACCAGGGTCAAACACACCAATGATATCACCTGCATATGCTTCCTCTAAGATCTTTCTCTCCTGAGCCATTAACTGCTGTGGCTGAGATAAACGTAATTTCTTATCTCCTTGCACATGGAACACTTCCTCACTCGCTTCAAACTTTCCAGAACATATTCTCATAAATGCGATACGATCACGATGAGCCTTATTCATATTTGCTTGAATCTTAAATACAAAGGCTGAAAAATCATTCTTTAATGGGTCAATTATACCAATGTTAGATTTGCGAGGCAATGGAGTAGTTGTCATAGCTAAAAAGTGCTTTAAGAACGTTTCTACACCAAAGTTTGTTAACGCAGAACCAAAAAATACAGGAGTTAACTGTCCCGAACTTACTTCGTCTAAATTAAAATCTGCACTTGCTCCATCCAATAATTCAATTTCTTCGCTAAGTTGATCGTGGCTCTTTTTCCCAATGATCTCATCAAGGGAAGGGTCACCAATTAAAACCTCCACGGTGTCAACTTCCTTCATACCATTATTGGCTGCTGTGAAGCGACTAATTGTTTTTGTATTACGATCATACACACCTTGAAACTCCTTACCAGAGCCAATTGGCCAGTTCACTGGACATGTACGAATGCCAAGTACTGTTTCAATATCATCTAATAGCTCAAACGTATCTCTTGCTTCACGGTCCATCTTATTAATAAAAGTAAAAATTGGTATATTACGCATAACACATACTTTAAATAATTTCTTCGTCTGATTTTCAACACCCTTAGAGGCATCAATAACCATGACTGCCGAATCTGCTGCCATCAAAGTTCGATACGTATCCTCAGAGAAATCCTGATGTCCGGGCGTATCCAGAATATTAATACAGTAGTCTTCATAGTTAAATTGCATAACTGAAGAAGTTACGGAGATACCACGTTCCTTCTCAATTTCCATCCAGTCAGAAACTGCATGTTTTGCTGTTTTCTTCCCCTTTACTGACCCAGCTAAATTAATAGCTCCTCCATATAACAGTAATTTCTCTGTTAAAGTTGTTTTACCAGCATCTGGGTGAGAAATAATTGCAAATGTACGTCTTTTTTTTATCTCCTTCGTAATATCTGCCACGAAATTGCCCTCCATCCTTATCGAAAGAACCGTAACAACGATTCCATATATTAAATTAATCTAACGTCCTACTAAAACCAATTAATCATATACTAATTTGATAAGTTTTGTCAAGGGATAGTCTTGGCGCTCTTCCATACTGTTATGAAGTCGTCGGTACTTAGGGCCTGTATTATAGACCCTTAATAAATAGCTTATCGAAGTAAAATTCCAGTTTCTTGAATTCCTCCAGCAGACGGTGCTATCACATATGGATTGATAAAAAAGATAATAGAGTCATCTCGTAGGTAAAAACCAAACTCAAATTCACCTTTACTTAGAATCTCACCTGCATTTGGGTAAAAGGCATCTGGCTGTTCTAACACAACCGTATAAAATGTCTGTCCTACAAGCGTCTTAACATCATCTTCACTCTTTCCAATAAAGTGGGAAGCTGGTAACAATTCACCTGTCCTTACATCATAAGTATAAGCACTTTGTGATATATTAGGGTGAGCTCCTCCAAAGTCACTATAATTTGATATCTTAAAGGAAGTGATATAATCCTGATTATGAGTAACGTCATATTTTTGCTCTGTTACAAATGGATACTGAAAGTCTTGACTTGGATTATTATAAAAATCATTTACATAAGTGCTTCCTTCCGTAAATGATTTTGTAAACTCAGCCTCTGTATTCTCCTTTATCTCTTTATTAATCTTATCAATGGAAGGAACAGATTCTATGTTTTCTATCTGAGGGTATGTAAACTCACCTCTGAGCAATACTTTATTTCCTTCCTGATTTAAGAGTTGGCGTTCAAACTTTCTTGAAGTAATAATGGACTTTTTAGGCGGAGTTGCAGCTGTTGTTGATACCTCACCCATAGATTCGTCTATCCTTTCAATAATCGCTTGATTTTCCTGATGGAGCTGTTCTTCCATAGTGAGTTCTTCCCTTATATCAGTTTGTTCTTGATTGAGCAATTCCTCTTGATTTACGTCTGCTTTTATCTCTTTCTCGTTCTTTTTTGATCGACTACATGCAATTAACGATAAACACAACATAGTAAGAAATAGCAATCTGAGTAAATGCTTCATAACTTTCCTTTTCTCTTATAGCTTTATACTAAAATATGCCTAAGGGAACACTTACATGCTACCTTAGGCATATTCATCTATCTTTTAAACTATAGTTCTCCCAAACTGAATTTATCATGAACCGCATTCATTGCTTGATTCGTATAAGCCTCATCAATAAGTACAGTAACACGAATTTCTGAAGTAGAAATCATCTTAATATTAACGCCAATATCATAAAGTGCTTCAAACATCTTAGCAGCAACACCTGGATTTGTCATCATACCAGCTCCAACTACCGAGACTTTTGCTACGTTCTTATCGACATCTATTTTATCACATTTTAAAGAGGTCTGTCTGTGTCTTTCTAAGATTTGAACTGTTTCATCCACACAGTCTTCAGAAACCGTAAAACTAATATCCTTCGTTCCCTCACGTCCTACTGACTGTAAAATAATATCAACATTAATATTATGATTCGCTAGATGATGAAACAACTTAAATGCTACTCCTGGCTGATCTTCCAATCCAATTACTGCAATACGAGCTGTATTCTTATCACTAGCAACACCACAAACAAGCATTTTCTCCATCTTAACTTCCTCCTTAACAACTGTTCCCTCTGATGTATTAAGGCTTGAGCGTACAACTAGCTGTACACCATATTTTTTTGCCATCTCCACGGAACGATTATGCAAAACACCGGCGCCTAAAGAAGCTAAATCCAACATCTCATCATATGTAATTTCATTAATCTTTCTTGCATTCTTTACATATCTTGGATCAGCTGTATAAACACCATCTACATCTGTGTAAATTTCACACAGATCTGCCTTAAGTGCCGCTGCAAGAGCAACTGCTGTTGTATCGGAACCACCACGACCTAGTGTTGTATAATTATCCATCTTATCGATACCTTGAAATCCAGTTATAATGACAATTTTCCTTGCATCTAATTCATTACGGATTCTATCAGTATCAATTTTTTTAATGCGTGCATTACTATAATTACTTGTCGTATGCATTGCAACCTGAAAAGCATTTAAAGAGATTGCTGAAACTCCTAGAGAATCCATAGCCATAGCCATAAGCGCAACACTCGTTTGCTCTCCAACCGTTAAAAGCATATCCATTTCACGTTTTGAAGGGTTCGGATTAATGTCTTTTGCTTGTGCAATTAATACATCTGTCATTTTACCCATAGCAGATAAAACAACAACCACATCATTGCCCTTTTTATAGTCTTCTATGCATCTTCTTGCAACATTGAATATTCTCTCTTGATCAGCAACGGATGTGCCACCAAATTTTTTCACTACTAACATGGCTGCCTCCTAATCTAGTTTCAAAACTTAGTTTATACTACCAAAGTTTCTTTTACTTTGCAATACTAAACATTCATGCACATTTATTATCATCTCAATAAGAGACTACTATTTTTCGGCAAGATTTACATACATAACAGCTAACGCTTGTTTTATTAAAACGAGTTCTGTATGGACCATCCAAAACAATGCCACCTTTGCTTTCAACTCCCTTGTGTGTTGGGAGTATACTATACTTTTCACCATCAGGCAGATAAAACAACCCAGGACCGCCTTCTGTCCTTAGATTACCTAATTCCATCTCATTACCGCAATATGTGCAATGCATCCGGCCTTCTCCTTCACATGTTCTATTAACACTTAAAATACCTAATACTCGATAAAACAAAATTTTTCAATTTCTTGATATGTGGCCAATACAACCACTATTTAATTAACTTATCGATCGTCTGATAACCTTCTAAGATTGTATTACCGGATAATGCTGCTTCCTTCTCACTGTAGTATTGAATCATTTCCAATTCCTTTGTGCTATCATAAAGCATATATGGAACTGGATCTGATGTATGGGTACGAAGACGAATTGGTGTTGGATGGTCTGGCATAATGAGCATTCGATATTCTGCATGACGTTTATCCATTTCTTCTTTTACTACACGAATTACTTTTTGATCAAGAAATTCAATTGACTGCAATTTATTCGGTATACTTCCTTGATGCCCCATCTCGTCCGGCGCTTCCACATGAATATACGCAAAATCAAGCCCATCATCCATTAGAGCATGAACTGCTGCCATAGCCTTTCCTTCATAATTCGTATGTAATGTACCATCGGCACCTTCTACCTCGATGACTTTCATGCCTGCGCCAACAGCGATCCCTTTTAGCAAATCAACAGCTGAGATCATAGCTCCCTTTAGTCCTGTCTTTTCTTCAAAAGAAGTAAGCGCTGGTTTCGTTCCTGCACCCCAAAACCATATGGAATTTGCTTTATTTAAACCTTTCTTGGCACGTTCTACATTTAATGGATGATGATTTAAGATATCATAGCTCTTTACCATCATATCCTTTAGTAGCTTTTCTTCTGGAAGATAATCACCAATTACCTTTCCTAAAATATCATGAGGTGGGGTCAACTCGGTAACCATCCCCTGATCCCAGATTAATAAATGGCGGTAGCTAGTTCCAACATAATATTGAAACATCTCAGTCTGTAATTCTTTTTTCACTGCATCAAGTAAAACAGCCGCATCCTCAGTTGAAATTTCACTTGAACTGTGATCTATAATTGTTTTCTTATCATAAGGCAAATCATCATCTGAAACAGTTACGATATTACATCGAATTGCAATATCCGATGTTTTCATCTCAACCCCAATACTAAGAGCTTCCAATGGAGAACGTCCTGAATAATATATCTTTGGATTATATCCAAGAACTGCTAGATTTGCAGTATCACTGCCTGGTTTCATACCCTCTGGTATCGTATGTGTTAGTCCGATTTCTGATCTTGAAGCAAGGTAATCCATCATTGGTGTATCAGCATATTCCAACGGCGTTTTATCGCCAAGACTAGCGATTGGTTCGTCAGCCATTCCATCTCCAAGTACAACAATATACTTCATTTCTTTTACGTCCTTTCTGACTAGTTATTAAAAATCTACTCGAATCCTGTTCTTAATCTCAATTTCTTGTGCCTTATGTGCAAAATCCGCTTCTGACATCTCTTCTGTAATAAATGCAAATTCATCCGAGATAGTTTCAGCTTCAACCACTGTTTTAATTGTAAATAAGTCTTCTGCCTTTGATTTTTGACTTACAGGCACACGAACAAAGAACTTACTTTTATAAGTACCGATATCACCCAGTGCAAGTGGTTTACTACTCCATAACGTCATTACATTCGTACCGATATGTTTTGTTGCATCGACTACATCAGATACAACTGCCGATGCCGTCGGAAGTTTTCCTGCACCACTTCCATAAAACATTATGTCACCAAGCATATTACCTTTAACTAAGATACCATTAAAAACTCCATTTACGTTATACAATGGATGTTTGCTATTAATAAGCTTAGGTGTAACCATCGCATAAACTTCATTATCTACTTTTTTGCTTGTTCCAAATAACTTGATACTTGCGTTTAAAGCTTTCGCATATGCAAAGTCTTCGGAAGAAATCTTAGTAATACCCTCTGTATATATATTTTCATAATTTACATGAGAACCATAGGCTAAAGAGGTTAAGATTGCAATCTTACGACATGCATCATACCCTTCAACATCCGCATCTGGTTTACGTTCGGCATAACCTAAATCTTGGGCTTGCTTTAAGACAGATGCAAAATCAGCGCCCTCATCAGCCATTTTTGTCAATATATAATTGGTTGTTCCATTTAAGATACCAGTAATTTCAGTAATCTCATCAACAGTTAATGATTGATTTAATGGACGTATAATCGGAATACCTCCGCCAACACTTGCTTCAAATAAAAAATTAATATTCTTTTGCTTTGCTATCTCTAATAGTTCAGCACCATGCTTTGCAACTAACTCTTTATTCGAAGTACATACACTCTTACCTTTTAATAAAGCTTCTTTAACAAATGAATAGGCTGGTTCCACACCACCCATAACTTCTACTACAATCTCAACCTCAGAGTCATTCACGATTTCTTTGAAATCATGAGTCAATATATTCATAACTGGATCACCTGGAAACTCTCTTAAGTCGAGAACATATTTGATTTCAATTGACTGACCTGCTCTTTTTGCGATTGTATCATGATTCTTTTCAATAACTTCATAAACGCCTGATCCAACTGTTCCATAACCTAATACTGCTATCTTCATAACAACACCTCTTCTTTATTATTCTCTTCCAAGAATCTTTAGGTAGTGAACTCCATCTAACGATTCTATAGTATCCATCATTTGTGCAACCTCAACTGTTTCTGGCAGTATCTCGATACCAAGAGTCAACGACGCGATACCTCCAATTGGTATCGTTTGATGTATGGTCAAGATATTAGCTCGATTTTTTGCTATTTGATTCAGTACTGTGGATAATAACCCCGGAATATCATCCATCTGCATCATAAAAGTTATTGTTTTTCCACGGTTATTCTCATGGAAAGGAAGTATATCGTCTTTATACTTGTAAAAAGAGCTTCTGCTAATATCTACGGCTTCCGTTGCTTCCTGTATGGTCATAACACGTTCTGAGTCCAATAACCGTTTCGCTTCAACGACCTTTAGCAAAACTTCAGGTAAAGCCTTCTTTTTTACGATAAAGTATTTCTCTTCTTCCATAATAACCCCCATAAACATAAAAATACTTATTTACAGACATATTGTTTGTAACAGAGATACAAGTGTCCGTACTGAAAAGATATGTTACCATAATTTATCGCATAATGCAAGCAATATATTCCACATTCTCAAGTTATTTTACTAATTCCAAAAGCAACATATGGACAATCAAGTTTCAATATAGTACCATACAATTAGATTTGCATCCTACGAAGTTTTTCAAATAGGAAATGCAGAGGAATTTCCTATTATATGATAGAAGGGAACATATATGCTATATATATCAACTGCTCTCTACTTGGAAGCGCAACCATTTATTACGATTTATTCATTGAAGCAACTACATGAGCACACCAAATTCCAAGTATTCGCTAATGATAACGTATGTCTAATCATCACAGGTGTAGGACAACTAAAAGCAAGCATTGCCATTACGTATTTATTATCCAATCGAACCATTGGACCTCATGACTTATTTTTAAACTTTGGGATATGTGGTTCCATGGATTCGTCCATACCAATAGGCTCTTCTTATATATTTCATAAACTAAAGGACTATTCAACTAAGAGAGACCTTTATCCGGATATGCTACTAAAGCTCCCTTTTTGTGAGGCTAGTCTTGAGACATGCCCGTTACCAGTTGGGAGTGAGATTGAACCATCTACGATTTTAGAAACCTTTGTAGATATGGAGGCTTATGCAACTATGTATGCTGTTACATATTATATGCAGCCTCATCAGGTTTTGTTTCTAAAGGTCGTTTCAGATTATCCAACGATTAAGAAAAAATCCGCCATTGATAAAGTGGCTTTACAACAAAAGCTTACACAAACTGCTCAAAAAGTAATAACCTATTTCAATGGACTCTCAAGTGAATTAGTATTTTTTCCGAAGATAGAAACAGCAATGGAACTATCTAACGAAGAACATTATTCATACCAATTACTAATACAACAAATGCATTTATCGAAAACCATGAGCCATTCTCTAAGACAGCATATAATCTATTATAAAAGCAGGCATACACTCGCAGATACGGTTCTTTTGAACTTTTTAAACAATTCATCTTTAATTACTTGTAAAAGTAAAGTAGAAGGGAAAATATACTTTGAACAGCTCAAATCAAAACTTATGGAATAATTCCTTTTCCCACATTTATGTTGAAAAAGAGATACAGCATACCGATAAGGTTGCCAAAATTATAGAACAATTTCCAAGTGCTATTATCATTCCAATTCAGCACTATAAAGATATCTTCAATCGAAGCAATCAGAACTTTCATGCACAAAGTCATCAGCGAAAGTTGATTCTAGCAACGAATAAAGGACAACTTGTAATGAAAGGTGCACCAGTATGTCAGAACTTTGGACAGGAGTATTTCTATTATACAAGCAACGTTTTAAATTGTATTTACGATTGTGAATATTGCTATTTACAAGGTAGATACCCTTCCTCCAATCTCGTTGTATTCGTTAATTTAGCAGATAACTTTGCTGAGCTTGAAGCACTCTTACAACAACACCCAGTTTATGTGTGCATCTCTTATGATACTGATTTGTTAGCCATTGAAAACACGTTTCACTTTCTTTTAGAATGGATTGCATTTGCTAAACTTCATCCTAACCTAACGATCGAGGTACGCACAAAGAGCGCGCAAGCAGAGTTAATACGTAACCTCGAACCATTGCCAAATGTTATCTATGCTTGGACATTATCTCCACATGAGATTCAACAAAAATACGAGCATAAAACACCAACTCTTGACTTAAGACTTAAAGCACTGAAGACAGCTATAACTTACGGTCATCCAGTCAGAGCCTGTTTTGATCCGATATTATATGTGCCACAAGCCTTAGCAACGTATCAGGCGTTTCTAAAGGAGGTATTTCAGGCCATTGATGCTAGTTCCTTAACGGATGTAAGCCTTGGACTTTTTCGCATCTCGAAGGACTATTTAAAGCAGTTACGTAAGCAACGCCCAAATTCCAGTATCGCGACTTATCCTTATGCACAAAGTAATGGTTATTGTCATTATGAAGATACAATCTTTTATGAGCTATTAACACCAATCTATAATGAACTATTGACTTATCTACCAGCTGATAAAATATTCGTTGATAAATCAGCGATTACAATGTAAATGAATAAGTGTTTTGCAAGATAAACAAACAAGTTGACTACCAAGCAAAACCAAGAAAGGAAAACAAATTATGCCTACTGCGATTATAACAGGTGCTTCTTCGGGTATTGGAAAGGCAATAGCTACTTCCTTATTAAATAGAGGGATTGAAGTGTATGGATTTGGGCGAACATTTTCTGATTCGAGCCACCAACCTCTCTTTCATCCTATTTGCTGTGATTTAATGGATACAAATCAACTTAGTACGATTGTGAAAGAAATTCAATCTGTAAAATCCATTGATTATCTAATTAACTGTGCTGGTGTTGGATATTATGGTTTACATGAAGAGCTAAATCCAGCGAAGATACATGAGATGGTTACTGTAAATGTTGAAGTTCCTCTCTTACTTACCAACCTTACCCTGCGTGACTTAAAAAAGCAAAAAGGAGCAATTATTAATATTTCTTCTGTAACAGCGCAAAAAAGCAACCCTCATGGCTGCGCATATGGCGCCACAAAGGCTGCTCTTAGTAGTTTTTCTAATTCGCTCTTTGATGAAGCGAGAAAGTACGGTGTTCGTGTAGTAACCATTCAACCTGATATGACACGAACCAACTTATACCGCAATGCTAATTTCAAAGAAGGTCCAACACCTGATACTTACCTATTACCAGAAGAGATAGCGAATGCAGTAGAATATATATTGGATGCACGAGATGGCATTGTCATTACAGAACTCACAATAAAACCACAACGACATCAATTGACAAAACAATAAGAAATTCTATTTATCCTAATTTTAAAATAGCCAATAGGATTAGAATCACACCACTAATCCATGATAAATCGAATTCCGTTGTAAAAGCAAGCTTTCTTCCTAAGAATTCTCCAAGCTTAATTGCACCCACTCCAAATATGAGAGACACCACTATAATAGGCCAAACCACTCCTCCTATTAAGGAGAAACCAAATCCAGCAGCTAAACCGTCTAGTGATAGGGCTAACGCAAGTGAAATTGCTTCACTTTCTGATAATGATTTTGAAAGATCCTTATCAGCCTCAATTGGATCTGCATAAATATTTAGAATAAAGTGTAAGCTTGCAAAAGAAAACCCAATGCTCGACATGATTACTTTCTTTCTTCGGATAGTTGCCTTGATTGCGAACTCAAATAGCTTAACGATACCTAACATTAATAAAATCATAAAACATATTATCTTATTAATTTCAGGTTTGATATATGGCTTCACTATTTTACCAAGTAATAGTGAAGCACCTAATAGGCCGCTACATAAACTTCCAACAATAAGCGCTGAGGGCCATTTAATCCTAACCTTACTATTTCCATATGCAAATGCAGCAGCTAACGCATCAATCGACAAAGCCAATGCTAAAGCCACATAATTAATCAACTTTTCACCTCTCATCTTCACTCTATATACCATATGATGGTATTTGTTCAAATGTGAATCGATGTGAGCTGTAAAAGTATTGCTATGATATGAAATAGTTTTCTTCTACTTTATCTCTTTTTTCAAATACTCAATTGCAGATTGTAATTGATTATCCTCTTCTTCCGTTATAATACCAACTAAATCTTTATCAAGTTCAACCACCACATCAGGAGTAATACCTACTTTATGAATACTTCTTCCCTTTGGAGTAAAATAGTTTGATATAGTGATTTTCATTGCACTACCATCATAGAGTGGAATTACAGACTGTACAATACCTTTTCCAAAGGTCTGTGTGCCCATGATTGTTCCAGCTTTATAATCTTGAATCGCACCTGAAAAAATTTCAGAAGCACTTGCACTATTTCCATTCACCAAAACAACAAGAGGTTTTGTAAACGCCTCGTTTGTCTTAGCGAACTCTTCTTCTCTTTGTCCATTCTTTGCCTCAGTATATACAAGAAGGCCTTTCCCTATCAAACGATCTAACATAGCAACACACGAAGTATATAGTCCACCACCATTATCTCGAATGTCAATGATTAATCCTTTCATTCCCTGCGATTCAAGATCATCCATTGCTCCCATAAATTGCTCTACCGTAACCTTATCAAACTGAGCGATATAAATGAGACCAATACGATTGTCCATCATCTTATAGTCTACTGTTGGTACTTGAACTTCATTACGTACAATGGTAAAACTGAACTCCTCTAAGTTATCCCCACGTAAAACTGTTAGTTTAACCTTGGTCCCTTTTTCACCCTTCATCTTAGCAACGACAGAACTAATATCCATGCCGGTGACATCCTCGTCATCAACTTTATATATAATATCACCTGCTAAAACACCAGCAAGAGCTGCTGGACCTTCTGGGAAAGGTTTCGTAATCGTCATTGTGAGTGTATCTTTGTTCTGTCCTACATATGCACCAATCCCACAATAGGTACCATTAATGGATTCGTTTAATTCCTGATACTCTTCTACTGTATAATAACAGGAGTATGGATCATCGAGAGCTTGCATCATTCCCTTTAAAATCGCTTCATCGTAATCCTTAGCAGTAACATCATATAAGAAATGCTTTGAAATCATTGACTGCATATAATTCATTTTTCTTGTTAACGCTTCATCAATTAAAGCTTGATTTTCTTTATTTGCAACCGAACTCTGTTCTGTTTTTGGCGAATGATTCTCTTGCAGGGAGACTCGATAATTAATAAATAGTACTGAAAATACAATGCTACATACTAAAAGCGCACTTAAGCTCCCTACAATTATACCGGCCGTAAATTTATTTTTCATGCTACCTCCTGCTTAAGGCAAGTATCAACTGTCTTAAGATTATCTTTATTACTTATAGCTTATGTAGAGCAAAGGATCTACATGCGTACCATTTAAAACTACACTAAAGTGAAGATGTGGACCTGTCGAAACTCCAGTAGAACCAACCAAACCAACTACTTGACCTTGCTTTACCTGCTCCCCTTCGGATACAAGCAATTTCGAGCAGTGTAAATATCGAGTAGCAACTCCATTTCCATGATCAATCTCGACATAATTACCACCTGAAACACTATAAGATGCTTTCGTAACTGTTCCCGCAAGTACTGCTACAATGTCAGCACCCTGTTCCCCTCCGATATCAACACCACGATGATAAGTACTCGCTCCTGCTGTTGGAGCAACACGATATCCAAATCTAGAATAAATTCTTCCATCGCCAGGTAATGGCCAAATCATCTTATCAACGGAAGATTCATCCGTAGTTTCTATTCCATTCGCTGCATTTAATCGATTTTGCTCTGCCAAAGCCGCTAATCTAGCTTCTTCTGCTTTTCGTGCCTCTTCGGCTTTTCGTGCCTCTTCGGCAATTCTTTTTTCTTCATCATCTTTGATTTTTTGAATATCCGCATCCGTAGCAGTAATTTGTTCTGCGTATTCTTGAAACAATTCCTCATCTGCTCCTATTGCTTCTGTGTAGCGAATGATTTCAGCACTCTTTTGGGCAGACAACTCTAGTAACGTCTCTTGCTCAAATTTCTGTTCATCTTCAGTTGCTTTAAGTTCTTCCAATTTCACTGCAAGATATTCTTCTTGTTGTTGAATTAACTCCTTTGTCGCAATATATTCATTTAACAGATTACCATCATATTCTGAGATTTTCTTCGAATACTCCACTTGATTCAAGAAATCAATAATATTTCCAGAACTCAAAAACACTTTTATAATATCATCTGAACCATTTTCATATAAATATTGTATTCTTTTTTTCATTGTTTCATACTGAGAAGCCTCAAGCTTCTTAGCTTCATCCAATTCGACACGAGTTTTGTCTAACTCTTCATTGGTAGCAATAATATCTTCTCCTAACAATTCAAGGCTTGCTGTCAACTCATTCAGCTGCATGTCAAGTTTTTCGATATAAGCTAAGATATCATTCTTCTCAGCTTCTAACTTTTGAATATTCTCAAGTGTAGCTTGTTTATTTTTTTCGAGCTCTTTCTTTTTTTCCTCTGCCTCTTTTAATTTATCCTCATATGTATTAAAATTCACTGAAGATAAATAATCAGTCATAATTTGATAACTAGAAGCAGCATATACAGATTGTTTAGTATGATTAATAGATCCATACATCGCAATCGGCATTGTAAGTACAGCAATTAAACCAATAGAAAATAAACGGTATTTTTTCGCTTTTTTCTGCTTCATACTTTCCTCCTTATAAATCACATATCGAAACAAATCACATTTACAATGTAACCTTTCCCATTAACTAATCTTTCGTAGCTGTTTCCCAAGTGTCATAAAACTTCCTAAGAAACCGATTCCAACGCCAATTCCAATGCAGATTGGAATCAGTGCCGAAAAAACATCATTAACTTTTAAAAACTGTGTATTTCCAAACGGACTACTAAATCCTGCACTTAAGTAAGAAACCACCTTGTTGTAAGCAAAATATAACAAACCTAATGGAATGATTGCTCCAATGATACCTATGATAATTCCTTCTACAATAAATGGCGCACGAATAAAGAAATCAGTTGCTCCAATCAGCTTCATAATCGATATTTCCTGGCGTCGAACTGCAATTCCCATCGTTACAGTTGTACTGATTAAAAATATAGCAACACCTAATAGAATAATAATAATAATTCCTGTTCCATATGCTAGACCGCTATTAACACCACTTAACATCTCGGCAATTGCCTCTGAATTATTAACCTGTCGTACACCAGGTATGGATTGTAAATAACGTACTAATACATCCTGCATCTCAACATCATTTAAGTATACAATATAATGAGCAGAATTAGCTAGTGGGTTATCATCACCGAAACTCGCAATCTGCTCTGGATTCAGTTTCGTTACCTTGTATTCTTCCCAAGCTTCCTCTGCTGAGACATATTCAATATTACTTACCTCTGCACGTATTTTTATCTTGTCTCCAATCGCATCGATCTCCTCTTGTGTCAAATTCTCTTCGAAGAATAAAGTTACACTAATCCCCTTCTCCGCACTTAATAATAAATGTTGAAAATTCATAAGAATACAATAAAAGATACCAAATAAAAATAGACAAGTTGTTATCGTTCCAATCGATGCTATTGAAAACATACGATTACGTTTTATGTTCTTAATTCCCTGCCTTATACTATATATTAGCGTAACTATTCTTTGCATGTGTATATCCACCCTTTTTTGTATCACTAATCAGAACACCGTTCTTCATCGTAATTACTCTTTTTTGCATTGCATCCACAATGTCCTTATTATGCGTAACAACCACAACCGTAGTGCCTCTTTTATTAACCTCTTCAAGAAGATGCATAATCTCCCATGAATTCTTTGGATCGAGGTTACCAGTTGGCTCATCTGCTAATAACATTACTGGGTTATTAACTAAGGCACGTGCTAGCGCAACTCGTTGTTGCTCACCACCAGAAAGTTGCTTTGGAAATGATTTATGTTTTTCTGATAAACCAACAATGGATAACATATTTGGGGTTTGTCTTTGAATCAACTTCGCTGGCGTTTCTATCACTCGCTGAGCGAATGCTACATTCTCAAATACAGTACGATCCTGTAACAATCGAAAATCTTGAAATACTACGCCAATTGTCCTTCTATATTTTGATACCTGCCAACGCTTTAAACGTGACAATTCACGTCCCGCTACATATACCTTTCCTCTGGTAGGTAGAATTTCCCTAAGCATTAATTTAATTAATGTCGATTTACCAGAACCACTGGAACCTACAATAAATACAAACTCTCCTTTACGGATTTCAAAGCTAATATCTTTAATTGCATGAGTTCCCTTTTCATAATCTTTTGAAACCCCCTGAAATAATATAACAGGAGCTTCGATATCTTGTAAATCTTCACTGATATTGTAAGAAGCCATACTATCCTTCCCTTTCGTAGCCAACTTAACAAAAGCCGCTGTTTCGCCTGCTTTCCTTTCTCATAAAAGCAGGCGAAACAGTGGCTACTTATTTAATATTCAATATTTTCCATATACTTCATGTACTTAACAACCATTAGCGCAATCTTAAAGGTAATTGCATCTTCAAATACTCTTAGATCTAGGTTTGTACTCTTTTGAAGCTTATCTAAACGATAAACTAATGTATTTCGATGGATATAAAGTTGTCTTGATGTCTCTGAAACATTTAAACTATTCTCAAAGAACTTATTAATCGTAGTTAAAGTTTCATCGTCAAACTCATCTGGTGATTTACCGTCAAAAATTTCGCGAATAAACATCTTACAAAGTGGCATAGGTAACTGATAGATCAAACGTCCAATACCTAAGTTACTGTATGCAACTACGTTACGACTACTATAGAAAATCTTACCTACATCAAGTGCCATCTTAGCTTCTTTGTAGGAGCGCGAAACATCCTTAATCTCATTTACAATTGTACCAAATGCTACATGAACTTTAGTCATCGCTTCTGTATTAAGCATATCGAGAATAACTTTTGCAGTTTTTGTTAAATCATCATATGTTTCATTCTGCTTCACTTCTTTTACAAGAATAATATTTTTCTCATCAACTGCAGTTATAAAATCCTTTGTCTTTGTTGAGAATAAACCTCGAACAGTCTCAAGAGCATTCGTATCCTTCTCATTCTTTGTCTCGATAATAAATACAACTCTCCTTACATCTGTTTCAATATGGAGTTTTTTCGCGCGGTTATAGATGTCAACTAATAATAAATTATCCAACAACAAATTCTTAATGAAATTATCCTTATCATAACGTTCTTTATAGGCTACTAACAGATTCTGAATTTGGAAGGAAGCAATCTTTCCAACCATGTACACATCATCACTATCACCTCTTGCCAAGATAACATACTCTAGCTGATGCTCATCAAAAACCTTGAAAAATTGATATCCTTGAAGTACTTGACTATCAGCCGGTGAATCAACAAATGTTAATACAGCATTTTCATAATCATCTGCATTATTAATCGTACTTGCAAGCGTTTTTCCCTCGGTATCCATAACACAGATATCGACTCTTGTGATTGCTTTTAGACCTTCAATTGTATTTTGAAGGATTTGATTAGAAATCATACTTATACCAAACCTTTCTCATTATATAAAAAAATAAATATCCTAATATGTAATATTTTATCATCACTTTCGTAGAAAGTAAACATAAAATCCGTTTATTTTTGTGTATTTTTCGTGAATGCACTCAAAAATATATTAGTTTAATAACAAAACAAAATACTTTTTATGATCATTTGAATAAAAGTGCGCTTTGCACACT
Organism: Bacillota bacterium; assembly: GCA_023410575.1. GTDB lineage: Bacteria > Bacillota > Clostridia > Lachnospirales > Lachnospiraceae > Lachnoclostridium. The sequence continues at coordinate 22,457 of JAEYPP010000042.1, read as the reverse complement.
CCCACGAGCAACTCTTTACAATCACAGCTTTTGTTTGATGTCGTAGCGTAGCTTAATGCGCATCCTGCGGAGCTTTTTTGCACTATAGGAAATTCAGATGAATTTCCTATAGTGCAAAAAAAGACTTCCTAATAACTTAGGAAGCCTTTGATTGCATATAATTAGTGAACAATAACTTGTTCTGACTCTTTATCAAAAATATGAATCTTAGATAAATCAAGCGCAATCTGGATAGTATCACCAGGTCTAGCTTGTGTACGTGGGTTAACACGTGCAGTGATATCAAACTGATCTACTGTAAAATATAAGAATACTTCGGCACCAAGTAATTCGTAAACCTTAACTGTTGCATCAATAATACTTTCCTTAGAGCTGCTGATAAATACTTCTTCATCATGTACATCTTCAGGACGAATACCAAGAACTACAGTTTTATCAACATATCCACCATCAATAAGTTTCTTAGCTTTTGCATCAGGAACTTTAATGGAGTGAGAACCAAACATTAATCTAACTTCAGCACCGTTCTGAACTACTTTACAATCAATAAAGTTCATCTGTGGAGATCCCATGAAACCTGCAACGAATAAGTTAATTGGCTTATCGTATAAGTTCTGCGGAGAATCTACCTGCTGGATAACACCATCTTTCATAACTACGATTCTTGTACCAAGTGTCATAGCTTCTGTCTGATCATGTGTTACATAGATAATTGTTGTTTCAAGTCTTTGATGTAATTTAGAAATCTCAATACGCATCTGAACACGTAGCTTTGCATCAAGGTTTGATAAAGGCTCATCCATAAGGAATACCTTAGGATTACGAACGATAGCACGTCCCATAGCAACACGCTGTCTCTGACCACCTGATAAAGCTTTTGGCTTACGATCTAATAATTGCTCAATACCAAGAATTCTTGCAGCCTCATGTACTAATTTGTCAATTTGATCTTTTGGAGTTTTTCTTAACTTAAGACCAAATGCCATGTTGTCATATACTGACATATGTGGATATAACGCGTAATTCTGGAAAACCATCGCAATATCTCTATCCTTTGGCTCAACATCATTCATGAGCTTATCACCAATCCATAACTCACCAGCTGAAATTTCTTCAAGACCAGCGATCATACGAAGTGTAGTAGATTTACCACAACCTGATGGTCCTACGAAGATGATGAATTCCTTGTCTTCAACTTCAAGATTGAAGTCTTTAACTGCAACGAATCCATTTGGATAAGTTTTGTTAATATTCTTTAAAGATAAACTTGCCATTATTAGTTCCTCCTAATTATAATTCTTTCATTTGCGCACACTAATCATTGTGTTACTAACATGGCTTAATGATACTACAACTGACATAAAATTGCCATATCCCAAATAAACAAATAAGTTTTTGATGATTTGTCTAATTTGTATATTCTTCTCCATTATAAGTATTTTTACTCATAAAATATAAAAAATTATAAAAGATTACTGTTTATATTCAATAAATCCTTCTCCCATTACTTCCCTTACATCACTAACAATAACAAAAGCTTTCGGATCATTTTTATTCACTATGTCCATAACTTCTACGATTTCCTTCTTGGAAACAACACAAAATAGAACTTTTTTCTCTGCATTAGAATACATTCCAGTAGCAGATAAGCCAGTAAGTCCACGATCAAGTAAGTGTAAGATATCATCTGCAATCTTATCATAATGATCTGATATGATAAATGCCATCTTTGCAAACTTAACACCTTCTAGAATACCATCAGATACTTTTGCAGAAATATAAATTGCGATTAGTGCATATAATGCTCGATTAATTCCAAATACAAATACACCAAGTACGACAACTAAAGCATCAACAAACAGTAAGAGAGTTGGTACCGAAATATGTTTTTTCTTTGCATGTACTAACATTGCTAATAAGTCTGTTCCACCTGTTGTTGACATTGTCATAAGTACTAGTCCCATACCAATTCCAGCCAAAGCACCACCAAATACAGTAGCAAGTAAAATATCATTATCGAACATATTTTGCAATGGAATCAAATAAATCCAAATTGATAATGAAAACATTGCACATAATGATTTCATTGTAAACTTTCTTCCAAGTACAAAAAAAGCAACACAAAATAAAGGTATATTGCAAAGCACATTCGTAAGCCAAACTGGAATGCCATCACGAATCACAAATCCAGTTAAATGTTTAACTGCAATCGCCAAACCTGTTACTCCACCAGTTACCATTCCAATCGGGTCAAAGACCCAATTGACAGAAAGTGCAATCATTAACGTTCCTAATGCTATAAACAGTATATCTCTAGCTGCTGTTTTCCTACCAAATAAGTCCATAGATACCTCACTATTTATCCTTTAATTGTATAGCTACCTTTCACATATATAATGCAATTATCTGTTGCCTTGATTCCACTTGATGCAGATAACGATAAGTAATTTTGATAAGTGGAAGTCTGATCTCCCTTTAATAAAATCTCCCCTGCGCTTAAGTTCATAACACCCTTATCGCCAAGAATAAGAGCATCGCCACTATAGATAGCGAATTCGCTACCTTCTTCCACAATCAATTTTTTTCCTTTCGTAACACTGATTTTTTTATAGGCTGCCTCTACTGTTTTACTATCTCCTGATTGACTTCCAATATTTATCTCACTTAATCTTTTTTCAAGATAACTCTGGGTTATCAAAGGATCTGATGTTGTTCCTGGAGTAGAATTTGTGGCACCAGCAACCATTCCAACTCGAAAGGTTGTAAAAATTATCACTCCAATAGCTAGTATCCCAATAATTCTTTTTTTCATCATAAAATTTCCTCCAACTATTACAAACCATTCCTATAGCTACCATAAATTATAGCAGAAATTTATTAAAATGCAAAATAATGTGGTTTAAATTAATAAGAAATATCAGATTCATTCATCCTAACCAAGACGACCGTTTACTAGAAAAATACATGAAACTCTTACCTTGCAGATATCGAATAGAATGATATAATGAAGGAAGTATATTTTCGTTTAAAGGAGTAATATTTCTATGAATCGAGTCGCTTTAGTTACAGGTGCATCTCGCGGAATCGGGCGAAGCATCGCTTTAAAATTTGCGAAAGAAGGATTTCATGTTGTAATAAATAGCATAAAAAATGAAGCAGCTCTTCTTAAGGTAAAAGAAGAAGTTGAAGCTTATGGTGTCAGCTGTTTACCTTTTTTAGGTGATATGGGGGATTATGAAACTGTAAGAACGATGTTTTTGCAGGTCAAAGAAAATTATATGACACTCGATGTACTTATCAACAATGCAGGTGTATCTAGGGTCGGTTTATTCACAGATATGACACCGAACGAGTATCAATCGTTAATAACTACAAACCTGACAAGTGTTATCAACTGCTGCCATCAAGCAATTCCTCTATTTTTAAAAAAGAAAGCAGGAAAAATCATCAATATTTCTTCTGTATGGGGTACACAAGGGGCCTCTTGCGAAGCTGTATATTCCGCTACAAAAGGGGGAATTGATGCATTTACAAAAGCTCTTGGCAAAGAGTTAGCACCAAGCAACATACAGGTTAATGCAGTTGCATGTGGTGCCATCGATACCGATATGAATCGATGCTTTTCCAAAGAGGAGCTTAAGGCTCTCGAAGATGAGATACCAGCTGGGCGTATGGGTACTCCAGACGAAGTAGCCAAGTTTGTCTATGATCTATCTACACACGCCTATCTTACTGCTCAAGTTGTGACATTTGATGGCGGAGGAATTTAGACGAGTAACGTTTCTTTTGTATTCTTTTTTGTCATAGGAACCTCGGAGAACTTTCCTTTGACGATTAGGGTGTCAATCGTACTTTTCTATCATTTGATTCGTCATTTTACGCATAAATAGACTTGCTTAAAATGGGATGACAAACATAATTTTGGAGCATACTGTTATGAAGTCGTCGGTACTTTGGGCCTGTATTTTAGGCCCTTACGTACCGTTACGTACTTCCTTTGCGCGAAAGCGTGTTGCGTATAAATTATGTTTGTCATCCCATATTCATAGCATTTTTTGTGCAAACTGACGTCAGACTCTTTCTTAAGGATTTTTGACACCCTACCCTATAATTTTTTTAACATCAGCATACATAGCTTCAATCTGTTCTAGTAATTGCTTTTGGTCCTCGCGACATACTTTATACGCGATTGAAAATTCTTTTTTTGCTGCTCGTAAAAATGATGGATGACCAAGTCCTGTTGTTGTAAATAATTTTGCTAAAGCCATCAGATTCAGCCCTTGATTATAGTGCCATTTCGCATTCGCATAATCAAGTTCAATTGCACGGTAAGTTAATACGGTTGCAATACCAATATAATTCTTATCCTGCTCTTGACATTTCATCAACATATTAGCTGCATAACCAAAGTAAAGAGCTTTGTTAACCTCAGTTAATGCTGCTTTAAGATAGCAACGATATGCTTCCATATAGTCTTTTTGACGAAAACTCAACTCTGCTCGGTACATCCAAGCTCTTGCAACGACTACTTTATTCTTACTATTCATCATAATTGCTAACTCATCACTGATGATTGTTGCAGTCCTTCTCATATTTTTCCCCGCCAAACCTGCACATCGATTGAGAAAAGTTTGAAATTCAATTAATTCATCATAGTTTTCTTTTGGTGTTTCCTTACTTTGCTTATAATTAAAGTCCATGGTTAAGGGTAATGACTCCATGATTTTCGGAATCCCAAGATTGATTAGTGATTCATAAATCTGATGTCCCTCCTCATCAAACTCATCCATTGGGCAATTTAATAAATCTATCTTTATACTTTTATCATGAAACAATTTATGATAAGTGTGATAAGCCTCTTCCAATCTTCCCATATAAAAAAATGCCTGTGCTAACGCAGAAAGTACTTTTGGATTTTGCATATCCTCTTTTTCTAAGAGATGAACTGCATCCATAAACTCTCCCGTACGAATTGCATGATTCGCATCCACCAATACATTTGCTACCATTAAAAACCCTCCTAAATGTGTTACATAATCTCATATTATAATGTATTGTGTGAAATTGTACAACCATTTATGACTTTATTTCACTTATGCCCCTCCATTACCATACGAATATGTAGCGAAGAACATCCGAAACTATTCTTTCACACTAAATCTTCTGTTAAGTTCATAATGAACTTTATGTAATGGACAAGAGTCTTAATATATCATAAAATACAGATAATACTGTTAATATAAACTACCAACTCTAATAGTAAAATCTTAAAAAGGAAGAGTATCTATTTCAATAGATAGGAATAAAGATACAAGACAAAATAAATGAAAATAATTGCTTATGCATATACCGAGTTTCCTTCCAAGTTTGGTATCCCACGTCAAAGTAATTTAGTGAAGGAACTAAAAGGAACTATCATATTAGAACCTGAATATCGTAATCCTGATGTATTTCGTGGACTCGATGGCTTTTCTCACCTCTGGCTTCTTTGGAAGTTTTCAGAAAACACAAGAGATGACTGGTCTCCTTTAGTTCGACCTCCTCGCCTTGGTGGAAATGAGTACCGTGGCGTCTTTGCGACGCGTTCTCCGTTTCGTCCAAATCCAATCGGCTTATCCTCTGTTAAGCTTGAGCGAATCGAAATGCATGAAACCTTAGGGCCTATCTTGCATATATTAGGCGCTGATCTTATGAATCAGACTCCAATTTATGATATCAAGCCTTATCTACCATATACGGATAGTCATCCAGATGCCACAGGAGGATTTACACAAGAGACGAATGGATATTATCTAGAAGTTGAATTTCCTGATTGCCTAACACATGAACTGTCACCAAACGAAGTAACAAACATCCGAGCAATATTAGCTCAAGATCCTCGTCCAGCCTATCAAAAGGACCCAGAGCGCATCTATGGCTTTGAATATGCAGGATATGAGATTAAATTCAAAGTTAAGAATGAAAAGTTAACCGTCTGTCAGGTTGACAACATTCGTAATTAAAAAGAATGGAACTAATTAGAATGGTATAAGAGAAATATTTTCATAATTCTTTCACTTATCTACATTCTGATTAGTTCCATTTAACCATAATATAATACTTTACTATAATAATTATACTCAAATATTATAGTGCTGATAATCTTTAATAGTTATCTAAATATTCCTGTAATCTTTGAGCTAACTTGCCCATATGAATCCCATCTACAAAGGAGTGATGGGCTTGGATAGAGAATGGTAAAAATAACTGCTCATTCCGGTAATAATACTTTCCCCAGTCAAACATCGGAACAGCATTATCCTTTCTACCAGAATCCGTATGAGAGATATGGGTATAACTAATCCACGGAATTGCTGAAAATTGATAGATATCATTTCCCATTGGTCCTGTGAAATATTCTTTTTGATTATTCGCTATCTCCTTTGCATAACGTACAAAATCAAAAATATTGTCTTTAGGTTCTACAACAACAACTTTTAGTAACTCCGTCTCCTTATTTATGTAAGCAAACGACAATTTGAGACGGTTATACTTTACAACCTCTCCATCTTTGAATCGGTAACGAAACTCCTCAATCTCGTTGGCGCATGTTGATATCGCATAAATCATCGCCAGGGTAAATGATAATTGATCTTCATGCACTCTATGATAGAAATTAGTTATATCAAGTTCAAAACTAATATCATATCGTGGCTGTTGAAATTGACGAAAAATAAGATAATGTTGTTTTCGTTTCCAATGTTCAATATCTACAACTTCAAAATCCTCCATAAAAACCTCTCTCTCATGAACCTTACTAATCTCAGTTAAATCCATCGATTCGATTAGCTAGTTATTTGATCATTTTATTTATTACCTCAAGAAATAAATTCCGAATCGTATAATCTAATTCTTTTCCAAGTAGTTTTTTATTCTTCTTTGGAATAAATCCTCCAGCCATTGCCTTATGACCACCTCCATCTCCAAACCCTTGTAGTGCTAAGCTTATCAGTTTCCCTGCATCCACCTCTGGTATCTCACTTCGAATTGAAAACTTAATTCCATCTTTTCGAAGTGCATAGATTATCGATACATCCACCACATCCAAAGCTAGAATAAAATCAGAAACGGTAGCAATCAATGCATCAGGGCAATCAAATGGCATAACAGAAAATCCCGTTTTCCCATACACCTTAATATTCTCAATTGCTGCTGCATAGGCCTTTAAGTCATTAAACTCCATAACATTCGTATACATTGAAGTTAACCTCTGTATATCCGCACGCTTATATGCATAAGCAAACATATCAATGTCAAAGGGAGTTGTTTGTCTTGTAAAATCTGCAGTATCCATTTTAATACCATAAGCTAAAGCTGCTGCTACATTAGGACTTAGAGGCGTGTTCGTATCTGCGAAATAAGAGGTCACAATGGACGAGCAAGCCCCTGTAATGCGTACATCTTTATATCGATATTCACAATCAATTACCGTCGGATGATGATCAACACATGCTACCTCTTCACCAATTAAATCAGTTAAATTAGAATTATACTTTTGAGAATCTACTGTAATAATGTAATCCTCCTGTGTCATGTCAGACAGCTCATTCTTTGGTATAATTGTCATACCAAAAGATTTAATCATACGTTTGGTACTAAGTTTATCAATGAGACCGTCATAACACAGATTTGCAACTATTCCATAATGCTTAAAAAACTCTTGTAATCCATATGCACTTGCCATAGCATCTGGATCTGGAAAATTATGAGTTTGGATATAAATCTTGTGACCGTTTAGAATTTCAACTAACTTCATTGGACTCATTTAACTCTCTCTCCTTTTAATTTATCTTATATGTACTCAAACAACCTATCTATCATTTTCATCATAACATACTGATATATATTTCTCCATGAAATATTTGATAGTTGTTGCAACTTCGTTTAATCTCATTGTATGAAAAATTGCTACATAAACTTTAACCTTTCAAAATAAAAAGCTGTCACAACTGTTTGATGAATATGATTCATTCATCAAATAGGTTACAACAGCCCTAAGTCCTAATGAGTTACTTACTTAATTTTTTATTTCTTTGAATTCTAATAAGATTAAGCAAATTAGAAAGAATAATACATATTAGTGCAACATTGAGATATGTATTACTAAGCGATTCTGAAAAAATATTGATAATGATTAATGCCACACCTACTAGCGATAAAACCAAATATACAATAATTAAAATTTTATTAGTCAAATCATTCTTCATAACTATCCTCCTATAATTTATTAAGTCACATTTTCATTAAACAAACCCCTTTTATGTATCACTTTTCTTGCCTCTCATTTTAGAATCGATGGTCTCAAGGCAAAAGTTTGCTTAGTTCTTCCAGCAATTTAGATTTCATTTCTTCCAATTCTTTATCCGTAGGACGATTTTTATCATTATACATCTTTTCCATTGGGTACCACCAAACAGGGCCTCTTCCGTTGCTACCATAGCCTTCTAAATCTCCACTCACTCTCGGGAACAAATGCCAATGAAGATGTGAATCTCCATTTCCTAGCAATTCATAATTTATTTTTTCTGCTCCAAATGCTTTCGAAACTGCCTCACCAACAATTGACATCTCCTCTAAAAATTTTATTTTCTTAGCCTGTTCTAAATCAAATAATTCTGTTTTATGTTCTTTACAAAGAAATAAAGTATAACCAACGAAATGTTGGTTGTCGCCGATCACAACGTACCCTGTTTCTAGCTCCCTTACGAAATAAGGATTCTGTTTCTCTTTTATCATTTTGATTCGATCACATATAAGGCACATCTTATTCTCTCCCTTATCAATTACCTTATGATATTTTTTTACTTTCTAATTATTTTGTTGCTCTCTTTTTATCGTATCTACTGTTCAATGATTTGCATGAACATTTCAATTAAATTACATTTTTCACTTTATAACATATCATATCTATATCATTTAATCTATCAAAACCTTTTTTAATTTTATGTTAGAGATGAAACGTCATTTTGCACAAAGAAATGTTGTGAGTATGTGATTACAAACATACTTCATCCGCAACACGCTTTCGCTTGAATGAAGTTCGTAACGGTACATAAGGGCCTAAAATATAGGCCCTTACGTACCGACGACTTCATAACAGTATGCTCCTAAATTAACGATACACGAAATGGTAGTCTTGTCATTTCAAATCCTACATTACCAATGCAGTGAGCTTCAAGCTGTATTTTTCTATCGTAGTTATTAACTTCATCATCTGCTACTAATACAATCATAGCTTTCATTTTCACCCTGCATTTCTTTTTTTAGTACTGCAACAAATTCACTCATCTCAATGCTTCCTAGATCTCCGATATCTCTTTTTCTAATGGAGACTGTCCCATTTTCCAATTCCTTCTGTCCAATGATGATCATATATGGAACTTTGTCTAATTGTGCTTCACGAATCTTATAACCTATTTTCTCAGTTCTTGAGTCAATTTCGCAACGGATTCCATTTTCCTTTAGTAATTTCATTACTTCTTTGCCGTATGAGATAAATCGATCAGCAATTGGCAATACTTTCACTTGAACTGGCGATAGCCATAGAGGAAACTTACCAGCGTAATGCTCAATCAGAATTCCAATAAATCTTTCTATCGAGCCAAATACTACTCTATGAATCATAATAGGTCTATGTCGCTCACCATCAGCGCCTATGTACTCTGCTTCAAATCGAAGAGGCAATTGAAAATCCAATTGAATAGTTCCGCACTGCCATGTCCTTCCTAAGCAATCTTCTAAATGAAAGTCTATTTTCGGACCATAAAATGCTCCATCACCCTCATTTATAACGTACTTTTTCCCTGTTACTTCTAGTGCAGTTTTAAGCCCCTCAGTTGCTAACTCCCAATCTTCATCGCTACCAATACTGTTTTCCGGCCGAGTAGATAGTTCTAAAGAATATGTAAATCCAAATTTTTGATAAACTTCATCGATTAGGCGAATCACTCCTACGATTTCTTCTGTTATTTGCTCTTGTGTCATAAAAATATGTGCATCATCCTGTGTAAAATTTCGCACTCTCATTAATCCATGTAATGTACCTGATTTTTCATGGCGATGAACTAAGCCTAGCTCACCCATTCTTATTGGTAACTCGCGATAGGAATGAGGTTGTTGCTTATATACAAGCATTCCACCGGGACAGTTCATAGGCTTAATCGCGTAATCCATATCATCAATAACTGTAGTATACATAATTTCACGATAATGGTCCCAATGACCTGAAGTCTGCCATAAATCTCTATTTAGTATAATTGGAGTAGATATTTCATAATACCCTTCCCTTTCATGAATTTCTCTCCAATAATTAATCAATAAATTTTTCAGAATTAATCCTTTCGGAAGAAAAAATGGAAAACCAGGTCCTTCCTCCAACAATGTAAATAAACATAAATCCTTTCCTAGTTTTCTATGATCTCTCCTTTTCATTTCTTCTTGTAACTCAAGATATTCGTCCAATTGACTACTTTTAGGAAATGCTATTCCATAAATTCTTGTTAGCATTTTGTTTTTTTCATTACCACGCCAATAAGCACCTGCTATTGTTGTCAATTTAAAAGCTTTAATCAAGCCTGTATTAGAAATATGAGGTCCTGCACATAAATCGACATACTCTCCCTGCTCATAGAAACTAATTTGCTCTTCTATTGGCAAATCATCAATTAACATAAGCTTATAAGGTTCATCTCTTTGTGTCATGAATGAAATTGCCTCTTCTCTACTCAACTCAAATCTGCGTAATACCCAATTCTCTTTTATTATTTTTTTCATTTCATCTTCGATCTTTTTCAAATGCTCATACGAGAAAGTAAAGTCAAATTCAAAATCATAATAAAATCCATCTTTAATTGCTGGTCCTATTGCACATTTAGTCATTGGATAGATACGCTTAACTGCTTGTGCCAGAACATGAGAAGCTGTATGCCAAAAAGCCTCCTTCCCTAAATCCTCTTCAAACTTACACTCCGCTACCGTTCCATCTTTCCTACTAACTTTCATTCTTATGTTCTCCTTTCTTAATATGCCATTACGGCATTGGATAAATTAACATAAGAAAAGCACCCTAAAATCAACAGCATAATGCCATTAATTTAAGGGTGCAAAAGATTCTAATGCACGGTTCCACCTTAACTTTTCACTTCAGATTCTAACAAATCCTATACTTTAACGCAGTCATACGGTAACACTTACTTCATTCAGTATTACAGCTCGGGAATGGTTTTCATTTATTTTCTTACATGAAAAACTTTCACCAAATGTTTTTCTCTCTGAATGTTTCCAATAAACTACTTTTTCCGTCTTTGCTTTTCTTATGTTATTAATGTTTATTATAGCAAATGATTTAATCTTGTCAATAACTCCGAGGAAATGTTTGTTAGAGTTGCACTTTTGTTCACACTCATTTACATATAACGATTCATCCCGATCTTAAAATCCTCTATTGCCTTCAATTTTTTAATACGTCGCAATTTGATCTTGCACACATCACATATCTGTTCCAATCCAGATTCTACAATAACGTTAGAAACATGTATTTCCTTTGGTGCTCCATAGGCAAATATAAAACCGATTATCTCTTCTGCAAGTGTTACGATCGGATCTGCTCCAGGTTCCTTCATCTCGCATTTAAGAATCATCTCTGACTTTGCATCTGCAACTAAGCATATTACCGGATTAGCAGGACGATCATACTTTTTATCACCAACAGGCACTCCCATAGGTGCAATATCAGCTTCTAGATACATCATTCCCTTTGGCACTTTAGCCAACTCTTGCAATAATTTATCATCTGTGATAACCAAATTGTCCCATTGAAATGCCGTAAATGGTAATGGTTTTTCACCAAAATTCCACGTTTTTTTATCTTTACCAAATACAAAAGAAAACATATTTCCATGATCAAAACTAACTGTAATCCCAGATTCTATATAATTTTTCAATGCTAGCTCCAAATCATTCATATACACTGTCATTCGCTGCACTTCTTCCATATTTAAATTATATGGATAATAACCTTTCTTAAGTGAAAGAAAATATAGCCATTGATTTTTTCCTCGATATTTATATCCCAGTTCTTTAATAATATTTCGCTGTTTATCTGTTAATTCATCACGATTCCCCCAATAACAGGTGAAATTATTCTGATGAAACATAACATACTCATGCGAAAGATTTAAGCGTTCTTGCATTGTTAACATCAAAAACTGATTAAACGCATCGTATCCTTCATACACTGCAATTCCATAACATTCTCCACCACGACCAAGAATACTATAAAATACCGTTTCTTCTTCTTTACCATATTGAATTCCGATTAAATCCATATCCCATAGATATTCCCATGGTTTCATTTGTTGAATTCGTGTAGTAACATCGTATAAAGCCTTCCATTCTTCAATGCCTGCTTCTTTTCTCATTATTCCACCCCTTCTGATTTTGTACCTCTTGAGCTCTATTCTCCAGAGAAATACTCTAATAATTCTTTATACCGATCTTGCGCTGATAAGCAAGTATCTATCAAAAATCCTCTTTCTGCTGAAAATTCCTTCAATCCTCTATAATAAAATAATTTATGTTGCTCATCAATTATGAAAGGCACTATCTCATGTTTTAAGCACTCCTTAAAAATAATGATACGTCCAACTCTTCCATTCCCATCCTGAAAAGGATGAATGCTTTCAAAATTGTAATGAAATTCAATAATATCTTCAAACGTCACTTTTTGAATCTGATTATAGTCAGCTAATAATTTTGCCATTTCACCTTTCACTTTTGAAGGTGAAATTGTTTTTTGATCTCCAATCATATTTGGTTTCTTTTTATAATCACCCACATTAAACCATTCTTTTCTACTATCTGATGTATTATTTTTCAATATTTTGTGGAATTCTTTAATAATATCTTCAGATAATCTTTCATCTGCTATATCTAACATATAATCAAAGCATTGGAAATGATTTATCGTTTCCGTAATATCATCAATTGAAGCTACTTCTTCTTTTTCAGTAGAGATAGTATTCGTTTCGTAAATGTATCTGGTCTGATCCTCCGATAGTTTACTTCCTTCAATTCGATTAGAATTATACGCTAGTTTAACTTGTGTTTGATGATATAAACCACCTTTTAATCTCATTTCTTTTTCATCCCTAAGCATACGTAACAAAATCTGATCCGTGGAATTACTCATTTCTAGAATATCCCCCGGTTGACAATTTAATACTTTGCAAATTTCTTCAATTATTTTGATTGAGACATTCTCATTCTTTGAGAGTTTTGCCATTGTAGTTGACGACATTCCAACACGTTTCTGTAATTCTGTTTTTGACATATTCTTTTCTGCTAGCAATTGAAATAGTTTTGTATACTGAATCGGCATGCAATCACACCTCCTTTACATTAGTATATCATATTTCTTTACTTATATAAAGAAATACTTATTTTATCTTTATAAACGCAAATACTTAAAGACATAAAAAACCTCTAAAGAAAGTACGAACCTTATAAGCATCTCTATATTATTCAAAGTAAATTCCCCTAATCTTACAGGGGCAGAGATAAAGGGGCGAGATAATCGCCCCCCTTATTCATCAATTCTAATGCTATCGATTTCCTTAAATTCAGAAACAATTTGTTTTTTTTTGTTAGCAACAAGCTTTTCATGATAGAAAAAATTAGTAGACTTGATAGAATTTTTTATGCAATAATCCTCAATCTCTACGGCTAACTGATTCCAATATTTTTTTTTCCCATGTAAATATATTTGTTCATATAAATCTACATATTGTGGATATTTCTCATTAATATATTTCAATATTTTACCTTTATAATTTCCTCTAAGATTTAAATTTTCAAACCAATATTCATTAACAAACATAACACTTGCTTCTATGATTTCTCTAAAATTCGTTATTCCAGGAAAAATTGGTGACATAAACAGTACCGTATGAATTCCATTTTCATGCAACACTTTTAATGTATTCAATCTTTCCGCCACACTACTAGCGTTATCCATATCATTTCTAAAATCTTCATTTAGAGTATTAATGGATAGTGACACCGTCAGATTTTTAAACTGTTTCAACAGATTGATATCTCTTAAAATCAATGAAGATTTCGTAGAAATATTAACTGTACAATCAATATCCACCATCTGTTTTAATACATTTTGGGTGATACAATATTTCTCCTCGTATTGATTATAGCAGTCCGTAACAGACGAAAGAAAAACGGTCTTTCCTTATAATCGTTTTTCACTGATAGGTTTTGAACACTCTTTTATATCAATAAATGTACCCCATTCTTCGTCATGTCCTGTAAATCTTTTCATAAAACTAGCATAGCAGTATTTGCACGCATGAGGACATCCTACATAAGGATTGATTACATAATCGCTAGCAGGAAGATTTGATTTTGTTAATAAATCTTTTGTTATAATCTTCTTTTCAACAACAGCCATTAACGAACAACACCTCCATGAAAATAACATTCATAAATCTTTTCATCCATGTAAAATATCTCTTCGTATCCTTGGAACCAGATAAATTCACCATCGACTTTACAATGATAATGATAATCACCCTTCGTATAAATCTCTGGTCCCCGAAATGGTAATTCTTCTGGTACAGCCTTAAGTACTTCTTTCAAAAAATCACCATTAAAATTCTTACCAATTACGCGTCCTACATAATTCATACTCCAAACAGGATTATTATGAAGCCATACCGCTTCTTCTCCAGCAAAGCATTCTCCACCTAAATAAGAATCATGATATGTATATCCTTTATTATCTTCGTAATGAAAATCATGAGAATTTGTTCTAGAAGAAGCTGTTTTATTGTCAGCTGCTGCATAAGTATTCTTTTTAGCCAAAAGAAGAAAAGCGATGATCTTATTTATATCGATATTTGAGTTAGGGTGCAAAGAAACATTGCATTCATCAATATCTTTTACAATACGATCAATGGTGACTCCATAAAGGTCACTTAATAGTATCAATCCATTTAACTCAGGTACAGCTTGCCCATTTTCCCATTTGCTGATTGTTTGACGAGCAATTCCAAGTTTATCTGCAAGTTGCTCTTGTGAATAGCCATTTTGTTTTCTTAAAAGCTGTAACTTATCTTTCAAATTCATATAAAAATACCTCCTGATAATCTAAGTACAATTATATCAAATGTGCATTTTTTAGCCACCACGTATTAGCGACAAAAAAGTCATCTTAAAGTTGCAAAGGATGTTACCAGTTTCACCAGTAACATCCTTTATATTAAACAAAACTATATTTACAATATGTAATTCTCAAATGTGATTACATTAATGCTGTTGGTCTGTGGGTTATAATACACATATATCAATCTCATCTTATCTGCCCTTTCATAGAAAGTATTATAAACATTTCATCCAGTTCCAACCGCCATTTTTACAATTTGTCTGTGTGATAACTAACCTCTAAAAATTGCCCGAATGTTCTCGCTTTATCAAAAACAAGGTCATTTCTTTCACTCTCGCAAAACAATGGAATACCTTCTCCAAGAATTACTGGTGCAATATTTAGTATATACTCATCTATAAGATTTTTCTTTCTAAACAAATCAATAACTTGGCTTCCTCCCACAATCCAAATTTTCTTTCCATCCTTATTTAATCCTGAAATAAGGTTCTCTGGACTTTGAGAAGTAAATTTCACATACTCTGTATCATTAATCTTTTGGGTAGTATAGACATAACATTCTTTTTCAGTATAAGGAAAATGTCCATTCTCCTGTGCTATAATCCAATCATAGGTTCGCTTTCCCATAATTATGGTATCCACTGTGTCATAAAATTCACCAAAACCGTTATCTCCACTTCCTTGAGTGTTTAACAACCATTCCAAAGAATCATCTTTGGTTGCAATGTAACCATCAAGGCTAATACCAATATATACAACCACTTTTCTATTGCTCATGACTGTATCTCCTTTGACAATAAAATTCAAATCTTCACATGCTTTTAATTTATTTTTATCACTTTACATTGTTGTAAACTTCAAACCTAATATTTCAACAATTATGCCCTCTTTCCTTTGTAAACTCCAAATAATCACGTGCATTATGTATCTTACACGCCTTGCGTTACAAGCCAATCTATGATTATGAAATATACTTTTTATGTAATAACTTCACATTATTTTTATTCACCATTGCATATCTAAGAGTTGTATCAATCTGCTCATGTCCAAGTATAAGATGTATCTCAGTCTTGGTTATTGCTTGGAGTTTTTGCATTGTCAAATAGGAATTTACAACACGAAACAAGCAATTAATCCTGCAATGCCTACCAACGAGCAAGCAACACCGCCAATACGAATATGTATCTTATACAATCCAGAGGGTTCGCTGGAAGCATTACTTTTCCAACTCTCTGTAATGCTATACATCACAGCAGGAAAGAACAACATCAACAACCCAGCAACCAACAAAAATATACTCCCCAATATAAGCATACCGTCACACTCCTTTGTCAAATTCAAGTTTATAAAATATCTAACGCTTCCCAAAATTAAATCTTTTTCTCAGTATTACTGGAATTTCACGGTCTCGACAAGTTGGAATTTCATTTAACTCTGCTTATAGTATAAGTTTGCTAATTCCATTAATTCTTCAACTACATTAGGTCTCCAAACAACTTTTTGAATCAGCCATTCACAAGGAAATTCTCTACACAATCCACAGAATTGTACATTATGTTCTCTTGCACATTTATGTATTGGACAACCATTAGATTGTGTCCATTCCATACAATGCCCATCCGACTCTATACAACCTTGGCAAATACCATCCTCTTTCTTTTTGCACCCTACACAACATTCTCCACAAGCGGTTATTGTTGTAAAATCTATATTGTCTTTTATTTGTTATCACCACCATATCCAAATTTTCCATCGCCTCTATTTTTCCACACTCCCGCCATCAATTCCATTGTATTTTTCCTTATAAACAATAAGCAGAGGCGTGTCACTCCCCTGCCAAACTCACCGAAGAAAGCTATCTGTTGCCCAAGGATCTCCATGACTTTGATAGATAAAGGTCCAAACTGAAATTTGGTGTTACCATACACTCCATAAACTTCAATTTTTTCCCTTTTTATTCTACCAAACTTCTCTTCCAAATTCCATAATATCATTTACTTAATTATAATAAGCAGAGGCATGTCACGCCCCTGCCATACTCACCGAAGAAAGCTATCTGTATCAATCTTTCTTCTTATCTACCTTTTTGCCAACCGTCTGTTGCTCTGCCGACTCTTGTTTATGCTGTTGAAGCTTACTAAGCACGCTTTCCCTTTCCTTTTTCTCCACTTCCGTTTTCTTGTTTTTTTCCACCATGACCAGAAATTTCGCCATACTTTAGTAGCTTATTTTGTAAGTTCTGACTTCGGATTTTCTTGTGTTAAAAAGAAAAACCCCAGAAACACTGAGTTTCTGAGGTTTGTAAATTCTCTGATATTCTCTTGAATTATCATTGTATGATAATTTATTATCTCTTGGAGAACATTTATTAACGTTTGGAACACTGCAACATGCTGAAAATACGGCATTCTTAAAATCTTTTGTTACCTACCTGTGTCTTAGGGAAAGCTGCCCAAGGCTCTCCCGGACTATGGTAGACAAAGGTACAAACTGAAAGTTTCTTAATTATTTATCATAATTTGCTATGCAAACACCTTGCATTTTAGCAGCATATTTTAATTCATATACCGTTTCTGTTGCACCAGTTCTTGATATATTGTTTAGTTCTTTTTCAGCATCTTCTAAAGAGGCATAGAAACCAAGCGTAGTATGTTTATTCATTCCTAAAATTCCTTTTGTAACTCCGTAAAGAATACATACAGGAACTTTTACTTTTGTAACCGACTTGTTTATTCCTGTAATCAAATCAGCTTCTCCATTATTATTGAAGCCTAACATTTCAACTGCAAATTCATCAAATGCAGACAGTTTTCTTTTATTAATATCCACGATATAAATCTTTTGGGGAACCTGAACACATTGCTGTGTAACTTCACCACATTTAACAGTATTTTCGTCTTTCAATAAATAATCTGTTGAAATATTAAATAATTCACTAATAAGAACAATTTTTTCAACATCGGGAAAGGTGACACCGCTTTCCCATTTTGATATAGCTTGTCGGGATACATCTAACTTTTCTGCAAGTTGCTCTTGGGATAAACCATTACTTTTTCTTAACTGTTGAATTTTAACTGAAATACTCATAATAAGTTCTCCTTTTCAATATTGTAGATTAACTTTAAAATATAAGTATCCTGAAATCTACCATTCAATTGTGGAATAATGTCAACTATCAGTTGCTTTTTGTATAAAACCCCCACCAACTTCAAATTTTCATCTGTTCGACAAATTGGAATTTATCGTTTTGATTTCTTGCTATTTGCAATTTTTTCAATATCTTCTTTGTCAATCCATTCTTCGGTAAAGCCACAATTACAGCAAATATATCTATTCACGTTTACCGCAGAAAAAATAGACTTACCAATCATCACATTATTTCCTGACCCATATGCACCTGCGTAGCCATCAATTCTAACAATATTTGCAGACTGACATTTCGGACACATTTTATCATTTTTCATACAAGTATCTCCTCTTCAAATTCAAATTTGTTTAACAGTTCGTAAACTTCAAAGTTTTAAGTCAACATTCTTTTTATCTATGTATCCGCCAGCTCCCAATGATTCTGATTGTTCATTTATTTTGCAATAATCAAACCAAACAATCATACTAACAGCTCCTCCATTGCCAAAAAGAATTTCTCAGAACTCGTTATAGTCATTAAAAATATATTCGTTGCATAACTTATTTTGTTCTATGTATTCTTTTATTATATTTCTCATATAGTCACCACGCAATTCAAATTTTCGCTCTCCTCCAGCACCACCCATTATACCACACTCCCCCCCAATAATTCCATCGATTTTTTCCTTATAAACAATAAGTAGAAGCGTGTCACGCCCCTGCCATACTCACCGAAGTAAGCTACCTGTATTGGTCTTTCTTCCTATCCTCCTTTTTGTCATTCACCGGTTTTTCTGCCACCTCTTGTTTATGCTATAAATGATATCATAAAAATGTACAGAAACAATCATTTAAAAATGTACAACTCTGGGTTATAATGATTACCTTTGGAGGTAATTATGATCTACTCAGTAAACATTAATACAGACTTAACTATAAAAACATTATCAGATTTAGTAAAACTTAAGCCCTCCTTGGAGGACGGAACATTGAAAATTAATAAAAGCCAAATTGCTCGTGAATTAGGTAAAGATCGACGTACTGTAGATAAATATCTAAATGGATTCCGAAAAAAACTTACTCGTGAACGATCATCCAATCTAGATGAATACTATGAGCTAATTAATGAACTACTATCAGATTCTAATCAACAGATATTCTACTATAAAAGTATTTTATGGCAGTATCTTGTTGATAATCATGGTCTAGTATGTGCTGAGTCTAGCTTCCGAAGATATATTCAAAAATATCCTGAATTTCAATGCTATTTTACTCAAAAGAAAAAACATGCTGTTTCAAATAAAGCTCATATACGATACGAAACAGCTCCTGCAAGACAAGCTCAGCTCGATTGGAAAGAATCAATCCCATTTACGTTACAGAATGGGGAGAACGTAGAAATCAATATACTTGTTATGCTACTTTCTTATTCAAGATATCGTATTTATCGTTTATCGCTCTCTAAAACGCAAGATGTCCTGTTTTCATTAATGGATCAGTCTTTTGAATTATTGAATGGAATTCCTCATGAAATACTTACAGATAACATGAAAACAGTTATGGATCAACCTAGAACTGAATATCAATCAGGGAAGGTCAATGCTCGGTTTAAGCAGTTTGCGGAGGATTATGGTTTTAAAGTGAAACCTTGTATCGCTGGAAGACCACAAACAAAGGCAAAAGTTGAAGCACCTATGAAGATACTTGACGAAATAAGAGCTTATAATGGATTACTAACTTATGAACAACTACATGAATTAGTAGCACGTATCAATGATCGAGTGAATAGTAAAGTAAATAAGGGTACTGGGCGAATCCCAATTATGTATTATGAAAAAGAAAAAGCCTCCTTATTCCCTCTACCAAAGGATCAAATAAGGAAGCAATACCAAATCGTTACGAACACAGTGAAAGTAAATCCATCAAGTATGATCACTTATCAGTCCAACCAATACTCTGTACCCGCAAAGTATATAGGAAAGACGTTAAACTTACAAGTGCATGATAACCATTTGCATGTGTATTATAACACGACATTGGTCACATTGCATACCATAAGTTCAAAAAAAATAAATTATCAAGATACGCATTACTTAGAATTAAGTAAACTCACGATGCCTACAAAGTGCGAGGACATCACAAAACTAGCAAAAGAAAACTTGAAATTAATAGGAGCAATGTATCAAAATGACTAGCATGTATGCGCAATTAACAAAGAATCTAGAATACTTAAAATTAAAACAAATGATTACTCATTTAGATGAGGTAATCGATTTTGTTACTACAAATAATCTTACATTTACAGAAGGATTAACGAAGCTAACTTCCTATGAAATCGATTTTAAAGAGGCAAATATGATACGCTCAATGGTCAAAGTGGGGGCATTTCCTCACCATAAAGAACTAAAAGACTTTGAGTTTTCATTTCAACCAAGTATCAATCAACAGCAGATATTAGATTTTGCAACGCTTCGTTTTTTGGAATTACAAGAAAATATCGTGTTTTTAGGTACAAGTGGTGTTGGTAAAACACATTTAGCTGTTTCTATAGGGATTACAGCAGCTAAAAAAAGAGTAAGTACGTATTTCATTAAATGTCATGACCTTATCCAACAATTGAAGAAAGCAAAGCTTGAAAATAGACTTGATGATAGACTAAGACACTTTTGTAAATATAAGCTCTTGATTATTGACGAGCTAGGTTATCTACCTATCGAGAAGGAGGACTCTAAGTTATTCTTCCAACTCATTGATATGAGATATGAAAAGAAAAGTACAATTCTGACGACCAACATCAATTTTAATAACTGGGATGATGTATTTTTCGATCCAGTAATAGCTAACGCTATACTAGATCGTATTCTTCACCATGCTCATGTTGTTAATATTACTGGAAAATCCTATCGCTTGAAAGAATATATCAAACAAGAGGATGAGTAACACAATTGTACACGCTTAAATGATCAAATGGGGGGGAGGACATTTTTATGTTGACATTTATATGTGATTTCAGACTCTCTAGAAGCCTGAAAATTGGTGTGCTTACATCACGCTTTCCATCTCCACTCATCCCTGTGTTTCAAAAGAATATCAACGCTAAAATCCCAAACTTCTTTTGTGTGCCAATTTATCCATATATCCAATTCATTAGCATTTACTTTTTCATTTTTAGATCCTTCATATTCCTCACAAAACACAATGCCTTTATTGTATTGTTCATAAATACTCATATAGCCATTTCGTTGTAAAAACGATGCTGTTTGAACAATAAGTGGATATTCTGAACCGCCGTAAAAGTTTTCATAATATGTTGTTACACCCTCATGCATAGATTGGTACTGCCAACTTAAAACTTGACAAAGTGCTTCCATCCAGTCAGTCACATCTAAGTATTCATAATGTACATAAACATATTCTAAGAAATCACTCAGTACGCTTCCGTCTGGGTCAGAAAAATCATCTTCGCAACCGCCCCAAGCATTTGCAACCCAACCTTTTGCATTCAAACGCTCTAACATCTCATATAACTCATTCAACTGCTGTAATCTTTTTTCAATTACATCGTCCTGCTTATTTTGATTAGGTTCTTCAAATTCAATCATCTCATTGTTCATTTATATCTATAATCCTCCACAACTTCAGATTTTCCATCGCCTCTATTTTACCACACTCCCACCATTAATCCCATTATTTTCCCTTATAAGCAATAAGCAGAGGCGTGTCACGCCCCTGCCATACTCACCGAAGGAAGCTATTCTGTATCGATCTTTCTTCTTATCTACCTTTTTGCCAACCGTCTGTTGCTCTGCCGACTCTTGTTTATGCTGTTGAAGCTTCCTAAGCACGCTTTCCCTTTCCTTTTTCTCCACTTCCGTTTACTTGTTTTTTCCACCACGACCAGAAATTTTGCCTACTTTAGTAGCTTATTTTGTAAGTTCTGACTTCGGATTTTCTTGTGTTAATCGAGTAGGAGGCTAACCATTAATTGATTAGCCGACCTCTCACACCACCGTGCATACGGTTCCGTACACGGCGGTTCCTTAGTTTTCACAAACTACTAGATAATAGTCAAGCATGGATGTATATCCTAGCTTGGCTATTATTTTACACGAAAATATTT
>JAEYPP010000010.1 GCA_023410575.1 Bacillota bacterium | reverse complement strand
TAAATCCAGCATTTTTTAATTCAGTAAGAACTGCTTGAACCCATGGTTCATCTTTATCATATAACCAGCCTGGGAAGAAACGCTCTCCTTCGATTTTATTCCCGGTATAACACATTTCTTCACCAACAGCATAGGATACTTTTGCTTTTAACTCCGAATCTTCTGCCATTAACCTATCAAGTAATTCTCTTATTGGAGCAATGACAGATTCTTTTGTCTCACCAACTAATAGACGACGATCATAAGTTGCACGACAATATTCTGGTACTACAGATGCACCTGGATATGGAGAAGATTTGATATCTGTAAGTTCTAATATGCCTCTCCCTAATACAGGATGTTCTGTTGGTACTAAGGTACGTATCGCATCAATTACCTTACTCATTTTATAAACTGCATTAATACCTTTTTCAGGATTTGCGGAGTGAGCTGGTTTTCCAAACGTTTCAACTATAATTTCACCACGTCCACGTTGGCCAATCTTTACATTTAACTGACTTGCTTCACCAATGATTACATAGTCTGGTTTGAAGTTTGCAGATATTTCACGAGCAGCAACTCCCTCAAAGCATTCTTCATGTACGACTCCAGCTACTAAGATTTCACCTGCAAAGTCACGTTTTGTATCTTCTGCAAAATGTTTCGCAGCTGCAGTAAATGCTGCAACAGCTCCCTTCATGTCAGATGTTCCACGTCCGTACAATTTACCATCGATAATATCTCCAGCATATGGATCTTTTGTCCATTTTGTAGGATCAGACACAGGAACTGTATCAATATGGCCATCAAACAATAGTTTAGGACCTGGACGGCTGCCTTTTATAACACCAATCACATTACCATATTTATCATATGTTACATGATCAAAGCCATTTGCCTTACAGAACTTACCAATTATTTCTGCTGCTTGTTTTTCTTCACCAGAATAACTTTTCGCTTGAATCATTCTTGTTGTTAAGTCGATCAATTCCTGTTCTCTATATGTACTTAGCATTCTTATCTCCTCCTAGCTATGAATTATGAATCGAAACGTGTGGATTTGCCGTTCCATACTATATTGCGATAGTTTTCTTTGTCGGTATCTCCTTCTGTAGAGATAAACAATAATCTTGAATTTTCATTAAGGCCTAATTTATCTTTTAAATCAACAATAGAATCGTCAGTAAGTACATTATAGATGCAACCAAGAGTAGCTGCACCACTTTCTCCTGATACAACTTTCTTATCGCCTTCTAACGGGCTAGCTAATACACGCATGCCATCAGCTGCAACATAATCTGGACAGGAGATAAACGCATCTGCATAGTCTTTCAATACTTCCCAACCGATTTGGTTTGGTTCACCACAAGCAAGACCTGCCATAATCGTATCTAAATCACCTGTCACAAAATGGAGTTTACCATCATTCGCTTTTGCCGTACGATAGATACAATCTGCTTTGTTTGGTTCGATTACTACAATTTTAGGTTGATTTCCCTTATAGTAGTTGGCAAAGAATCCACAAATTGCGCCTGCTAAGGAACCAACACCAGCTTGTAAAAAGATATGTGTAGGAGCTTCTGCTTTGGTTGATTCTAATTGATGAACAATTTCATAACCAAGGGTCATATAACCTTGCATAATCCATGTAGGAATATCTGTATATCCCTCCCATGCTGTATCCTGAACTACAATCCATCCCTTTTCTTTCGCATTCTTGTCTGCAAGACGAACTGCCTCATCATAATTCATATCTGTAATAGACGCATCAGAACCCTCTGCTTTGATGTTATTAAGACGTTCAATTGCAGAACCCTTTGGCATATATACAACAGATTTTTGATTTAATTGGTTCGCTGTCCAAGCTACACCACGTCCATGATTACCATCTGTAGCTGTAACAAATACCATATCTCCAGTTTTTTCTTTCACTTCTGAAGATATCATTTTAGAAGCAGTTAGATTCTTAATATCTTCACCTATTTTATCTGCAATTAAGCGGCCAATCGCATATGAACCACCTAATACCTTAAATGCATTTAGTCCAAAACGGAATGATTCATCTTTTATATGTATATTGTTTACACCAAGGACATTTGCCAATTTTTTCAGTTCAACAAGTGGAGTTTCGCTATATACAGGGAAACTTGTATGAAAATCGTATGCTTTTTTTGCTTCATCATAATTTAAGAATTCAATATTAGATTTTTCATTATTATTTCTTGGATAGAATACACTTTTAAACGTTTCTTTCATGTTAGCCTCTTTCTTTTTTATGTGTTAATGTTTTTCTTTTGGTAAAATTAGATTTAGTGCTATTGCAGCTAAAGCAACAATTACAATTTCACTACCGCCAAAGATAATACGTATTATTTCAGGACAATGAGCAAATGCACCTGTTGTTCTTGATAAACCAACTGCCAATGCAACCGCTAATCCTGCAATTGATAAATTTCTTGGTGTTAAACCTGCTGTGGATAACATTCTAACACCAGTCATAGCAATACTACCAAACACAGTAATTGTTGCTCCACCAAGCACTGGTAGGGGAATGGTTAGAAATAGTGCTGCAAGCTTTGGTACAAGGGCAGTTATCATAACGATAGCAGCTGCTACAGTAAATACAATTCGATCGGTTACATTGGTAGTAACTACAATACCCACGTTTTGACCACAGGTAGCGTTTGGAGTACCACCTAACATAGAACCAATAAGACTTGCCACATTATTACCTACAATACCGCCAGATAGCTCTTTATCTGTTGCTTTACGGTTAAATGCACCTGCTGTTGTTGCTTCAAATTGTCCAATATCTTGTACCGAGTTAATAACAAAAATAATGATCATAGATACAATTGCACCTACAGAAAAACTCATCCCAAAATGGAAAGGTTTTGGTAATGCAATAACTGCAGCTTCTGTAACTCTCGCAAAATCCACCATACCAAGAACCGCAGAAACTGTATATCCAACGACTAATCCAAGTAAGGTAGCAGATACCTTTAGAATACCTTTACAGAATTGAGAAAAGAATACTACAGACCCTAAGGTAATCAAAGCTACAATCCAAGCTTTCGGAGTACCAAAAAGATCATTTCCTTCACCACCAGCCATATACTTCACTGCTGTTCCATAAAGAGAGATACCTACAGTTAAAACAACCGATGAGGTAACAATTGGCGGAAATAAGAATCGAATCTTCTTAAATCCAAATCCAACTAAAATACCAACTAAGGAGCCTACTAACTGAGCACCTAAAACACCAGGCATACCATCAGTTTTAACAATACTTGTCAATGTTGGAATAAATGCAAACCCACTTCCTATAATCACTGGAAGGTTAGATCCAACTCCAAATTTACCATAAGCATGAATCAATATTGCAATTGCAGCACAAAAAAGAGATGCTTGCATCATAATGACCAAATCACTATTACCTAATCCACCTGCAGTTCCTAAAATTGTTGGTACTGTAACACAACCAACTACCATAGCTACAACATGTTGTAATGCCAAAGGAACTGCTCCACCAATACCTATTTTTTTATTGTTATTTGCCATCTTTTCCTCCATATCACAGTCAAACTGTATCCCATTTGCTTTTTTTATAAAAAGAT
The DNA here is from genome assembly GCA_023410575.1 of Bacillota bacterium. Classification (GTDB taxonomy): domain Bacteria; phylum Bacillota; class Clostridia; order Lachnospirales; family Lachnospiraceae; genus Lachnoclostridium. The sequence continues at coordinate 1,256 of JAEYPP010000010.1, read as the reverse complement.
TATTTCTTATATGCTGTATTTGCTATCGGTAAGGAGAATCTTCTTACTCCATCAACTCGATAAGCTGCATGGGCTGCTGCTGGAGCAGTTGGCACCGTACAGATTTCACCAATCCCCTTTGCACCATAAGCTAATCCATTAGGATCGTTCTTTTCAACTAAAATAACTTCGATTTCAGGTGTTTGAGTAGCTCTCAATAAGCCAAGAGTTCCGTATTTTGTTTTAACATAGCCATCTTCCATTACAAAGTTTTCAGTCAAACCGTAACCTAGTCCCATTACTACTCCGCCCTCAATTTGGCCAGCGCAAGCTTTTGGATTTACTGCTCTACCTATGTCATGAGCAGCTACAACTTTGGTTACTTTTTTCGTTTCATCCATGATTACAACTTGAACACCATATCCATATGCAATGTGGCTTACTGGGTTTTTCTTATCAATTCCCATTTTATCTGTAACACCACTATAGATACCTTCAAATACTTGACCTTCAAGTTCCTCTAATGTATTCACCTTTAATGCTTCTTTTAACTTTTCTGCTGCATTTCTTGTTGCTTCACCAGCAAATAATGTTTGGCGAGAAGCTGTTGTTGTTCCAGCATTTGGAGTAATCGCTGTGTCCGCACGTTCATGCACAATTTGAGAAGGTTTTAAATCAGTTGTTTCACAAACCATACTCATCATTACATTTCCAATTCCTTGACCAATACATGCTGCTGAGGTAAGTATATGAACTTTACCATCTTGAATTAATAGGTTGCAGCGACCAATATCAGGAAGACCAACACCGATACCGGAGTTTTTCATACAACCAGCAATACCTGCATAAGGATTGGATTCATATGCTTCTTTTACAGCTTCTAGACATTCAACAAAGGCTGTATCCTCACTTGCAATTTGACCATTTGGTAATTCTTGTCCTGGGCGAATTGCATTCTTGTATCTGAATTCCCAAGCTGACATACCAACCATTTCCGCGAGTTCATTTATGTTCTGTTCCTGTGCAAAACAACTTTGTGTTACACCAAAGCCTCGAAATGCACCACCTGGAACGTTATTGGTATAGATGCAATAACCTGTAATCTCGATGTTTTGGAAGTTATATGGGCCACCTGCATGAGTACAAGCACGTTGTAATACTGGTCCACCAAGACTTGCATAAGCGCCACAATCTGAGATAATCATAGCTTTTGTTGCAGTTAAATTTCCATTCTCATCACATGCTGTTGTAATATCAATTTCCATTGCATGACGTTT
>JAEYPP010000004.1 GCA_023410575.1 Bacillota bacterium | reverse complement strand
TATGACTCATTTTTGATATTGTCTTAGTAAACCATATTTGATTTTGTCCTAAGTACAAAAATAGTGTATGATATACTCTCACACTTATGAGAGGACATACCAGAAATGAAGAGGATTGAACTAAGAATGAACGAACAGGAAAAATATGAGGTAATTAAATCACTGGTAGATCATAACGGAAACAAGAATGCTGCCGCCATTAAGCTTGGTTGTACTGTAAGAACCGTTAACCGACTGATACAGCGTTATAAAGAACAGGGAAAGGCTGGATTTGTCCATGGAAACAGAGGGCGTAAACCCGCACATACCTTCTCTGAAGCGACCGTGACAGACATTATCACCCTTTACAACAATAAATACTATGATGCTACATTTTCCTATGCCTGTGAACTACTTGCAAAACATGACGGAATCCATATCTCTCCTTCCGCCCTGACTAACATCATGTATAAAAACTATATCACTTCTCCTCGGACAACCAAGACTGTAAGAAAACGTATTGCCCAGCAACTTCGTGAGAGTCAGAAAAAGACAAAGTCAAAAAAGAAAAAAGAAGAGCTTCAAGTAGCTATTGTTGAAACCGAGAATGCACATCCAAGACGTCCCAGAGCCGCATACTTTGGTGAAATGCTCCAAATGGATGCATCCCTGCATCACTGGTTTGGCATTGAAAAGACACAGCTTCACATCGCTATAGATGATTGTACCGGCCAGCTTGTAGGGGCTTACTTTGACCACCAGGAAACTCTGAACGGATACTATAACGTATTCCATCAAATACTTACAAACTACGGCATACCTGCCATGTTTTATACTGACCGTCGTACCGTATTCGAATATAAACAAAAACGCACTAAAAAAGTGGAGGATGATACTTTTACACAGTTCAGTTATGCTTGTAAACAGTTAGGGGTTGAAATCAAGACAACGAGTGTTGCGCAGGCAAAAGGAAGAGTAGAAAGAGCTTTCCAGACATTACAGCAACGCCTGCCAATCGCGTTGCGACTGGCAGGCATCCAAACAATAAAAGAAGCAAATGTATTCCTGAACTCCTACATAAAGGAATACAACGCGAAATTCGCTCTTCCCATAAAGAGTATCAAATCTGTCTTCGAAAAGCAACCGGATATTGAAATAATTAATCAAACGCTTGCAGTTTTAACGGAACGTACGGTAGACTCCGGTCACTGCATAAAGTATAAAAACAAGTATTATAAAACGATGGATGCACACGGATTACAGACTTATTATCACAGAGGCACAAAGGGGCTTGTTATCCAGACATTCAATGGAAAGATGCTATTCAGCACAAATGACAGAATATATGAATTGGATGAAGTACCGGAACACGAAAGAACCTCAAAGGAATTTGATATCCGACCAGCCACAGAAACACCCAGAAAGCGGAATATACCTGATGCAAAACATCCATGGAGAAGTGAAACATTTCTTAAATACAGAATGCACGGACTTACAGAAGCCATGCTGGCATCATAACAGCATACTTATTCATTTGCTGCTTATAAATAACACATCATGTAGGAAGTGTCTATCAAGGACATAGCCGCAATGCGGTGCTTATGTATCCTTGACAGACAACTTCCATACATGATGAAAAGTCACTAAGCAGCTAATGAATAAATGCCCCGGCGAACTGGGGCAAATAAATTTATTTTTTTAGGACATTTTCAAAAACGCTTGACAGTATTTTCCATATTATTCTAAACTATCTTTATCTAGCCGAATTTGAATGGTGATGATTGCAGCATAAAGTCGAACTCATTTCTTTTGACATAGTTTAATATTGCAATAGACTTAAAGAAAAAGCATAGGTTTACGAAATTATATTCCGTAATCTATGCTTTTTAATTATCTGAAGCTTCGCTTGATGCATTTGTATTAGTATTAGAGATAGAGTTGGTTAAATTATTAATGAATTCATTCAAATCACTGTCTGACTGTTTTGCTTCATCTAGGTTTATGTCAACATTCTTAACTAGAGTTTGTACATCTTCACTATAGAAATATGTGCTTAATAAGTCAGTAATTTCACTACTGATATTATTATAGGCAATTACGTAAGTATCCCCTTGCTTTGTTACATAACACTGATCAATAGAAGGAGCATTCGTAGCTATCGTAGTTATCTTAATATCATAAGTAACATAAACAACCAAATCCCCCTCTTTAATTCCAGGTTTTGTATAACATACGATATTACTATAAGCTTCTATGTATTCTTGTTCCTTAGCAATCTTCTCAATGTCAATGGTCGAGGTTTCAGTTGTAATAGATTCAAGTGTTGCTTCATCCGTTTCAAGCATTGCTTGATAGAAGGAATGAATGAGTTCATTCAAATCTTCATCACTATTCTTTTTCAGCTTTGTAGGGTCCTCTGGAATTGGTGTGATGGTTGGCAGTGGAGTTGGAATATTCGTAACTTGAGGTTTAGCCCCTATATCGGGACTCGCTTTTGCTATAGCATGGTCAGAATTTGCAGGTACGCTATCCGCCTTTGGAGGCTTTTTAAACGTAATAGTAACCATTCCAATGCCCATAATCCACATGGTAATGAATAAAATCATCTTTTTATATTTTAATCTCATGGAAAACTCCTTAATAAAGACTCTTTAATGATATCTTACTCTAAATTCACTGAAAATGCAAATAAGATTCGAGTGCAAAGCCAATGAGAGTAAAACACATTCTAGTAGTAAATAGCTAAAATTGAGATTACTATATGAACTTTGAGCAATCGAATCTCATAAGAGAAACTAGTATTATGCATCTGACAAGATTCGAACTTGCGGCCACCAGTGTCGGAGACTGGCACTCTATCCCCTGAGTTACAGATGCAGGATATATTTTTTTGAGTATGAGATACTAAATATATTATATAACTTAAAATGATATTGCTTATTTAGATTCATTCCTAAAACTCAACATTAATTATTATACAAAGCTTTTGAAAAAATGTAAATAGAGTAATTTTGTGAGTTAAAAGAAAGGATAGAAAACAAAAGTAAAAAATGATATAATAATGAAAGCATGTTGTAGGAAAGGAAGTTTTATGGCGAAGGTGACAAAAAGGATGTTTGACTCGGAAGAAAAGCGAGACCAAGCAGTCCGTATTAATAAATTTTTGAGTGATTCTGGTGTGTGCTCTAGAAGAGAAGCAGACTCTTTGGTAGAACAAGGGAAGGTTCTAATCGATGGTGAAGTTGCGGTAATGGGCAGTAAGGTTTTACCAGACCAGAAGGTAACGTTAAATGGAAAGTTAGTAGAGCGAGAGGAAAAGATGGTCTTAATTGCTCTGAACAAACCACAAGGAATTGTTTGTACAACGGACAAACGTGATCCTGATAATATCATCGACTTCTTAAATTATGGGAAAAGAATCTATCCAATTGGACGCTTGGATAAGGATTCGGAAGGCCTAATACTACTTACTAACAATGGAGATATCGTAAATAAGATACTGCGTGCAGGCAATAATCATGAAAAAGAGTACATCGTTACCGTAAATAAAGCATTAACTGCAGAATTTTTAAAAGGTATGTCACAAGGAGTTCCTATATTAGATACCGTGACTCGTCCTTGTACGATTGAGGCAATTAACAAAACAACCTTTCGCATTATTTTAACACAAGGCTTGAATCGCCAGATTCGACGAATGTGTGAGTTTTTTGACTATAGAGTAATTAGTTTACAGCGTATACGAATAATGAATATAAATCTAGGAAGATTACATCTTGGTGGATATCGTAATCTTACCGATCGAGAACTAGAGGAATTGAAAGAGTTAATAGAAGATTCTATGTCTCAACCAATCAGTAATGAAATTGATGAAGAGATGGTTGATGTACGTGTATCCGATAAGAACATTAATTATAAGAATACACATACTGCAACGTATAAGAAGAATCAGTACAAAGGAAGGAATTTTGCGTCTTTAAGTCGAGTAGGAAAAGAAAGAAAGACAGAGAATGGTAGAAATAGCAACGAGAAAGACAACAAAATAGGAACCAGAGATCGTAAGTCTAGTTATGCAAAAGATAGTAATCGAGGAAAGATGACCCAAGATAGGAGTAAGAAGTATGGCAATGCAGGACAAAAAACAAAGAATTATCGAGCTAACCGAACTTCTCGATAGAGCTTGTAGGGCTTATGAACAAGAAGACCATGAAATCATGAGCAATTACGAGTACGACAAACTTTATGATGAGCTAAAAAACTTAGAGGATGAAACAGGGATAATCATGGCTGGCAGTCCAACAAGACGAGCTGGTTATGAAATCTTAAGTGAGCTTCCAAAAGAACGCCATGAAGCTCCTATGCTATCCTTGGATAAGACAAAGGAAGTGGAAGCGTTAAAGGACTGGCTTGGCTCCCAAGAAGGTTTGTTGTCATGGAAAATGGATGGTCTTACGATTGTTTTAACCTATGAAAATGGAAATCTCGTAAAAGCAGTTACTCGTGGGAACGGTGAAGTAGGTGAAGTTATAACGAACAATGCGAAAGTATTTAAGAATTTACCTTTATCAATTTCTTATAAAGGCAATCTAATTCTTCGTGGAGAGGCAGTCATTGGTTACTCTGACTTCGAAAAAATTAATGAAAAGATTAGTGATGTTTCAGCAAAGTATAAGAATCCTCGTAATCTTTGCAGTGGTTCCGTACGTCAATTAAATAACGAAATTACGGCACAGCGAAATGTTAATTTCTTTGCATTTGCATTAATTAAGATGGACGAGCCAGAGAAATTTAAGTTTAAGAGTGAGCAGTTTGAATGGTTAAAATCACTTGGTTTTACCGTTGTAGAAGAAAAGAAAGTAACAAAGGATACGATGGATGAGGTAGTTGCTTATTTTGCTAATAAGGTAAGTACAAATGACTTTCCGTCGGACGGTCTTGTGTTATTATATAATGATATTGCATATGGCGATTCGCTGGGTAGAACTTCGAAGTTTCCAAGAAATGCGATTGCATTTAAGTGGCAAGATGAAGTGAAAGAAACAAAGCTCTTAGAAGTTGAATGGAGTGCATCAAGAACAGGCTTAATCAATCCAGTTGCGATCTTTGAACCAGTCGACCTAGAAGGTACGACTGTATCAAGAGCAAGCTTGCATAATATTAGTATTATGGAGGGCTTTGATCTTGGAATTGGAGATACGATTAAAGTATACAAGGCGAACATGATTATCCCGCAAGTAGCGGAAAACATGACTCGTAGTGGGATGATGAAGGTTCCAGAAACATGTCCAGTTTGTGGTGGACATACTGTTATTAAGCAAGAAAATGATGTGAAGTCACTGTACTGTGTAAATCCAGAATGTCTTGCTAAGAAAATCAAATCATTTACACATTTCGTATCAAGAGATGCGATGAATATTGAAGGACTTTCTGAAGCAACCATTGAAAAGCTCATTGCAGAAGGATTTATTAAAGAGTTAGCAGATTTGTTTCATGTAAAGCAATTTAAAGATGCAATTGTAGAGATGGAGGGCTTTGGTGAAAAGTCTTTTGCGAATCTAGTCGATTCCTTAGAAAAAGCGAGAGTAACTACATTACCAAAATTCATATACAGTCTAGGTATTCCAAACGTAGGATTGACGAATGCAAAGTTAATATGCAAGCAATTGGATTACGATTTATCGCGTGTATTGCATGCAACGCAAGAGGATCTAACGTCAATTCCTCAAGTTGGTGACGTGATTGCAGATGCATTTGTATCATTCTTTCGTAAGGAATCAAATCAAGCTATCGTGGAAGACTTGCTAAAAGAGATTACAATTGAAAAAGAAGATACGAGTGGTGGCAGTAACAAGTTAGATGGGTTAACATTCGTTATTACTGGTTCCGTGGAACACTTTGCAAATCGTAATGAAGTAAAGGATGTCATTGAGCAAAACGGTGGTAAAGTAACTGGCTCTGTAACTTCAAAAACAAACTATTTAATTAACAATGATAATATGTCGAATTCTTCTAAGAATAAGAAAGCAAAGGAGTTAGGAATTGCGATTATTACAGAAGAGGAATTCTTAAAGTTGATCGAGTAAGAGATTGTTACATCGAACCGATTGAGAGATTGTTACATCAAACCGATTGAGAGATTGTTACATTAAACCGATTGAGAGTATCAAGGGTTTCTAAGTTTTTTTGGTTGAGATCGTTGGATGGAAGAGTAAATGAGTGATTCGTTTATTCTTCCATCTTTTAACTTTGGTCATTATATTAACTTGACAGAGTTAATGACTACATGTAAAATTATCTGATATCGAATGGATTAGATCGAACGGGAATAACTCACTATTACAGAGAATATACTTTCTGCAAAAGAAACTCGACATGCTTGAAAGTGAATTGATTCAGTATGAGCTAGAAAGTAAAATCAAGCAGCAAAAGGAGGATATGATATGCCTATTAGAGTTCAGAATGATTTACCAGCTAAGAAGATATTAGAGGATGAAAATATATTTATGATGGATGAAAATCGTGCGATGCATCAAGATATTCGTCCATTGCGAATTGCAATCTTGAATTTGATGCCATTAAAGGAAGATACCGAAGTTCAACTACTTCGAAGTTTGTCAAATTCTCCACTACAGGTCGATGTTACATTCTTAACAACGGAATCTTACGTTGGTAAGAATACCGCAACTAGCCATTTGGATAAATTCTATCAGACTTTTGATGATGTTAAGAGAATGAAGTTTGATGGTTTGATTATCACAGGTGCTCCAATAGAGCTAATGGAGTTTGAAGATGTTACATATTGGGAAGAGTTAAAGAAAATTATGGAGTGGTCCAAAACTCATGTTACCTCAACCCTGCATTTATGTTGGGGAGCCCAAGCGGGATTATATTATCACTATGGAATCAAGAAACACTCGTTAGATCATAAGATTTTTGGAATCTATCGACATAAAGTGTTAAAACGTAGAGAGCCCCTAGTTCGTGGTTTTGATGATTACTTTTATGCACCACATTCTAGACATACCGATATTTCTCGTGATGATATATTAGCACATGATAACCTAACTATTTTGGCTGAATCAGAAGAAGCAGGCGTATTTATCGCGATAGAAGATGAAGGTAGTCGAATCTATGTGATGGGTCATCCAGAATATGATCGTGTTACCTTAGATAAAGAATATAAGAGGGATTTGGGCAAGGGATTAGTGATTGACATGCCAAAAAATTATTACCCAGATGATGATGAAGCAGAAAGACCATGCATGATGTGGAGAGCTCATGCAAATGCTTTATACTCAAATTGGTTGAATTATTATGTTTATCAGAATACACCGTATGAGTGGTAGGAAAGAGCCGTTAAACCTTAGTAAATTAAGGGTTTAGCGGCTTTTGATATTTTCGGATTCGTTACCGTAAAATATGGGGTAAAAATGGGTTTTAGAGCCAAAATGGAGTCAGACATGAGTTTTGTGGGGGCAGGAAATGTACACAGGTAAATACTTATATTGTCTTTACCTTTTTTCCATATGTTGTTACTAGTATTGATTTAGTAATTTAAATGCGTTATTATATTGTAGAATATATATAAATATTACCATAATTATGTAATTGCGAAATAAGTTTACAATCTTGATTGAATTCACTGAGAGTTGTTTGTATGGTATCATATGAATATATCTCCTTTGGATATTTGGTTTTGCCGTATTCATACGGCTTTAGGCATTTTGCAAACACCTAATAATGAATAAGTTATGAGGGGGATTTATGAATATGTTACATTTCAAATTTAGAAAAAAATTATTATCCTTAATGTTAGCAATGGTTTTTATGATTAGCACACCATCTGCGATAGCTTATGCAAGCACAGATACTGCTCCCATTACCATTTATAATTATGGAGATGGGACCATTGATTATTTTCTTAGTCTGAGTGAAGGAAACTTGCCAGGTCAACTAGAAAGATTACGAATTGAATTGGAAAGAAGATTTTCTACAGAAATTGTTGAAGAAATTGTTACCTATGCAGGTCAAAAAACAACATATGATGATTATTTGGCGGATAAATTTGTGTATGACAGTGCGTCAGATCGTTATATAAACATACATGGAGATAACGATCAGATTGCAGTATTCTGCTGTGATGCTAAATTTACTACTATGTACAACAAAAAGGTAGATAAGAATAAGGCTATCAAGATTGCAGGCTACTATGTACCGAATAAAACGGATTTAAAGGTTACTGCAAAAAAAAATAATGGTAAAACGGTGGCGTGTTTCAGAATCAATGTTGATTTAAAGAGTTATGATAATGACCAACAACTTAAGGATCTTGCATCTATATTATTACAAAAACACAGTATGGAAGCGGTTCATAATGTCATTGTTGACTTTGGAGGTAAACATGCAAGCACTGATGCGTTGGTGAGTCATATGATTTGTGATAGCAAAACAGGTAAACTTCTATGGATTAAAGAGTCTAAAGTAGACAGTAAGTATGTAGAGGTATATGTTTGTTCTGATCAGTGGACAAAAGAACTGACAGAATATATAAAAGAAGAATATTACGAAATTATTTCCGGCTTTGTTGTACCGTTACATACAGATTTAGGTGTGATACCAGAAGACTATGGTGGATGGTCTGATATATGGATTGCTCTTAATGTATTAAAAGCAGATTATTCGGGGCAAGTATCAGATATGAAAGATATACTTTTGCAAAAGTGTGATAAATCAACGGTTAATAAGGTGGCAGAGCATGTAATGAAAAAGAAAGATGAATCTACTCATCTGGCTTTCAAGTCCTTTTATGATAAGAAGTCTAAGCGGACTATATGGGTGGATGAATCAAGAGCAAATGATGTTAATATATATTTCGGATCAGAAACTTACTCTAAATTGTGTCTGCTGAGTAATTAAAATAGACCTAACGACTTCAGTAGTCAGTTTGGTAGTTTGATTGCTGGCTCTTACTTTTTATTAATATGCAGATTAAAAATAAAACACATGTTAAAATATACAATAAGAATGAAATACATATGAAGTTATATAAATGAATGATTTCCTAAACACAGAAGGAGTTAACAAGTATGGTAATACATTGTTCAAAAGCATTGCAAACAGCATTAAAAATAAAGAAGGTAGATCTGGCAACTTCAGAGCAATTGGAGAAAGAGATTGATTCTCTCTATTCATGGCATGGACATATTGCCAAGATTGGTGGTCGAAACACGATTGTCTTAATGAACGACAAAACAATGTATTGCTTGCTGTTTAGAAACAAGCTTCCACGAAATAAAGAAAAGTTTACAGAACTTATGTTAGAGGCAATACCATATACGTTTGAAACTGGGATCGTAAATGTAGCCGAGATCATTAACTATATGAGTAGTGTCGGGAGCATTATTTACGCTGACAAGTCAGATCGACAGATTACAGGTAATATCAAACGTATGATTTTAGATATGGAGTATGGTTGGGATTATAAGTGGGTCGAGGATGAAACCATTCAAGCCTATGAGGCTTTAGAGCTAAATCGTGGCTTGAGAAAAATGGGAAAAGATTATGTGGTTCCATTTGAAGAAATGTTGAATGAGTTATGTAAATTAAGTGACAATGCTTAGGCATAATTTTATAGTATATGATCAACATCAAGATGGAGTTAAAAGTAAGTTTTATAAGTTAACAACCAACAATATATTTTAACAATGAAATAAACGAAAAGTTTGCATATGCAGAGGGCAGTCCGTTTGATTATGGGCTGCTTTTTGTACGTAATAATTTACTTTAAGGAGGAAAAGCTTAATAGATTTTAGCTCAAAATTTGGAGATTCTTTGGTATGGTTGCCGCTATAATATAAATGGAGCTCCAAATGTTGTTGAAAAAAGAATATAATTGTTATTTTTCGTAAATTGCTATATAATTTAAGTATAATTTTCCAAAATCAGTTGATTTTATGTTTAATTATAGAATATATTTTGGGAAAATGTGTGGTCGCACATGTAATATTACATGAAGAGTATTGAATTATGATATGACATTATTGAGGAATTAGGTATTCTATCTGAGAATGCGAAAGGTTGGCAGAAAGAAGTTAACCTAATTAGTTGGAATGGTGGAGAAGCAAAGTATGATATTCGTGATTGGGCTTCAAACCATTGTGTTAAACATTATGAAACAGTAATTAAAGGAGGTTTTAACATGAGAAATTCAGTAAAGCAAAAAATAGTCTTCTTGATTTGTGGCATCCTTGTTTGGGGAAATTTGCTATTACCACAAAATGTGAGCGCTGCTGAATTAAGTTCTATCGGACGTCTAGCTGGTGATACAAGTTATCAAACAGCACTGGATATTGCCATGAAGCTCAATCCTGGTATAGTTCCTTCGGTTGTCCTTGCTTCTCCTGATAGTCTTTCTGAAGCTATAGCGGGAGTCCCCTTTGCAAAGCAAAAGGAAGCCCCATTGTTGTGGGTAGGGAAGAGTCCTAAAGAAAGTCAAGATGTCCTTAATTTTATCAAGGAGCATTGTGATAAGAATGGTACGATTTATATCCTAGGAAGTGTGAAAGTTATTTCTGAAAGCTTTGAGTCTGCATTACAAAAGCTTGGATTTAATAAATGGCAAATTCAACGTATAGGGGGGACGAATTGCTATCAGACTGCGGTGAAAGTAGCCAAAAGAATTGAGTACAAAGGTAATCCCATCTACATTACAACTGGCGAAAATTATTCTCAAGCCGTAGGTGCTGCAGTAATAGCGGCAGTCCATGAAAGTCCCATCCTTTTACTACCTTCAAAGGGACAAATTCCCAATAGTGTAATAAATTATTTGAATCTAATGGTTGGAGAGGGAGCAACAGTGGAGGTTATCGGTAATTCTAAAGTGCTTCCAAATTCTATACTGTCAGAATTAAAGTCAAAGGTTAAGGGATTAAAAGAAATTAAACGTCTTAGTGGCAATAACATCTATGATTTAACTGCTAAAGTAAATAGCCAAATATGGTTAACAGAGAAGGTATCGAAAGAGAATGCGATTTCCTGCATATTTCTGACTTCAGGAAAAGGCTATGACAGTATCCCAGGGGCAGTTCTGGCAGCTCAAGCAGGGGCTCCTCTCATCTTTATAGATGAAAAGATTCCTAAGGCCAGCGAATCATTATTAAAAGATATCTACAGATGGAATAAAGGAAAGGATAGTTTACCAAAACAACAAGTGACAGTTTTAGGTGGAGTAGAAGCTATACCTCAAGAGGCAGTAGTGGAGGTAGATAGTCTCTTGGCCTTCGGCGAGTCCATTAAAGGCAAGGCACAAGTATGGACCTTTGCTGGGCTTGATCCCTATAGTGAGCCTTTTTATGCGGTAAAGGGAGAAGGAGATTCAGTAATTATTTCCGATTCTCAGTCTCATACTCTCCAGATGATCCATGAAGATAAGATAACACTGCTTACCGGTAAGAGCGATACATTAGATGAGTATGGAAGACCTACAGGAGGATACAAAGACGGTTTGGCAACTAATGCCATGATGAATATACCAAAAGGCCTTGCTATAGATGGGAATGGGATACTTTATGTGGCTGATTCTGCCAATGGAGCGATCCGTACTGTGGATCAACAAGGTAAGATGAAAACTTTGGTTAAGGGCTTGAATTATCCAACGGGTATTGTATTAAGTGCCACAGGAGATATTTATGTCACAGAGACGCTTAATCACCGTATTCTAAAGATTAATCCCCAAGGACAATGGACGGTGCTTGCAGGAGGTGGATATACCCTTAAAGACGGTTTTCTAGTGGGGGATTTTGCTAATGGCATGGGGGGAAAAGCTAAATTTAATGAACCACAAGATTTAGACATAGATGACGAAGGATATCTCTATGTGGCAGATACGGGAAATCAGCGTATTCGCAAAGTAAGCCCAGAGGGAGTAGTAACCACCATAGCGGGCTCTGGAACGGAACAGATTGATCATACTTCCTATATACTAGGTGGATACCAAGATGGGAAGGGATCAACAGCGAAGTTTAACTTTCCACTTGGGCTTGCTGTTGGAAAAGATAAAACTGTTTATGTAGCTGATTCCTTCAATCACTGCATCAGAAAGATTACTAAAGAAGGAATAGTAAGCACTTTAGCAGGCACCACAGAACCGGGTAAGAGGGATGGACTGGCAGTTAGCACCCAATTTAATGTACCTAGCGACATTGTGCTCTGGGATAATGGAAACTTGCTCATTGTAGATCAAGGAAATGCTCTCCTTCGTATCTATTATCAAAACGATACGGCCATACCAGCCTCTGAGGTTGTTCTAGCTGCTGAGGCTAGCTTGGCGACCCTTAATGATGTTAAAGATGAAGTTTATGTGAAAAAAGGTGGTGGAATTAGAGAAATCAAAGGAATAAATGGGATGCAACTTGATCAAGGGGACTCTGTGAGAACTGGAAAAAAGGGTTCTGCTACTATTAATTTTGTTACCGGAAGCAAAATGGCCATAGGAACAAGTACAGCATTTACCTTGAGTAAATCTTCACCCACTAAGGGTTCTGGGGGTAAGATATCCATCATGCTAAAGTCAGGGATCCTATGGAATAATGTGAAGAGCCTCATGAATGCAGAAGATGAGTATGAGATCCAGACTCCTACCACAGTGATGGGAGTCAAGGGTACCCTGTTCTTAATGGCAGTTGATCCAGGTACCGGAGAAACTAGGGGCGCTGTTATGGAGGGTTGTGTAGGTGTACAGCAAAATTCCTTAAGGAATATGGGTCAGCAAGAGCAATTGGTGCTTATGGGTAATGCCATTCAAGTACCGCCTCTCATACAACTGAGTATACCCCAACCGCCTCCCCCACCAGCCCCCATCAATATGAACAGTATTATTGACAGAGAAGATTCTAGCATCCTGGCAAATATTGCTATGGATGTGGTTGATCGGATGCAAGAATTGCAGCAACAAAGCGAGCTTTTATTAGCCAATTATCAAAGCACCAATAACTCAGCCTATCTCCAATATGCTTTACAACAGTCTCAGGTCAATAACCTTTTGGCAGGTCTAAGTCAGCAATATATGGGTGCCGTACAAGGCTCTGCTCAAGAACAACAGATGAATCAGTTTCTCCAGGGCCAAAATTCTTCTCTGGATGCCTTGAGGCAGCAAGCGCAGCGATTGAGCGAACAGGCACAACAAATGAGAGATGAAGCGGAGGAAACAGCACAGCAGGCGGGATTGAGCCCTGATCAGATACAGAGAATTATGCAAAATGCGCCAACAGCCAGTGTTGGTGCTAGATCTGGATCATCACCTACTATACCACCACCACCACCTATTATACCACCACCACCACCAACCCAACCGCCAACTGGTGGGGATGATGATGATGGTTCGTCGGGGAATGTGCCGGTACTAGTGGAGTTAATTTCCATAGAGGATATCATGGGTACAGCCATGGTTGGAGAAGAATTAACAGCAGGTGAAATAGAACCTACAGAAGCCACCGTGTCTTATCAGTGGTTAAGATCAAATACGGAAGAACAAGGATACGAAGATATTCCGGGAGCAACAGATAAGACTTACCTACTTAATGAAGAAGATATCGATCAATTTATTAAGGTAAAGGTAACGGGCATAGGTAAATATACTGGCAGTATAACCAGTGCTCCTCTAGGTAGGGTGAATCCACAGGAATTGAACTCCATAGAGGATATCATGGGTACAGCCATGGTTGGAAAAGAATTAACAGCAGGTGAAATAGAACCTACAGGAGCCACCGTGTCTTATCAGTGGTTAAGATCAGATTGGGAAGAACAAGGATACGAAGATATTCCGGGAGCAACAGATAAGACTTACCTACTTAATGAAGAAGATATCGATAAATTTATTATGGTAAAGGCAATAGGCTTAGGTGAATATACTGGTTTCGTATTCAGTGCTCCCATAGGTAAGGTAGAAGATATAAGCCAATTACCTACAGAGTAGTTGATTTTGGCGGTTATGTTATTAAAAATGCAGTATTTGCAGAAGATGTACCTCATCCCAAAAAACAGAGAAGAGACAGGCTTCTCTGCAGGACTGTATTATCATTGCAAAATTCTAAGCAAGGATTGGATAAGAAGATGTTTGGAGTCTTCGAGCATCTAGTTGCTCATCGCAAAGAGCCATTCGTATGTGGATTTGACGATTCTTGCAGAATCAAATGAAGCTGGTGTGTTTATCGTGCTTGGTAAAGGTGGAAAGGATATCTTTATCTTTGGAAAATATCTGGAATTTACAATTTATCTGATATATACTTAAAATATATTATGTCTGATGAAATACGGAGGAAAAAATGGTTAATGATAATACAACACCTATAGCGGCAAAAGAATATGATGAGCAGATTAACAATACAATCCCATACTATACAGAATTTTATCGTCAGATATTAGATGTTGTTGAACAGTGTGGTTTTTCCGAAATGGACTGGCTTGATTTAGGATGTGGTACAGGACATATGGAAAAGCTGGCTTTAAAAATCTTCTCTGATGTTAAGTTTGTTCTCGTTGATCCTTCAGAACAGATGCTTGAACAAGCGAGAGAAAAGCTAAAGGATGAGAGCATTGAATACATATGCTCTAGTTCTACCTCGATTAATTACAAAGATAGGTTTGATGTTGTTACAGCAATACAATCTCATCATTATATGCAAGAAGAAGACCGAATAAGAGCAACCGAATACGTGTACCGTGCATTGAAGAAGGGAGGAATCTATCTTAATTTTGAGAATGTAGTGCCAGAGGAAGAAGAAGTGAAGCAATCAGAACTATTAAGATGGGGAAGATACCAGCAAAGGCATGGAAAATCAAAGGAAGAGGCGAAAGCACATAATGCAAGATGCGGGGTTAATTATTTTCCGCTAACTGTGGCACAACACATAAAATTATTAAAGAAAGTAGGCTTTAAAAAAGTGCATGTCTTTTGGTATAGCTATATGCAAATGGGAATCTATGGAGTAAAGTGATTTGAAATGCTTCAAGTGAATTGGATTTGAAATGCAAACCAAACTAACAAAGTTTAGTGTTTGAAGGAGTGACTGGTTTAGTTATTATAAATAGTTGCTGCCATGGGGGTGTTGATAACGTTGTTGATGACGTTATGATATCATTCCCTGAAAAGAAGATTTTGGCTATGATTGGTGGATTTCATCTAATGGGGAGTTTAGGACCTAAATTTATGAGGGGAAAATCTGAGGATGTGAGAGCATTAGGCAACAAGCTATTAGAGTTGGATGTTAAACAAATCTATACTGGCCATTGTACTGGTAATCCTGCCTATAACATATTGAAAGGGGTACTAGGAGAACGGTTGCAGCAGTTAAGAACAAGTACCATAGTTGAACTATAAGTTGTTATAACAAAAACTAAGTGAAATGGCGTGTCATTGTCAACTATGATATATTTTTAGTATCGAAAAGGATTAAATGTGATGGGACAGGTTTCAATGATTAATTTCATAGTGGCTTGTCTCATTTGTGTGCCAAGTATGGCATTAGTGGAGAATAGAGGTAAAAATCTTGCCTTCTAAGTAACTAGATAATCAAAAGATAGGAGGACAAATATGATTTATTTAAAAAGTTTTACGTATCCAAACGAGGATCTAGAACTGGATTTTATTATGGATATTAAAAGAACATGTTACGATACTTTTTATCCGTTTAAAGTTTTGTCCAAGAATGATCTGCATAGGTTGGAGTTTGACACGATAACTACTTTATATGGTGGGAATGGTTCTGGAAAATCGACAGCTCTGAACGTGATTGCTGAAAAGATAGGCTTACGTAGAGAGTGTATTTATAATAAATCGAATTTTTTCCCAGATTATGTGAAGTTGTGTGATATGAGTATAGAAGAGGAAATACCTGAAAACAGTAGGATTATTACAAGTGATGATGTCTTTGATTATATGCTAAATATCCGTAATCTGAATGAAGGAATTGATCTAAAGAGGGAAGAGTTATTTGAAGAGTATTTAGAAGCAAAATATTCCAAGTTCCAGATGAGAACAATGGCGGACTATGAGCAACTAAAGAAAGTGAACAACTCGCGAAGGACAACCCAGTCTCGATACGTAAAAAGTAAAATGATGGATAACATACGGGAATACTCTAATGGGGAAAGTGCATTTCGTTATTTTACTGAGAAATTTGAAGAAGATGGGCTGTATTTATTAGATGAGCCAGAAAATAGTCTTTCGCCAAAACGACAGATCGAATTGATGAATTACTTAGAAGAATCTGCAAGATTTTTTGGATGCCAGTTTATTATATCAACTCATTCACCGTTTTTACTTTCTATGAAAAGTGCAAGAATCTATAATTTGGATCGTAATCCTGTGGAAATAGAACGGTGGACTAATTTAGAAAATGTACGAACTTATTTTGATTTCTTTAAAGCACATGAACATGAGTTTTGAAATGCTCTTAGTCCGTATTTAGCTGATGATGAGTCATATTTGGGTTAGTATAAGAGGGTTAATACAGTTATTAATAAGGCGAATGAAAAGAGATACTATATTTCGATCAAAAGGAGTCATGATTAGATGAAAAACTTACCATTAGAAATAACAAAAAGAAACAGGATTAAGATTTTTGCAATACTATCTCTATTAAGCATGTGTTTTGCTGGATGTAGTAGTAATTCTTCTTCTAAAAAAGACGAAAAAGAATTAAGTATTGAGAATAAAGAAGTTACAGAGAATAAAGAAGTTACAGAGAATAAAGAAGTAACAGAGAACAAAGAAGTAACGGAGAATGAAGAAGTAACAGAAAGCGAAGAAGTAACAGAAAACGAAGATAGTGAAGAAGAAGTTGAGATAGAAAGTCAAGCCTTCATTAACGAACATACGGAACCTTTTACATTTGGTGAAAAAGATATCTATATCATTAATAAGCCTATTCTTGATAGTACATACTCCCAATTAACAAAAGATTTTGGAAATCCTACGAATATGAATGAATATAAAATCAATCCACCAGCTACAGAGGAGGACTATTTTTGGCATTATAAAGTATTAGTCTATGATGGATTTGAGTGTGAATTGAGTCTAGGTGAGGAAGATAGAGAAGTAGAAGATACGGATACTGTATTTCGATTTGATATAACGAACGAAAACTTTCCACTGGACTGTGGCATAAAGGTTGGTATGACGACAGAGGAGATAATAAGTAACTATGGTGATAGGAGTATATACGATATTGATGGTGCAGATTCAGAACTTATAAAACCTATTCTTGAAAGTTTTAAACCTGATGATTATTATTCTGAGTATTCACAAGCTATGATCATATACTCTGATCAAGATAAATTTGAGGACCCTCTTGCAAAAGCACTTATATTGCTCATTAAGAATAGTAAATTGGATCGAATTGTATTTTGCTATCCAACTGCTGATTAGGACAGAGGGGATATTTGCTATTACAGCATATTAATGTGCACCATTTAGAAATGGGACAGGTCGCCATGATGATTTCATAGTGCCTTGTCTCTTTTTTTATTTTCAGAAAAAGAGATTCCATAATAATATCCAATTTTCCCCTGTGGAAAAGCATGTAAAAATACAATAAACTTTTATAGATAGAATGTATGTTAATACTTTCTTAGGTTGAGTTAGTACACTTACATTCTTAGCAAATTGATATTATAGGGGAACATAATTATGTTGAAGCAAATGATGAGTCGAATGATGAGACGAATGATGAGACAAATCATAGCAGTTATGTTAATGATTTGTTTTATTACTGGTATTGTTGCAGTGCCAGTATATGCCGAGGAGCATTTCGGTAATGGGAAGGCTACTGAAATTTATACTACTTCTAAGACGAAGGAATTGAAAGCAGTATGGATTTCATATCTGGAATTCAAATCTACTGGATATACAAAAAAAGAATTTCAAACTCAAATAACGAAGATGTTTAATAATGTAGTAGCGCAGGGAATGAATGCAGTTGTTGTACATGTTCGTCCATTTGGGGATGCGATGTATAAATCGAGTTACTTCCCTTGGTCAAAGTACTGTTCGGGAACACAGGGTAAGTATCCGGGATTTGATCCATTGGAGATCATGGTTACTGAAGCACACAAACGTGGTTTACAGTTCCATGCTTGGATAAATCCTTACCGCGTAACGCTGTCGAATACTGATATTACAACACTTGCTGCCAATAATCCTGCCCGCAAATGGTTGACAGATAAGTACAAGGGTAATGATCGATATATCTTATCTTATGGAGGCAACTTATACTACAATCCCGGTAGCGTTGTCGTTCGAAAATTAATTCGAAAAGGTGTTAAGGAAATAGTTCAAAACTATGATGTAGATGGAATTCACTTTGATGACTATTTTTATCCAACCTTAGGAAGCAATTATAAGAAATTATTTGATGCTCCCGAATATCAGAAATATGTTACTGATTGTAAAGATAAAGGTGTCAAAAATGTTCTTTCCATTGCAAAGTGGAGAAGACGTAACGTTAATTGGTTGATTAAGAACCTATATAATGACATTAAGAAGGTAGATTCGAAAATTGTATTTGGTATTAGTCCAGGAGGATACTTGGATACGTTATTAATGGATGACCGGTATTATGTTGATATCAAGACATGGATGGGAAAAGCAGGGTATGTTGATTATATCTGTCCTCAGATTTATTGGGGATTTAATCATAGTATCTATCCATTCGATAAAACAGTAAAACGTTGGAAAGCTCTCTTAAAAACCAATCGCGTAGATTTATATATTGGTATTCCAGTCTACAAGGTAGGTACGACAGAAGAACCTGAATTTAAGAATAATCCTAATATTCTAGTAGATATGGTAAACTTCTGTCAAAATAGTGGTTCGGTTTCTGGATATATGTTCTACCGATATGATTATTTTTATCGTTCAATTACTAAGAAAGCAGTAAAGTTATTA
Organism: Bacillota bacterium; assembly: GCA_023410575.1. Taxonomy (GTDB): domain Bacteria; phylum Bacillota; class Clostridia; order Lachnospirales; family Lachnospiraceae; genus Lachnoclostridium. Next base: position 1,473 of record JAEYPP010000004.1, on the reverse strand, counting down.
ATAGATAAATTAAGTCAGTCATAATAAAAACAGAATCTAATATAGATTTTAGGGAAGTTTATTTCATGTGTTACAAATCAATCTCAATTGGTTTAAAAATCTTTAATGGTACGTAACTACGAAGTAGTATAATATTCTTATAATTTGATTCTAACCTTATTAATTAATAGCACTAAGCATAGCTAAAAAAAGTTATACTTAGTGCTATTGTAATCTTGTTCTAAAACCGAAACCGTCCCTTATGATATACAAGGGATGTCTTTGATTTTTCATCAATCCGTGCTATGTACTCACACACAATACAAGACTTCATTATCGGGTTACCCTTCAATAAAGCGAGTCTGAATCATCATTATTCTAACATATTCTTGAAATAAATTGACAGTAAATATAGATGTTTTGTATTTTCTTTGCTTCAATGCCATCCTCTGCTACAATTACTGGCTGAGTTTCTGAAGGTGTAGTATATAATTTGAAAATAATACCGTCCTGCCCTACTTTCATATTATGAATCTGTTTATAGGTGTAATCTTTCTGGTTAATTTCAAGATACTTAAAAATAATATCTGTGATATCTCTGTTCGCAAAGCAAACTAGTAACTTCTCAGTGTCAAACATATTAATTACAGCTCTTGCCTCTTCAAAGGTTAAGTTTGTTACTTTAAATTCTCCAATATTAAGCACATTCATCATACTACTGTTATCTAATAAGAGTAAGGGCATTTTACTTTTATCCATAATGACCATCCTTTCTATTCTTACCTATTTGTATGAAAATAAATTGCTTGATATACTCATTTCACATTCTCATTGTTATGGGTTTGTTATTATTTTTTTTATGATAGAAGGATTATTTTTGCAAGTAAACCATATTAATACTTAACATCTATAATTCATTAAGAATCGACATAATGCCCTCCTATAAGTTATCTTTTACATTTACTGTACTTATATTATTTTACATATACTACCATGCATTTTTATTAATCTTTTATGCCAATCTAAGGATATTTTAAGATTGGGTTCATTTGAAAAAATAGTAAAATGTTATATACTTATATAAAGACTAACTACAAAGTGATAAAGGTAATGTCATAGGATAATCGCAAAGAGAAATATTCTATATAAGTTAAATTTTGTCTAAAATGTATAAACAATAACACTTGAAGTACAAAATTTTCTAAGAATATGCACGTAGAAAACTCCCATAAATTGTATTATAATATCAATCATTATAAGTTTAGAGTTACAGAAGTTTGAAGTTCTAAGAATCTGAAAGTTTAAAAGTTTCACTTCATCAAAAAGTTTGTGACAATGAGGTCTAAAGAGTTATCTTTAGGACCTCTTTTTTTGTAGGGCAATCTTTAATAAACCACCAGCTATGCTGGTGGACCCCAATGGCTTCTAGCGTTTTCATAAGAAAACTCCTTTGCTATAATGAGTGTGGGTCTCAAACCGCACTACAATAGCAAA
>JAEYPP010000046.1 GCA_023410575.1 Bacillota bacterium | reverse complement strand
AAGCCCCTGCAGTAATACCTACGCTACGAAAAGATTTAAGTTGATTTAAATCCAGGTCAATAAGTTTCTGTATATAGTAAGTATTTGCACATTCCTTTTTAGAAATTTCATAAAGCTTTCTAGTATTTGAACTATGCTTTCCACCGATTACAATCATTGCTTCAGAATTGCTAGCAAGTTCTCTTGCCTCTGTTTGCCTTTCTTCAGTCGCATTGCATATCGTATTTAGAACAAGTATATCATAACCCTTTTTTGCAATAATTTCAACTAATTCTTCAAATTTCTTGTAATTAAATGTCGTTTGGGCTACAATACACACTTTTTCGTCCGAAGAAAGTGATAATTTCTCAACCTCTTCTAAAGTATCAATTACACTTGGTTTTGAATGACACCAACCCATAATACCTTGAACCTCTGGATGTTCCTTGTCACCAATGATGATAATATGACGCCCTTGCTTGCTCTGCTCTTCTACAATTTTATGAATTTTTAACACAAATGGACAAGTTGCATCAACAATAGAAAACTTTTTATTTCCATTTTCTTCATATTGTTCTATCTCATCGTATACTTCTTTTCCAAGTCCATGAGACCTTATCACTATTGTACCCTTGTCAAGATTTTTCAATTCATTGGCATTATTAACAACGATAACACCCTTACTTTCCAAATCCCTAACAACTTCTTCATTATGAATAATTGGTCCATAAGTATAGACTTTATTATGTTTTGTTACTTCATCATAAACCTTATCAACTGCTCGTTTTACACCAAAGCAAAAGCCTGCAGTCTTTGCTAATGTTGCTTTCATATAATCCTACTTCCTAATATAAACTATCAAAATCACCAATTGCCATACAAATATAAGTACTTATTGTGCGGACTTTCTTTCCTTAAACAATTGAATCACACGATTTACTACCTCTTCAATATTCATATCAGAACTATCTAAAAGAATTGCATCCTCCGCCTGTTGTAAAGGTGAATTTTTACGATTCATATCTCGATAATCACGATCGACAATTGCATTTTCGATTTCTTTTAAGTTACAATCCTGGCCTTCGGCAACCATTTCATCATAACGACGTTTTGCTCGTACGAAAGCGCTTGCCGTTAAATATATCTTCAAATCTGCATCAGGCAATACTTTTGTTCCAATATCTCTGCCATCCATAACGACACTTGTCGTACTTGCAAGTTTTTGCTGTAATTCAACAAGTTTTTCACGAATTGGTTGTAACGCGGAACAAGTGGAAGCCATAAGCGAAGCCTCTGGCGTACGAATCAAACCATTCACATTCTCACCATTTAAAATTACTTGTTGAACCTCATTTTCAAATGTAATTGAAATGTCAACGTTCTGACATGCCTTAGCAATCTGTTCCTCATCATCTAACGATATTTTGTTTTGAGAAAGATAAAGTCCCATAGCACGATACATTGCACCTGTATCAATATAAATAAATCCTAATTCTTTCGCTATCAACTTCGCTATCGTACTTTTGCCAGCGCCAGCAGGCCCATCAATTGCAATACTATAGTTTTTCATCGTTTCCTCCACTCTTTATAATTTATTGTGTATTAAACCTCACAGACATGTTGCCCTGCCGCAGCCCCAGTTGACCAAGCAATCTGAAGATTATAACCACCAGTTAATGCATCTAAATCTAACACTTCACCAGCAAAATAAACTCCTTTTGCAAGCTTTGATTCCATTGTTGTCGGATCGACCTCTTTCACATCGATTCCTCCTTTTGTAATTACTGCTTCATTAAAGCCTCCAAAGCGTGCAACTGTAAATGTCAAATTTTTCATTATCTCAGCTAATCTAAATCGTTCTTCTTTTGTTATTGCATTTACTTGTTTCTCTTCTGGGATTTGACTCAATTGTATTATAAGTCCAATTAATTTTTGAGGCAATAAATGCTCAAGAGAGTTTTTAAATTGTTTATTCTTGATTTCTTCAAAATCCCTTAATATTCTAGCATCTAACTGTTCATAAGTTAATGCTGGTTTAAGATCAATATGCAATTCCATCTCACAATCATTTAGATATGGTAATAGCATGCTTGTACCACTTAATATCACCGGTCCACTTACTCCATAATGAGTAAATAACATCTCTCCAAATGCAGAATAGAGCTCTTTTCCAACTTTTAGTTTATTCTTTTTCTTTTTTCCAGTTTCTATATCACTCTGCGCTTGTTGTTTTAGATTTTTTACCGTAACTTTTACTTCAATGTTCTTTAAAGAAAGTCCTTGTAGCATTGTAGCTTTATAATCAACGAGATGAATTGATACTAAAGACGGATTACGTGGTGTGATACTATGCCCAAGTTCTTTAGCAAATCGATAACCATCTCCAGTAGAACCAGTCGTTGGATAAGACAAACCTCCAGTTGCAATAATGCATGCTTCTGCTGTTAGTTTACTACCATCACTTAATTTAACTCCTGTAAACTTACGATTATGATCTACTAGGATTTCCTTTACTTCATTATTCAACCGAATATCAACTCCTAGCTTTCTCATACAATGATCTAGGGTTAAAATAACATCCGAGGAATGATCAGAAACTGGGAATACTCGATTTCCACGTTCTACCTTAGTCTTTAATCCATTTTCTTCAAAGAAACGAATCGTATCCTCATTGGTAAAGGAGTATAAAGAACTGTATAAAAATTTCCTATTCGTAACAACATTTTGAAAGATAACATCAATCTCCGAGGAATTCGTTATGTTGCAGCGGCCTTTTCCCGTAATATATATCTTTTTTCCTAGTTTTTCGTTCTTTTCTAATAAAATAACATCATGGTGTTGCTTTGCTGCCATAATAGCAGCCATCATTCCAGCTGCTCCACCGCCGATTACGATAATTTTGCTCATGTAAATTCCTTTCGGCCTTATCTGCCAAGCATTATTTATCTATTATATCTATTATTGTACGCTATTGCAAGAAATATCAATGAACTACAAGATGAAATCACTGTTATGTGGTGGAACAAAAGTGTGCTTCTTTTTGGACGCTATTTTATATACGAGGAAATACAGAGGAATTTACTCGTATATAAAAAAAGACTATTGTCTGAATCGTAACAATAGTCTTTCTCATACTGATATCTAATTTTTTGATTCCATATATACTGTATTCAGATCAAGTTCAATATGATCTGATTGATAAGCTCCTCCCATAATACGAAAGATTACTTTATGATAATCATCGAGATTATCAAGTAAACTTTGTGCGATTGCATCAAGAATCTCATTCTCAACCGAACTAGCAACATTAGTAACTGGTGGCTGGCCTTCTAAAAAGCTTACAATAACAGCATCTCCCTCTGTTGTCACCTCATCAATTCCAATCATAAAAGTTTCATCTACCATAGACTCAACAACTTTATCAACTATCATCTCTGGTGTAATCTCTTTTCCACTACTAACCATTGCAGTAACTGAAATCTTTTCTTCAGATTGACTATCAATGGAATAAATGGATAATAATCTTTGGTCGTCCAACTCTTGGATTTCTGTTGATGTTGTTGGAGTTGTTTCTATTGGTGACTGAATCTTCATCGTTACTTCTTGGGTCGGTGTTGTTTGTAATTCTTCGGTTTGTCGCCTCTCACAACCGCATACATATATCATGCATAAAACCATGGTTACTATAAACTGCACATATCTGTTATATTTCATAATACATGTCTCCTTTTCGTAAAATTATATATCGTTTATACACACGCTGTGTTAATCTACTCCTATGTTTCGAATTAAGGATAGCATGCAGATATGTCATTTATATGGTAAAAAAGAGTATTTTACGAACTTTTTTCACTTTTTAACAAGCAGTTTTTGATTAATGTCAATGTTTTGTTAACTGTTTGCATACGAATGGAGAGACGATCTCCGTGTAACTGTAATCTCTCAACATAAACTTTACCACATACAGAACAACCAATATAAACCGTTCCAACCGGTTTGGCTATCGTTCCTCCATCTGGACCAGCAATACCAGTTACAGAAGCTGTTACTTGTGCTCCTGTTTGTTGAATCAACCCATAAGCCATCTCATAAGCAGTTTCTTCACTTACTGCACCAAACTTCTCTAATGTTTCTGCTTTTACACCAAGATACTTCATCTTTGCTGTATTTGCATATGTGATAAAGCCTTCATTAATAACACTCGAGGCCCCAGAAACATTAATTAATGTACTCATAAGTAATCCACCAGTACAGGACTCTGCACTTGAAAATGTATAATTTCTTTCCTTTAGTAGTGCTATAATTTCTTCCTCTTTATTCATAATTTAGCTCCTTTATAAAAGCATCTAGAAGAGAATGCAAACTCTGCAATCTACTCCTAGATGCTCAAATAATACTTGTTATTATATTTAAATCTTGCCATCTAAAATAATATTACGGTTTTTAATTAGGTAATCCAATAATGAAACCACGGTTAATGCAAAAGATAACCATAAAAATACTTGTTCTGTGACATTGAAAAATGGTGTATTAAAATTTACGATAAACAGAACACACATTATCATCTGAGAGGCTGTTTTAAACTTACCCCAGTAGCTTGCAGACAATACTAAGCCATTATCTGAAGCAACTAAACGAAAACCACTAATAATAAATTCTCTTGCCACAATTATGATAACAACCCACGCAGGTACCGTCTTAGCGGATACAAAACAGATTAAAGCAGAACATACTAATAGCTTATCTGCTAACGGATCCATAAACTTACCAAAATTCGTTACAAGATTATACTTTCTGGCCAAATAACCATCAATAAAGTCTGAACAACTAGCGATAGCAAATACAATAGCTGCGTAGAATTTACCATATGGTATTCCATCACAAAGCATCAATACTAAAAATATTGGAATCATCAAAACTCGAAACACAGTAATCTTATTTGGCAGATTCATAACTTCCTCCTTAAGCCTACTCGGCTGTTCCTATTAAATCATATTCTTTTGCTTTGGTAACTAAAACCTCCACAAATTCTCCTGACATTAATTCATCTTGTGTATTAACAAAAATATAACCGTCTATATTTGGAGCATCCATATATGTTCGTCCCATAAAGATTCCTTCATCTATGAGTTTACCCTCAATCATAACCTTTAGCCGTTTGCCTACCATTGATTTCGCATGATCAAATGCGATTTTTTGTTGCAGTTGCATCAATTCTTTCTGACGTTGTATCTTTACTTTTTTAAGAATCTGATTTGGCATCTTAGCAGCTGGTGTATTTTCTTCTTTTGAATAAGTAAATACTCCGAGACGCTCAAATTTCATCTCTGTTACAAAAGCCTTTAATATTTCATGATCTTCCTGAGTTTCTCCAGGAAAACCAGTGATTAATGATGTACGAAGTGCTATATCTGGGATATTGTTTCTTAGTTTTGCAATTAAGTCACGCAACTCCTGATTGCTGGTTCTTCGTCCCATGCGTTTTAATATATGATCCGATGCATGTTGAATTGGAATATCAAGATAATGACAAATCTTAGGTTCTGTCTTAATCACTTCAATTAACTCATCTGTAATTTCCTCTGGATAACAGTATTGAATACGAATCCACTCAAATCCATCAATCTTACAAAGTTCACGTAATAGCTTAGGAAGTGTTTTTTCTCCATACAAATCTACACCATAAACCGTAGTTTCTTGAGCAATCAGTATTAATTCTTTCACTCCATCTTCTGCTAAGTACTTAGCCTCTTCTAATAAGCGTTCCATTGGTATTGAGCGATAATTGCCACGAATCTTTGGAATAATACAATAAGTGCAATGCTTGTCACAACCCTCAGCAATCTTAAGATAGGAAAAATATCCGCCTGTTGTATTCACACGTTTTGTCTTTACATTAGTCAAGTAATCGATATCTTTAAATTCTTCTGCTTTTTCTCCCTCTAGGACACGATCAATCACTTCATTAATCGCATCATAGCTTGTAGCACCAATCAAAGCATCCACTTCTTTAATTTCACGCTCAATATCTTCACGATAGCGCTGAGCAAGACATCCTGTAACAATTAACCCTTTACATCTACCGCTCTTTTTATACTCTGCCATCTCTAGAATAGCATTAATACTCTCTTCTTTAGCATCGTGAATAAAGCAACATGTATTTATAACAATAAGATCAGCCTCTGTTTCATCGTTAGTAATTACGAATCCACGTTCTCTGACTAATCCTAGCATTACCTCGCTATCAACTAAATTTTTGTCGCAACCGAGTGAGATAAAAAATATATTCATTTCATAAAACCTTTCTTGAAAAATCTGTCGAACCTTTTCGTGGAACGCATTCTAGCGCAGTCTATCACTAATTAATTGTAACAGCTTTTTTACAAAATTCAAAGAGTAAATTTATTATTTTTAATTGTTTATATAAAATTAATAAATATTTCAGCTTAGCTCTCAATACTTGAAACACAATTGTGCATTAACATAGCGATTGTCATAGGACCTACTCCACCTGGTACAGGAGTTATCGCGCTAACATGATCTACAACATCATTAAAATCAACATCTCCACATAGTTTATTATTCTCATCACGATGGATACCAACATCGATAACAACTGCTCCCTCTTTTACATAGTCTTTCGTTATGAAACGAGGTTTTCCAATAGCAACTACTAAAATATCTGCACGTTTTGTTATTTCTGCTAATTGCTTTGTTCTCGAATGACAAACAGTTATTGTTCCATTTTCTCTTAATAACAAGAGAGCCATTGGTTTACCAACGATATTACTTCTGCCAAGTACGACACACTCTTTTCCTTCAATGGAGATACCAGACCTTTTTAGCAACTGAATTACACCAGCAGGCGTACAAGATACAAATCCTTTTTGACCAATACTCAATGCACCAACACTTTGTGGATGAAAACCATCCACATCTTTTTTCGGATCAATCGTTTGTATTACTGTATCCTCATTGATATGTTTTGGTAAAGGTAATTGAACCAAGATTCCATTAACATCCTCACGTTGATTGAGCTGTTTGATTAAATCAAGTAACTCTTCTTCTTTTGTGTTATCCTCTAATTCATAGGATAAGGAACGAATTCCAATAAATTCACATGCTTTCTTCTTATTACCTACATAAACAGTGGAGGCTGGATCATGACCGACCTGAATTACCGCTAAAGTCACTACAATTCCTTTCTTCTTTAGCTCCTCAACTTGAACCTTTAACTCCTCTTTAATCTCGAGTGAAATCTTTTTCCCATCAATTAACAACGACATAGTAAAATTCTCCCATCTTTTTTAACTACATTAACGGTGCAAATAGCCTCAATGCTGCTTGTATTAGCCGAACTGGTAATTTGCGGTTTAATAATTGTTCTGTCATCTCTATACATTTTTCCTGTGTTTCTAAAAAATCTCTCTTTACCTCATATACCGTTGAATTATCATACATAAACACTCCACACTCAAAGTGTAAGTATAAACTGCGATAATCCAGATTAATTGTTCCAACCGTCGCTATTTCATCATCACATACAAAACACTTTGCATGTAAAAAACCTGGTTGAAATTGATACACTTTTACTCCTGATTTAACAAGTTGATTGTAGTATGATTGGGTTACATAGAAAACCATTTTCTTATCAGGAATATTAGGTGTCATAATGCGAACATCTACTCCACGCTTAGAAGCTAAACATAATGCTGTCATCATCTCATTATCAATAATTAGATAAGGAGTAAAAATGTAAACATATTCTTTTGAAGTATTAATAATATTCAGATAAACATTCTTCCCTACTAACTCTGAGCCTAGTGGAGAATCCCCATATGGCTGAACATATCCATCGTGACCAAATTGTTCTTTACCATGTATCGTAGGTTGAAATTTTGTAAAATCTTCATCTGTATGACGAAATGCATTCCAAGTTGTCAAAAACATGATAGTAAGACTCCAGACAGCATCTCCCGTAAGCCGAATACCTGTATCTTTCCAATATCCAAATCGAACCTTTTCGTTAATATATTCATCTGCTAGATTAATCCCACCAGTAAATCCAACGTATCCATCAACTACAAGGATTTTTCTGTGATCACGATGATTTAATACAGTAGAAAAAAAGGGCTTCATCTTATTAAATACTTCACATTTAATATGATAACTTTCCATTTCTTTCTTATATTGATATGGTAAAAGTGTCATACAACCAAAATCATCATATATCAAACGTACATCGAGTCCTTGCGCTGCCTTCTCCTTTAATATTTCAAGCATAGCCCCCCACATCTTACCTTCGCCAATAATAAAATACTCAAGAAAGATGTAATGTTTCGCATCATGTAACGCTTTCAAGATATCTGGAAAATTTTCTTCTCCACTTTTATAATATTTTGTTATTGTTTGATGATAAACAGGGAATTTAGCACTATTTAATATATATCCAACCTGCCCAGCAATGAGTTGATTTTGTCCTTTAATTTCATCAATAATCTCATTGTTTTGAATTAAAAGAGGTAGTGTCTTCTTTGCAGTGGCATCAAGCTTTTTTTGCATTCCTCTAGCAGGCTTTTTCCCACCAAAGAATAGATACATCATGCCTCCTAGCAAAGGAAATACAAGAATTGGTACAGCCCACGCAAGTTTATAAGCTGGATTTTCACTCTTATTAATAATAACTAATAACGCAAATACACTTAATGCTTGCATTAGCATGTGAATCCACCAGGATTCGGTAGTCAGATTTAATAGAAAAACACAAAACCACCCTATTTGAATGGCAAATAGAAACCCAACAATCACAATTCGATTAAATAACAGTTTCTTTAATTTCAACCAATAATACCTCCGAGAACCCAATACCAATAATAAAGATATAAAAAACATACCAAAAATTTACTTTATTTTACGTTAACAAGTATATGCTTGCTATGAATTAAAGGGAATTACAAAATACTCTTGTAACCCCCTTTTGTTCACAACAAATAAAAAAATCATAAAACGCGCTTTTTCTTGTATTTATTATAGACTTTCCTTTTGTCTATAATAATTTATCAAACAACCTTGTAAGATAATCTCCCTTTCATCCTTCGTCATTTCTCCAAGTTTTAGTTCAAACTCTTTCATTTCATCAGAAACAACATATGCTTTCACAATGGAAGAATTATTTTCAATCGCTTTTTTAATATCCTTAATATAGAGATAATCGCCATTTTTAAATGGTAAATCTTCTGTTAACAAGAAAGGTAACATACCCCAGTTAATCAGATTAGAACGGTATCTCTTTGTAGCGTATTCCTTTGCAATATTCGCTAAACCACCAAGCACCTTTTGACAACTTGCTGCTTGTTCTCGAGCAGATCCATCCCCAGGTTTTACAGCATAGATGACAGATCCAATCTCTGTTTCCAATGGATCTATACTGAATTTTTCCCCAATCTTAGCAAAAACTGTCTCAACTTCTTTATTCGCTGCATAAATATCAGCTACCGTTTTCGCACTTTGACGCGCTTTTTCAGCAAGTTGAACTTCCTTCGCTCGTCCAACATAAGCTGGATCTTTTCTCGAAAGCGTAAATTCTGCTAATCCAAGAGGATTCGAGCGATAAGAGGAGGTTTCACCAGATGGAATTAGTTCGTCAGTCGTAGTTACAGGATCATGAATTACAGAAACTACTTTTAAAACTAGATTCTCAGACAAACTAGCCATTTTCGGCCAATCCACAATACCAGGTCCAAACTTAACTTCTGCATTCATATCTGCTTTCCCAATTCCATTATAAACTCGATTATCATAAATCTTGGAATCAAAGAAATAAGCTGGTTTTGTAAATGTTACATCAATATCTTCTGCACTAGTTAAATAACCTTTATTAGCGGCAGTTGCTGCTATGGAACGAGCATCCATCAATGCTACGGAAGCAATTTGTCCATTTGTTATCTTAGAACCTTCACGATTTGGGAAATTACGTGTCGAATGGCGAATACTTAAACCATTGTTAGCTGGTACATCACCAGCACCAAAACAAGGACCACAAAATGCAGTACGAATAGTTGCACCTGTTTCCATCAGTTTAGCAACACTACCATTTTTCACAAGTTCCATAAAGATTGGTTGAGAAGCTGGATATACACTTAAGGAAAATTCATCTGCACCGATGTATTTCCCACTTAAAATATCAGTTGCATCACAAATGTTTTCAAATCCACCGCCAGCACAACCTGCAATAACGCCTTGCTCAATGTATAGCTTACCATTACGAATCTTATCTGTGAGTTTGTAATTAATTTTATTATTATCAAGTGATACTAATGCTTTCTTTTCCACATCACGTAGAATATCACCTAAGTTTGCGTTTAATTCGTCAATCGTATAAACATTACTTGGGTGGAATGGCATAGCAATCATTGGTTTAATCTGAGCTAAATCAATATAAATCATACCATCATAATATGTCACTTCCCCAGGTACTAATTCTTTATATGCCTCGGTTCTATGATGAAGCTCATAGAATTCTTTTACCTTTTCATCAGTTTTCCATATAGAAGAAAGACAAGTGGTTTCTGTTGTCATTACATCAATACCAATACGGTAATCTACACTTAAGTTATCAATGCCATCTCCGATAAATTCCATGACTTTATTATTTACATAACCATTCGCAAACACTTCCCCGATAATTGCAAGTGCAATATCTTGTGGACCAACTCCCTTTCTAGGTTTTCCAGTTAGATACACACCAACTACTTTAGGCATATTAATATCATACGTTTTCTCTAGTAATTGCTTTACAAGTTCTGGACCACCTTCTCCAATCGCCATCGTTCCAAGCGCACCATATCTTGTATGGGAGTCTGATCCAAGAATCATCTTTCCGCTTTCAGCTAACATCTCACGAGCAAACTGATGAATGACTGCTTGATGAGGAGGCACATACATTCCACCATAACGTTTTGCACAAGAAAGACCAAACATATGATCATCTTCGTTTATCGTACCACCCACAGCGCATAAACTATTGTGACAGTTTGTTAAAACATAAGGAACAGGAAATTCAGTCAAACCTGAAGCACGAGCTGTCTGAATAATACCTACAAACGTAATATCATGAGAAGTTAACTTATCAAATTTAATTTTTAACTTCTCCATATTTCCTGATGTATTGTGAGCGCTTAAGATTTTATAAGCCATTGACTCTTTTCTTGCTTCTTCTTTTGAAACACTTTTCCCTGTCATTTGTTGCAATATAGCAGAACTATCCTTTGTTTCCTTTACAACTTGGCTTCCATTAACCACATAGGCGCCATTTTCAAACAACTGAATCATTGTACATCCTCCCAATTTATTTAGTATAATATTATTGCCTTGTATTATGTAAACCAAGAGAAACACATTATTGGTTTCTCTTGTTCGCAATCGTTGGATGGAAGAAAAAACGTCGTTTTATGTTTTTTCTTCCATCCTCTATTTTTCATAATATGTGGAAACGGTATCGTTTCTCTTGTCTTTTATAAGTACACTTAGTTAAAATTCATACTCCCAATATTCATCACATTCATTGTAATTGCTATTATCAAAGAAGCCTTGTTTGATTTTTACATCCAGTGTAGTAATTCCATCTTTTTCTTCGAATATAACTTGAGTCTGTCCAGAAAAGTAATTACTAAACCAACCGTTATAAGTAGTTTGTTCTTCTTCTCCTTCAAATTTAAATACAACAAATAAACGTGCTTTTGTCATATATAGGTCTAGTTTTGGAATTTTATCAATAATCGTCTGATTTGCTGCTATTGCTTGATTAAAAAACACATCGGAATCAAAATCTGTATCCAAACTTGAAAATTTTATTTTAACATATTCTAAGTTTTTACTCGTATTATTCTCTACTGTTAACTCATACTTGTTTGAATTTTCAATAAATATAACAACAAATAAGATTACAAAAACTGCAGCAACAATTCCTCCTATTGTAAATAACTTCTTTTTTGACTTGTCTTGTACACCTTTTGTTTCTACCTTTTTCTTGCCCATATAAAGATAATCCTTTCTGTTCTACTTATTACACAATCGTATTGCTACACTATGTGACAAACTACGACTTAGTTTATCTTAATATGAAGCAACTGATAAATCAAGAGTTTTTTACAACTTTTCCTTAGCATGTATGAAAATCGTGACGAGCGTGGTCTTTAAGCGTAAAAGGGGTAGAAAATGCAGGGGAATTTTCGATTATATGAAAAAGACTGTCACTTAGTGCAACAGCCTTATTTTTACTTACAAATTAGTATCCAAAGCAATTCCCTTTAAATCCTCATCTAATAGATTTTCATCTGCCAAAATCTCTGAGATTTTTCTTTGGACTTGCATTATATCAGTCTCCAAGGTTAACTCAACAGCACCCGATGCTTGGTTAGAAGTTGCCTTCTGACTCAATGTCCCTTCTCCATTTTGTGCATTCTGAGTTTCTTTTACTTCTTTTGCTTTTTCCTTTTTCTCTTCTTCTACTTTTTTCTCCTCTGCTTTCTTTGAGGCTTCTTCTTCCATCTCATCCATCTTAGAATCAGTTTCCTCTTTAGCCTCGCTGATTAATTGTCCTACTACTTCTTTTGACGCTGTCTCCAATAACTTATCTGATTCGACCTTTGCATCCACCATTGCATGTGTCTTACATCGTTCAATTTTTATCGTATTTATCGTAGCAGTAGTGTTCTTAATTTGTTCGTTATTCTGTTTCATCTCTTTCGACTTCGTATATAAACTTTGGCTATAAACAAGTACTCTTGACTGATAATCTGTCAACTCTCCCATATTCGCCAAACGTTCTCTATCTTCATCTGTCAATGTAATATCCGCATCCCCTTGCATTTTTGCTTGTTGTTTCATAAGCAAATCTAAGTCCTTTTGTTCTTGACTGTCATTGGTTATCCCATATTCTTCTTTCAGCTTAACAATGTTATCATTAATCTGATTAATCTCTTTTTGCAACGTCTGTGATGATTCTTTCCAATTATCTATTTTATTTTGCATATTCGATATATTGTCATCTACCATATTTTCTCTTGTATTTGCTTCAGAAATAACCTTCCATGCCCTCTTTTGTGCATTCAGTCTCTTTTCTGCAATACTGTCTGGTACCATTCGTAAATCTTTTGCATTAATGCTTTTTGAATCATTGCTTAATTTACTAATTGAACTGTTTGTCCTCTCAGTTATCTCATCATTTCCAACATAAATACTTACATTTCCTTCACTTACCCTCATATCGATTACTCCCCCTTTCCTATATTCTTTATCGACAAAACGTTATCTTTGCTGCATTGCATTAACTTCTTCCAATTTAGGTGGATTCAGTGGTAATGGAAATCTGGTACATGCGACAGCAGAACAAGCACTTGCAAATCGAACAGTATCCTCGTCACTCATTCCTTTTAGTAAAGCATAAACACAACCTGCTTTAAACGTATCCCCTGCACCTAATGTACTAACTACATCAATAGAGTATGGAATAAACTTCTTAATTCCATTCGACTTTCTACCAAATTCAAATTCTTTTGAACCATTCGTTAAAATGGTTAGCCCATCACTATGCTGCATATATAGCCAAAGAAGTTCTTCTCGGTTTGCATTAGGATACGCATTTCTTGTAAATTCATTGGACACAACATTTATTGCTGCATTTTTATGTAAATAACTATCATAAGGGCAATCAATCGTAACATATTTTACATGATTCTTTACACAATATTCTGCTACTAAATTAGTTTGTTTCCCGAAATATGGATCAATTCCTGCAATTTTTGACTGAACAATATCCTCCTCTTTTGGTGTATTCCAACGTTTTATTGTATCTCCATAGTATCCATTAAAACTTCCAAATACAGTTCTTGTCTTTTGATCAATGATAACATAATCTTCTAATCCCTCATATGTTTCATCAAACGTTAGAGAAGTTAAATCAACTGCTTTATCTTGATAAAAATTCGTTATGACCGGCTTTACATTACTTCCAATATGATTTCCATCCATCTTAACACTGACTCCAAGTGAATTAAGAACGGTTGCACAAGTTCCTGTTTCTCCACCAGGTAAACGATACTTTTTCTTTATCTCTCCATAATTATCTGGTTCAGGATAATTACCCTCTAATAAAAAACTAGTAGTTGCCAATATCATTCCATACAGATACACATCGTTTGACATACTAAGTAAACCCTTCCTTTCGTAAATTATAATCCTATTTATCCTTAATTCCAAACTTTAATGTTACAACTAAAAGAATTGGAAATATGATAGCTACTAGTAAACCAGCTTTAATTCCATACTGTGGTAATGCATTAGCAAATATACTAACGATTTCAGGGCCAGAAATACAGCCAACATCACCTGCTAACGCAAGAAATGCAAACATTGCAGTTCCGCCCTCTCGGCAAGCTTTCGCCGCTATACTGAATGTACCTGGCCAAAGGATACCAACGGAGAGCCCACAAACTCCACACCCAAGTAATCCAATAATTGCAATCGATGAAAAGACTGCCATAAGATAACCACTTACGCAAAGAAAACAGCTAAGATACATAAACTTTTTTAATTCGACTTTATGACCTAACTTACCATAGAATAAACGGGATAACCCCATAAAAGCACAAAAAAAACAAGCACCAAGTAAATCACCTATTGTTTTATTAACGCGTAATCCAGTCTCCGCAAAATAGGAAACCCATTGTGACATCGCAAGCTCAGAAGCACCAGAACAGATCATTACAATAACAAGCAACCAAAACATACGCTTTCTTAGAAGATGCTTGACAGGAATTTTTTCTTCCGGTTCCACTAAAGTATTAATTGGCACCTTACGAAATAAGAGAAAATTAACAAATGGTACAATCGACCAGACGATCGGTATATAATACCAGTGATCGTTACCAATTACTCGTAGGAATATCGTTGATAACGATATAAATAAAAGACAGCCCCAACAGTAAAAGGAATGAAGCATGCTCATAGCTTTTTCCTTTTCTTTTAACGGTGTAGCTTCCATAATTGGACTAACCATAACTTCAAGGAGTCCCCCTCCGATTCCATTACATATCGTTGCAACTACCAATCCTGAAAATGGATTAGAGAATACAAATGGAAAGATTCCAATACCAATCAATCCAAATGTGCTCATAAAATGAGCAAACATCATACTTTTGCGATATCCAAACTTATCAACATATTTAACAGATAAGAAATCTGTCAGTATCTGAATACCAAAATTTGCGGCAATCAAAATTCCAATTTTATAAAACGGAATTCCTAATTTTCTTTGATAAATAACAAACAACAAAGGATTAATGTTGTTAATAATGCCTTGCACAATATATGCAAGATAACATGCCTGGATTGTACCTTTAAAACTTACGTTATGTACTTTTTTAGGACTTATCTTTTGAGAAATAACACGCACCTACTCTCTGGTATTTTTTCAAGTCCCTGTTTCTCATGAACAAAAACAGGTGCCAAGCTACGTAAAGATTATTACTTCATCAGTAAGATGAAAAGCAATCTAAATTGTAGATTATGACACCTGAATCCTACAATATAAAATTATAATATCATTCTAATAATGGATAGTCAATAAAGTCATATGAGAGATTTAGTGACAATGTCCTCCACAGTGCTTACAATCATTTCCGCAATGCAATGACTTTCCAGCCTTCTTATCTTTCACCATACTTTTAATGATAAATCCTACCACAGTCAACAGACCGATCGCTACGATAATTGTACCCATAAGCACCTCCGAAAACATTTTATGAATTTGCTTTTACACTTGATTGGTTATGCTTTACCAGTTGATTACTCTCTTTGTATGGTCGAACCATGAGATAAACAAATATTACAATTAAGATCATTGCAACCACTGTTCCAATTTCAAATATTCCATTTGAAAATAACATTCCAATGTTAAAGATACATAAGGAAACACCATATGCCAACGCTGTCTGGTAACCGATTGCAAACCAAAACCATTTTTTGTTGTTCATTTCACGCTTAATTGCACCCATAGCAGCAAAGCAAGGAGCACATAATAAGTTAAACACTAAAAAGCTATACGCTGCAATTGCTGTCATACTAGTAGCTAAAGTTCCCCAGATTTCTACACCATCTTCAGCAACCTCGCCAAAACCATATAGTATACCAAAGGTACCTACAACATTCTCTTTTGCTACTAACCCAGTGATAGCAGCCACTGATGATTTCCAGTCTCCCCATCCGAGTGGTCGAAAGATCGGTGCAATAAATCCACCGATTTTAGCAAGGATACTATCATTCATATCTTCTACCATACCAAAACCATCGGCTTCAAAGCCAAAGCTTTGTGCAAACCATATAATGATTGTGGATAAAAGTATAACCGTACCTGCCTTTTTAATAAAGGACCAACCACGTTCCCACATACTGCGCATAATATTGGATAATGTTGGCATATGATATGCTGGTAATTCAATAACGAATGGTGCTGGATCTCCCGCAAATATCTTTGTCTTTTTTAGGATAATACCGGAACAAATAATGGCAACAATCCCTACAAAATAAGCACTTGGTGCTACCCAAGAAGCTCCGCCAAATAATGCGCCTGCAATCAGCGCGATGATTGGTAGTTTTGCACTACAAGGAATAAATGTAGTTGTCATAATTGTCATCTTACGATCTCGGTCATTTTCAATCGTTCGAGAAGCCATAATACCAGGCACACCACATCCTGTACCAATTAGCATCGGGATAAAGGATTTACCTGATAAACCAAATTTGCGAAAAATTCGATCCATTATAAATGCGATACGAGCCATATAACCACAGCTTTCCAAAAATGCTAGAAAAATAAATAGAACAAACATCTGTGGAACAAATCCGAGAACAGCTCCAACTCCACTAATAATACCATCAACTAACAAACCAGTTAACCAATCAGCACATCCAATTGCTTCTAATCCATTTTGTGCAGCTGGAATAATCCATTCTCCAAATAACGTATCATTCGTCCAGTCTGTTAAAAAGGTACCTACGGTAGTAACAGAAATATAATAGACAATGAACATAACAGCCGCAAAAATCGGCAATGCGAGCCAACGATTCGTGACAATACGATCAATCTTGTCAGATATCGTCAAGCCACCCTTATTCTTCTTTTCATAACAACGCTGAATAATTGAGGCTATATAGACATATCGTTCATTCGTTATAATGCTCTCTGCATCGTCATCCATTTCCTTCTCGCAACGAAGTATATCGCCTTCGACATGAACAGCAACCTTGTCTGCAATATCAAGTTGTCGGATTACTTTCTCATCACGCTCGAAAATTTTAATTGCATACCAACGTTGTTTTGCTTCTTCCATATCATGTAACACGGCCTCTTCAATATGAGCAAGTGCATGCTCTACACAACCCGTAAAACTATGTTGAGGTGTCATATCATCCTTTGTTTCTGCTGCTTTTATAGCCTGATTTGCTGCTTCCATGATACCAATGCCTTTTAAAGCAGAGATTTCGATTACCTGACAACCAAGTTCCTTAGCCAAATTCTTTGTATCTAACTTGTCACCGTTTTTTTCTACAATATCCATCATGTTAACTGCAATAACTACTGGTATTCCAAGTTCCACTAATTGAGTCGTCAAATATAAGTTTCTTTCAAGATTAGTTCCATCAATGATGTTTAAGATTGCATCTGGTCGTTCATTAACTAAGAAATTTCTAGCAACAACTTCTTCTAACGTATATGGAGATAAGGAATAAATTCCTGGTAAATCAATGATAATAACATCTTTGTTTCCTTTCAACTTTCCTTCTTTTTTCTCAACTGTAACACCTGGCCAGTTTCCAACAAACTGATTGGAACCAGTTAACGCATTAAATAATGTCGTTTTTCCACAGTTTGGATTACCAGCTAATGCAATTTTTACCGACATATTATCTCCTTCTTTCTGTTTTATTTCTAATCCGGTCTTTTATTTTAGTGACAAGTGATTCTTTCTTTTTTTCCCTCTTTTTATTATTGTAGTTTGTTTCTCTCATCTGTTCGCTACTAGTTACTACTATTCTATCTATCAGTTGTTCGCACTCTCTTACTTTTTTTACTTGTTGCTTACTTGTGTTAGTCAACTCTAACCACTAGGTAAAAAAAATTGTCTTATGTTTTATCCTTTACTCCACTTCAATCATCTGTGCATCCTGCTTACGAAGTGAAAGTTCATAACCTCGAACGGTAACCTCAATCGGATCACCCAAAGGTGCAATTTTTCTTAAATAGAGTTCTACTCCCTTTGTAATTCCCATGTCCATAAGACGACGTTTTACAGCGCCTTCTCCATGGAGTTTTACAACCTTAGTTGTCTCTTTACATTGAATGTCTCTTAAAGTTTTCATTGTTTTACATTCTCCTCTACACAATAATTTTATTCGCCATCTCTTTGTTGATTGCCACTCTAGAGTTCTTGATGTTAACAATCAAATTACCGCTAATCTCTGAAATTACAGTAACAACACTACCAGTTACAAAACCCAGACTTTCAAGAAACTTTCTTGTTTCTTCCTTTCCACCTATCTTTTTAATTACATTTGTCTCGCCAGTTTTTGAAAAAGATAAAGGCATTATCATCATCTTCTTTCTTTTTAATATTGGAAATAATCTCTTTTGATAATCATTATCATTTAATCTTGAAGTTAGTATATACTAATCGAAATTAGTTGTCAATAAGCAAATGTATAAAATTAGTAAAATATAGTTTTCTCTTTTGCAATCAAATGGTAATTGCTATTTTCTCTATCTGTGTTATACTAATTTTAGTTCGTTTTATCAAACTTTATGATGTATAGGAAGAGGGTTACTATGAATGTAAATGAATCTGCAGAGAATTATTTAGAGACTATTTTAAATCTCAGTAAAGAATTACCAGTTGTTCGATCTGTTGATATTGCAAACGAGCTTAACTTTAAAAAATCAAGTGTTAGTGTCGCGATGAAGCATTTACGTGAAAACAATTATATCACTGTTACTGAAGCTGGATTTATCTATCTTACGGATTCGGGGAAAGAAATTGCTGAGATGATATATGAACGACATGCCTTGCTATCCTCCTGGTTGATATCACTTGGTGTAGACAAACAAACAGCAGACGAGGATGCCTGTAAGATGGAACATGTCATCAGTAAAGAAAGTTTTGAAGCAATTAAAAATTATGTAACAAAATAACAAACTAGAAGAACTACTAATTTTCTTACTCTTTAATTCTCGTTAATATAAAAAATAAGTGCTGATAGAAAGTGGTTTTCTACCAACACTCATACGGGTCTGTCGCACAAGCGGAACAATGAATAAAAGATTCATACTTCCCTTAGTTCGACAGTCCCTAGTTATAAATTCAAAAGTTTCTGTGTGGTCTTCTTTTTTTAGAAATTAATTCATTCTTATTCTAAACAAGTCCTTCTAACTCCCTCAATTCATTTAATACATTTTCTAGATGATTATTAACTCTTTGAATTCCATTGAGAGTATCCTCTGTCAAATTTCTTGTATCTTCAGCACTTGCAGTTAATTCCTCTGTAAATGCACTTACATTTTCAATACTAGCGCTAATCTCAGCATTAGATGCTTTCACTTTATCCATATGCTGTGATTGTTGATTTACCTTTTCAGTAATATCTTCAATATCCTTTTCAATAACTTCAAAGTTCTCTTTACTCTTTGTTATTAAGCGAGTCTGTACATCGTTGGCTAGCTCTAATTCATTGACTGCGTTAACAGCAACATGACTAGATTCACCCAATTTACTAAAGATTTGCTTGATTTCTTCTGTAGCCTGTTTCGTTTCTTCTGATAATTGCTGAATATTTGCTGCAACTACAGCGAATCCTCTTCCTGCTTCCCCTGCTCTTGCAGCTTCAATACTAGCATTTAAGCTTAGCATACTTGTCTGCTTTGTAACGCCCTCAATTAAACCTAAGATAGCTTCAACCTCAGCAATCTTTTTCGATAACTCATTCATAGAATTACTTACTGTACTGCATGTATTTTGAGAGATACCAGAGGCTTTCATCAATTCCTCCATATTAGTAGAACCAGTGGATGTATTCTCCTTTGTACTTTTAAATTGTCTCAATATTTCATCAACTAAATGACTTGTTTCTTCTGTTAGCTCATTAATACTGTTGCTCATGAGTAGCTGATTCTGAATATTAGATGCAACTTCTGCAGTACCGCCTGCAATTTGATTAATTGCTATTTGCTCCTTTGAAGATTGCTCACTGATCTGCTGAGCTTCTTTACTAATCTCACCTACCTTACTTCCAACTGTACTTGTTATTGTTGTAATATGATGCATAACATCCGATTGTCTTTCCTTTTCCCGATTTAGCTGTTGTATTTTTTCTGAGAAAATTTCATTCGTTGTCTTCGATGTAATAATCATGAAAACAACTACTAATGCAACACTCATAAACTGTATTTCATAATTAGCAATTTCTCCTGGAGTTATTCCTTTATTAATAGTACGTATTGCTATATTGACTGAGTTAATCAAACAAGCACCAATACCAGTTCTCAAACTATATTTAACATTCTTATACATGGTAGTAACGGTCAGTAATGGTAAGATGTATACAAACGTCATCGATGATTCTGAAGTAAATAATATATACGCATAGAATACACCAAAACCAGCTATTACCACTTCTTTAAACAATCTTGATTTTGGATTATTGCGAAATATAAGCACTGCTATCACTAATGGTGCCATCATAATCGCTATCAATATTAATACATATGTAAGTTCTTTTACACTTTTGATAACTTCAATAACATAACTAATGCATATTACTGTTGTAATAATTGCATAGCAGATTAAAACTCTTTTGTTAATTAATTTCAATTCGTTTTGATCAGTATAGCTTTTTGATTTTCTGTTGTCCATTTGAACCATGTTAATGTCCCCCTAATCGATACAGGTATTTTACTTTACCTCTAGTGTATTTTACTAAATAATCACAATCCTCCTTTTCTTCACTTATTTCGTATACTCTAATTATACTTATATTCGAATAAAAATACAACTATTTCGACAAGTATATAGTAAAAATATATTGCTCTACCATCTTGTGTCCATACAATCCATTAATCGATTACAATCATATAACGGTAAAGGTGTTATACATCAACTGCTATATACGTATGGTTTAAAACAGGTAATCCATTATCCCATACTTTTAGGAGATCATCCTCAGTTAATGTTTTATTTCCAGGAGCTTCTCCATTGGAATCATCCTCTAACAATGAGTCATATACATATATCTTGCTAGAACTATTCTCATATCCAACCAACGTTATAAAATGTTCCCATTTTATATTTTCACCGATATATAGTATAACTGGTATATTTTGAGAAACACGCATTTTTAAGGTATTAATATCTCCTTTGTAATATGTAGCCTTTATATTATAACTTTTAAAGGTGTCAATAATTCCCTTTGAAGGTACAATTCCTAGTAATGGTAATTTGTATTTCATATTTTTGTATATTTTATCCCCATTCGTATCTTTTCCTAAAGACCTAAGAACATATGCTGTGGCATAAGCTGCACATTCATTGTACCCTTGAGTTTCGAAAAAATTCGGCTTAGTAATAATAAATTCAGAAGGTATGTTAACACAAATTACATCTTTCTTAGGAAAAGGTGTTAAGTATATAATCACAAGTATCGAAATTACTACCAATAGTGTTATTAGTAATCCAAAAACTATTTTAACTATCATTTTTGATATCTTCGTTTTCATTTATCTCCTTTCTTCTCAGTGTAGGTAATGTCTTTAACTTATACTTTTCATCCTTTATAAGCTATTCCTACTATATAATTCTACATTATCACCAATCCATATTCAACCATGTTAATCGTTTTTTCCATAAATCAACATTGAAAATTTAATTAATATCAATTGATTCGAAGGCTAAATTCCAGTATGCTAAAGGGGCATATGCGCAAGCATATGCCCCTTTAAGTTTAATAAATACTTTTATTCTTTATTTATTACTATATGTCAATCAACATTATAAAACCAAATATACTGTTATGAATCATGGGACTTTTGGATGACACATGAGTTTAAAAACTAACTGCTAGCAAATAAACTAAAGTCATCAATAAACCAACACAGAACATCAAAAGACCAAACGATACCGAACGTGTGATTAATCGATTGGTACGAATCATCTCCGTCTGACCAACGGCAATTGAGTCAACAAAAGAAGTCTTGATTGGTCGTTTTTTTCGAATTGTCTTATTCAAGAATATAACAATATCATCCAAGATGGTTCCAAGAACATAGGTAAATCGAGTACCAACCATAATGGATTTGCGAGTCTTTGTCGGACCGAGAATAAATTTACGAACGAACATAATAATACCTTCGACTAATTTATCAAATGCACGGCAAATAACTGCTAGCACAAATGGAATTAAATGTTGAATCAATGGACGATAGATCGAGTTTTCAATATCCAACCACTTCGGCCAGATGTTAACATAAACTTTTCTGCCAGTCTCATCTTTTCTCATCAATGCAGTTCTTACAATACCAAAGTAAATAATGACACCAATTCCTATGGAAATCAATCCACCTTCTAAGTTCACAAAGTTAAAGTAAGAAACTGCATGATCTAGATGATGTGCATGCATAAATTCGCTTGTAACATCTGCAATCTTATCCATAGTCATCGATGGTAAGAATCCTAAGATCGGTAGTACGATCGAAGAACCAACTAACGCAAACATTGATTTTCTGTTCATATAGTTCTTATCCGAAGCTTCCATATTTCGTTGATCTGCATTTTTCTCAAGGAAAAGACAGATGAATAATTTCATCATGTAAGCAACCGTCAAACCACCAGTAATCAAGAAAATCCATTCTATCGTTACAAATGTAGAGAAATCTGCTGTTCCTTTGGCGATTACTTGATATTCTACAAGGCTCTCATGAAGTAACGTTTTACTTATATAACCATTCCATAGAGGGATACCACCAATACCAAGTGCAGCCATTAAGAAGGAAAACATAAGCGCTTTCTTCTTACGACCAAAACCACGAATTGCATTTAAATCTAACTTGTGAAGATTCATGAATACAACACCAGCAGCCATAAATAGTACTAACTTAATCAAAGAATGGTTTACCATATGAAGTACAGTACCACGAGCAGCTAAAGCATTGTGTTCGCCAAGGATACCCTGCATACCAACACCAACTAAGATAAAGCCAATCTGTGACATCGAAGAACAAGCAAGTGTTCTCTTTAAGTCAATCGAGAATAAGGCTAATAACGCTCCGACAAACATCGTAATCACACCAAGCATTAAGATTAACATCCCCCATGTAGCGTCATGTAAAAACATCTGACAACTGATGATGAGAATACCAAAGATACCTGTCTTTGTTAAGATACCCGAAAGTAACGCTGATGCTGGAGCTGGAGCTACTGGATGGGCTTTTGGCAACCAGATGTGCAAAGGGAACATACCCGCTTTTGCACCAAAGCCAAATAACAAACAGCCTCCAGCAACATAAATCATAGTCTTATCCTCTACAGTTTTGCAAGCAGTTAACAATTCGTCCATGTTCAATGTGCCAGTTTGGTAATTTAAAAGGAATAAACCAATTAACATTACCATACCACCAATCACTGCTACTGCTAGATAAGTTTCAGAGGCACGAAGAGATGCTTTTTCTTCGTCATGAGCAACCCATACATAAGAAGTAAAGGACATCATCTCAAAGAATATAAATGTAGTGAACAAATCAGCAGATAAAAACACTCCTACTGTCGCACCAAGAGTTAGTAACAGAAACAAATAGTAACGATTACGATTGCGATAATGAGCAAAATACTGTTTGCTGAATAATGTTGTCATCATCCACATAAATCCTGTAATTAACGCATATACTGCGCGGAAACCATCAGCTTTCATATATAACCCGCGAGCACAAAAATCATGAAGTATAAATTCGACATTATCTCCTGTAACTACTTGTATACATAATAATATTATGGTAATAAATTCAACAATGGTAATGAATTCGGCAGTATAATCTCGTAAATTTTTATTTTTCCTACCAATGACATAAGAAAGGATCGCACCGATCATCGGCCATATAGCGAGAAATAATAAGAGAAAATTACCTTCCATAGCTTCCTATCCTTTCTTATATAAGTCCTGTTGCTACTTTTTGTAGAAATTCCATCAAAGGAACGGAATGAACACCAATTACAACAATAGCAATACAGAAAACGATCAACGGTAACTTCATATTCCAGTTCGGGTCCTCGCATCCATCCACAGAGGTAACATCAAAGTCATGTCCTGGAAAGTACGCACGAATAATAACTGAGAATAAATAAATAGCAGTTAATAAAGCAGATAGCAATAAACCTATGACACCTAACATTGTAATTGGGTTTTCTACATAGGTTGCTGCCGTTGCTAGATTCCATTTACTAACGAAACCAGCGAAAGGTGGAATACCAATCAATCCAAGTGAGGCGAGTGTAAAACATGCAAATGTCACAGGCATTTTTCTACCAAGACCTCGAACCTCATAAACGTATTCACGATGTGTCTTGTACATAATAGCACCACCACAGAAAAATAATGTAATCTTAATTACAGCATGGATAATCATATGAGAAAGTGCACCAAAGAGGCCTGTTGGAGACATTAATGCAACCCCAAATACAATATAGGAAAGATTACTTACGGTTGAATAAGCCAATCTTCTCTTTAGATGCTGTTCTTTTAAAGCACGACCTGAACCAAATATAATAGTTAAAATCGCGAAAATTAATATCACATTCTGGGCCCAAGTACCCGACAAGAAGTCGGTACCAAAGATATAATACGTAATTCTCATAATTGCAAACGCACCAGCTTTTACTACTGCTACTGCGTGAAGTAGGGCGGTAACAGGAGTTGGTGCTACGGAGGCTGTTGGTAACCATCCATGGAATGGGAAAATAGCTGCCTTTACACCAAAACCAAGAACTGCTAGTACATAAACTAATAATAATAAGTTTGTTTTATCACCTATTTTTCCTAGGTCTAAGACACCACCATATTCAAATGCCATACCATTACCATACTGCAAGATAAAGATAAATCCGATAAATGCAAATGCTGCACCACCAATTGAATAAAATACATACTTACGCCCTGCCTGAATGGATTTCTTATTCATCTGATGCATAACTAATGGTAACGTCACTAAAGTCAACATCTCATAGAACATATAAAGTGTCATTAAATTAGCTGCAAATGCAGTACCAATTGTTACACCATATGTCATTGTAAAAAAAGTAAAAAATTTATTTTCTTTTCCTTCGTGCTTCATATATTCAAAGGAATAAAGTGTTGCAATTGGCCAAAGTGCTGCAATCAATGTAGCGAATACAGTACCTAATCCATCTAAGTGAAACGAAACTTCCAAACGACCTGCCAGATTAATTGCCTGTATCGTACCCTCTGGACAAGCTGAAAGTAACAGGAATGTAAAAAGGGAAGTCGCCACTACAACAATCATCACATACCACTGTCTATACTTACGATTCTGAAAGTGAAACAATGGAAGTATTGCACCACCGATGATAGGTAATAATATCGGAATAATTAAATATAAAAGATCCATAATTGCTCCCATCTTTCATCAGAATAATGTAGTTGTTATTTGTGTTAAGAAATTAATAAACGCCGTTGGAAACATTCCAAACAATACTACAGCTGTAGCAAGTAGTATCAAAGGAATCGTCATAAGCGCATTCGGTTCTTTCTTTTGCAATGCTTGATAGTCATAATCTTTTCCCGGGAAAAATCCATTGATTGTAATCACAAATAAATATCCCGCAGTTAATAATGCACTTATAATCAATAGAATTGGTCCAAGATAACGTACTACTCCTGTAGAGCTTTTTAAAGCTCCTTCGGCAAGATACCATTTACTTAAGAAAGCACAAGTTGGTGGAATACCAATTAACGTAAGGGATGCAAGAGTATAACACCACATCGTTATTGGCATTTCTTTCCCAATACCAAGCAACTCTTTTACTTTTATCTTGCCTGTTTTGTGAATAATTGCACCGGCGGATAAGAACAACGTATTCTTAACGATTGAATGATAAACAACATGCATTAATCCACCAAGTAACCCGATTGGATTCATCAAAGCTACACCAAATAACACGTAAGATGTCTGACTAATCGTAGAATAAGCAAGACGCCTTTTAAGTCCCTGTTCTTTATATGCCATCATAGATCCCATAACGATAGTTAACAATGTAATTCCAAGGAATGCATACTGAACCCAACTTCCAGTTAAGAAATCAACCCCAATAATATAGTAGATAACACGGATAATTGCTAATACACCCATCTTTGTTACATTACCAGACAACAAAGCGGAAGCTGGAGCAGGAGCTACTGGATGGGCTATTGGTAACCAACCATGAAGTGGGAACATTCCAGCTTTCGAGCCAAATCCGATGATCATGCAAAACACAACCCATAAAATTAATTCTCTCGAGCCTGTAGCTGTTGCATTTAACTGACCACCTGCGATAAATTCGTAGGAATTTAGAAAACGGTTAAGATAAAATACACCAACTAAAGATAAAAATGCACCGCCCATAGAATAAAAGATATACTTCATCGCTGCTGCAATCGATTCTTTTGATAACGAATGAATTACTAGTGGGAACGTAAATAATGTCATCATCTCATAAAAGAGATACATTGTAATTAAGTTACTTGAAAAACATATACCGAGTAGAGCACCTAAAGAACATAAGAAAAAGAAGTGATATCTTATTTCATCTTTTTCATGTTTTAAATATTCCTTTTGAAAAATACTTGATATTAACCACATTGCTACCGTTAACACACCAAATAATCTACTCAAATGATCCATCTGAAATGCAATGTCAATTCCAGAGAATAATTCAAAAACTTCCACTCTCTCATTTGTAAGGCACACTAAGACTGTAAGAGCAGCAACTAATGTAGTTATGCCAATTACATATAAGTTACGAGCGTTTCTATTCTTATGAAGTGGTGATATTACTAATAGTACCAATGCTGCGACAACTGGGAGTAACACTGGTATTAAGATCAAATTTTCATTCATATTGTGTCCCCCCTATGCAAACATTCCAAGGCCCATCTCAATTGCATTGGCAATTGGATTGGAGAATATACCGAGGAAAAAATTTAAGATTATGAATAATACTAGCGCATACTTCATTGTATTAGCACATTGATAACCTGGAATAACAAAATGCTCGTTTCTTGGCGTATAAATCGAAATTGTTGCTCGAATAAAATAAACTGCATTTAACGTCGTACTAATTGCTAAGGTTACCATTGCGATCAACATTTTGTTTGAGCTCGCCATAAGGGCTGCTTCTGCAAAGTATACTTTCGAAGTAAATCCTGCAAGTAATGGAATTCCAACCATTGATAAAGCACCAACGGCAAAAGCAACACCTGCGATTTTATTACGATATCCAGAACCTTTTAAGTCAGAGAAATCTTTGCTTCCTCCAGAAACCTCAGATAACCCACGAGCCGCAATAAATAGCATCGCTTTTGTAGCCGCATGAGACATAATGTGGAATATTGCTGCAATCATACCAGCTTTTGTTCCAATACCGATGCCCATATAAATGTATCCAATCTGAGCAATCGAGGAGTATGCAATTAATCGTCGGATATCATGAGACTTAATCGCCTTAATAGAACCCATTAACATTCCAACGATTGCAAACATAAATAATACATTCGTAATCTTGTGGTCTACCATAACGTTCCTACCAATCACACGATAGAAAATCTTGATTAGTAAAAAGATATAAGCTTTTGAAACTAAACTAGATAAGATTGCTGCTGAAGAAGCAGTCGAATATCCATAAGCATCCGGTAACCAAGCATGGAATGGGAATAATGCGCTCTTAATTGCTAAACCAACACAGATTAATCCAATAACAACAGTTAATGGTATCATATATACACCTGTCACATTGATTACTACGATTTGTTGTTTTATATTGGACATTAGTAAATGACCTGTCAAAGAATATATCATAGAGACTCCGATTAGTAACAAACCAGAACCAATTAAGCTCATAATCATATATTTTGCCGTTGCAACTAAAGAATGACCATTGTTACGAATCATAATTAATGCACAAGCAGCAATCGTGTTAATTTCAACGAAAACATAGGCGTTAAATAAGTCATTTGTATATATTAATGCGAGCAAGGAACTCATCATTAAGTTTGTCATAACAAAATAAAGATTTGTCTTGGAATCTTCGATATCTTCGAATACAAACTTAATACCACCAACTAGAGATAACAACATAATAACGCAAAAAGATAAAGCCATTAGTGCTTCTAATACGCCAACACGAAGTTCATTCCCCCAAGGAGCTGGAAAATGACCCATCATAAATGTATAGCTTTCACCAGTTTTAAGTACAAAACCAAGTACACATGCATTCATAATACTTAGTAATGATACTAGGGTGACACAAAGACGTTTCGCATTTTTTCCTGAAAGTACAGAGCAAACTACACCAGAAGCAAGACACATAATGATGCTAAAAAACGGAAAGTTTTGTACAAAATCCATTACATTTCCTCCTTCTTTGCTAACATCGACATCTCATCGATATCGAGAGTATGATATCTTTTGTATAATCGTATTGTTAACGCCAACATAAGTGCTGTTACCGATACCGATACAACGATACCTGTGAGTACTAAGCCACTCGGTACTGGATTAACATATACGATTTCTTCAGTCGCATTTTCCACGAAGATTGGTGCTACTCCACCATAAATATATCCTTTCGCTGCCAGAAATAAGTAAATAGCAGTATCCATAATATTGAAACCTAAAATTTTTTTAATCATATTACGATGGAGCAATAATGTAGTAAATCCAATACCGAATAGGATAACAGCGACTGCTTCGTAATAATTTGTAAATAGATCACGTAACATCTTACATGCCTCCTTTTCGAAATAATGAGTAAAAGGCATACATTGTACATGCAACAATCATTCCAACTGCGATATTTAATGGTAGAATTAAACCAGAGCTTAGAATATTTCCTGGGATTCCTTTTGGTATGAAACTCTCTATATGATTTGCACCAGTATAGAAAGAATAACTCTTTGCACATGCATAAAATAGCAAAGAGCATACCGTAACGGATGAGAATATCTTATATGTGAAAAACTTACTTGTCTTCTTAAATCCATATGCATTCTGATAAAGTACTAATCCTGCACCGATAATTGCACCACCAGAGAAGCCACCACCTGGAGATAAGTGGCCATTAAGTACAACATAAATACCGTAGATGATAATTGGAGGTATTAAGATAAATGCAATCTTTTGTAATATCTTATCATTCTTTGGTTCATAGATGCGATCATTTTCCTCTGCTTCTACACATGTAATGTTCTTATTCTCTACCTTTTTCTTATCAGCTCGAAGTAAAATCAACACACAACATGCTGCGATAAATAATACATGTGACTCCCCTAACGTATCAAACGCTCGGTAATCCAAGATCATTCCAGCCACAAAATTAACTGCTCCTGTTTCTTCAACCCCATCTTCTATATAACGTTCAATCACTTCATTATTACTTGGATTGCTTGGATTACCAAACTTCGGTAGGTAAGAAACTGTAACTAATAACACTGCTATGATGCTAACACATAAGATAACAGACATACAGCCATAAACTCTCTTAAAATGCTTAATTCCTTTTGTCTGTGGCCAGTTTTCATATTTACGATATAGTGCTTTTATCTTTCTCTTTTTTTCTGCAGAGATTACATCTTCAACATCTTTTGCATTTGCTTCAAATTCTAAGATATCCTGCTGTTGTTCTTTGGAGATTCTTTGGATATGCTCTTCATGCTTGATGGAATCCACTTCTGAAGTATTTTCTTCTCCATTCACCCAGCGTTCAAATTTTCGCCATAGAGTATTCTCATAATTACTTCTTGGTTTGCTCATCTTCCTTTTCTCCTTTCATAGCATGTATTTTCTTTAATGTAATGAAGAAAAGAACGCTCGTGACACCAGCCCCCACTGCCGCTTCTGTAATCGCTAAGTCTGGGGATTGTAATATAATCCAGATGATTGACATAATTACTGAATATGACATAAAGATAACAATGGAATTAAGTAAGTTCTTGCTAAGAGAAGCTGCCAATGCACAAACAACCAAAAATGTAAGTAAGATAAATTCAAAAAAACTCATGATTTTACCCCCTCACATTCCTCTTTTACACGCTTGTCTACTGCAACTTCAAGTCGTGCAATTAAGTGGCTTGAAACTGGTGAAGCAAACCACAAAAATATAATAATTAATAATAATTTCAAGGATACAGCATTGAATCCATTCATTACAATTAGCCCAAATAATACAAACATAATTGCTAATGTGTCATTCATCGCAGCCGCGTGCATACGATTTAAAACAAACTTAAATTTGAACAAACCAAAAGTTGCAATTGCTGATACAATGAGTCCCCCAATAATGAATACTGCAGCCATCAAAAAGCGTAACCATTCACCCATTTTAATTCATCTCCTTTTGACTTTATTCGATTTCTTTGTTTTTGCGCTCTTCGCGCTCTTTATAAACCCCCATGAATACTTTTGTTAATACAACAACAGCTAAAAAGCTGATCATGGCATATATAATTGATACATCAATTAAGTAACCCTCGCTCATCTTAATCGCTAAGATTGCAATAATCATAATTGTCATAGTACCAATCATGTTAATTGCAACAATACGGTCAGAGATTGTCGGACCTTTGATTGCCCGAATTAGACAACAAAAAATCAAAAGAGCTAAGATAATAATAGCTCCCGTAAATAAATACTCATATGCTTGACTTAATGCCTCCATATGGCCTCCCATTTTTCACTTTACAAATCTTTCTTTCGCAGAGTTAAACCTGTTCCATCTTCGTCAGTAATGACACAAAAATAGAGGAGTCCATACCTTGTGCTAGTTCCTTATCCAAGCAATGGACACAATAGCTATCCTCCTCTAAAGTAACTGTTATCGTCCCAGGAGTTAACGTAATAGAATTTGCTAGTGCAACTCTACTTGATTCTTTCGTTAATTTTGTTTTAAAGTAAACCATGGTTGGTTCTACTTCAAGTTTAGATGATAGTATTAAGTGCATCACCTGAAAATTAGCTTTACATATTTCACAAACTAAAACAAAACCGTAATGAATTCCTCGAAAAAAATTTTTTGCAATCCTTAGCTCTGTTTTAGGATTATAACCCATAAATTTACAGATAAAGAAATACATGAAAGCAGAAATACATATACCAAATAATGCAATTTCTAAAGTTAGTTTTCCATTAAATACAATCCATAAAAGAAAAAATAATAAGTACATAGATTCACCACACTTTCACCCATAATTGCGTCCTTCTTTTCGGACATGTTTTAAATAATATGAAAATCAGAGGAAATTCCTATTATTTAAAGCACATTTCTTCTTATTGAATATTTTTTTAAAAATCTTAGTTATGATATCACTATCTCTTGCTATTGTCAATAAAAAACGAATATTGTTGCTACATTTCATATTATTGCAAATATTAGCACTTCACAATCACGAATTGCGATTAATTTTCATGTAAACCACTAAAAGCGAAGGGACTGTCACACTAAGGGCAGTATGAATAAAGAATGAAGGGCGATGGTATATTTTCTTTGGCGCGCTATGCTCACAAGCCCCACAAAGTGCGTGTGGGGACTTGTAAGGCACTCCGAAAAATACCATCACCCTTCATTTCTCACAATATCGCACAAAAAGTGTTTTGCAAGCAAAACACTCGCGCCAAGCGCATTCGCGTAAGCGACATCCTCCTATCACGCTTGTGTGCATATTGTTGTGTCCTTCTTTTGGACGCCTTTTATATACGAAGAAATTCAGAGGAATTTCCTCGTATATAAAAAAGACAAAGGAGAAAATCTTCTTTGTCTCTTTCAGAATATTCGTAAGATTATTATTACTAGATCTAGTTTATCTCTTATGTAACTTTTAATCTCTGACACTTTATCCCTTAACACTTCCTAACGTAACACCAGCGATAATAAATTTAGATAAGATAAAGTACATTATCATTAATGGAATAATTGCCATACATATTGCAACGTATTGTTCCGCAACTGAGAAAGTTTGGAAACTTGCAGAACGTAAACCTGCCATTAATATTGGTACTGTTTTCTTCTCTTGTGAAGTGATAACGAGTGCTGGTATAAAGTAATTATTCCAACTTGCAACAAATGCAAAGATTGCCTGAACAGCCAAAGCTGGTTTCATAATTGGAATGATAATCGTATTATAAGTTCTAAATTCAGAAGAACCATCTACACGAGCAGCCTCTACTATTTCAGTCGGAAGTACACTCTCCATATACTGTTTCATAAAGAAGAAGGTAATTGGAGATGCAATCGCTGGTAAAAATAATGGTAACAATGTATCTCGCATATTCATCTTATCAATTAAATCTAAGAAACCTAATGCGGAAACTTGAGAAGGTACCATCATTACAAGCATGATAAAAGTAAATGCAATTCTTTTAAACTTAAAGTTATACATATGAATTGCATATGCAGTTAACGCAGAAAAATAAGTTGTTAATAAAGCCGATAAAGTTGCTATAAGAATACTGTTTTTCATACCTGAAACAATTGTAAATGTACTCTTATTTAAAACACCTTTTAAGTTATTAAAAAACTGATTTCCTGGAAGTAAAGAAAAACTGTTTGTAACTTCAACATGTGATCTTGTTGAGTTAATTATTAGTAAATAAAATGGAAACAAGCAAAGGATGGCAAGGAATACTAATAAAATATAGGATAGAACTCTTCCCATACTAATCCCTCTTGAGCTATTCTTAATCCTGATTGGGTGTGAATCATTGTTATTCTTACTCATTATGCCCCCCTCCTTGCATTAAGTTTTTTCTCAAATTTTTCATATTTATTATCCGTTTTCGCTCTCATTGATTTATAAACAAACATACTCAAGATTGTTGTGATGATAAATAATACAACGGATATAGCACCACCTGAACCATAATTCATACTAGGTGTTAGCTTACTATTCAATAACATAACGATTGTTTTTGTTGTATTATTTGGACCACCTGTACTATTTGTAATGATTTGTGGAACATCAAACATCTGAATACCACCAATTAACGATGTAATTAATGTATAACTTAAAATAGGTTTTAATAAAGGTACTGTAATTCGACGAAATACTTGCCAAGATCTTGCACCGTCAACATAAGCCGCCTCAAAAAGTCCTTGATCAATACCCATAATACCAGCCATTAACATAATGGTTGTATTACCAAACCACATTAAAAAGTTCATTCCACCAATGATTCCACGAGTCGAACCAACATGTATAAAATAATCAATTCCTTCCTCAATCCATCCCCATTGAATAAATAACTGGTTAATTGGGCCATTTACTGCGAATAATCTAAAAACCAACATAGAAAATGCAGACGCCATGATTAAGTTAGGCATATAGATAACTGTCTTAAAAAATCCTTGTTTCTTAAGTCTTAAACGATTACTTGTAAATAAAACTGCAAGAAGCATTGCAATCAAAATTTGTGGAATAAAACCTATAATCCACATTGCCATTGTATTACCAAAATACTTTAAAAAATCTCCACTTGTAAATAATGCTTTGAAATTATCAAGCCCTACAAAATTAGGACCTACTTTTTGGATTCCAAGCTTAAAATAATACTCATAAAAACTGTAATAGAATGTTGCAATTAACGGAACTAAAGAAAAGATTGCATACGTAACAAAAAATGGGATTAGAAAGATGTATCCCCACTTTGAGTAATTCACAAATTTTTTCTTTTTCGTTGTTGATTTATTCATAGTATACCTCGTGATTTTGCATATTTTTAACAATGCAGCAAGATACTAGTATCTTGCTGCACTTACAACCAAACTATCTGCTTAATTCTGGGTGGATACCAATTACAGTATTATAGAAATTATCCCAAGCTGTATTAAGATCTACGTTGCCATCAAAGTAATCTTTCATGGAAGACTGAATCTTCTCAGCCATAGTCTGATCGTATGCGGATGCAGCTGTAATATGAATATCCTGAGCGGACTCAAGTAATACTTTGATATGGTTCTGATTACCTAAGAATGGATAGCCATAATCACTATTAGCAACATCTGTCATAGCAGCTACGCTGTTAGTGAAATCACCAAACTTATTAGTGATACCAAGAAGTATTTCTTTATCAGTTGTCATCTTTAAAAGAACATCTTTAACTAGGTCAAGGTTATCTGTTCCCTTAGCAGCACAAATCCATGTACCACCCCAGTAAGAACCTTGAGGACCTTTAGCCATAGCCCAGTCACCATAACCACCGTTACCAATTTCCTTTGGAGCCTCTGGATCAGCTAATGTGTAATCCATAAAGCAGAAATCCATGAACCAAGCTGGTCCGAAGTAACCAAATACTTTACCGTCTTTAGCCATCTGTGCTGTAGATTCTGCTGACCATAAGCTACCTTTATTGTTGTAACCAGCTTCAGTATATCTCTTAGTCTGATCAATCCATGCATTAATATTAGCATCAACTACGATCTTACCACTATCATCAACCCATGGTTGAGAAATGTTGTTAGAGTATACACGATAGTTATCATCATAACCAGATAACATGAAGTAACCTGATTCTTTCATCTTAGCTGCTGTCTGATCAAATGTAGCCCAATCTTTGATGTATTCCTGAACCTGATCTGGATCATCAGTTCCTAAAACTGCTTTTGCCATAGATCTTCTGTATAAGAAGCCTTGTGGACAAGCCTGCCATGAAACACCTTTAAGTTTGCCATCAGCAGTAACAACATCCTTTGTATACTGATACTGATCAGCAAGTTCTGCATCTGTAATGCCAACTTCGTTAATAACATCAAGAGTATAAT
Source organism: Bacillota bacterium (assembly GCA_023410575.1). Lineage (GTDB taxonomy): Bacteria > Bacillota > Clostridia > Lachnospirales > Lachnospiraceae > Lachnoclostridium. The sequence continues at coordinate 8,279 of JAEYPP010000046.1, read as the reverse complement.
CTGTTCCAATATACTTTAATGCGTAGTCAGCTTCGATTAAGAAGATATCAATTCTGTCTTCTGGAGCTGCGTCAGCTTGTTTTTGAAGAGCCTCATCAAGTTTTGCCTGATATACGCCACCTTCATTAGCATTGATAACCCAGTCAACTGTTACGTCAGCTGGTAATTTGCTTGCATAAAACTCATTAAATCTATCCTGGAATTCTGTATTCCAGCAATAAATTCTTAAAGTTTTACCGCCAGTTGTTCCAACATCTTCACTAACAGTTGGAGCTGCAGGTGCTTCTGTAGGATCTGTTGTTGCTGGATCCGTTGTTGCAGGCGCCTGTGTTGCTTCTGGTGCCTTTGTTGGATCGTTGCTGCTAGTTTTCTCACTGCTACCACAGCCTGCGAGCATTCCGCAAACCATAGCTAAAGAAAGTGAGCAAGCTAATGCTTTTTTCATTTTTCTCATAATAAAAACCCTCCTTTAATTTTGCATTATATATGTAAATATATTAATGCCAGTACCAAATGCCGAAATGTAATCGGCTAGTTGTTAGTATCGGTATGCATAGTTTTAGTTAAATCCGCTACCGATCCTCCTTTTATCAATTGAACCTTTAAATATAGATTTCTAATTGATGTTGACATCGGATTCTCAATCAGATTAATCAGCTGTTTTGCAGCTTCTGTTCCAATCTTATCAGTATCCTGGTGAATTGTAGTAAGTTTTGGCTCCAATGCTTGTGCTAATGAAATTCCATCATAACCTACTACTGAAATATCCTCTGGAACTCGAAGACCATTTCTTCTTGCTGTATTCATAACACCTAAAGCAGAATAATCATCTGGTGCAATAATACATGTAGGTCGTTTTGGTAAATCCAAAAGTCTCTGTGTTAACACAGCTGTAGCATCGGAATCCCGATATATACCTTCGATAATGTACTCATTAGGAATTGTAATATGGTTTTCCCTAAGAACTTGATAAAAACTAACTAAGCGATTATGTGTAACAGAAGAATTAGTGCCATGGATAAATGCAATATCAGTATGTCCCAAATCAATTATGTACTGTGTTAATTGCCTCATACCCTCCATGTTATCAGAAAGAATTGAAATCGCGTCATTATATATATGATCAATGACTACGACTGGAATTCTCGAATTAACCACTTCTAATACTTCTTTATCAAAGAAGTCTGCGCAAGCGATACAGACACCATCAAAATTTCGATATTTACAATGCTCTAGGAAAGACATTTTTCGATTCCCAATATTATGCTCTATGAAATTTATATCATAACCTCTACTTGTGGCATACTCATTAAATGATGCTAATATATGGGCAAAATACTCGTTTCTTAATCCGTGATTAAACATTGTAGAGAAAAGAACACCAAGATTATATGTTTTTTTCATTTTCAAAGCTCTTGCATTAGAATCCGGAAAATATCCCATCTCATTAGCAATCTTTAGTATATTACGCCTTGTCTCTTCTCCAATATCCTTGTAACCATTTAAAGCCTTACTTACAGTGGATATAGATACACCACACTTAATAGATAGTTCTTTTATTGTTGCCATTTTTACCACCGTTTCGTAGCTATATCGTTTTCGTGTTTTCATTATATAGCAGATTACACAATAAATCAATAGTTATTTTTAATTTTATATAATATTTCACGTTTTTGGCAGAAATTAGTAATTATTACTTGTAAATTATCACCAAAAAAATCAATAAATCCGAGTTATCCTTTTATCCATATTAATTTAACTAGTAAAATCTTCAGCTTTTAGCATTCTCTAACGAAAACGAGTTTCTAATTTTCCCTTATTTTCCCATTACGTAATTTTTCGCAAATCACAGAAAAACCCTCTATTTCTAGGCCTTCCATGCATTTCCAGTACATATTAGCTTATACGAAATATTTCGTAATTATTTTCAAATTAATTCTTTATTTTGGTGATATTTGTAACTTTTAACCAAAAAATCTGTTACAAAGTAATAGCAACTCGATTTTCAAAAAAAATCGGTAGATTTCTTCATAACAGATTTTATGCTATCGTTCAATCAAATAATTTTTCATATTTTTAAGGGCATTTTTTTCAAGGCGACTAACTTGTGCTTGTGAAATTTGAATTTCTTGAGCTACCTCCATTTGAGTTTTCCCTTGAAAAAATCTTAAGTTAATTATGTTGTTCTCGCGAGGGGATAAACGTGCCATTGCTTCTTTTAGCGATATTTCCTCCACCCAATTTTCTTCTTTATTCTTTTTATCACTAACTTGATCCATGATATAGAGAGTATCTCCACCCTCAGAATAAACCGGTTCATAAAGAGAAACTGGACTTTGAATTGCATCTAGAGCTGCTACAATATCTTCTTGGCTAATTCCAACCTCGGAAGCTATCTCGCAAACGGTTGGTTCTTTATCATACTTCTTTAGTAACATTTCTTTTGCGTAAATTGCTTTATACGCAGTATCCCGAAGTGATCTTGATACACGGATTGCATTGTTGTCTCTTAAATATCTTCTAATTTCGCCAATAATCATTGGTACTGCATAGGTTGAAAATTTAACTCCTTGGGTAACATCAAAATTATCAATTGCTTTCATAAGTCCGATGCAACCGATTTGAAATAAATCATCGACGTTTTCATTACTATTAGAAAATCGTTGAATAATACTCAAAACCAATCTAAGGTTTCCTTTAATATAGAGTTCTCTTGCTTCTTTGTCTCCCTGTCGAATTCGTTCAAACAAAGCTTCCTTTTCTTCGCCTTTAAGCAATGGCAATTTCGATGTGTTCACTCCACAAATCTCTACCTTATAAAGAGCCATAATGAAACCTCCTAGATCAACCATTTTATTCTTCAGACATAATAAAATGATTTACCAGGAGGCTCATATTTATACTTGTATTTAATTGTTAATTTATGTCATTATTAGTTAATGTCGTTTACTAACGATCCCATTTATCACACAATGAATTAATCTGATCTGCAAATTTAGCTAAATCTTTATTCGCTCCACCTTCATTATGTTTAATAACCGTAAGCAATCTTTGACCAGCAGAAAGTAAACGAGCAAATACACCGTTTGGAGTCTTAGCACTCTCTTTTCTTTCTGTAATTTTACGTTCCATTATTCCGGCTTTAACCAACTCATTACGAATAAGATCATAACAAGCACCAGAGTATGGGGCAATCGCATTATAACCATATTCTTTGATTATTTTTTCCGTAAAAGTATCACATACATGATCCTCACCATGAACTATGAAAACTTGTTGTGGTTTCGGATCAAAGGATTGCAACCATCGAATTAAACCATCTTGATCAGCATGACCACTAATACCATCAAGCTTCATAATCTGTGCCTTAACTTCAATCGTCTCGCCAAAAAGTTTAACTTCACGTGCACCATCCACAATCGATCGTCCAAGTGTTCCTACTGCCTGGTATCCTACAAATAAGATAGTACATTCGCTTCTCCATAAATTATGTTTTAAATGGTGTTTGATTCGTCCAGCTTCACACATACCCGATGCTGAAATAATTATCTTTGGTGTTGAATTGAAATTAATTAGTTTTGAATCATCACTTGTGACAGATACTTTAAGTCCCGGAAAAGAAATTGGATTAATTCCCTTCCTAACTAATTCCATAGCTTCATCATCAAAACAACTTGCCATATTTCTACCAAATATATTAGTTGCTTCAATTGCTAATGGAGAATCAACATAAACATCAAAATTGTCATGACCATGCACTAAACGCTCTTCTTTCACCTTACGAATAAAATATAGCATCTCTTGTGTACGGCCCACTGCAAAGGAAGGAATTACTAAATTACCACCACGATCAAATGTCATCTGAATAATTCTAGATAATTCACCAACATAATCTGGTACTGAACCATGAGAGCGATCACCATAGGTGGATTCCATAACAACATAATCGGCATCTTTTAAATATGTAGGATTCTTTATGATTGGTTGATTTGAGTTGCCTATATCACCAGAAAATACAATGGTTTTTGTAACATTCTCTTCTGTTATCTTTAACTCGATACTAGCAGAACCAAGTAAATGTCCAACATCAGAAAATCTAACATCGATTCCATCACAAAGATGTATAATATCATCGTAATCGCATGGAATAAAATATTCCATAACACCAATTGCATCCTTCATCTCATAAAGTGGAACATATTCTTCCTGCCCTGCACGCTTTGCTTTACGATTGCGCCATTCTGCTTCAAATTGTTGAATATGCGCGCTATCGCGTAGCATAATATCACATAAATCACAAGTTGCTTTTGTTGTACGTACTTCTCCTCGAAACCCTCTTGCATACATGAGTGGTAATAAACCCGTATGATCTATATGCGCATGTGTTAGTAAAACATAATCAATCTCAGATGGATTAAATGGAAGTTCTTGATTCTCGTAGACATCTTCTCCTTGTTCCATTCCACAGTCTACTAAAATATTCTTTCCACACGCCTGAATGCAATGACAACTGCCAGTAACTTCATGATCTGCACCAATAAAGTATAGCTTCATATAATCTCCTCTTCCGCTTTTTGATGTATGATGTAACTATAGAGTGCCTTAACTATAATATACATTTTGTTCCATACTATAATTTTAAACATTATCTTATTTATTGTCAACTTATGACTGATAATTTGTTTTTTAACAACGATATTACTGCTATCCAGTTAAGGGTCTAATTATAATGAAAATCTACTCACATCGTAGCATCTCTTTCTTAAGTCGTTTAATGATTTTTTTCTCCAATCTAGATATATAGGATTGCGATATACCAAGCATATCAGCAACTTCTTTTTGTGTTCTCTCGTTGCCATCCTTTGTATTAAGCCCAAAGCGTAATGACACAATAACCTTCTCTCTATCATTCAATTTAGAAAGTGCTTTTGATAATAACTTCTTATCTACTTCATCTTCAATATTCTTATAAATCACATCCTCTTCCGTTCCGAGAATATCAGAGAGTAATAATTCATTGCCATCCCAATCCACATTTAAAGGCTCGTCAATTGATACTTCCAGCTTCGTCTTACTATTTCTTCTAAGATACATCAGAATCTCATTCTCAATACAACGAGAAGCGTATGTAGCCAGTTTAATATTTTTCTCTCTATTAAAGGTATTAATTGCTTTAATTAAACCAATTGTACCAATCGAAATTAAGTCCTCGACTCCGACACCCGTATTATCGAATTTTTTAGCTATATATACAACTAATCTAAGATTGTGTTCAACTAGTAGAGATTTTGCGCTCACATCTTCTATGGTTCCAAGCTTCATGATTGCATCAGCTTCATGCTTAGGATCCAATGGAGCAGGTAAAACCTCTGCTCCACCAATATAGTGGATCTCACCCCTTCGTTTTAGAAAAAAATCTCTAAAATTAGGTATCATTCGAAATTGAAACTTTTTATGAATCGATATTTTTAACAGCATCGGTATAACTCCCTTCTTACTTTGTCTCAAACGTCCAGCAAATCATTATGTAATAGTACTTGATATTCACTTTTGTTCGTAAACCCATGTTGTGATAAAGCAACTACTACATTCTTTGTACACATCTTATCATGCGAATTACTAATAACAACATAACTCACTCGAATTCCATATAAAATCCCGTTCTCTTTCCCAACAGATACATATGGAATAATGCAAAATGCTGTGGGGTAGTGTGATTGAATTATGTACAATTCATCTCTTAGCAAGTTTTGATCTGCAATAATAACCGGCCAGTTTTTCATTGGATCTCTTAGCGAATTACCTGTATCCATAAATCCTTTGCACTTAATTAGCTTATCCTCTCTTAGCATAATCTCAACATCATACAAATTACTTAATACCGTATTATTCTCTTTCATTAAATGATAACAATACAGAAGGAATGGTGTTAAAAGTATGCTCAAAACGAGTAATATTGTTAACTTTGTTCTACTGCGCAACAAAACCTCAAAGAAACCTCTTAAATGATTTCCTGCCTGAAATGTCTCCGATAATGATTGTAATATGCCACCGAGTAAGAATGAACATAACAAAAAGGCTGTGTAATTATAAAAAAAGTTCCTTTTACTCTTCTTACCAAACGCGATTAAAATCATAAATATACTTGTTGCTACATAATCAAATAAGAACGTTATCAAAACTGGTACCTTATACATCAAAGCAGATAGACATGCAATCAAAGCGCCTGTAACAGCGCTTATAAGTAAACGCAATATATGAATTGACTGCTTTCTTATCTTGCTCACAAAGAATAGCAAAATGCAATTCATAAAAAAATTAATGAAAAAAAATATATCTATGTAAAATTCAAGTTGCACATCTACTCCTGTTGCACATCAACAACTATCTTGATGAGCTATCTAAAATGTTATGAAATTGTATGAACTAAAATCTTTTCGCCTGCTTTTTTCTTTTTATAGAATCTATTATACCTACAATAGCTTGCACTTTTTGTTGTAACTTGGTATTTGGATTACTTTTTTTAATTACATAAATTGACATAGTTTAACTGTGAGCTTACTTTATTTGCATTTCCACCTTATTTGGTGCATTGTTACGCCCTTTCTTTTGGACGCACTTTTATGGGACTATCGCACTAAGGGCACTATGATGAATTAAGAATGAAGGGCGATGGTATATTTTCTTAGTGCGCGATGGAAACAAGCCCTACAAAGTGTGTGTAGGGACTTGTAAGGCACTCCGATAAATACCATCGCCCTTCACTTTTATATAATATCCAGCTAGTGCGACAGCCCCATAAAAGAAGTTAAATATTTGTTGTTTCTTCAACAAATATTTAACTTCTTTTAAATAAATCATGATTCTCAATTCACGAACAAAAGTGTGCTTCGCACACTCTCACAAGCAACACTTTACAAGCACAGCTTTTGTTCCGCGCCGTAGCGTAGCGTAGTGCGCATCATAGCGTCCTTCCTTTTGGACGCTTTTTATATTGAATAGGGAAGTTCAAAGAACTTTCCTATTCAATAAAAAAGGGGAGGATCGTCGCTTCATGCGATATCCCCCCTGGGTTTCATTTTATATCTTAGTAAACATTTTACTAAGAACGAATTATTTGTTACGATTCTTCTGTAAAAATTCAGGAATCTTAATTCCACCTGATTCTTGATTCATTGTAGGCGCTGTATAATTGTGTGCAGAATAAGAATTATTCCCCTGTGGTCTAGCTTGCTGATAAGTAGAAGTTTGCGTATTCTGATTCAATGTTGCATTCATTGGTTGCTTATTATATGTAGGAAGAGTTCCCGAAGCAATTCCAACCTTCTGGCTATTCTCATTCTTTAAAAAGCTTGCTGTCTTTAATGGATTAGTTTTTGCTTTATCTTCAAGACCAGTAGCAATTACTGTAATGATTGCTTGATCTGGTACAGACTCATCATACATCGCACCGAAAATAATATTAGCGGAATCACCTGCAAGTTCCTGTACAAAAGTAGCCGCATCATTAGCTTCAATTAAGCTAATATCACCTGAAATGTTAATAATAACATGACTTGCACCTGCGATCGTTGTCTCTAATAAAGGAGAAGTAATTGCTTGTTTCACAGCTTCTGTACACTTATCATCACCAGAACCAACACCGATACCGATATGAGCAACACCCTTATCCTTCATGACAGTCTGAACATCCGCAAAGTCAAGGTTAATTAAGCCTGGTACATTAATCAAGTCTGTAATACCCTGAACACCTTGCTGTAATACCTCATCTGCTTTTCTCAAAGCATCTGGCATTGTAGTTCTGCGATCTACAATCTCAAGCAACTTGTCATTTGGAATTACAATTAAGGTATCAACACTCTCTTTCAATTTTTCAATACCACCAAGTGCATTATTCATTCTCTGCTTTGCTTCAAACTTAAATGGTTTTGTAACAATACCTACGGTTAAGATTCCCATACTCTTTGCAATATTAGCAACTACTGGTGCTGCACCCGTACCAGTTCCACCGCCCATACCACATGTAACGAAAACCATGTCAGCACCTTTAATTAAATCAGTTAACTCTTCTCTTGATTCTTCTGCAGCCTTTTCACCGATTTCAGGTTTTGCGCCTGCCCCCAATCCCTTTGTTAACTTCTCACCTATTTGAATACATTGAGGAGCCTTACAAGTTTTCAAATGCTGCTTGTCCGTATTTACACAAATAAACTCAACACCTAATATATTTTCTTCAACCATGCGATTAACCGCATTATTACCTGCTCCACCAACTCCAA
>JAEYPP010000041.1 GCA_023410575.1 Bacillota bacterium | reverse complement strand
TGCATTGCTCTTGCAGCCCCTTCACCATTCTCAGCAGGACTAGTCATATGATAAGCATCGCAAGTAGTTCCATACCCTACAACTTCAGCTAATATATGAGCACCACGTTTCATTGCGTGTTCTAATTCTTCTAATACGAGAATTCCGGCTCCTTCTCCCATAACAAAGCCATTACGTTCTTGATCAAAAGGAATAGAAGCACGGTCCTTATTTGTCTCTTTGGACAGTGCTGTTAAATTCATAAAACCTGCAACTGAGAATTCAGTCACACTGGCTTCTGCTCCTCCAGCTAAAATAATATCCGAATAACCATGTTTTATGTTACGATATGCCTCCCCAATACATTGGGTCCCTGTTGCACAAGCAGTAGAAACATTTGTACAAATACCTTTTGCATTGTATTGTATTGCTATATTCCCTGCAGCCATATTTCCAATAATCATTGGAACAACAATTGGATTCACTCGTTTTGGCCCTTTATCTATAAGTTTACTATATTCTTTCTCTAATGTAGAGATTCCACCAATACCAGTTCCTACTATCACGCCAAAACGATTATGATCGATTTGCTCTAAATCGATTTGAGAAGCCTCCATTGCTTCCTTTGCACTTGCCAGTGCAAATTGGCAAAATCGATCTAGTCTACGTGCCTCTTTCCCATCAATATATAATTTAGGATCAAAGTTTTTTACTTCCGCAGCTAACTTCACATCAAAATTTGCTGTATCAAATGCTGTAATTACATCAATCCCATTTATCCCACTTGCAAGGCTCTTCCAATATTCATCTACAGAATTACCAATCGGTGTAATTGCACCCATACCAGTAATCACTACTCGTTTATCCATACACTCCTCTTTCTTGCTCTTTAAAAAGCAGTCAATATATAAAGATTTTCATCTAAGTTCAATTACATTAACATTCCACCATCTACTTGAATTACCTGTCCAGTAATATAATCCGCTGCTTCTGACGCTAAGAAACATGCTGTATTCGCGATATCTTCAACCGTTCCAAAGCGCTTTAAAGGAATCAGCTGCATACTAGCCTCTTTCACTTTCTCTGGTAGACATTCTGTCATGTCGGTGTCAATAAACCCAGGTGCAATTGCATTCACTGTAATTCCTCTTGCTGCTAGTTCTTTTGCTACAGACTTAGTCAAACCGATGATTCCAGCTTTACTTGCTGCATAATTGGCTTGCCCTGCATTCCCTGTGATACCAACTACACTTGACATATTAATGATTTTACCACTTCTTTGTTTTAACATATAATTCGAAGCATACTTGATGCAGTAGAAGGTCCCCTTAAGATTTACATCTATCACAGAATCAAATTCTTCCTCTTTCATTCTCATTAGAATCATATCTTTTGTAATACCTGCATTGTTCACCAATACATCAATCGTTCCAAACGTATCAATTGCTGTTTGAATCAATTTTTTTGCCTCTTCTGCTTTGCTCACATCTGCTTGAACTGCAATAGCTCTCCCACCAACCTCTTCTATTGCAGCAACAGCTTCTTTTGCGGCTATTTCATTACTATTATAGTTAAGTACTAGATTTGCACCTTGTTTTGCAAATGCTAAAGCAATCGCACGTCCAATTCCCCGACTTGCACCTGTAACAACTGCTGTTTTATTCTTCATCCTTACTCATCCTCACATCATAATATTTATAAACTTATACCTACTTATTTTCCTAGTAACTTTAACGTCTTCTCTAGTGAAGCGATATCCTCCACATTGCATACATCTAACTTACGGTCTATTTTTTTAACAAAACCACTTAATGTCTTTCCTGGTCCAAATTCAATAAATGTAGTAACGCCATCCCCTATCATTCTACGAATTGTCTCTTCCCAACGAACTGGACTTTTCACTTGCAGTGTTAATAATTCTTTCATCTGATTATCCTGAATATAATCGGCTGTGACATTAGATATCATCGGAAACTTTTGCTTTCCAAAAGTAATTTGATCCAATTCTACTGCTAACTTTTGTGCTGCTGGAGCAAGCAAAATGGTATGAAATGGAGCACTAACCGCAAGTGGTACTACCTTCATCGCACCAGCTTCCATAGCTTTTTCACTTGCAACTTCCACTGCATGTATCTCCCCACCGATTACAATTTGTCCAGGACAATTGTAATTTGCTCCTGCTACGATTCCATATTCAGAGCAAGCGCTACAAATCTCATCGATCTGTTCTGTCGTTAATCCTAGGATGGCAACCATCTTACCTTTTCCCTCTGGTACTGCCTCCTGCATATACTTCCCTCTTTTGTTTACCAAAGGAATCACTGTCTCTACATCAAATACTCCTGCTGCTGCATATGTACTATATTCGCCTAAACTAAAACCTGCTGCCATATCTGGTTCAATGTTATGTTCTCGAAATGCTGCTAAAGCTGCTAAGGATACAGTGACAATCGTAGGCTGAGTAAATTCTGTCTTATTCAATGCTTCAACTGGACCTTCAAAACAGAGTTTTTTCAGGTCTAAACCTAAGCTATGGCTTGCTCTGTCAAAAATGTTACGACTCGATTCAAAGTGATCATAAAGCTCTTTTCCCATACCGACATACTGAGCACCCTGACCTGAAAATAAAAATGCAATCTTACTCATAATACTCCTCCATAATGAAATACTCATTACCATTTTACTATAATTTACCTATAATATCTAGTAAAACTAGAAAACCTTATATAGTGGCGAAATCGGATAATGGCTTGATTTTAAGCAA
>JAEYPP010000003.1 GCA_023410575.1 Bacillota bacterium | reverse complement strand
ATTCTTGATGAACCAACCTCATCATTAGATGAACAAGAGGTAAATAAGTTATTTTCCTTAATGCGTAAGCTAAAGAGTAGAGGAGTAGGAATTATATTTGTAACTCATTTTCTTGATCAGGTATATGCTTTATGTGATAAAATAACAGTTCTAAGAAATGGTGAACTTGTTGGAGAATATGAAATTAAAGATTTACCACGAGTTGAGCTTGTTGCTAAAATGATGGGCAAAGAACTAGGGGACTTAGCTGATTTACATAATGAAGCACAAATAGATGGTAAGGAAGAAAAAGAGTTATATGTAGAAGCAAAAGGTCTATCAAGTAACTCAGGGATAAAACCTTTTGACTTTACTACGTATAAGGGTGAAGTAACTGGTTTTGCTGGTTTACTTGGATCAGGACGTAGTGAGTGTGTACGTGCGATTTTTGGAGCAGACAAAGTTACCAAAGGTATGTTAAAGATTAAGGGAGAACATGTTAACGTAACATCTCCAATCAAAGCAATGAGAAAAGGAATCGGATATCTGTCCGAAGATCGAAAACGAGATGGCATTATTGGTGAACTGTCAGTACGAGATAATATCATACTTGCGCTTCAGGTAATGAAAGGATTTTTTCATCCATTTACGAAAGCGCAGGCACAAGCGTTTGCAGATGAATATATCAGTCTGTTAGGTATTAAGACTGCTTCAGCAGATACTCCAATCAACTCTTTATCAGGAGGAAATCAGCAAAAGGTAATATTAGCTCGCTGGCTGCTTACTCATCCGGATTACCTAATACTTGATGAACCAACCCGAGGTATTGATATAGGTACAAAAGTAGAAATACAAAGACTTGTGCTAAAACTTGCGTCGGAAGGTATGAGTATTACATTCATATCGTCCGAAATCGAAGAAATGTTACGTACCTGTTCGAGATTAATTGTTATGCGTGATTTATATTTAGTAGGAGAGCTAAAAGGTGAAGACATGACACAGGATAAGATAATGTATACAATAGCGGGAGGTGCGAATAACAATGGCAAAAAAGAATAGTGAAACTTCCCAGATTGTTAAAAAGATACTCAAACATAGATTATTTATTCCAATTGCGTTTCTCACTTTTCTTATGTTACTCAATATATTTATTAATCCAGGCTTTTTAAAGATAAGTATGGGAAAAGATAGTACTGGTAATCCGGTACTCATTGGTAATATTATTAATATTTTGAGTAATGCTACGGAACTAGTTATACTTTCCATAGGTATGACTTTCGTTACTGCCTCTTCGCGAGGTCAGGATATTAGTGTTGGTGCTACGATTGCAATTGTAGGTGGAGTCATTATGAGAGTTCTATGTGGAACTGAAACTCAACCAACTTCTTTACATGCTCCAATCATTGTTGCACTTTTACTTGGTTGTCTTGCTGGTATGGCTTGTGGAGTTTTTAATGGTATTTTAGTTTCTAGGTTTAAGATACAGCCTATGGTTGCAACCTTAATCCTTTTCACAGCTGGTCGTTCGATTGGTTCTATGGCTATGGGTGGACTTAAGCCAAAGGCAGTCACTTCCTTTGGATATTATGGGAACTTCATTCCAGGATTTCCAATTCCTACGCCAATACTAATTACGCTTGCAATGGTTCTATTGACTTTTTTAGCACTTAAAAAGACGAATCTTGGTTTGTATACACAAGCGGTAGGTATTAATGATCAGTCTTCGAGCTTAAATGGTTTAAATCCAGTTCGAATCAAATTCTTGACTTTTGTGATTCTTGGATTTTGCGTTGGTATCGCAGGTTTTGTTCAATCTAGTAGAGTTCAAACGGTAAATCCATATACCATCGTACCTAATATTGAGATGGATGTAATTTTGGCGGTAGCTCTAGGTGGTAACTCTTTAGGTGGCGGTAAGTTTAATATGGCAGGTTCTATTATAGGAGCCTATACGATTCAGACGTTAACATCTATGCTTACAACTTTGAATGTGAATACGAACGCTGTTCCAGTATTTAAAGCACTAATCATTATTCTGCTCGTTACCATTCAGACACCAGTAGTCAAAAGCTTTTTCAAAAAGAAATTTAAAAGATCTAATTTGACTGCAGGTGTGGGAAAGGAGCGTGATTAGTTTGTCAAACATAAATAAAGAGAAAAATTCTAGTAATCCTTTAATATTACAAAACAGGAGGAGTAAAAAATCACTATCAGATATAGCGTTTCTGTTAACCATCACAGTATTTCTTTTTTTCGCTATTTATACACTATCCATAGTATTTCTTGGAGATAAAGGGTTCAATAAGATTCAGATGTTTTTTAACCTTTTAAATGAAAATGCAGCTTTAATCGTAATTGCTTGTGGACTTACAGTTGTTATGATCACTGGAAGTATCGATATCTCAGTTGGTGGCTCCACAGCACTGATTTGTACCTCATGTATTATTTGTCTCAACAACTATGGTTTTAATATCTTTACCACACTATTACTAGCATTAGCGATTGGTCTTACTTTTGGAGCAATTCAAGGTTTTCTTATCGCATATCTGAATATGCAACCTTTTATTGTTACGTTAGCGGGAATGTTTCTTGGACGTGGCTTAGTTGCACTGATTGAAGTAAATCAGGTTCAAGTTAGTAATGCTCAGTTTGAAGAATTGTCTGGAGCCCGAATCCAGATTCCATTCTTAGGAGATTATAATAAGAAAGGCATTTTTATACAATCCAAGTTAGAGTATGGAGTTATAATTGCACTTATTATTGTTTTTATTATGTATTTTATACTCAAGAAGACAAAACTCGGACGTAGTTTTTATGCCGTTGGAGGAAATGCACAAAGCGCTCTAATGTTAGGTATTAATGTTAGAAAAACTAAATTTTTAGCACATTTACTTTGTGGTTTACTTGCAGGAATTGGTGGATTTCTATATTTGTTCCACACAAGATCAGGTTCTGTACAACAGGCAACCGGTCTCGAGATGGATGCAATTGCTGCCTCCATTATTGGAGGAACATTGCTTACTGGTGGAGTAGGTAATATATTTGGTACTTTATTTGGTGTATTAACAAGTGGAATCGTATTACTTGTTGTTACCGCAATTGGTAGCCAGGATCCATGGTGGCCACAGATTACACGTGCAGCAATGCTTTGCTTTTTTATAGTACTTCAGAGTGTTATTTGTTCACGAAAGAAGAAGGGGATAGTTACATAAAGATAGAGTAGAAAAGAGTTAAGATTTATGAATGCTACACATTTTTAAAGTTTTTTGATCATTGGGGCCATCGCATGAAGTAATTAATGTGAGGCCTCATTCTTATGTATTTGATGATATGTAAGTGGAATGATAAAACAGACGAAACTCCCAATTCCATAGCAGATAATATCTTTCCAATCAAATGTACTTCCAATTAGTACTTTAAAAATTGTAACATCGGATAATCCGAGTAGCTTTACAATCTGAATATACTGTAACCACTCTGTGAGTATAGAAAATAAGAATATATATAGTGGTAAAAATCGGATTCCTTTTGGAAACCAGATTCGAACAAACATGTAGAGTAAGATAACTACTAAGATATCTCCGATATAAGGTCGAATAAAATCATCATGAACATATAATGCAATGATTACTTCGATTGAAAATAATAGAAAAGTTAACAAAATATATGGATACCTTTGCTTCATATTGATTCCCTCCATTCGTATGACAATAATTTCATAATATCATGTTTGTTTCTATGAATCAATAAAATTGATAAGTATTCTCTGATAAATTTTACTTGCTGATTATGAAGGTAGGTATTTTTTAGCTCCATTATGAGATTAATTATTTATGAAAGAATAAGTAACATCATTTTTAATAAAATAATTAACGATAAACATTAAATATATATTGACAGAAATGAAAAAATATATTATATTCGTAATATAAAAATGTACATAAAGGAGTAATCGATATGGAATCGAAATCAGGGATTAAGGAAAGAATTCAAAAGACAAGTAAGGTACTATGTGTTTTAATCAAGATTGTTGAAGTTGTTAGTTATATTAGTTTGGGTGTTTTTATAACTGCATTTGTATGGGTTTTACTAAATGGCAATTTGGACTTGATTGTTATCAATGATCATGTTATTGTTCATAGCCCTTTTGACAGTGATTTACTTGCGAATTCTAATAAAGAAGAGTTAGTTGCAATCCTAGTTGTAATGACTGTACGAACTATTTTAATGATTTTATTGTTGAAACAGGCACGGAGTATGTTTAAAGATATTAATATGAATGGAAATCCATTTGATAGGAAGCATGTGAAAGTAATCCGTAAGATAGCCATTTTTTTCTTTGTAATGGTTATGGTAAATGTGGACACAGGTAATGCAATGAGTGATCTAAGATATTCCTTTGATTTTACTGGTATTGTAGCAGCGGGTATTCTTTGGTGTATCTCCTATATTTTTGAATATGGTAGCCTATTACAAAACGAATCGGATGAGACATTATAGGAGGCATAAATGGGGAAAATAATCCTAAGACTTGATCGCGTTATGGCAGATCGTAAGATGTCATTAAATGAGTTATCTGAAAAAGTTGGAGTATCCAATGTGAATCTATCTAAGATTAAAACTGGTAAGATTAGTGCAATACGATTTTCAACCTTAGAAGCAATTTGTGAATCATTAGATTGTCAGCCAGGTGACATATTGGAATACGTTAAAGATGAGAAAATTCTTAAAGGATTTGATAAGTGAGTAGGGGAATGGAATAAATTATCGAGCTTTATTATATATTTTAGAAGTACATGGTCCACATACACATTTTTGAGATTGTATGTATCGTAGCGAAGAAAATATATGATAAAGCTAATTTTTTGTCAATTCACATTATTGTTGTAAATGTACAAATAATTAGATATAATTTAAGAACACAAAGGACAAAGAAGGAAGGTATGCAGCTTATGTTAGATTTGAATAAGATAGAAAGTTTTATTTCAAAACAAAAGATTTGTTTTATATGTTCGATAGATGAGAATGGCTTTCCCAATATGAAAGCTATGATGAAACCGAGAAAAAGAAATGGTATCGTTGATTTTTACTTTATTACGAGCACAAAATCATTACGTGTGAAGCAGTATGAAGATAATCCAAATGCGAGTATATATTTTTATCATAAAGGTTTATTTCAATATGAAGCAGTCATGTTAGTTGGGACAATGAAGATTCTTAAAGATCAAGAAATAAAAGATATGATATGGCAAAAGGAAGATTTAAAGACTTATAGCAAAGGCGTAACAGATCCAAACTATTGTGTCTTAAAATTTACTGCTAATGGTGGAAGATATTACAATGGAAAAAATGCAATTGGCTTTTCGAATGTTTAGATTCGAAAAATTGGTTAAGTTGGTTATAAGATGAGTCTGAATTGTTTACAAAACTAATATATATGTTATAATAGTTGTATGTAAAAATTGTAAGAATCTTCATCTTGCTAAGTACAAAAGATGATGGATAAGGTTAATGAAATCATGGTTGTTTTTAACAATCTGATAATAATTTGCAAGGAGGTTTTTATGGAGCAAAAGTTCTTAATATGTGAGATTTGCGGTAATATTATAGCAATGGTGAAAGAAAGTGGGATACCAATCGAATGTTGTGGGGAAGAGATGAAGGAAATTATTCCTGGTACAACAGATGCATCACTAGAAAAACATGTACCTGTTTACGAGGTAAAAGGTCAAGAGGTATATGTAAAAATTGGTGCTGTCGATCATCCAATGTTACCTGAGCATTATATTGAATGGGTATCGATTCAGACAAAATTCGGCAATCAAAGAAAAGCCTTAGCACCAGGACAGGAACCTAAGGTTTGCTTTTCATTGTGTGAGGGAGATGAAGTGGAAGCAATATATGCATACTGTAATCTTCACAGTCTTTGGAAAGCTTAAGTTTATGTTATAAATGAGGTAAATTTTTATAATGGACTCATTTACATACGGTGAAAAGGAATTGGTCATTCTGACTGATTCCTTTTTTAGGCAAATAAGAAGAATGTTAATGCTTATGGTGGTCTTGAGATGCTAGTTCAAAAAGAAATTATGATTGCATTGGTAGAAGCAATTAAGGCAAATCAAAATTTACATTTGGTACCACAAAATATAATCTTGCTTTTCCTTACCTTCTGTGTTATAATAGCAAATTGTGAGACAGGATGTTCCTCTGTACGGAAACTAAGATGTAGTAAGAACATCTAATATTAAGGAGGTCACAATATGAATCAGATTATTAAGAGCATCGAAGATGCACAGTTAAAGTCAGAATTAACTCAATTTAGCGTTGGTGATACAGTTAGAGTATTTGCTAAAGTTAAAGAAGGTAACCGTGAAAGAACTCAGGTTTTCGAAGGTACAGTATTAAAGAGACAAAACGGTGGCGCTAGAGAAACTTTCACAGTAAGAAAGAACTCAAACGGTGTTGGCGTTGAAAAAACTTGGCCATTACACAGCCCAATCGTAGAAAAGATTGAAGTTATTCGTTTTGGTAAAGTTAGAAGAGCTAAATTAAATTACTTACGTAAGAGAGTTGGTAAGGCTGCTAAGGTTAAAGAATTAGTAAAATAATTCTTAGGTAGCGAAAGGGTTATGAATAAATTAGCAAAAAGAAGAAGGTAGCATGTTATGTTACCTTCTTTTGTTATACAATAAAGGTATCAAAAGTTAATTCTTACATATATAAAGATATTCCAAATAATATTTATTTTTTTCAATATTTCATTCTATTTTGCGACTTAATAAGTGAAAGGGCTCTTCAAAGAATAAAATAAGGGGAGGTAGCATGGACGATAAGCAGATCATTGGCCTGTTTTTTCAGAGAGAAGAACAGGCAATCAAGGAAGTGGAAATGATGTATGGTTCTTTTTGTAAGAGAATTGCGATGAATATTTTAAGTAATCATGAAGACGCAGAAGAATGTGTAAGTGATACTTATTTTTCCGTATGGAATCAGATACCACCAACGATACCAGATTCATTTAAGTCATTCCTTGGTCGTATTACGAGAAATATATCTATCAGTAGATTTCGTGCAATGCACGCAAAGAAGAGATTTAGCGGTATGGAAGTGATGCTATCTGAACTTAACGATTGCATACCTTCTTTAGAAACAGTAGAAAATCAAGTGGAGTTAAAGCATCTTTCGGATTACATATGTGATTGGTTAGATGACTTACGAGAGGAAGACCAGATGTTTTTTATTCGCAGATATTGGTTTGGTGATAGTGTTCAGAACTTAGCTATAAAGTGTGGGATTACACCTGCACAAATGGCACAGAGGATGTTGAGACTACGCAAAAGCCTAAAAAGTGATTTAGAGCAGAAAGGAGTCGTACTATGAGTGAAAACAAGAAGAATGAAATGTTGTATGAAGGTATTACAGGGATTCGCGATGATTTAATCGATAAAGCTGATAACTATGAGTTTGAGAAGGTAAAAAAGTTAAAGAAGATCAAGATAAGATGGGTTGTTATGTCTATGGTTGCTGCGGCTGTCGTAGTTGTTATCATAGGAAGTAATTTAGGTAGTTTTGGAGATTCTCTGATAGCGAATGCTAATGTAATATCAGAGGCGGAATATCCTCAATTAAAACCGTATCCAAATGAAAATTCAGAGTTCTTTGATCAGGAGTATGATGCATGGAGAGAGTCACAAAAGGCTCAGAAAAGAGAAGATGGATATGCAACAGGACTAGAATCTTTTTTTAGTGTAAGTATAAAGCAGTTTTTATCCGATAGTGGAACCAAGAATAGGGCTTTTTCACCACTCAATGTTTATATGGCATTAGGTATGCTTGCAGAATTGACAGATGGAAATAGTAGGCAGCAAATACTTGATTTGTTGGCGGCAGAAAGTATTGAGACTTTGAGAAAACAAGCAAGTGATGTATGGAATGCAAATTATCATAATGATAATGCTACTACATGTGTTCTTGCGAGTTCTTTGTGGTTGAATGAAGATATTACGTTTCATCAGTCTACAATGGATAGCTTGTCAGAAAACTATTATGCGTCTTCTTATCGAGGGAAAATGGGTTCTAATGATTTTAATACTGCTTTACAGGCTTGGTTGAATAAACAAACTGGTGGGTTGTTAGAACAACAGACAGATAATATAAAGTTAGATTCTAATACAATCATGGCTTTAGCAACTACTATTTTTTATCAAGCTAAATGGGATAGGGAATTTTCAAAGAATAAAACAGAAGAAGCAGTTTTTTATGGTGCAGCTTCGAGTGATACTTGTGAGTTTATGCATAGTAGAGTCGATGATAATTATTACTGGGGTGACAATTTTGGAGCTGTGGGTAAACGTTTAGAAAACTACGGTGGAACAATGTATTTTATTCTCCCAGATGAGGATGTTAGTGTGGATGATTTACTATCAGATGAAGAAGTAATGAATTTTATACAATCTAGTGATTTATGGGAGAATAGGAAAAATCTGTTTATTAATTTATCACTTCCTAAGTTTGATTTTTCATCACAATTAGACCTTAATGAGGGCTTGAAGGCACTTGGTGTTACAGATGTGTTTAATGAGAGTGTTTCCGATTTTTCACCAATGACTTCAGACGTAAATGGAATTTATGTTTCAAAAACGCAACACGATGTTCGTGTTGCAATTGATGAGGAAGGAGTAACTGCTGCGGCATACACAGTAATGGCATTGACTGGTGCTGGAATGCCTCCAGAGGATGAGATGGATTTTGTACTGAATCGTCCGTTTTTATTTGTAATAAATAGTAGTGATGGTTTGCCATTGTTTGTAGGTGTGGTAAATCAGCCATAAGATTCGAATATTAATATAAAAAAGGGGTTGTAGTACTAAGATCAGTATGAATAAAGAATGAAGGTTGATGGTATATTTTCTTCGGCGCGCGATGGAAACAAACCTCACAAAGTGCGTGTGGGGACTGTAAGGCACTCCGAAAAATACCATCGACCTTCATTCTTTTATTAAATATTCAGCTAGTGCGATAGCCCTCTTTTTTTGATTATCAGAACAGAAATTGTTGCATAAATGCACACAACATACTAAAATTAGGGAAAAAGTGGAATAATTAATTACAAATTATTCTAAATGTGTAATATTTATATAAAAATAAGAAAAATATCTTTAAAATTTTAAAAAAATTTGTATAATATAAGTATAGAATGATATTATTCATTCAAATCAAAATGAGAAAGGATTATAGCATGAAAAAGAAGCGATTATTAAGTAAGAAACATCATTCAAAAGAAAAAAGAGTATTAAAAGAAAAGCGATGGTCTAGTAAAAGACATTCAAGTATTATTATAAAACTTCTTGCTCTTGGATTACTTCCTCTTTTGATATTAGATGTTGTGCTAACTAGTTTTAGTACAAAAGTTTTGAATGATAGTATTAAAAATGAACTTGAGAATTCTTTAAAGTTCGTTACAGGTTCCTTAGTTGGAACTTATGACAGTATGTACCCAGGCGATTATACTAAAAATGTATCAGGTGGAATCTCGAAAGGAAAGCAAAAAATTTCTAATGATCATCGCCTTGTCGATTCAATTAAAGAAACTTCTGGTTTTGATTGTACTGTATATTTTGATGGAATGAGAATGATGACATCCATCAAGAAAGAAAATGGCACTAGAGCATTTGCAACCTCTGTTGACGAGAGTATACGTCAATATGTTGAATATGAAGGGAATACATATTTTAGTGATTCACTAATCATTGAAGGCGTACGCTATTATGCGTATTACACACCATTATACGGAGCTAAGGATAGTATAGGTGGAATGGTGTTTGCAGGAAAAGACTATAATGAAGTGCAGGCAAAAATCAAATCAAATACAATGAAAATTCTCATGTTCTCTGCTAGTATTATAATCATCTCTGGATGTGTTACGATAATAATTTCATCTAGATTAAGTAAACGAATGAAATATGCAAAACATTTTCTTTCTGATATTTCGGAAGGTGATCTTTCGACTTCACTATCTAATAAATATTTGAAGAGTAAAGATGAGATCGGAGAAATATTTCAAAAGTCATATTCTCTTCAACAGCAATTGATAGCGATTGTAAGCAAAATAAAGGTCTCTACAAGTGAATTAGTTACTTCTTCTGGCACAGTAGCTTCCGTTTCTGCAATAACAGATCAGACACTTATGGAAATATCAAACGCTATGAGTGAGATGGCTACGCAAGTGCAAAAACAAGCAGATCAAACAAGTACCGCTTCTGAGAATATAACGATTATTGGAAATCAAGTAAGCGATATTATGGCTACTATGGATGAGCTAAGTCAGCTTTCAGAGACTATGTCAATAGCAGAAAAGAAGTCATCTGATATTCTTAAACAATTGAATCAGTCCAACGAACAGACAATTGTATCCATCGAAAAAATTGCAAAGCAAACGGATATTACCAATAAATCTGCTCAAGATATTAAAAAAGCAGTGGAATTGATTCAGTCAATTGCAGAAGAAACAGATCTCTTATCACTGAATGCGAGTATCGAAGCAGCTAGAGCTGGCACCGCAGGTATGGGATTTAGCGTTGTAGCAGAACAAATTAGAAAGCTTGCTGACCAATCGCGGGCATATGCAAATGAGATTGAGAAAATAATTCAAAGATTATTATATGAGTCGAATACGACCGTAGAAATCATGAAAGAAGTTAAGAGTAATGTTAATCATCAACAGAATTGTTTACAACAAACAAAGGAGAATTTTCAATCGATTAGCGATGGCATTAATATGGCAACTCAAAACGTAGAAGGAGTTCGTTCTAAAACGAGTGATTTGAACGAATCACAAAATGCTATTGTTCAAGTAATCGATGCACTGAATTCACTATCTCAAGACAGTGCAGCTGTAACACAGCAAACCTCAGCTTCAACACAAGATTTAGATGCTACAGTGAATGAGCTTGCCAAATCTTCAGAAGCATTAAAGGAAATTGCATATGATTTGGACAAACAGTTAGAAGTATTTAAACTGTAATAGACGGTAATAACATAATATAGGAACGAGAGGGGCTTCATGTATCAACTGATTGAAATTATCAGCCGATACATGGCTCCTTTATTTTTAACGTATGAGGATTGTCAATTAGTGCACTAGCTTCTTTTTAAGCTACGACAGGCTAAATTTTTTGACATAGTATAGAAAGTCGGATATAATAAGAGATACAATTTAGAAAATATAAACTAGAAAATCTGTTGACATCTAGGAGGAAGTAAGGAAATGAAATTTGATTTAGATCGAGATATAAAGCGGTCAAGACAGAAAAAACTTTTCATACGAATTGCCCTGTGGATAATTGAAATCGTTGCTGTCATTGGTCTTGCTTATTTTATAATAAATTTTGCATTAGAAAAGACAACGATGCTTGGGGATTCTATGAATATTACCTTACTTTCAGATGATAAGATCATTATTAACAAATTAGCATATAAATTTGGAAAACCAAAACGTTTTGATGTTATTGTTTTTAAACAGAGCGGTGATGAGCATAGCTATTATAATATTAAGCGTGTTATTGGTCTTCCTGGAGAAACTGTTCAAATTAAAGAAGGTTATATTTATATTAATGGCGAATTACTTGAGGAACCAATGATTACGGATCCTATTCTAATTGGTGGACTAGCAGATGATATAATCACACTAGAAGAGAGGGAATATTTCGTTCTTGGTGATAACCGTAATAATAGTGAAGATTCTAGATTTGCGAATGTTGCAAATGTGGTTTTAGATGATATTATAGGAAAGGCTTGGCTACGTTTAAATCCTTTCGATTTTGTTAATAAGATAAATATGTATGAGAAAGCGGCTCTCGAGGAAGAAAATTCTGAATCTGAAACGAAAGATGAAACAAAAGATGAAACAAAAGATGAAACAAAAGATGAAACGAAAGATGAAGATAAAGCGATTAATCTAGATGAGGTAAAGGTTGAGTAATATAGAAAGAATAACTTCTGAGGATAAGGCGGCTTAAGTAGAGAAAGAGAGGAAATGAAATGCATTTTCAATGGTATCCTGGACATATGTCAAAAGCTAGAAGACAGATGGAGGAAGATGTTGCACTAATTGATGTAGTCATAGAGTTAGTCGATGCAAGAATACCTTATAGTAGTAAAAATCCAGATATTGACCGTATTGCAAAAAATAAATCAAGAATTATATTGATGAATAAATACGATTTAGCTGATCCATCGGTTTCTGATCAATGGAGAGCATACTATGAGAGCAAGGGATGGTTTGTTTCTTATGTAAATTCCAAATTAGGTAATGGTGTTCGCAATGTACATGAAGTAATTCAACAAGCATGTAAAGAAAAGACAGAACGTGATCGTCAAAAGGGAATTATGAATCGTCCAATCCGCGCAATGATAGTTGGTATACCAAATGTCGGAAAATCAACATTTATCAATAGTTTTGCTGGAAAAGCTTGCGCTAAAACTGGTAATAAGCCAGGTGTTACAAAAGGAAAACAATGGATTCGTTTGAACAAAAACGTAGAACTATTAGATACACCAGGTATTTTGTGGCCAAAGTTTGAAGATCAAAGAATTGGTATGCGTATTGCCTTTATTGGTTCTATTAATGACGATATTTTGGTTCCTACAGATTTGGCTTATGAACTTTGTCTATATTTACTCAAGGAGTACCCAGGAGTATTAGCAAAGAAGTATGAAATCGAAGAGAATCCTGACGCAGTTATAACGTTAGAGCATATTGCTAAAAAACGTGGATGTTTGTTACGTGGAGGACTATTTGACTTAACAAAGGCCGCTGGATTTATCTTAGATGATTTTCGTAATGGCCGTATTGATCGTATTTCATTGGAAACTCCGAATATGGTAAAAGAGGAAGAACGTCAAAGAAGTTTTGAGGCTAAGAAACCAGTAAAACGAGCAGCAGTTAAGAAGGCAGAAGCCAAAGAGCTACGAGCTGAAAAAGCAAGAACAACAGGAACTAAAAGAATGACAGGAACTGGAAAAACAACCGGAGATTTAAGAACAACCAAAACAGCAGGAAGTAGAAAGTCAAATGGATTAAGTAAACCAACGAAAGCAGTCAAACCAGTTGGAACTGGAAAATCTGCATCGAATAGAGGAACTGTAACTTCTAGAAAAAGTACAAAAACAAATAGTCGAAAAGGTCGATAGAAGAAGGTTGATATGCTAAAGAAAATTTCAGAGATTACGCAAGAGTTTAAGCAATGTAAAGTGGAAGATTTAGCGGCCTTAATTCATGAATATGAAACTGAAGAACGCGAAGGGGTTCGCAAACTGATTGTGAAATATCAGAAGTTACAAGAACAGCTAGAGAATGAAAAAAAACGTATGCAAACAATGATGATCTATGAGAACAAGTATGCAGATTATGAATATATCTGCGGAATTGATGAGGTAGGTCGTGGGCCTTTGGCAGGTCCGGTCATTGCGTGTGCGGTCGTTTTACCAAAAAATTGTGATATATTGTATCTTAATGATTCCAAACAAGTTAGCGAAAAAATGCGAGAAAAGTTGTACGATGAGATAATGCAGAAGGCAGTTGCGGTTGGAATCGGAAGCTCTTCGAATCATACGATTGATGAAATCAACATATTACAAGCAACCTATGAAGCTATGAGAAAAGCAATTGAGCAGTTAAAGATCAAACCGAATCTGTTATTAAACGATGCTGTTACGATTCCAAATGTCGAGATTAAGCAAGTTCCGATTATCAAGGGAGATGCAAAAAGTGCTTCCATTGCTGCTGCAAGTATTGTAGCAAAAGTGACGAGAGATCGGCTTATGGTAGATTATGATAAAGTGTTTCCAGGGTATGGATTTGCTTCTAATAAGGGATACGGTTCAGCAGACCATATCAAAGCGTTAAAGGAACTTGGACCTTCTCTAATTCATCGAACTACCTTTATTAAGAATTTTATTGCTGACAAGTAAAAGGCTTATAGATTTTATTCATAGGAGGACGTTATGATGGGACAGAGTGATTGGAAAAAAAGAAAAACAGCGATTGCTTTGTCGTATGAACCAAATGATGAAGCACCTAAGATAATTGCTAGTGGTAGAGGCTTTGTCGCAGACCGTATTATCGAGAAAGCACAAGATAATCAGGTTCCAGTCCACAAGGATGAGAAGTTAGCTAATACTTTATCAAAACTTGATATTGGAGACTATATTCCAAAGGAACTATATCAAGTGGTGGCAGAAGTTTTAGTATTTGTTGATAAGATGGATACCTTAAAAGGTAAAGTTATGGGAGATAAATAAATGAATAAGAGAGTGGTTGGTAACTCAAAAGAAACTGAGGCAATCCACTATCTGAAGAAGCTTGGATTCGTAATCCTAGAAAGAAACTTTTTTACAAGAGCAGGAGAGATTGATATAATTGCAAAAGAAGGAAACTATCTTGCTTTTATTGAAGTCAAATACCGATGGAATCAGGAATGTGGATTTCCTTCGGAAGCTGTTACAAAACATAAACAACGTAAAATCGTACAATGTGCAAGATTTTATTTACTTTCGCACGGATATGGAGAGAATACTCCTTGTCGATTTGACGTTGTTGTTTTAGTTGGAGAGAATATCGAATTGATAAAAAATGCATATGATGCACTATGATATTAAATATTATGTAGCGTAAACATTAGCATAACATAAGGAGAAAAAATGAGAAGAGAAAAATTAACAAAATATGCTGATTTAGTATATACCGATAAAAATAGTACACCGTATATTTCATTTCCAATTTTAGAACAATTTGATTTTATATCTCATGGGTTTTCTACCCGTTTAGGTGGAGTAAGTGATGGTATATTTGAATCAATGAATCTTGGATTTAACCGTGGAGATAAGGAAGAGAATGTCTATGAAAACTATCGTTTACTTTGTGAAGCTATTGGTGTAAATGATAAAAATCTTGTATTTACCGATCAAGTCCACAAAGCAAATGTACGTGTTACTTCGAAAGAAGATTGTGGTATGGGTATTACAAGAAAGCGTTCATATTCTGAAATTGATGGTCATATTACAAATAACGTTAATGTTCCTTTAATTGTTTTTAGCGCTGATTGTGTGCCAATCCTATTCGTTGATCCTAAGACGAAGTGTGTGGGTGCTACTCATTCTGGATGGAAAGGTACAGTACAAAAAATTGGGGCCAAAACAGTTCGTAAGATGGAGGAGGAGTTTTCTAGCAACTCAGAAGATATTATTGCTGTTATAGGTCCTTGTATTGGACCAAATTGTTATGAAGTCAGTAAGGATGTTGCAGATGCTTTCAAAGCAAATTTCTCAAAGGAACAGTGTAGTAAAATATTAAAATGTAATGGAGTAAATAAAGAAGGTGAACTTAAATATCACTTGGACTTATGGGAGGCAAATCGTTTGATTTTACTAGAGGCAGGATTAAGACAAGAAAATGTAGTAGTATCTGGTTTATGTACGATGTGTCATCCAGAATTATTCTTTTCACATCGAGCAACGAAAGGGAAACGAGGAAGTATGATTGGAGTGATTCAAGTAAATTAATAATGGTACATTAAAAAGATAAATATTAGTCAGATCATATAAAAGGGGCTAACGTATTAGCTGATTGTAAAAATCAGCTGTACCTAGCTCCTTTGTTTGTAAAACTTTCTTATGTTCTATTTTGTAACAATTCATGAATTAATTCACTAGGAGAAATGATATCATTTACCGATGTGTCGTGGTTTAAAGTATCAATGATTAAAGATATATATTTGCTTAAATCAACATTCTTGTAATATGGCCGTGTAAGTATTTCTTCTGGTGTATGGACTAGATTCGTTGTGTAGATTCGATCAATACATCCTTCTTCATATGCTTGGTCGAATTTATTGATTCCATTACAGAATAAACCAAACGTAGCTGCAATGAAGATACGACGAGCTTTTCGTCGTTTTAATTCACGTGCGACATCAAGAATACTTTCGCCAGAAGATATAATGTCATCTATGATAAATACATCTTTTCCTTCTACGCTAGTTCCGAGAAATTCATGTGTGACGATTGGATTAGTACCATTAACAATTTGAGAATAATCGCGACGCTTATAGAACATGCCCATTTCAACACCTAAAACATTGGCGTAATAGACAGAGCGTGTCATACCACCTTCATCTGGTGAAATCACCATTAAATCATTTTTTGTTTTTAAAATATCTTTCTCTGTGAATAAAAGCTCACGGATAAATTGTAGGCTAGTAAAAAAATTATCAAATCCGCGAATTGGTATCGCGTTCTGAACGTGAGAGTCATGAGCATCAAATGTAATTATATTTTCCACACCCATATTAGATAACTCTTGTAGAGCATATGCACAATCTAAAGATTCTAACTTATCTCGTCGATGCTGTCTGCTTTCATATAAGAAAGGGATAATTACATTAATACGTTTCACTTTACTTATTTTTGCGGCAGCGATGATACGTTTCAAATCCTGAAAATGATCATCAGGAGATTTCATAGTGGATTCACCGTGAATTGCATATTTTGTTGTGTAATTCATGACATCAGCAAGAATAAATAAGTCATATCCGCGGATTGTTTCATTAATAACGGCTTTTGCTTCACCAGTACCAAATCTAGGAATAGAGTAATCAACCAGATAAGTATCGTTGTTATATCCTAAATACGCAGGTATGTTTTCCTGAATTTCCAGCATAGCATGTCTAGCTTGTACAATACAATGATTGACTTTTTCACTTAATTCTTCGTAACCTGCTAACGCTATTATCTTAAGTGGAGCGATAGGGATCGTTTCGAATAGTTTTCTGTTGCTCATAAGAGTCCCCTTCCTTTTATATGCACCTTACGTGCATTTTAACCATCCAATATTTTATTATCTTCCTAAATATTCGTCAACATTTTCTTACTTATTTATCTTTAAGTGAAAAATTCGTTAATGTTCTATGATCGACTTCTTGGTAAGTCATTTGAACTTGAAAAATATCCTGAATCAAATCCGTATTTAAAAACTCCATATGGGATAATGTTTTTACAAGACTTCCGTCTTTTAGTAGAACAATAATATCAGCTAATTGCAATGCTTCATTAATATCATGTAGAACTACAACAATTGTTTTTCCGCGATCTCTAAGAGTAGAAAGCAATTCTAATAGTTCCAAACGATGTTTAATATCTAAGAAAGTAGTAGGTTCATCTAGAATAATATAATCCGTATTTTGGGCTAAAATCATGCCGATATAGGCACGCTTACATTCACCCCCAGATAAAGTCGTCAAATTGCGATTAGCTAACTCACTCATGTTTGTATCAATGAGAGCTTGCTGTACAAGATGTTGATCCAAGCGACTTGCCTTCCCTAACATACCAATGTAAGGGAAACGACCTTGAATGATCAAAGTTCGGACTGTAATTGGAGGTATTTCATGTATTTGAGGAAGATAGGCAATGCGCATTGCTTTTTCACGAGCAGGATATTTGGTAATTGGACGATCATCTAACAATATTTCACCTTCAATAAGATATTGAGGTGAGAATAAGCTTTTTAGGAGAGTTGATTTTCCACTCCCATTTGGTCCAAGAATACAGGTGATTGTACCATAAGGGAATGAAACACTAAGATTTGTGATTATTTTTTTTCCACCAATCGATGCAGTTACATTATCATACATCAGCATGAGATTTTCCTCCTTTTTGTCGTATTAGTAAGTAGATAAAATATGGACTTCCAAGAAAAGACATAATAATTCCAACAGGAATCTCATATGGTACAAATATGATCCTGCCAATTAAGTCTGATAAAACAACAATTAATGCACCTAAGATCGCAGAGAACGGAATAAGCTGTTTTGCATCGTTACCAATGATTTGTCGAGCTATGTGTGGAACAATTAACCCAACAAATCCCAAAAGACCAGCATAGCTAACTACAGAACCAGCAAGCATTGCTGAACATAAAATTAAAAGAAAACGTATTACATTAACTCGTAAGCCAAGTGAACTCGCTAAAGAATCACCAAGTTGAAGGATATTCCATGTATTGCGCAAGAAAAATAGCAATAAACTAATCATACCTATTAAAGATATTGGAAGTAGAATTAAGGAGTACGTTAATCCTGATAACGTTCCATACATAAATGAGGATATGTCAATGGAAGCATTCGGGAAAAAAAGTATAATGGCATTCATAATAGCATTTAACAGACTGGAAACAGCGACCCCTGCAAGTACGACAGTTACTTTACTAATGTGTGTTTTATGAGCAATAAGATAAACTAATAAAGCTGCTATTAATGCACCAAAAAAAGCTGCAAATGGAATCACATAATAATTATTTGGGAAAAAAACAAGAATACAAAGTACAAATAATCCAGCACCAGAGTTAATACCAATAACATTCGGAGCAGCAAGTGAATTATTCATTACAATCTGTAATAAAACACCGGCAGTCGAAAGCCCGATACCTGCAAAAATCGCACCAATGACACGAGGAATTCGAACAGAACGAATGATCAACTGATTAATGGAGAGAGCGTCATGGTTAAAGAATGCAGAAAAAACATCTGATAAAGGAATTGCAACACTTCCAATGCAAATTGCAAGAAAGCAACCAATAATCAGCAGAAAAAAAAGTATTATATATTTCACAGCTTTTTGTTTTGATTGAGTCATGTTATGCCTCTCTAATTGACTGAAATTGCTACAATCAAGTGCTTACTCATTATTTGTTTTTGGATATAATAGGTTAGCAAGATATTGATAAGCTTCCCCCCAACGTTGATTTGGTTTATAAGAAAATAAATCTTTCGGTAAGATATAATATTTCTTTTCCTTTACAGCATCTAAAACGGAGAAAACAGGTTGTACTAATAGTTCTTTCTCAACATAGTTACGAACAGCATTTTCATCTTCACCCATAACAGAGATAAAAATATAGTCTACATCACTTGCAGCAATTACTTCCTGACTTAAGGTATCAAGTGGAAAGTCTTTCGATTCAGCTATATTAATAGCACCTAAATCCTTTAACATTGCACCAACAAAGTGGTCTGTAGTTTTTGCCTTAGCACCATAGGAATATGCTCGCAAAAATAGTACAGTAGGTTTTTCTATAATATTATCGTATTGACTTAAGACAGTTTCAATTTGGTTTAGAACATCATTTCCATAAATGTTATATTGTTCTTTTGTGTCTAATATCTCAGTAAATAGGGAAAGAGTTTCAAGATAGTCAAGAAAGTTTTCTACTTTGAGTACTAGTACCGGAATCTGAAACATACGTAATTGGTCAGCTAATTTTACTTGAGCTTCATAATCAGCAGTTAGAATAACTAAATCAGGTTGATAAGAGAGTAATACTTCATAGTTGATTTCTTTTCCACTTCCTTGTCCCACTAACTTGACATCTTCTTTGGATACTAGATTTCGATTAACAGTTTCTTCGACGGTAATATTTACTACGCCACCAGCAAGTTGCCAAATCTCGGCGTAAGAAGAGAAAAGTACAGCAACATTATTAGGTTTTTCTTTAAAGGTTGTAGTATATCCGCTTGCATCCATAAAGGTTGGATAATCGATTAAACGTTTTCCTTTACTAATAGTTTCTATACTGTCATTGAAATGAGTACTATCTTTTATGGTATCTTCCTTATATAACTGATCCATATAGTTATTTATTTCGTTTATTTTTCTTGCTAATAAGGAAGGAAAGATCGATTGATTTGTTTCCTTTTGTACGGAAGATTTGCATCCTAATACAAGGGAAGACAATACAAAGGAAATAATTAAAATAATGATAAATTTATTCTTCATAGCGTTTCCTCCAATTCTATTAAAATACTTCTAATTTTTTCTAAATTTGCGTTTCCTTGTTTGTTATATATATTTTTGGTCACTTTGATTCTTTTTAATCAGGTATGCAATAGAAACATTTACTCTAAGAAGTGAAAAGGTGTAATGGTTATCAAATAATTGGAAATAATAAATTGAATGAATAAGTTAGAATTGATTGGAGACAAGATGAAAACATATAGCGACTTGTATAAATCAGAGATTTTATGGTTTAAAAAAATAGGAGAGAAATTCTTGGCAGGAGAGTTATCGGTTCCTGACTTTAAAGCAAAATCAGGCGGGATGGGCGTGTATGCACAACGAGGAAAAGAAGGTTTTATGATTCGATTACGTACACCTTGTGGATTGATTTCTTTTGAACATCTAAAGCTAATTCAAAAGTATATGAAAAAATATAAAATAGAAAGTGTTCATTTCACGTCCAGACAAGCAGTTCAATTACATGATTTATCGTTAGATGAAGTATGTGAGATTATGATGGATGCCATTGATTATGATTTATTTACGAGGGGTGGAGGTGGTAACTATCCCAGAAATGTAGCACTATCACCAATGTCAGGGGTAGAAAAGGGAGAAGCCTTTGATGTGACTGATTTTGCGCTTTTGTTAAGTGAATATTTTATTGCCAATGCCTCGCAGTTTCATTTACCAAGAAAACTCAAAGTAGCATTTTCGAATTCTTGCAAGGATACTGCTTGCGCAACGATCAATGATATTGGTTTTGTTGCCGTAATAGAAAATGGGGAGCCAAAATTTCGAGTGTTTCTAGCTGGCGGTTTGGGAAATAATCCTCAAGTTGCAATTCTATATGATAAGATAATTAATCCATATGAAGCTATATATTATGTGGAAGCTTATCTGCGTACCTTTATCGAATTGGGAAATTATAAGAATCGCGCGAAAGCAAGAAGCAGATTTATACCGATGGAAGTTGGTTTGGAAAAGTTTATAGAATGTTTTGAACGTCATGTTAGTCGAGTAAAAAACACAGAGTCATTTGAAAAAATAGAGGCTACAATTGTAAGAGAAGAAGAATGGCTCCCTGATATTATCGATACGTTAAATATAAAAGCTCAAAAGCAAAAAGGCTTATATACCGTAATTTTACATCCTCGGTTTGGCAAATTATCGATGAAGATGTATGACTATGTCTGCAATTTTGTAGAGAATGCGCTAATAAACTGTAATCCGGAACATAAAATTGAACTTCGTCTAAGTATGGAAGAAGAATTATATGTTCGTAACTTGACAAAAGAACAAGCAATGGAGTTCCTAGAAGCTACAAAATCCGAAAATCAATTTTCTAATGTAGGACATAGTTTTAGCTGTGTTGGTATTCCAACTTGTCAAATTGGAGTTCAAAATAGCCATGCTTTACTTCTTTCTATATTAAAAGCAGTGGATCATAATAATCTCGACGGGAATCTGCTTCCAAAGATTCATATCTCTGGTTGTGGTAATTCTTGTGCTCGTCATCAAGTTGCAGAGCTTGGCTTAGCAGGTAAAAAGGTTTCCATTCATGGTCAAATGTTTGATGTCTTTGAGCTTTATACGGGCGGAAATGTTAGTTTAAAGGATACTCATATGGGTAAACTCTACGGAACCATTACAGCTGATAATATTCCTGGTTTTATCCTTGAATTAGCACAATTACTTGAACGAGAAGAGGTATGCTTTCGAAAATTGCTAGATACGAAGGAAGAAGCTTTTTGTGATATTATATCTAAATTTTTAGTCGTAAAAGAGTAATCAGAACAAGAAGAAGTCAATGTAAGTAAGGATAGGAAATCAATGACAATAGGAGTAGGGAATTTTCGGTTGCAAATGTGTTTGGCGGATGATAAACTGATATAAGATTAAGAAACATCCGATGAAAATCTAATATTTTACGGATATCAGATAGAAAGGTATAACAATGGAAAGAAAAAAAGAAGCTAGACACATTATCAAACGTGTTTTGCCAGGTAGCATCGCAGAGCAACTTGAACTTGGTGCGAAGGATGAGCTACTTCGTATTAATGGTAAGAAAATAAAGGATGTAATTGATTATCATTACCTCATACATGATGACTTTTTAACAATTATTGTTGCAAAGCAAAATGGTGAGGAATGGGAGTTAGAGATAGAAAAAGATTATGACGATGATCTTGGAATAGAATTTGAAGAAGGATTAATGGACCAGTATCAATCCTGTCATAACAAATGTGTATTTTGCTTTATTGATCAAAACCCAAAAGGTATGCGTAATACAATTTATTTTAAAGATGATGACGCAAGATTGTCATTTTTACAGGGTAATTATATTACACTAACGAATATGTCCGAAGAGGAAGTCGACCGAATTTGTTTCTATAAGCTATCACCAATTAATATCTCAGTCCATACAACGAATAAAGAATTACGTTGTAAGATGTTAAACAATCGTTTTGCAGGCGAAAAGTTAGAATACTTGAAACGTTTTTATGATGCAGGACTTGAGATGAATGGTCAAGTTGTACTTTGCCCAGGATATAATGATGGCGCTGAATTGGATAAAACAATTCAGGATTTATCTCAATTGCTTCCATATATGAAGACGATGTCAGTAGTTCCAATTGGTCTTACGAAGCATCGTGAGAAGTTAACCAAATTTCATGCATTCACAAAGGAAGAAGCACGTTTAGTGATTGAACAAGTAGAAGGATGGCAGAAAAAGATAAAAAAAGAGCGTGGTACAAGATTTGTATATTTAAGCGATGAATGGTATTTAAAAGCTTCCTTACCGATACCAAACGCAGATTATTATGAGGGATATCCTCAGATTGAAAATGGGGTTGGAATGATTCGTTCCCTTGTGGATGAGGTAGAAGAAGCGTTAAAAGAAATCGATACGAACGATAGCGTTCGTAATTGTTCGTTGGTTACAGGAATGCTTGCAGCTTCTACAATGCAAGGGATTGCCTTAGCTATTCAGGAGAAATTCCCTCAAACGAAAGTAACTGTTTATCCGATTGTAAATGATTTTTATGGTCATAATATCACGGTAGCTGGACTTGTAACAGGACAAGATATTATTGCACAATTAAAAGATAAGGACCTTGGAGAATTCTTAATAATGCCAGATGTAATGTTACGTTCTGGCGAAGATGTACTACTTGATGATGTTACGGTCAAAGATATTGAAAATGCTTTACAAACAACGGTTCGTATTGTAAAATCAGATGGAATGTCATTGGTAACTACAATTCTAAGATAGGACATGTAGATACAGAAAAGAGGTAATTATGAGTAAACCAATCGTTGCAATTGTCGGAAGGCCGAATGTTGGTAAGTCGACTTTATTTAATGCCTTAGCGGGTGATAGAATTTCGATTGTTAAAGACACACCGGGTGTAACTAGAGATCGTATTTATGCGGATGTCACATGGTTAGACAAGCAATTCACGATGATTGATACTGGTGGTATTGAGCCAGAAAGTAAGGATATGATGCTTTCCTATATGCGTGAACAAGCTGAAATCGCAATCGCAACCGCGGATGTCATTATGTTTGTTGTCGACGTACGTCAGGGTCTTGTGGATGCAGACTTTAAGGTAGCAGATATCTTACGACGTTCCGGAAAGCCGATTATTCTAACTGTGAATAAGGTTGATAGCTTTGAAAAATTTATGCCGGATACGTACGAGTTTTATAATCTTGGAATTGGAGATCCTATACCGGTGTCTGCAGCTTCTCTTTTAGGTTTTGGTGATTTGTTGGATTTGGTTGTAGCTCACTTTGATCCTAATTCAATGGAAGAGGATGAGGATGAACGACCAAGAATCGCGATTGTTGGTAAACCTAACGTAGGTAAATCTTCTATTATTAATAAGCTAACAGGCGAAAATCGAGTCATCGTTTCTGATATTGCTGGAACAACTCGTGATGCGATTGATACTGCAATTTCATGGCAGGATAAAGAGTATGTATTTATTGATACGGCAGGTCTTCGTCGTAAGAATAAGATTAAAGAAGAGATTGAACGTTTTAGTATCATTCGTACCGTAAGTGCGGTAGAACGCGCCGATGTTGTTATGATAGTAATTGACGCAACTGAAGGTGTTACCGAACAGGATGCAAAAATTGCAGGTATTGCTCATGATCGTGGTAAAGGTATTATCATTGCAGTGAACAAATGGGATGCAATTGAAAAAGATGATAAAACAATGTACCGTCATTCAGAGAAAATTCGTGAAACTTTATCATTTATGCCATATGCAGAAATCTTATATATTTCAGCATTAAGTGGGCAAAGAATAAATAAAATATTTGATGTGATTGAAGTAGTTATCCAAAATCGTAATCTAAGAATATCCACTGGTGTCTTAAATGAGATTATGATGGAAGCAACTGCGATGCATCAGCCGCCTTCCGATAAAGGTAAGCGTCTACGCTTATATTATATAACTCAAGCCTCCATTAAACCGCCTACTTTTGTCATCTTCGTAAATGATAAAGAATTAATGCATTATTCTTATACTCGATACATTGAGAATAAAATTAGAGAAGCATTTGGTTTCTCAGGAACTTCCTTGAAGTTTATTATCAGAGAACGTAAAGAAGGGGAAAAATAAGTAATAAATGGGTGTATGGGAGGATTAGTCAATGGTTGAAGTTTTAAGAATCATCATATGTTTTGTATCTGGATATGCATTTGGCTGTTTTTCAACTGGATATTTTGTAAGTAAACTATATCATGTAGATATCAGAAAATACGGAAGTGGTAATGTTGGCACGACAAATGCCTTACGTACACTTGGTTGGAAGGCTGGAGCACTTACTTTTATTGGAGATTTCTTAAAAGCAATTATTCCTATTATATTATTCCGAGAATTAATTTTTAAAGATTGTGATTATGCAAAATTATTAGGTTTATACGCAGGCTTTGGTGCTGTGTTGGGCCACAATTATCCATTTTGGCTTAAGTTTAAGGGTGGAAAAGGCATAGCTGTAACTTCTGGTGTTATGATAGCATTTGATCCACTATTAATTCCATTTATTATCGTTATATTTTTTGGAGTTGTAGCAATTACAAGATATGTATCAGTGGGTTCTTTATGTATTGCAGTATTGTTCCCAGTCTGGGTAGGTATCCGTTATCCTGGTCAGATACATATGCTCATAATTGCAATCATATATGCATTATCTGCTTTTTATAGTCATCGTACGAATTTAAAGCGTTTGTTAAATGGAACTGAGAATAAGATTGGCCAAAAGTCGAGAATTAAGCCAGAAGATGTTAAGGAGGGTGTTACATGAGAATTAGTGTACTTGGAGCAGGTACTTGGGGAACCGCTTTAGCCATTTTACTTAGTAATAATGGTCAAGAGGTTACACTTTGGTCTGCTTTAGCCAAAGAAGTGGAGAATTTAAATAATAATCGTAAGCAGATAGCGAATTTACCAGAAGCGAAGTTACCAGATTCTGTGAAGGTTACTGATGATTTATCTCTTGCATTAAATGATCCTGAACTAATCGTATTTGCTGTTGCTTCTCCATATGTTCGTTCCACTGCAAAGCAAGTTGCATCTTTCATAAAAGATAATACTGTCATTGTTAATGTTGGTAAGGGTATTGAAGAAACAACATTGATGACACTCACCGAAATAATTAGTGAAGAAATACCTCATGCTGATGTTGCAGTTTTATCTGGACCGAGCCATGCAGAAGAAGTTAGTCGAGGTATTCCAACATCTTGTGTTGTTGGAGCGTCTTCAAAAAAGACCGCTTCTATGATTCAGGATGCATTTATGAATGAGTATTTTCGAGTGTATACAAGTCCAGATATTATGGGTATTGAGTTGGGTGGTTCCTTAAAGAATGTAATCGCATTAGCTGCAGGTATCGCGGATGGACTTGGTTTTGGTGATAATACAAAAGCAGCATTAATGACTCGTGGTATTGCAGAGATAAGTCGTCTTGGCATTAAAATGGGTGGAAAACTTGAAACATTTTCTGGTCTTTCAGGAGTAGGTGATTTATTTGTAACATGTACAAGTAAACACAGTCGAAATCGTAATGCTGGTTATTTAATTGGAAAGGGTTATACAATGCAAGAAGCTATGGAGGAAGTAAAGCAGGTTGTTGAGGGTGTTTATTGCGCAAAAGCAGCTCTTGCGCTTTCAAAAAAATACAACGTTTCGATGCCAATTGTAGAACAAATTAATAAGGTACTTTTCGAGGATAAATCCGCAAAAGATGCGGTAACCGATTTATTAATGCGTGACAAGACGATGGAGCATAGCTCTCTGGAGTGGTAATTAACCAAGCCAGACGATAGCTTTTATCAATATGGTATGATTTGTTTGTTGACATGAAAATGGGAACTTTGTAAAATTAATGTCAGTGTTAAATAAATGTAGCTATATTTTACTCAAGATAAAGTATAAGTACAAGAAATACAATATACAAAAGGATGGATATTTTTAATGAAAATTGCACTAATTAATGAAAATAGTCAGGCAGCAAAGAATGATTTAGTCTTCGAAACTTTAAAAAAAGTAGTAGAACCAAAAGGTCATGAAGTGTTTAATTATGGGATGTACAATGCAGAAGATGAGAACTCATTGACTTACGTACAGAATGGTATTTTATCAGCAATCCTATTAAATTCTGGAGCGGCAGACTATGTAATTACTGGTTGCGGAACTGGTCAAGGAGCTATGCTAGCTTTAAATTCTTTCCCAAATGTGCTTTGTGGACATATAGTTGATCCTTCTGATGCTTATATGTTTGCTCAGATTAACGATGGTAATGCAATTGCACTTCCATTCGCAAAGGGATTTGGATGGGGCGCTGAATTAAACCTTGAGTATATCTTTGAAAAGTTATTTGAAGGTAAAAGTGGTCAGGGATATCCAAAGGAAAGAGTGATTCCAGAACAAAGAAATAAGAAGATTTTAGATGAAGTAAAAAAAGTAACCCATGTTGACATGCTAACAATTTTAAAGAATATTGATCAGGATTTATTAAAAGGTGCAATTAGTGGACCTAAATTTAGTGAGTATTTCTTTGCGAATTGCAAATGTGATGAGTTAGCAGCTGCAATCAAGGAAATTTTAGCTTAATAACTTTGAATATTAGGTACCTTAGACGCAGTAAATTCCTTATGCGCTTTATTTTATGTTGTGTGTCAGACGCATGGGAATTCACTATTGGAGGTTTTTTGTGAAAGATGTTATTGTAATAGGTGTTGCTGGGGGTTCTGCTTCTGGAAAAACAACAGTAGCAGTTCGATTAAAACAAGAATTTAAACAAGAAGTACAACTTCTTTGTCATGATAGCTATTATAAGGCACATGATGATATGCCTTTTGAAGAGAGAGCTAGCATCAATTATGATCATCCAAATGCATTTGATACCGATCGTATGATTAATGATATCAAAGCATTAAAGCAGAGGACTGCAGTTGACTGTCCTGTTTATTCTTATTCCGAACATAATCGAACAAAAGATACTATTCACATCGAACCTGCTAAGGTAATTGTGGTAGAAGGGTTCTTAATATTTGAAAATAAGGAATTAAGAGATTTAA
This sequence comes from Bacillota bacterium, assembly GCA_023410575.1. Classification (GTDB taxonomy): domain Bacteria; phylum Bacillota; class Clostridia; order Lachnospirales; family Lachnospiraceae; genus Lachnoclostridium. Next base: position 59,518 of record JAEYPP010000003.1, on the reverse strand, counting down.
TGGATATTAAGATATTTGTGGATACGGATGCTGACGAGCGACTTGTACGCCGTATTTTACGTGATGTTAAAGAGCGTGGAAGAAGTATTGAATCTGTTATTAATCAGTACATCAATACAGTAAAACCAATGCATGAGCAATTTGTTGAACCAACAAAGAAATATGCGGATATCATTATTCCGCGTGGTGGTGAGAATACAGTTGCATTGACTATGGTAATGAATCGTATTCATGCAATTATTAGTAAACGTGATTAATGGGGGGTTGTTGCATAATGCAACAACCCTGTTTGTTTACTAGGCGTTTGTGATTTTTTGCTATAAGCCCGTCAAAAGGCAATCATTTTCACTATCTTTGTTCCAAGCTCCGTCAATGTCTTATTTCAGTGTTTAATATATCTTTTCGTGCCTGTTCTCGAAAAGTTTCATAACCCATACTTCTCCAACTGTTTTTTGCGATTATATTATTCGAGATAAAATTTAATTCGACATACTTTACACTACAGGTTCTAAAAAAATCAATCATTAGCTTTTCTAATGTTTTCATAATGCCTTTCCCTCGAAACTCACTCAACACAAACGCGCCTGAAATATAACCAATTTTCTTCACACTTGAAATTGGAAGGTGACAGTGCAATAATTCCCCTGCAATGAACCCAACTATTTTGTTGTCATCTTTAGCAATCAATAGATTGTGTTCTGGATGACCAATAAATTCAGATAAGTGCCTACTGATATCTTCTATCGATAGAATTCCAAAATCCCAATAGGCATCCTTGGTTTCTTTTTGTATATAGTAAGCTAATTCATTATGTAATGCCGCAACTTCATTTATCTCGCTTGTATGTACTTTTCTATATTCCAATTGTTCTCCTCCATACCATCTTGATTGTTTACTGTTTCAAGTAATTCACTATAATATTACTAATAGAATTATACTGAACCAAATACAGGAAGTCAAATATCAATATACTTGAATTCCTATGTTGTATGGGCTAAACTATTCATATCCATTTTGGATATCTAGCATAAATGATGAATAGATCGAGTACATGGATTGGAGGACATAGATTTGAATATTCAAATTTTTGGTACAAATAAATGTTTTGATACAAAGAAGGCACAAAGATATTTTAAAGAAAGAAACATAAAGTTTCAGATGATTGATTTAAAAGAAAAGGGTATGAGTAAAGGAGAATTCACTTCTGTATGTCAGGCTGTGGGTGGAATCACCAATATGATTGATGCTAAAGGAAAAGATAAGGATATATTAGCCTTGTTATCCTATCTTTCTGAGGAGGATAAAGTTTCAAAAATATTAGAAAATCAAAAAGTACTCAAAACACCAATTGTTCGCAATGGAAAGCTTGCTACGATTGGTTATCAACCAGAAGTATGGAAAAACTGGTAGGAGTTTTATTCCTTTTATCGTAACGGATTTACCGTTATTGAATGGGGAGGTAAACGTAAATAAAAATTTGTTCTAACAAAATCTGCCCCACCATATACTGTATCAAGGTTTAAACTTGGCACAAATATGGAAGGGGTATTTTTATGGACAATTTTGCTTTATCGAATAGCTACAATGTTTACAAAGATATTCAGGCAAGAACCAATGGTGAAATCTACATTGGTGTTGTAGGACCAGTACGAACTGGTAAGTCAACGTTCATTAAGCGATTTATGGACTTGTTGGTAATCCCGAATATAGAAGACGTACATAATAGGGAGAGAGCAGTTGATGAATTACCACAAAGTGCAGCGGGTAAGACCGTAATGACTACGGAACCTAAATTTATTCCCAAAGATGCAGTAAATATACAGTTGCAAAATGATGTTGATTTGTCAGTACGAATGATTGATTGTGTTGGTTATATGGTAGATGGTGCACTTGGTCATATTGAAAATGATCAGGAACGAATGGTAAAAACCCCATGGTATGATTATGAAATTCCATTTACACAAGCGGCAGAACTTGGAACGAAGAAAGTAATCAATGACCATTCTACAATTGGAGTTGTAGTTACTTGTGATGGAAGCTTTGGCGATCTTCCAAGAGACAATTATATTGCACCAGAAGAGAGAACAATAGATGAATTAAAGAAGATAGGAAAACCATTTGTTATCGTTCTTAATACGAATCGACCTTATTCGGAAGAAACTAATATGTTGGCTGAAAAGATGGAAGAAAAGTATAATATACCAGTGCTACCAGTTAATTGTGAGCAGATGAAAAAAGACGATATTATGAATATTTTATCAGGTGCATTATCAGCATTCCCAATTTCAGAAATCAACTTCTATTTGCCAAAATGGTTGGAATTATTCCCAAGGGATCATTATATCAAAAAAACTTTAATTGAATCAATTAAAGAGATGCTTTCAAATATGAGATTAATGAAAGATGTGAATCCAGAGAATTGTAAAGTTGATAATCCTTATGTGAACGAGTTCAAGATTGAGAAAATCCTAATGGAAGATGGTACCGTTCGAATCTTTGTAGATATTGACAATAAGTATTACTATGAAATTATCTCAGATATTACTGGATGTCCAGTTAATGGTGAGTATGATTTCATGAAGATGATTCGTGAACTTGCATCCAAGAAGCATGAATATGAAAAAGTGAGTTCAGCTTGTGAACAAGTAAAATATAAAGGTTATGGAGTTGTATCTCCATCGCAAAATCAGATTATAATTGAAGAGCCACAGTTAATCCGTCACGGTAGTAAATATGGAGTTAAGATTAAAGCAAATGCACCTTCGATTCATATGATTCAAGCAAATATTCAGACGGAGATTGCTCCTATTGTTGGAACAGAGGAACAAGCTATGGATTTGATTAATTATATGAAGGAGCAAACTGAAGTAAGTCCAGAAGGTATCTGGGAGACAAACATCTTTGGTAAAACAATGAAACAGCTTGTTGATGAAGGAATTGCAGCAAAGATTAATAAGATGAATGACGATAGTCAGATGAAGCTTCAAGAAACAATGCAAAGAATTATTAATGAGAGCAATGGTGGATTAATCTGTATCATTATTTAATATATTCAATTCTATAAAAATTTCATTCATATGATTGAAATAGTGCCAAGGTAAGAAGAGGCTGATTCGTAAATAATATCATTCTAAGTAATTAAGAATGATTGCAGGCGAATCAGCCTTTTCGAATGTAAACTAACGATAGAATTTTTGTTGTCATGTAATAATGTATAATTTTTTTAAAAAAATACTACTAGCAATTGACATATTTACCATGTACTGTTATAATATCCATGTAATAAATGTAATCAAATCGTAACAATTTGAGTGAAATACATAACTAATGTTAAAAATATGCTATGATATATAGCTTAATAACTAATAGTTGGAGGTAGTATATGCGTAAGGTAACCCTTAAATATTCAGCATTTATCGCATCAACAATACTTGCATTTTCTTGTATGAGTACTTCGGTAAAGGCTGAAACCACAAGTGGAGAAGGAATCGGGGGACTTGGTGCTTTATTTTCTGAGTATTACAGTGATGAAGCAGATTCTGATACACCTATTATTACATCACTCCTATCCACTCCAGTTACAATACCTAATAATATTGCAATAGCAAATTGCAGTGATTCCATTAATATTCGTGAAAAAGCAAGTACCTCGGCAAACATTGTTGGTAAGCTAGCTAAAGAAGCACATTGTATTACATTAGAAAAACCAAAAGATGGTTGGGTAAAAATAAAATCAGGTGAAGTTACAGGCTATGTATCAACAGACTATCTCTATATGGGACAAGAAGGTTATAAAAAGGCGGAACAGCTTGCTGTATTAAAAGCAACCGTTACAGCTAATCATGTAAATGTACGTTCATATCCTTCTTCTGTATCAGACGATAATATTATTGCAGAAGTATCCAAAGGAGAGGACTTAATTGTACTTGAGGATAAGATGATTGAAGTCGTAACGAAGAATGATCCCAATGCAACAGTTTGGGTTAAAGTTTTAATCGATGATAATGAAGGTTATGTAACGAAGGATTATGTAGAGCTTGTTTATCGATGGAAGACAGCAGTTAAGATGGAATCGGTAACTGCATCCTCATTACGTACAACGATTGTTAATGAAGCTAAAAAGCATCTTGGCTTAAGATACGCTTGGGGTGGAACTAGTTTAACTACTGGAGCAGACTGCTCTGGTTTTATATGGGCAGTTTATACAAAATGTAATCTAAGTGTTTCAAAATTAGGCCTTCCTAGAACATCGAGTGAGATGTCTAGAAATGGTAAAAAAGTGTCAATGTCCACGATTCAACCAGGTGATTTAGTATTCTATGGAAATTCTTATGGCTCTGTGGATCATGTTGCAATGTATATTGGGAATGGAAAAGTAATTCATGAAAGCGGACGTAGTGAAGGTTGTAAAATTAACAATATTAATTACCGTAAGGTAATAACAATGAGAAATTACTTAGATTAGTGACTTGAATTTTAACAGTTCAAAGAAGGGGTTGTTGCATAATGTAACAACCCTGTTTGTTTGCTAGACGTTTGTGATTTTTAGCTATGTAGAAGAAAGAGGACACATGTATATTTTCTACGGCGCGCTATGCTCACAAGCCCACAAAGAGCGTGTGGGACTTGTAAGGCCTTCGAAAATATACATGTGTCCTCTTTCTTCGGGATAGGAGATGAAATCACAAACGCTAATAAAGTTGCGAGGGCTGTTACATTATGCAACAGCCCCTTCTTTTGTATCAGTTTGACGTCATTTTGCACGATTGAAATTTAAAGAAGTTGATGATGATAGAAGGGAGTAAAATATGAGAAAGCGACTAAAAGAATATATCAATGAGATGAATCAGAGAGAATACGAAGGTTTAGATAATATAACAAAAAATGAGATACGAGAGAGTATGTTAGTACAAATACAATTTTTTCAACATGAGCGCTTGATTCATCTAATTGTAACAGTAACTTTCGCAATCTTAATGATGGTTTCAATGATAGGATTTTGTTTATGTGAGACAATTGCTTTTTTAATCCTAGAAGGCTTACTCTTTCTTTTACTAATACCATACATTCGGCACTACTATTTTCTTGAGAATGGAGTACAAAAGTTATATTCTATTTATGACAGATTTTGTTGAATCCAATATAGTCAATACGGAATAGTAAATTGAAATTATATAAGTTACAAACGTTCTTTCAAGCATATATAGATTAATAATACTTAGCATTGACATATTTATTTCCTCTAAGTATCATAAATGTGCATGAAAATGTAGATAAAAATAAAATACATTTCGGAGGATAATTACTTGAAAGAAGGAAAAATAAGTGGTCTGCTACCAATCGGAGTTTTTTTAGTATTATTTATTGGTAGTGGAGTTATATTTAATGATTTTTATGCGATGCCAGCAATTGTTGCCTTTCTTTGCGCACTTGTTGTTGCCTTTTTGCAAAACCCTAAAAAGAGTTTTGCAGATAAATTGAGTATTGTAACGAAGAGTATGGGTGATGAGAATGTTATGACGATGTGTTTGATTTTTATTCTCGCAGGTGCTTTTTCAGGGACAGTACAAGCCGCTGGTGGTGTTGAAAGTACAGTAAACTTTGGGCTTACGATTATGCCTCCTAAGATAGCGATTGCAGGAATCTTCTTGATCGCTTGCTTTATTTCTATCGCTATGGGAACTAGCGTTGGAACAATCGCTGCATTAACCCCAATTGCAGCTGGTATTAGTGAAAAAACAGGATTATCAGGCGCTCTATGTATTGGGGCTGTTGTATGTGGTGCTATGTTTGGCGATAACTTATCCATGATTTCAGACACAACGATAGCAGCAACGAAGACACAAGGATGTGAGATGAAAGAAAAGTTTAAAGAAAATTTTAAGATTGTTTTACCTGCGGCAATCATCACAATTGTACTATTTTTGGCATTTGCATGGAATAGCAACTATGAAATCACAGGAAATTTAGATTACAACCTTGTGAAGATTCTTCCTTATCTTGTTGTGTTAGTAGGCGCATTACTTGGCGCTAATGTGTTTTTTGTACTAATTTTAGGTACGGTTTTTTCCATTGTTGTAGGAGTAGCTACCAACTCAATCGCAATTTCTAATCTATTTGATGTCATCGGTCGTGGTATGGATGGTAACGGTGGTATTATGAATATGTATGATATTATAGTAATCTCAATAATAGTTGCAGGTATCATTGGATTAGTAAAAGAGAATGGTGGGATTGATTATATTCTTAATCGAATACGATATCATGTAAAAGGGAAAAAGGGTGCACAGCTTGGGATTGCAGTATTAAGTTCTTTCGTTGATATTGCTACGGCCAATAACACAATTGCTATTGTTATGGCAGGACCGATTGCAAAAGATATTGCTAATGAATATCAAGTTTCGCCGAGAAGAACTGCTGCTCTATTAGATATATTCACGTCTGTATGGCAAGGTCTAATTCCGTATGGAGCTCAGATATTATATGCAAGTGCTGGAGCAGCTGCGGTTGGACTTACCATTTCGCCACTTGAAATTATCCCCTATTTATTCTACCCCATGTTAATGGCAATTTGTGGTATTACTGCAATTTTTGTAATACGTGATAAAGGTAGCTCTAGAAGTTAATCAAACGATATCTAGAACAGTTTTTTGTTTTCTACAGTTCTTGACAATCGTCCCTACAATTTTTATAATAGGATAATGGTTAAAAACAAAGATAAGTCATGGAAAGGTGCGTTAAGTAATGGAGATTGTTATACTAATTGTAGGAATTATCATCGCCCTAATTATCAAGATGGAGTATGATAAAGTTAACGGAAGAAAAAAATTGATTTATAAATTAAATAAGGAATGGGGCGATGTGCCAACACAAGAATTTACACCACAAAAATTCGCTTCCATGTATTCTTATTACAATGCGGTGAAACGTGAAAAAGGTGATGTGGATGATATCACATGGAACGACTTAGATATGAACCAAATTTTCATGACAATTAATAATACTCGTAGTGCGGCTGGTGAGGAATATTTGTTTGCTATGTTACATCAACCAGAATTCGAACCAGAAAAACTAAAGGAACGTAATCGCTTAATCGAGTTTTTTGGAAAACATAAAGAAGAACGTCAAAAAGTTCAAGAAATACTTAATCGTATGGGTAAGATGAAAGCGTTGTCCGTTTATGAATACATGAATCGACTTAGCATTCTTAATCGTGAAAATAACTTGTCGCATATATTTTTAATTGTGGCTCTCTTTTGTGGCGTTGCTATGATTTTTGTAAATCCTTTGTTTGGTATTTTAATGACAGCATTTTGTGTTATCAATAATATCGTTCAATATTACAAAAGAAAAATGGTAATCGAAAGGTATTTTCAAGTTGTATCCTATATTATTCGTCTTGTCGATTGTGCAAGAGAACTAGGTGATTGTAAGATTGATGAGCTTTCCTCATATACCGTGAGATTAAAAGCAGATTATAAGACATATGCACCATTTCTTCGTGGTTCTTGGCTAGTAACTTCTAGAAATCCTTCTGGAAGTATTGCTGATATGTTTTTAGATTATATTCGAATGATTTTCCATATTGATTTAATGAAGTTTAATACAATGATGAAAACCTTTGAAAAAAAGCCAGATGAGTTAAATGAAATGTTTGAAATCATGGGTCAGCTAGATAGTATGATAGCAATTGCATCATTTCGTGAACTGATGGGTGACTATTGTGTTCCGGAATTAAGTAAGTCAGCAAAATCAAGCATTGAAACTGAAAACATTTATCATCCGATGATTAATGAACCTGTAAAGAATTCTATTACAGAGCACCAAAGCGTGTTAATAACAGGATCCAATGCTTCTGGTAAATCAACCTTTATTAAGACGTTAGCAATTAATGCTATCTTAGCACAGACAATCAATACGGTAATGGCAGATTCTTATAAAGCAAGTTATTTTAAAGTTATGTCTTCTATGGCACTACAAGATAATTTATTAAGTCAAGAAAGCTACTATATTGTTGAGATTAAGTCGCTGAAAAGGATTATTGATGATTTAGATGACACGATTCCAACGCTTTGTTTTGTGGATGAAGTACTTCGTGGTACGAATACACTAGAACGTATTGCGGCCTCTTCACAGATTTTACTGAGCTTATGCAAAGGTAATGCAATTTGCTTTGCTGCTACTCATGATATTGAGTTAACACATATATTAGAAAACTTCTACTCTAATTATCATTTTCAGGAACAAGTAGTAGAAGATGATATCTTATTTGATTATATTCTTCATTCTGGAAGGGCTATTTCTAAGAATGCAATCAAATTATTGAAAATTATGGGATATGAACAACATATTATTGATGACGCTACAAAATCAGCGAATAATTTTTTGGCGAGTGGCGAATGGAGTGTAATTACAGAGTAATCAATCAATACTCTATCCATTTACTTATGTCTAGATTATGGAAACGAATGGATTGTATGGGGCTGTCGCACTAAGGGCAGTATGAATAAACAATGAAGGGCGAAAAATACCATTGCCCTTCATTGTTTTATACAATATTCAGCTTGTGCGACAGCCCTATATTTATTAAGTGATACACAAAGCGTGTTTTAATTAGCTATTAGAAAAGGAGAACGAAAAAATGGCACAATTAACGCCGATGATGCAACATTATATCGATACGAAAGCACAATATAAAGATTGCATCTTATTTTATCGTTTAGGGGACTTTTATGAGATGTTCTTTGATGATGCTATAACAGCCTCCAAAGAATTAGAAATCACATTAACTGGAAAGAGCTGTGGTCAAGAAGAACGTGCTCCAATGTGTGGTATTCCATATCACGCAGTTGACGGCTATTTGACCAAATTAGTGAATCGAGGCTATAAGATTGCAATCTGTGAGCAGGTAGAAGATCCAAAGCTAGCGAAAGGCATGGTAAAGCGAGAAGTTGTTCGCATTGTAACACCAGGTACGAATTTAAATACACAATCTTTAGACGAGACAAAGAATAACTACCTTATGGGTGTTATTTGGAATGATGGCAATTGTGGAATTTCAACAGTTGATATTACAACAGGTGATTATTATGTTACGGAGGTAGATTCTGAGAGAAAATTATTAGATGAAATTAATAAATTTTCTCCGTCAGAGATTATTTGTAATCCTGCATTATCGATTTCGGGGCTTAACATTGAGGATTTAAAACAACGATATCAGATCGCCTTTACACCGCTAGAAGACTGGTATTATGATACTACAATGTGTGAAAAGACAATCAAAGAACACTTTCATGTTGGTGCTTTAGATGGACTTGGTCTGAAAGACTATTCCATTGGAGTAAATGCTGCGGGTGCTATTTTACAATATTTATATCAGACTCAAAAAAATTCATTGGAACATCTGACTCATATTACACCTTATACTACAGATAAATATATGTTAATCGACAGTTCTAGTCGTCGAAACCTTGAATTAACAGAGACATTGCGTGAAAAACAAAAACGAGGATCCCTTCTTTGGGTATTAGATAAGACAAAAACTGCGATGGGAGCACGATTGTTACGAACGTATGTGGAACAACCATTGCTTGATATAAAAAAGATTAATGCACGTTTAAATTCCATTGCAGAATTGAATGAAAATGTGATTACAAGAGAAGAAATTAGAGAATATCTTAATTCCATCTATGATTTGGAACGTTTAATGGGTAGAATTAGTTATCAAAGTGCAAATCCAAGAGACTTAATTGCTTTTTCCTCATCTCTTTCGATGTTACCTCATATCAAATATTTAATCGAAGGACTAAAATCAGAAGTTCTTACCGAGGTTTATGATGAACTAGATACACTCGAGGATTTATATGCTTTGATTGATCAGTCGATTACAGAGGAGCCGCCAATCAGTTTAAAGGAAGGCGGCATTATTAAAGAAGGTTATAATGAAGAAGTCGATACTTTACGTAAAGCAAAAACAGACGGAAAAGTATGGCTAGCAGAATTAGAAACAAGAGAGAAAGAAGCAACTGGTATTAAGAACTTAAAAATTAAGTTTAACCGTGTATTTGGATATTATTTTGAAGTTACGAACTCTTATGCAAGTTTAGTACCAGCCAATTGGATTCGTAAACAAACATTAGCCAATGCAGAACGTTACACGACACCAGAATTAAAAGAATTAGAAGATAAGATATTAAATGCAGAAGATCATCTATTCTCCTTGGAATATGATTTATTTGCTGATATACGTGATACGATTGGAAAAGAAGTAATTCGAATTCAAACAACTGCGAAAGCAATTGCAAAACTGGATGCAGTTGCATCTATGGCCTATGTGGCTGAACGCAATGATTTTGTTCGACCTAATATGAACACGAGTGGGGTAATTGATATTAAAAATGGTCGTCACCCAGTTGTGGAGCAAATGATACCTAATGATATGTTTGTGGCAAATGATACGTATCTTAATAATTCAAATAAGCGTGTTTCCATTATTACTGGCCCTAATATGGCTGGTAAATCAACGTATATGAGACAGACCGCTTTGATTGTATTAATGGCGCAAATCGGTAGTTTTGTACCAGCAGAGCGCGCTGATATTGGAATTGTGGATCGTATTTTTACTCGTGTTGGTGCCTCGGATGATTTAGCAAGTGGCCAGAGTACCTTTATGGTAGAGATGACTGAAGTTGCTAATATTTTGCGAAATGCTACGAAAAACAGTCTTTTAATCCTGGATGAAATAGGCCGTGGTACAAGTACATTCGATGGCCTTAGTATTGCATGGGCAGTCATTGAACACATCAGTAATTTAAAAATACTTGGAGCTAAGACTTTATTCGCTACTCATTATCATGAACTTACGGAACTCGAAGGTAAAATCGATGGTGTCAACAATTATTGTATCGCTGTAAAAGAGCAAGGGGAAGATATCGTATTCTTACGTAAAATTATAAAGGGTGGCGCTGATAAAAGCTATGGTATTCAAGTTGCTAAACTTGCTGGAGTACCAGAACAAGTATTAGCCCGTGCAAGAGAGATCGTAGAAGAATTAAGTGATAAAGACATTACCGAGAAAGTTCGTAATATCGACGTAGTTACAACACCATCGGTAGGACATAAGAATAAGAAAGAACAAGCAGAAGAATTTGATCAATTGTCCTTGTTTGAACCAAATATTTATGACAATATTATAGAAGAACTTAAGAAGATTGATATTAATAAATTAACTCCTATGGAAGCAATGAATCAGTTATTTGCATTGCAACAGAAATTAAGTTAACGAATAATTTGAAGAAAAGTACTTTTGATACTTGAATCCACGTAGAAATACAATCGATGAGAAAGGAAGCAACCATGTCAAAGATTAATATACTTGATCAAAATACGATTAATCAGATTGCAGCTGGTGAAGTTGTTGATCGTCCAGCTTCCGTTGTTAAGGAGTTAATTGAGAATTCCATTGATGCGAAGGCAACGGCAATTACATGTGAAATCAAAGACGGTGGTATTAGTTTTATTCGTATCACGGACAATGGTGCTGGAATGGAACAAGAGGATATTCCGGTTGCATTTTTACGTCATGCAACAAGTAAGATTAAGTCGGTGGAGGATTTACTGACGGTTGGTAGCTTAGGTTTTCGAGGGGAAGCGTTATCAAGTATTGCTTCTGTCGCGCAAGTTGAGTTAGTAACGAAAACAAGAACTTCATTTATCGGATCAAGATATATCATTGAAGGCGGTGAGGCGCAAGCGTTAACCGAAATTGGATGCCCAGATGGAACAACCTTTCTAGTGAGAAACTTATTCTTTAATACGCCAGCTCGACGTAAATTCTTAAAATCTGCGACAGCAGAAGCAGGATATATCAGTGATTTGTTAGAGAGATTAGCTATTTCACATCCAGAAATCTCTTTTAAGTTTATTAATAATAACAAAACGATTCTTCATACCTTTGGAAATCGTCAATTAAAGGATATAATTTACCATATCTATGGACGAAGTGTTGCGGCAGAATTGGTTGAAATTCAAAAAGATAATGGAAAAGTATCTTTGGATGGATTTATTGGAAAGCCGATTATATCAAGAGGAAATCGTAACTTTGAAAACTACTTTATTAATGGGAGATATATTAAAAGTGGGATTATTAGCAAGGCGATTGAAGAAGCCTATCGTCCTTATACAATGCAGCATAAGTATCCATTTACAGCGCTACATTTTCATGTTCCATCTGAGTTAATCGATGTTAATGTACATCCTACGAAAATGGAAATTCGGTTTACTAATTCCGATGAAATATATCAGATGACCTATCAGTCACTAAAAGAAGCATTGTACGAGACAAATATGATTCCCAACTTAACGTTTGAACAGCAAAAGAAAGAAAACCGTGAAGTAGAGTCTGCTATTCCAGAACCTTTTGAAACGAATCGTTTAGCTCCTCGTATGAAACCACTTTCCAAAGTAGAAGAAGTTGGTCATAGAACAGGTGAAAAAAGCTCATACCAAGGAGGGCATCAGTTTAAGGTTCCTTCTTATGCAATAGGAAAGCCTTCCTTCTTAGACGGCGCGGCGTCTGCTATGACAAAAAAAGAGAGCGAACGAATGACTAAGGATACAGAACTTGGTAAGCTTCGTGAGGCGATTGAACATGTGCATGAAGCCGAAATCTATGCAAAAAATCAGGAAATGAAACTTGATGTACAAAAACAAGAAGATAAAACTGATGTTCAATCGCAGGAACTAAAGTCTGAGTTACAAATTCAGGAATTGGATTCTCATACGCAAACACAAACAACAAAGCTAGATACACAAACTCAGGATGTGGACGTTTCAATAAAAGAACAATTAACGCACAATACCAATGAAGAATTAAAAGACATTTATCAAGAAACATTTCTAGCCGAAGAACAAAAGAAGCAGAATTTCCACATCATTGGACAATTGTTCCATACGTATTGGATGGTGGAATGTGACCAACAGTTATATATTATTGACCAACATGCTGCTCATGAAAAAATACTGTATGAGGCTACCATGAGACGTTTAAAGGAGAAACAAGAAGGGTTGGCACAGATGATTAGTCCACCTCTAATTGTAACACTTAGCTTAAAAGAAGAAGCAATTCTTGTTGAGCATAAAGAGACTCTATCCATGCTTGGATTTGAAATTGAGCATTTTGGTGGTAAAGAATACGCGGTAAGTTCGGTTCCAGCGGATATGTATGGATTATGTGGAGAAGCCTTGTTCATTGAATTTTTAGATGATTTAGTACAAGAAGTACCAAAAGGCACACCAGATGTGATATTAGAAAAAATCGCTTCGATGTCTTGTAAAGCAGCAGTAAAGGGAAACCAGAGATTATCTCAGACGGAAGCTCGTATGTTAATCGAAGAGCTTATGACTTTGGAAAATCCATTTCATTGTCCACATGGTAGACCAATTATCATATCAATGACGAAATATGAATTAGAAAAGAAATTCAAAAGAATCTTATAGATGGAGTATCGATATGAAACCATTAGTAATACTTACCGGCCCAACAGCGGTTGGAAAAACGAAGCTTTCCATTGAACTTGCAAAGGCAATCAATGCAGAAATTATTTCTGCTGATTCCATGCAAGTATATAAGCATATGGATATAGGGACAGCCAAAATCAAACCAGAAGAGATGGAAGGGGTTAAGCATTATCTTGTTGATGAGTTTGATCCGAACGATGAGTTTAATGTCGTAAAATTTCAGACTTATGCGAAGCGATATATGGATGATATCTATTCACGAGGTAAAATACCTCTAATCGTTGGTGGAACTGGCTTTTATATTCAATCCATCATAAAGGATGTTGATTTTACTAAGAATGATGCTGATACATCCTATCGTTATGAATTAGAACAGTTAGCTAACGAAAAGGGTGCTACTTATCTTCATGAGATGTTAGCAAGTATAGATGAGGAATCAGCAAGGTCAATTCATGAAAATAATATAAAAAAAGTAATTCGTGCTTTGGAGTATTATCAACAGACTGGGCAAAAGATATCAGAGCATAATTTAGAACAAAGTGAAAAATGTTCTCCGTATGATTTTGTTTATTTTGTTCTAAATGATGACCGTGAAAAACTTTATCACAAAATTGAGCTTCGTATAGATGAGATGGTTGAAGAAGGCCTGATTGAAGAAGTCAGTCAATTAAAGGAAATGGGTTACTCTCGTGAGCTCGTTAGTATGCAAGGTTTAGGCTACAAAGAAATTTTAGCTTATCTTGAAGGAGAATGTACACTAGAAGAAGCTATCTATACTTTAAAACGTGATACAAGACATTTTGCAAAACGTCAGTTGACTTGGTTTAGAAGAGAGCATAATGTGACTTGGGTAGAGAAAGAAAAATTCAACTATGATACAAATAAAATATTGGAGTTTATGTTAGATAAGCTTGCTCCAATCTTAGGAAAGGACCGTACCAATGAAAGAGTTATATAAAGAAATGAAGTTAACTGATCCTGTAATTGATTATTGCGAGAAAATAGCAGATCGCCTAAAAGATAGATTTCATGAAATCGATGAGGTTGCAGAATATAATCAATTAAAAGTCTTAAAAGCAATGCAAAAATATAAGGTATCGGAAGCTCATTTTGCAGCAACAACAGGATATGGCTACAATGATCTTGGACGTGATACATTAGAAGATGTATATGCAGAAGTATTTCAAACGGAATCAGCTCTTGTTCGTCCTCAATTGATTAGCGGAACACATGCATTAACGATTGCACTATCTGGAAATCTTCGTCCGGGAGATGAGATTCTTTCTCCAGTAGGCAAACCATATGATACGTTAGAAGGTGTCATTGGAATTACGAAATCTCGTGGTTCTTTAGCTGAATATGGGATTACGTATGCACAAGTTGATTTATTAGAGAATGGTAAATTCGATTATGATGGAATTAAAGCTGCCATTAATGAACGAACAAAATTAATCACGATTCAACGATCCAAAGGATATCAGACAAGACCTACGTTATCGGTAGAGCAAATTGGTGAGTTAATATCTTTTGTAAAACAAATTAAGCCTGAGGTTATCTGTATGGTTGATAACTGTTATGGAGAATTTGTTGAAAAAATGGAACCAACGCAAGTAGGAGCAGATCTATGTGTAGGTTCTTTGATTAAAAATCCTGGCGGTGGCTTGGCACCAATTGGTGGTTATATTGTAGGAAAAGAAGAGTATGTTGATAATGCGGCATTTCGCTTGACTGCACCTGGATTAGGTAAAGAAGTTGGTGCAACGCTTGGAATTAACGGCACTTTGTATCAAGGATTTTTCTTAGCTCCAACGGTAGTAGCAGGAGCGTTAAAGGGTGCCATATTTGCTGCAAATATTTATGAATCGTTAGGATTTCCTGTAATACCAAATGGTAGTGAACCACGTTATGATATTATACAAGCAGTTACCTTAAATTCAGCACAAGCAGTCATTGCATTTTGCGAAGGAATTCAAGCTGCAGCTCCTGTAGACAGTCATGTTATACCTGAGCCTTGGGCAATGCCTGGATATAATGAGGAAGTAATTATGGCTGCTGGTGCTTTTGTATCAGGCTCATCCATTGAACTTTCGGCAGATGCGCCAATTAAACCACCCTATGCTGTTTATTTCCAAGGTGGACTAACTTGGTATCATGCAAAGTTCGGTATTATGATGTCGCTTCAAAAGTTAATAAACAAGAATCTTGTAACAATTTAAGATAACGAAGCTTAAATAAAGCTTTATAATCGACAACATTTTATTGGATAATGAAACTTATAGAATGATTTGATGTATATTGTATTATATTGTGATGGAAGGTTTATGAAAACACAATTTATAGTATACAAATATGAGAGATTGTGATATTATTAAAGGTGATTTAGTAGGTTTTACCGTAACAGTAAAGTCCTTTCCTGGAGAGATGGTGAGGAGGATTCTAACTCTATAAACATGAATGGTTTACAGATGTTAGAAATTGTATGAATCATATTATTACAATGAAAGAGTTACCGGTATCTGAACAACCTTATGAAAAATGTGAAAAGTATGGGGCACATGCCTTATCTGACGCAGAATTAATTGCAATTATTGTGCGTTCTGGGACAGCGAATATTCGTTCAACGGATGTCGCAATTCGCATTCTAAACTACAGTAAGTCTAAATCTGGCTTATGTGGCTTACAACATATGTCACAACAAGAACTGATGAGTATTCCTGGGATTGGACGAGTGAAAGCAATACAATTATTGAGTGTCGTTGAGCTGTGTTCTCGTATGGTGAAGGTTAACCTAGCGGATTCGTTATGTTTAGCGAGCCCGGAATCTGTAGCTGGATATTATATGCAGGAAATGCGAGTATTAAAAGTGGAACAAGCAAGAGTACTTTTTTTTGATACCAAAAGTCGTTTACTCGGTGATAAGATAATATCGATTGGTACAGTGAACGCCTCGATTATGTCTCCGAGAGAAATCTATCTTGCTGCTTTACAATTTGAAGCAGTCCATATTATTTTATTGCATAATCATCCAAGCGGAGATCCAACTCCGAGTAGGGAAGACCTTATGGTCACAAAACGAATGAAGGAAGCAGGTAATTTTATTGGAATTACATTGTTAGATCATATCATTATTGGTGACAATCGATATATAAGCTTGAAAGAACAGGGATTATTTTAAACAAAGGATTTCCCATTACGAACTAACTTATGAACTGAAGGGAGAAAAACTATGGCTTCAAAATTATTTGGCATTGATTTTGGTACAAGTACCATTAAGATATACAAAAAGAATGAAGGAGTTATCCTAGATGCCAAGAATATCATAGCAATTGCGGATGGTAATCGTGTTATAGCAATTGGGGATGAAGCATTCGATATGTATGGAAAGGCACCTAGCAATATTGAAGTGGACTATCCAGTGAAAAATGGAGTTATCGCTAATATTGCTCATATGCAGGCATTGCTAAACTATGCATTTGATGAATTGAGTAAAAAACATGGAAAGTTTACAGGAGCAGAATTTTTAGTAGCTGCCCCTACTGATATTACAGAGGTTGAGAAGAGGGCATTTTTTGATTTGGTGATGAATTCTAATGCGAAATCCAAAAAGGTTCGTCTTGTTGAAAAGCCAATAGCGGATGCATTAGGTGCAGGTCTTAACGTATTGAATGCAAGAGGTGTCATGGTTGTGGATATTGGTGCAGATACGACTGAGGTATCTATTTTGTCACTTGGTGGTATTGTCTTAAGCAAGTTAATTCCAATTGGTGGCAACAAGTTGGATGAGTCCATTATTTTAAATGTAAAGAAAAAATACAATTTGTATATTGGTAATCGAACGGCAGAAACAATTAAGAAAGAATTGGCATGTGCAATATTAGGCGAAGAGATGACAATTAAGGTATTTGGCCGTGATGTTGTAACAGGATTACCAATCGAGCGAGAAATTAGTTCGACTTTTGTTTATGAGACAATATCTGAGCACTTGTTAGCAATTATTGATGCAATTCGTATTATATTAGAGCGCACTCCACCAGAGATTTCTTCTGATATTATCGATCTTGGTATCTATATTACTGGTGGTTCGTCTAACATTAAGTATTTAGACCAATTGATGTCTCATGATACGGATCTTAAGATTAACATCTGTGAAGATCCTGCCAATACTGTTGTAAACGGTTTAGGTAAGATTATTGAAGACAGTAAATTAAGTTCCTTGGCACTTACATTAAAACAAACCTATTATGGAGGTTAATCAGTTGATATGAGAAGGAGAACACCGAAGATATCCATTCGGCCAAAACACGTGCTAACTGGATGCATTACAGTATGCTTACTGTTAATATTAGTTTCTTTTCGGTATAGTAACTTAATGAACCCTTTGAAAACTGCAGTAGGAAATGTTATAACCCCGATGCAAAAAGGAATTAATTCAGTTGGCTTATTTATCTCAGATGGTTTGGATAATCTGGCAAGTATAAAAGATTTACGTGAAGAGAATGAGGAACTTAAGGACAAGATAGAGGCACTGACTTTGGAAAACCAAAACTATATCCTAGATCGCTATGAATTAGATGGTCTTAGAGTATTATTGAAAGTTGATCAAAAATATGCTGATTATCCAAAAGTTGCAGCCCGAGTGATTTCAAAAGATACGAGTAATTTCTATAGTATCTTTACCATTGATAAAGGTGCAGATGATGGCATTCAGGTAAATAATAATGTTTTAGCTGGTAACGGATTAGTTGGTATTGTTACTGAGGTAGGAAAGAATTATGCCAAGGTACGCTCCATTATTGATGATTCTAGCTATGTCAGTGGAATGTTTTTAAAGACATCCGATACCTGCGATGTTAAAGGAGATCTTGAATTATTAGACAGTGGTATGATTCGTGTAGAATCAATTCCAATGAACGCTGAGATTGAAGATGGTTACGAAATTGTAACCTCTCATATTAGTGATAAGTATCATCAAGGTATTTTGATTGGCTATGTAAGTGATATCAAGGTGGACTCTAGTAATTTGATGAAAGAAGCTTATCTACGACCAGCTGTTGATTTTCAGCATCTTGAAGAAGTGCTTATTATAACAACATTAAAAGAAAAATTAGAAAGTCTGGATGAGGATAACCAGACGAAGTAGAGGTTACTTATGATTCGAATTATCGTTACATTTATTGAAATAATCATATGCTTTCTTTTGCAGAGTGCTGTATTTCCTCATTTTGCATTAGCAAATGTGGTACCTGATATCATGATCATCCTAATTGTTGCCAATGCTTATAGCCGTGGTATTTTTTCTGGAATGTTTACTGGTTTAATCTGTGGTTTATTAGTAGATTGTATGTTTGGAAGTGTTATTGGAGTTTACGGTATTTTGTACATGGTAATTGGATATCTCAATGGATATAGCAATAAAATTTATGACCGTGAGGATGTTACGATTCCGATGGTTCTTCTTGCTATCAGTGAGTTTGTTTATTGCTTTTTCTACTATGTATTCGAATTTTTATTGCGCGGAAGATTAAACATCGGATATTATATGTTTCGCATTGGTCTTCCCAGTGTGATTTATACGGTATTGGTGGGAATTATATTTTATAAGTTGTTTAACTTTATCAATATAAAGTTAGCAAGGATAAGCAACAAGGAGGAAGTTTAGTGTTAGATGATTTTATTGATAGACTAAAGAAATTATTCTCTTCCAGATTAATTCCACTTGGTACTATATTTATCATAATGTTTGGCATTTTAGTAAATCGATTATTTCAGATGCAAATTGTTAGTAATTCGATTAATAGTACACAAGAGGAGTATTATAATGTCGAAGAAAGGCCAATTAAAAGCACAAGAGGGCTAATCAGGGATCGAAATGGTAAGGTGTTAGCGTATAATGTTTCTAGTCATTCTGTTGTAATGTGTGATTCTGCATCATTAACAACGAATGAAGAAAAAAACGCAATGATTCATAAGTTAATTAAACTACTTGAAAGTTATGGATACCCTTTAGAGCTTAATTTTGGTATTGAATTAGATCAACATGGACAACTTGTATTTAATGTGGAAGGGACTGCATTGAAACGTTTTTTAAAAGAAGCGTATTGTAAATCAAACGTAAACCAGCTTTCAACAGAGCAATTGAATTCAACGCCACAGCAAGTGTTTGATTTCTTACGTTATGGTAATAAGGAAGTTGGTGTAATGTTTCAAATCAGCGATGATTACACACTAGAGGAAGCATTAAAAATTATGATTGTCCGTTTTACCTTATTTAATACAGTTCCAAGATATACTCAGTTTACATTAGCTTCCAATATTGATACTCGTACTGTTGCTGCAGTAAAAGAAAATTTAGCCGAATTACCAGGGGTTGAAGTAAAATTAGAAACTTCACGTGTCTATAATGATAGCGTTTATTTTGCACATATTATTGGTTACACTGGTTTAATCAACTCAAAAGAGTTAGAAACATTGAATGAAACCTACAGTTCAACTGATGTTGTTGGTAAAATAGGAATTGAAAAAGAGATGGAACAATACCTCGCTGGAGTTAAAGGGGTAGAATCTGTTACTGTGAATGAAAACAATAGAGAAGTTGCAGTGAACATCACAAAAGAACCTAAGGTTGGTAATGATGTATACTTAACAATTGATCGAGATTTGCAAGTTGCTACTTATCATATTTTAGAGAAAAACATAGCCGAAGTACTAATTTCTAAGATTGTGCCAAGTTTAGATTATGGAACAAAAGGTGAAAAAGCATCCGGAATTAAAATTCCAATCTACGAAGTTTATAATGCATTAATTAACAATAATATTATTGATTTATCTCAATTTCGTGCTCCTGATGCAACGGATTTAGAACGGTCTGTTTATCAAAGATTTCTTGAGAAACGAGCTGCCATATTTTCTAGACTTAAAACCTTACTTGATGTTAACAATAAGGTGACTAATGTTGCTGCTGGAGAAGAGATGCAAGAATATCTTGAGTATGTTTATGCTAATTTAGTCAACGATAAGACTATTCTAAGTTCATTGGTTGATAAAAATGATGCAACGTATTTAGCTTACAAAAATAGTAAAATAAGCTTGAGTGAATACCTTCAATATGCGATTACACAAAACTGGATTGATTTAGAACAACTCGGTATTACAACGTATCTTGATACAGAAGAAATTTATCATATTCTAGTTGAAAAAGTTATGGCAAGCCTTGTCGATAATGATTCGTTTGAAAAGAAAGTATATCGAACATTAATTTTTTCAAGAAATTTATCAGGAAGAGAAATTTGTCTTTTATTATTCGAACAAGATGTGTTAGAATATAATGAGAATGATATATCCAATCTATCAAGTGGAAGAATATCTGCATATGACTTTATGATTAAGAAACTAACTAATTTAGAGATTACTCCAGGACAGTTAGCGTTAGAGCCATGTAGCGGTTCTGTTGTTATCACTGATGTTAAGACGGGAGATGTACTTGCACTTGTAACTTATCCTTCTTATGATAACAACTATCTTGCGAATAAGATTGATTGGAATTATTATCAAAAACTACTAAATGACAGTGCTACACCATTATTGAATCGACCAACTAGTCAAAAAACCACAACAGGTTCTACATTTAAGCCGTTATCTGCTTTGATTGGACTAGGTGAGAATAAAATTGATGTTGGAACAAAGATTAGGGATTATGTTACTTTTAAGGAAATAGTTCCTTCTCCATCCTGTTGGAAAGCCGGTGGACATGGTAGATTAGATGTTACAGGTGCTATACAGCATTCTTGCAACTACTTTTTCTATGATATTGGATATCGACTTATGAAAGGTGCAGATGGTACGTTCAGAGATGCTAATGGTATTGCAACAATACAAAAGTATGCATCAATGTTCGGTTTAGATGAAGTTTCTGGGGTTGAAATCGAAGAAGCTAAGCCTCAGATATCCAATAAGGATGCAGTTCGAACTTCCATTGGTTACTTTCATAATTTTGCACCAGTACAAATATCTCGATATGTTACAACAATAGCCAATCGCGGTACATGCTTTAATTATACCTTGGTAGACAAAGTAAATGATATTGATGGTAATTTGGTTTATAATAATGAAGCCACGATTCGTAATGAAATCACACAATTTTCCGACGCTGAATGGAATGCTGTTCAAAGAGGTATGTATCTAGTAGTTAATTCTTCAGCAAACAGCTTAGATCGATTGTATGGTACATTAGGTGTGACCGTAGCAGGTAAAACAGGTACCGCTCAGGTTGATAAGAATCATCCAAACCATGCTCTTTTTGTTGCTTATGCACCTTATGAGAATCCTGAGATTAGCATGACTTGTGTCATCCCAAATGGATATAGCTCAGCAAATGCAGCAAAGATGGGACGCGAAGTATTAGGTTATTACTTCAATGGTGAGGCTGCTGAAGATTTATTAAGTGGTAATGCGACAGCAGGAACTGCTACCAATATTACAGTTTCTGACTAATACTTGAATAGAGGGTGTTTGCATGAATAACTCAGTAATGATTAAAGGGAACAAACATGGTATTGTTGTTGTTCTTGATGCAAAGATTGGATTTGATGATCTAAAGCAAGAAATTGCTCAAAAATTCAAAGAATCTGCTAAGTTTTTAGGTAATGCTCAGATGGCAATTAGTTTTGAGGGCCGTAAATTAACAGATGAAGAGCAAAGAGAAATTTTAAATACTATCTCAGAAAATTCTGATTTGCATGTTGTTTGCATTGTAGACTTCGATGAAGAAAAGGACAAAGTATTTAAAAAGGCATTAGATGATAAGTTGATGGAGTTGTCCAACACAACAGGACAATTTTATAAAGGCAATCTACGTTCTGGACAGATATTAGAGACCGAAACAAGTGTAATTGTAATTGGTGATGTAAATCCTGGAGCCAGTATTGTTTCCAAGGGCAATATAATTGTCCTTGGAGCTTTAAAGGGTACCGTTTTTGCTGGGGCAACGGGGAATACTAATTCATTTGTTTTAGCTCTAGACATGAATCCAGGTCAGATAAGAATTGCAGATACAATAGCAAGAGCACCTGATCATCCGGACAAAGAAGAACAAAAAGAAGCAAAGATTGCTTTCTTAGAGGAAGGAAATATTTACATTGAACCACTTAACAAAAAAACTATAAATGATATAAGATTATAATTAGTGGTTTGTGTAATAATTCTTACAAAATGAGTTAGAATGCTTTCTCATCTTGTATATAACAAAAGTTTGGAGGAAACGTAATGGGAGAAGTAATCGTTATCACATCTGGTAAAGGTGGTGTTGGTAAAACAACTACGACGGCAAACGTTGGAACAGGATTAGCAAAACTTGATAAAAAAGTAGTACTGATTGATACAGATATAGGGCTTCGAAACTTAGATGTAGTAATGGGTCTTGAAAATCGAATTGTTTATAATCTGGTAGATGTTATTGAGGGAAATTGCAGAATTAAACAAGCGTTAATTAAGGATAAACGTTATCCAAATCTTTATTTATTACCATCCGCACAAACTAGAGATAAAGCATCTGTAACACCAGAACAGATGAAGAAATTAGCAGAAGAGTTAAAAGCTGAATTTGATTACATATTGATGGACTGTCCAGCAGGAATTGAACAAGGATTTCAGAATGCAATTGCGGGTGCTGACAGAGCATTAGTAGTAACTACACCTGAGGTTAGTGCCGTAAGAGATGCAGATCGCATTATCGGTCTTCTTGAAGCGAATGAAATGAAGCAAACCCATTTGATTGTAAACCGTCTTCGCATGGATATGGTAAAACGTGGGGACATGATGTCAAGTGAAGATGTAGTAGAAATTTTAGCTATCGATTTGATAGGAATCGTTCCTGATGATGAGAATATTGTAATTTCAACGAATCAGGGCGAGCCTCTTGTTGGTAATGATTCATTAGCTGGTAAAGCGTATATGAACATTTGCCATAGAATAATTGGAGAGGATGTTCCATATCTTGACCTTAATGGTAAGCAAGGCTTTTTCAGCAGATTATTTAAGAAAAACTAAGGAGGGGAGAACAGTATGGCATTTATGGATTTTTTCAAAAAAAAAGCATCCGGCAATGTGGCAAAGGATCGATTAAAACTTGTTTTAGTATCTGATCGTGCAGGTTGTTCCCCAGAGATTATGGAACAAATAAAGAATGATATTATTGCAGTGATTTCAAAATATGTTGTTATTGATCAAGAAGGTTTGGATATCAAGATTACTCAAACAGAGTCAGAAGGAAATAATGGGAATGTACCAGCATTATTTGCTAATATCCCAATAAAGGATCTAAGACACACTAGGTAAGGAAGAGGATTCATGTTTAAACTTAAAAATTACGATTTAAAGCACTATAATGTTTCATTACTTGGAGTAATTATAATACTAGGCAGTATTGGTATGATATTAATTCAACAACTCCAGGATGCTAATGAAAGACAGTTTGAAAAACAGGTATTAGGATATATAGTTTTTATTACAATGGCTATCATTATCTCATTAATTGATTATCACTTTATATGTAAATTCTATATACCGTTATATATCATTAATCTTATACTGCTTGTAATTGTAAAGTTTTCTCCTCTAGGTAAAGCTCATTATGATGCCAAGCGATGGATATTAATTCCTGGAACTAGTCAAGAACTACAGCCATCAGAGTTTACAAAAATTATACTGATACTGTTTTTTGCAAAATTCTTTGACTTAATGCGCCGGCAGGTTAATAAATTAAGTATTCTTTTATTATCGCTAGTCTTAATTGCAATGCCTGCAGGTTTGATTTTTATCCAAACAGATTTATCAACATCAATTGTATTGGTTGCTACATTCATCGCGATGCTTTTCGTTGCAGGCTTAAGCTATAAGATAATACTTCCTTCCATCGCAATCGCAATACCATCATTCGTAGCATTATTTTGGTATGTACAACAACCGTATCAGGTTTTATTGAGTTTCTATCAGCAGAGACGAATTCTCGCAATGCGTTATCCGGATCTGTATCCAGATTTAACATATCAGCAATCGAATGCCGCAAAAGCAATAATCTCTGGTGGTATGACTGGTAAATTGTTGTCAGATGATACTGCATCCTTACGTTCAGGTCTTGTTCCTGTTGTAGAAAGTGACTTTATCTTTACTGCAATTGCTGAGGCTTTTGGTTTTATTGGAAGTTTAGTAGTTATATTCTTATTAGCACTATTTGTTTATAAAGCATTTCGCATTGCAAAACATGCGAAAGATTTTCTAGGAATGATGATTGCATCCGGGATTGGATCTCTTGTAATGTTTCAGATTTTTGTAAATATTGGGGTTGTAACTTCACTATTACCAAACACGGGAATTCCTTTACCATTTGTTAGTTCAGGATTAAGTGCTCTTATGGGTAATATGATAATGGTAGGCGTTTTATTAAATGTAAGTTTACAAAACGACAGAATGATTCCGAAAAAGGAAGAATTGTCGTTATAAAACAAGATAAGTCAAAACATTGTCTTATTTGTTATAAATAATGAAGAGGAGGTAGTACAGTGAATATTGGGATGATTGCTCATGATGCAAAGAAAAAACTAATGCAAAACTTCTGTATTGCGTATCGTGGTATTTTGGCAAAACATCAACTTTATGCAACTGGTACAACAGGTCGACTAATTGAAGAGGTAACAAATCTTAATGTTCATAAATATCTTGCTGGACACCTTGGAGGTGAGCAACAGATGGGGGCTCAGATTGAACATAATGAGATTGACATGGTTATCTTCTTACGAGATCCGTTGACACCAAAATCACATGAACCTGATATCATTACAGTTGTTCATTTATGTGATACACATAATATACCTTTGGCAACAAATTTAGCAACTGCTGAATTATTAGTAAAAGCTCTCGATCGTGGTGATTTAGATTGGAGAGAAATATTTAAGTCTTGATAAGGGTGGTTTTAAATTGAAGAAGATTATATTAAGTGTCTTATGTTCATCTTTATTATTATCTGGCTGCTCGAAACAATCTGATATATTAATGGCTTATTCCGGTTCTGATGTTAGTAACAGTACCGGAATTAATACTTCTTTAAGCGCTTCAAGCGCTGATTTTTTATCAAATTATCTCGCAGTTGTCATGGAAGATGAGAATGCTATGGAAAATAGTGAGATAACTGCAAAAGCAGCTTTCATGATTAATGATACTAATCAAGATGTAATATATGCAAATAACGTATATGAAAGAATATATCCTGCAAGTACAACAAAACTTTTAACGGCATTAGTGACTCTAAAATACGGTAATTTAGATGATGTTGCTACTGTTTCTAGTGATAACGCTGGAATCACCGTATATGGAGCGAAGCTATGCAATCTAAAAAAGGGTGATACTGTCACGATTGAAACTTTACTTAATTGCCTTCTTGTATATTCAGGTAACGACGCAGCAATAGCCATTGCTGAGCATATGTTTGATTCGGAGGAAGCCTTTGTAAAAAAAATGAATGAAGAAGCAGCATTGATTGGTGCGACAAATACTCATTTTGTAAATACTCATGGACTTCACGATGCGAATCATTATACAACTGCTTATGACATGTATCTTATTTTCAAAGAATGTTTGAAGTATGATGAGTTCTTAACAATAATCCAGCAAAAATCATATGAGGCGAACATTATTAGCGCAGATGGTACAAAACGTACAGAAAATTTTGAGAATACTAATATGTTTCTACTTGGAACGAGAGAAGCTCCTTTAGGAGTAACGGTATTTGGTGGAAAAACGGGTAGTACTTTAGATGCAGGTGATTGTCTTGTATTATACAGTAAGAATGAGGATGGGCAAGCTTACATTTCTGCTGTTTTTAAAGCTAATGGTAAGAATAGTCTTTATGATCAATTGACTGTTTTGTTAAACATGGAGTAATTACAATCAAAAAATGTGGTGCAGATTTGTTAAATTAGGTAAATATGTTTCTGAAAATGTCTGAAAATTAATGTACAATAATTAAATTATTCTCCAAATAAGGATTGTCTTTTAAAAGTAATTATATTATAATGAATATAGGTAAGAAATAACTATTCAAGAAAAATTTGAAATTAACATTTCAAATTTGTATACTGCATAGATATGAATGCCGTGTAACTGAATAGTGTCATGTAATTGATTGCTTTTTATCCATATTATAAGGAGGAGATTGCGATGATACAGATTATTTTAGGCGAAAAAGGAAAAGGTAAAACAAAAATTCTGATTGACAAAGCAAATGCAGACGTAAACCAGGTGAAAGGAAATATTGTATATCTAGATAAGAGTAATAAGAATATGTACTTACTCAATAACAGGATTCGTTTAATTAATGTCAGAGATTATTGTGTAGATACTCCCAAAGAATTCTTAGGTTTTGTATGTGGTTTAATAGCTGGTAATCATGATTTACAAAAGATTTATTTAGATAGTTTTTTAAAAATTGCCTGTAAGTCCAACGAAGATATAACAGATATAATTGAGAAGGTTGATTTGATATCAACTAAATTCCAAGTAGATTTTATAATTAGTATATCCATCAATGAATCGGATCTACCTGAGTCTTTAAAAAAATTCGTAATCGTTTCCTTATAAAGGATTTATGATATATTATGAGTAAGGTACTCATAAAGATCGACATATATTTGTAATCGTAATTTTACATGTAAGAGGAGCTGTCGCATAAGCAACAGCTCCTTATTCGGTTCTATAAATCTTTTCGATTAATCTTCATATGGATGAATCGTTTGAATTGTACCATCTTCATTGTATTTTAATTCAGTAAACTTAACGCAACGTTTGTGATTGATTCCTCCAGATAAAGAACAGTCATGATAAAAGAGATACCATTTATCTTTAAATTCTACAATCGAATGATGTGTCGTCCAACCATTAACAGGTTGGAGAATTCTTCCCTTATATGTAAATGGGCCTTTTGGACTGTCGCCGATAGCATATACGATATAATGAGTAGTTCCTGTAGAATAAGACAAGTAATATTTTCCATTGTACTTATGCATCCATGGGCCTTCAAAATAACGACGATCTTCATCGCCAGCCTTTAATGGATTGCCTTCTTCATCTAATATCTGAATTTCAGTAGGTCCTTCTTTGAAGGAGAGAAGATCATCACTCAATACAGCTACCATCGGTCCGAGAGCTGGACCATTCACGTCTGGATCTGATTCATTCGCATTAAAGGAGCCACTTTGCCATTTTTCTAACTGGCCACCCCATAGACCACCAAAATAAATATATCCAGTACCATCATCGTCCATTAATACAGCTGGATCGATACTAAAGCTTCCTGGTATGTAATCTGGCTGTGGTTCAAATGGTCCTGCTGGATTGTTACTTGTTGCAACTCCAATATGAAAAACACCTTCACTGTCTCTTGCAGGGAAAAATAAATAATATGTTCCATTCTTTTCTGCAGCATCTGGTGCCCACATCTGTTTACTAACCCAAGGAACGTTCTTCATGTGAAGAGCTTCTCCATTATCAACGCAAGGAGCATCAATGTCATCCATTGATAAGATGTGGTAATCCTCCATTGCATATTGATCACCGTTATCATTATCCTCGCATTCATGAGCTAAGTCATGAGAAGGATAGATGTATATCTTTCCGTTAAAAACATGTGCTGAAGGATCAGCAGTATAAATATGTGTTACTAAAGGTTGGTTTTGTTTGCTTTGTTTTTCCATTTAGTCTTCCTTTTCAATATTATTTTTTTATAGCAATAATACATAAAAACTTAACTTTATGCTTGTAGCTTAATATTACCAATTTATTAGAATTCTTGCTATTCAAATGTTGTCATTTTGTTTGTGATAATTGCGATTTTTTAGATTAACTTATAATCGTTCTTACATAAAAAGAAGGGGATGTGATTAGTATTCACAAACCCCAGCTTTTTGCATATTTACGCAGTTTCTTATTAGATATCTCGTGTAACTCTGTTGAAGAAGCACAGGGAGTAAAGTCCTGCAATACCGATTAAGTCATATATAATTCTTGATACAACAGTCATCTCTCCAAATAAGTACTTCACCAAATCAAAACGAAAGAAACCAACTAAACCCCAATTGATTGCACCAATAGCAACAAGTGCTAATGCTATACTATTAATTACTTTCATAAATTAACCTCCTAATTTATTCGGTAATGGTAGTTTGCACCATAATTTTTTTTCTATACAGAAAAGGTCATCAAAAGTATGCAAAAATGAAGATTAACGTCATTTGGCGCAAGAAATGTTATATTTATAAAAATACTATTTAAAAAACATTAAAAAGTTAGTATAATGGTAGAGGATATGAGTGGAATATTAGTAGTTCATCTATCAATGACGGAATTAAAAAAGGATGGAGTATAGAAAGGGTTAATATGCAGCGAAATAAAAAAGTTCAGCGTGTACCGAAGCGTGTTAATATAAATATAGGTCTAATTATTTTTTTTATTATCTTAATTTATACAGGTCTTAATGTCTTTTTATACATAACGAAACCAAAAGTTTCTATTTATGAGGTGACAGAGCAGGGTTTAGCACAAGATAATGTAGTAACTGGAATTATTACACGGGAAGAAACAGAAGTGTTAGCAAACCGTTCTGGGTATGTGAATTATTATTTTCGAGATGGAGCTAAAATAGCTAAGAATTCAACGGTATACTCTCTTGACGAAAGTAAAAGTATTTATGAAAAACTCACCGACTATAGTATGAATGTAGTTATGTCGGAAGATGATATTAATGATGTCAAGAATACTATTTTTAAATACAAGAAACAGATGAATGACCAAAGTTTTTCGTATAATTATAATTTTAAAGATGATCTTTCTACAAAGATTCAGGAAGTAATCGATGAGAATCTACTAGCCAATATGGAGTCGATTGTAGATGAAACAGGTATTTCTTCATCATTTGAAGTTGTTAAGAGTAGCCAAGCAGGAATCATATCATATTACTCAGATAATTATAGTGGTTTAAAAGAATCCGGTATTACACCTGATATTTTTGATCAAACGAATTATCTACGTAAGAACTTAAGATCAACCGATATTATTGAGGCTGGGCAGCCAGTATATAAATTAATTACAGATAATAATTGGGCAATTACAGCTCCAATAGATGAAACATTAGCGAAACAGTTAGAAGACAAATCATCGATTACCTTTACGTTTCAATTAGATCAATTAACAGTAAAAGCTCCATTTCGTGTATACCAGGAACAGAACCAATGGTTTTTACGTATTGAGATGGACCGTTATGTTGTAAAATACTGCAAAGAGCGATTTATTGAGATCGATATTAATAATCTAGGCGATACAGGACTTAAGATTCCTAAATCAGCTATCTGTGAAAAGGAATTCTATCTGATTCCGAATAACTATTTAGTTAAAGGTGGTAATACTAATGAACAGGGAGTTATGCTTGAAGTGTTTGATGAGAAATTAAGCGAGATAATTCCAACCTTTACCGCATGTGAAGTATATTACAAAGATGAAGACTATTCCTATGTAAGTAAAGACACGTTCGAATACAATAATTATATTAGAAATAATGAAACGGGTGACCGTTTTCCAATCAGTATGGTTGGTAAATTAGAAGGTGTATTTAATGTTAATAAAGGTTATGCTGTGTTTCGAAGAATTGAAAGAATATCCGAAAATTCAGAATATGTCATTGTGAAAAAGGGAACATCTCAGGGATTATCGAAATATGATCATATTGCATTAAATGCTGAGCTTGTCGTTGAAGAAGGTGTCATATACTAATTGTATGTGATTAAGAAAGGTAAGATAAAGTGCACGGTTTTATGCGCTATAGGAGGATACAATGATTCAAGATAATATTAAAGAAGTCAAAAAAAGGATACGAGCTGCTTGTACCAGATGTCATAGAGTAGAAGAAGAGATTACGTTAATTGATGTTACAAAAACAAAACCAATTGCAATGTTGCAGGAAGCCTATGATGCTGGTGAACGTAACTTTGGTGAAAATAAAGTACAAGAACTTTGTGAAAAATATGAAATTATGCCAAAAGATATCAAATGGCATATGATTGGACATCTGCAACGTAATAAAGTAAAATATATTGTTGATAAAGTGGAGTTAATACACTCAGTTGATTCTTATCGTTTGGCGGAACAGATTGATTTGGAAGCAAAAAAGAAGAATGTTGTTGTCAATATATTAGTTGAAGTAAATGTAGCACAAGAAGATACGAAATTTGGGTTAAAGACACAAGAAGTTATGAATTTGGTGGAGAATATTGCAAAGCTAAGTTCAATACGTATTAAGGGACTTATGACAGTTGCTCCATTCACAGATAATGCTGAGGAAAATCGTTCCTATTTTAAAAAAATGCGCCAATTATGTGTTGACATCAATGCGAAAAACATTGATAATGTAAGTATGGATGTCTTGTCTATGGGAATGACAGGCGATTATGAAGTAGCAATAGAAGAGGGCGCAACAATGGTACGTGTAGGGACTGGAATTTTTGGTGAGCGCAATTACAATACACAAGAGAAGTCGGATAATGGACTTACTTGTCATGAATAAAGGATAGATAGGAGATTGTGCTATGGCAAACTTATTTAAAAACATTTTAGATTCATTGAAATTAACAGAAGATGATGATAATGAAGAATATGATGATTACGTACAAGAGGAAGAATCAAAAGAAAGAAAAAAGGCTGAAAAGCTTGAGCAAAAGAGACAAGAAAAGAAATCTTTTGCTACATCAAGAAGTGTAGCTTCCGATGATTATTCTTTTTCTGGCGGATCATCAATGAATTCTAGTTCTATGAATAGCAGTACTACAAATTTTAATGAGATTAGAAAGCAAAAAATCGAGAAACCAACACCTCCTGTTAACAAAGTTGTGCCAATTCGTAATGCAGTTAGAGGATTAGAAGTTTGCATTATGAAACCAACTAGTTTTGAAGATTCTCAAGACATATGTGATATGCTCTTATCAGGTCGTGCCGCTGTAATTAATCTGGAAGGATTCGATGTGGATATTGCACAGCGTGTAATGGATTTTGTTTCAGGGGCTGTGTATTCTTTGAACGGCAAATTACATCAGATATCTAGTTATATCTTTATCATCTCTCCAGATAGTGTAGATATTTCAGGAGATTATCTTGATTTAATTCGACAGAATGGATTTGAAGTTCCAACTTTGAATAAGGAATTTTAATATGACACTGATTGTACTAAAATCGATTTCGATCTTTGTTATGATTTTAGAAGTACTATTACTGCTATATATTTTAATGGGTATAATCCATATTAATTTTTTCAAGAAGATATTAACTTTTCTTCTTGAACCGATATTGTTACCGATTCAGATATTAATGAAACACTCTGTTTTTCATACTCCTGTATCTGATCTTTCACCAATTGTAGTAGTTCTACTCTTATCATGCATTGAGCAGATACTTTTGTAACAGGCACAGACTTATATGAGAAAAGCATAAATTAAGTTTGCACAAGACATAGTATATTAAAGTAAGTGGATTAGGTCATATATCGGTAAGGTAATAGGAATAACTTATAGATAAGGGAAAATTATGAAGTTAGAAAAAGCTGAAACAATACTTTCCAGACGTATATTAGAGCTGGCTAAGAAAGCTTATCATAAGGAAATTCGAACATATACTGATTTCTTGAATCTCAATGAAATCAGTATATTTCATAGTATGGTAAAAGAATTGCCTCCAATCCCATATTCTTTATATGGTGGATATGAAGAGGCAGAACGTGTTATTGTATGCTTTTATGGTGATTTAGAGATGCCAAGCAAAGATATTACAGGCACGAAGGATGCAAAAGAAGAAGAATTTCCGATTGCTTGTTTACACATAAGACCTACAAGTGAAAAGTTTGCCACTCAGTTGGATCATCGCGACTATCTAGGCTCCATTATGAATCTTGGAACTACTAGAAATAAGATAGGTGATATCCAAGTAGTAGGAAAGAAAGCTTATTGCTACTGCGATACAATGATTAGTGAATATATTCAAAGTCAACTAGAACGTATTCGACATACGAATGTGATTGTTGAGATTGCAAAGGAAAAGCCGAAAGATACCAATGTGAATTTTAAAGAGCTTACTGGTAGTGTATCCTCCTTGCGACTTGATGCTATGATTGCATTAGCATTTCATACTTCGAGAAGTAGTATTGTTGGTTTAATTGAGGGAGAGAAGGTTTTTGTTAATGCAAGACTTATTACTTCTAATAGCTATATGCTTAGAGAAGGAGATGTAGTTTCAGTTCGAGGCTTTGGTAAATTTCGATTTGAAAGTCAAGGAAATATGACAAAAAAGGGACGTATTTACGCTAATTTATTAATATATGCTTAGGAGGAAGATAGATTATGATTACACCAATTGAGATTCAAAGTAAATCTTTTAAGTCTGGTGGTTTAGGTTATGATAAGAAGGATGTAGATGGTTTTTTTCGTGAAGTATTAAAAAGCTATGAGACGATTTATCGTGAGAATATGGAATTAAATGATAAAGTTACGGTACTGACCGAAGGAATTCAATATTACAAAACAATTGAAAAGACATTGCAAAAAGCTCTTGTATTAGCAGAAAAGACAGCAGAAGATACAAAATCAGCTGCGGAGGAAAAAGCAAAAAGTATCGAACGTGAAGCACGTACACGATCCCAACTCATTGTTGCCGATGCAAAGAATGAATTGGAGCGTATCCATAATCAGACAATTCAATTAGTTCAGCAATATGAAAAATATAAATTACAGTTTAAAAAACTGGCAGAAGCTCAAATGGAATTAATTGAGAGTGAACCTTTTAATCTTAACATTGCAAGATTAGAGTCATTTATTCCATCACAGGAAGCGAAAGATACAAAATCTTTTGAAGAAAAAGATTTAAGAAGTCATCAAGATTATGATACACAGATGTCTTATGAGAAAGACCAAGAGGTAGCTGCAGCAAGAGAATCAAGCCAAATGGAACAAGAGGAATTTCAAGTAGAGTTTGATGATGCCTTTATGAATACAATGGATAAAGGTACGAAGGGATATAAACATAACGACATAAAATCAGATGAAGTAGAAAAAACTTCTGATAAACATAAGAAACGTGACATGAATAAGGATGATTTCTCATTTTTTAGTCTAGAGGATGAAGAAGACTAGATGTGCAATTGAATGATTTAGTTGTATAGAACATTGGCGAAAGTTAAAATGTAGTACTTGAAGGAGATTAGATATATGCTAGATACGGTACGTATACCAGTTTATTATAACAATGCACCATGTTATGATATCATATTAGGACAAGATGTAGATTTTATCGAGTCAGAGATTTCACAGTTTAACTTACTTAATCGAAAGGTAGCGATTGTCACGGATTCTAATGTTGGGCCACTTCATGCGACAGCTTTAGAAAAAGTACTGAAAAAGGTTGCTAAATCTGTATTTGTATATACCTTTACTGCTGGTGAGGAAAATAAATGTTTATCAACAGTTCAAGCTCTTTATGAATATCTAATACATCATTCGTTTGATCGTAATGATGTTCTTATAGCATTAGGTGGTGGAGTTGTCGGCGATTTAACTGGATTTACAGCGGCAACCTATCTACGTGGCATCCGTTTCTTTCAGGTTCCAACATCACTTTTATCAATGGTGGATTCTAGTATTGGTGGAAAAACAGGGGTTGATTTCTCAGCCTATAAAAATATGGTAGGTGCTTTTTATATGCCTTCTGGTGTCTATATGAACCTTTCTTCATTAAAGACACTAAAAGATAAGGAGTATTTATCTGGTATGGGTGAGATAATTAAGCATGGTTTAATTAAAGATGACACCTATTATAATTGGATGAAAGAAAACTGTGAAGCAATCAAACAACAGGATCAATCAGTTGTTTTACCTTTAGTACAACGTAGCTGTGAGATTAAGCGAGAGGTTGTTGAACATGATCCAAAAGAGCAAGGAGAACGAGCGTTACTTAATTTTGGGCATAGCATTGGTCATGCAGTTGAAAAATTAATGGATTTTAAACTTTTACACGGTGAATGTGTTGCTATTGGTATGGTTGGTGCTTCTTATATTTCCATGAAGCGTAATCTTATTACGGAAAAAGAATTTTTAGATATCAAACAGACAATATCAAGTTTTCAACTTCCAACTTCGATTTCTGGATTAACAGCAAATGATATCTTATCCGTTATGCACAAGGATAAGAAAGTTGATGCGGGAATGATCAAATTTGTATTAATACAGCGAGTTGGTTCTGCTATCGTTGATACAACCGTTTCAAAAGATGAGATTATGATGGCAATTAATTATTTAAGTGGAGTGGAAGGATAGGAATTATCTTATGAAAAGAATAAAGTACTTACTTTTGTTGATACTTTTACTAGGTATCGACCAGGTAACAAAATACTTAGCTAGAACAGCTTTTATGAATGGTGACTCAAAGACAATTATCCCAAATGTTCTTCGTTTGGTATATCATGAAAATGATGGAGCAGCATGGGGAATATTTAGTGGAAAGTCGATATTTCTTATCGGATTAGCATTACTAATGACAATTTTCTTAGTATATATTTTCTTTAAACTCCCTCTAGTGACATATTATACACCGATTCGAGTATTATGTGTCATTGTTGGTGCAGGCGCAATTGGCAATAATCTTATCGATCGTATTATTCATGGATATGTAATCGACTTCATTTATTTTGAGTTAATCGATTTTCCAGTCTTTAATGTTGCTGATATGTATATTGTTTGCGGTGTGTTTTTATGTGCAGCATTCATTATGTTTAAATATAAAGAGAATGATTTTGAATTTTTAAAAAGAAAAAACAAATAAGTGAAATGAGGATATAGGTTGGATAGAGTAGAAAAATACGTAGTAGAAGAGGAATACGCAGGATTACGTATTGATAGTGTATTATCTGAGATTGAAGAGGATTTATCTCGTTCTTATCTTCAGAAACTGATAAAAGATGGTCTTGTGTTTGTCAATGATAAACCAATCAAGCCGAATTATAAAGTAACAAAAGGTGAATGTATCACTTACACGGTTCCTACTCCAGTTGACTTAAATATCGAAGCAGAAGATATTCCGCTTGATATTATGTATGAGGACGAAGATATTATTATCGTCAATAAAGGAAAAGGAATGGTGGTACATCCTGCTGCAGGGCATTATTCTGGTACTTTGGTAAATGGTTTACTTTATCACTGCAAAGATCGTTTATCGGGTATTAATGGTGTTCTACGACCTGGTATTGTTCATCGTATTGATATGAATACAACTGGCATTTTAGTTATTTGCAAGAATGACAATGCACATCAATGCATTGCAGATCAGTTAAAGGTGCATTCGATTACTAGAAAATATAATGCAATCTGTTATCAAGCATTTAAAGAGATAGAAGGTACCATCGATGCCCCACTTGGTCGTCATCCAATTGACCGAAAGAAAATGTCAATCAACCATAAGAATGGAAAACGTGCGGTTACGCATTACAAAGTACTTGAAAACTTCGGTACAAAATATGCACATATTGAGTGTTCACTTGAAACAGGAAGAACGCATCAGATTCGCGTTCATATGGCTAGTATACACCATCCATTACTTGGTGATGATGTGTATGGTTATACAAAAGATACGTTTAAGTTAGAAGGGCAAGCCCTTCATGCAAGAGTGCTTGGCTTTATACACCCAACTACAAAGGAATATGTTGAATTTGAGGCTCCGTTGCCAGAATATTTTACAACTCTTATGAATAAATTGAGGTGCTTAAATTGAAACGAAATGCAATCAACCAATTAATCGAGTGGAAAGATAGTGAGAATCATCAACCAATATGGATATCTGGAATCAAGGGCGTAGGTAAAACCTTTTTAGCCCTTGATTTTGCTAAGTCATTTTATGAGGGTAATTTATATGTTAATTTTGAAACGAATGCAGCAATACGTTCCCTTGTACAAAAAGAGTGCATATCGGTTGAACATGATTATAATATTATAGAGCTATTATGTTTGCATTTTCATATTCCAAACGAGTATATTGGCAACCTATTATTTATCTTTGATGAGATTGGCAGTTGTCCAGAGGCTGTCATTATGCTCTGTGATTTGGTTCGTGCTGGCAGTAACGTTCCAATTATCGTGATAGCGAGTGAAACTGTAGAGCATGAAGAAGATTTATTTACAGAGCTTAGGATGTACCCAATGGAGTTTGATGAATATCTCATAGCAGAAGGTAATGAATGGTATACCGAAGTTATTAAAGGTCATTATCAAACGAGTCGTAAAGTTCCTGAGATTGTACACAAAGAGTTGCTTAATTCCTTCGAAGATTATCTGTTAGTTGGTGGAATGCCTGCCGCAGTGAATGATTTTATTACAATGGAAGGCAATCAAAACATTTCGGAAGTTCATCAGAATATTTATCGAACTTTGATTGAACGTGCGATGAAGCAGTTGAATGAAAGTGATGCGTTAAAGATATCTCAAGTGTTTGATGTTATGACGACTCAACTAATGAAGGAAAATAAAAAGTTCCAATATCGTTTTATTCGAAAGGGCGCAACCTATGCACTCTATAAAGATGCAATTGCTTACCTTGTAGACAATTCCTATCTTTATAAATGTACGAAAAATACATACGACAAGGCAGAAGACGAAGCTGATAATGATACACTACAATTTAAGCTGTTTCTTCCAGATGTTGGTATTCTAAATACGTTGATTGGAATGAAGGAAGAGTTCCTTTTTGTTGATGAGAACTTGCGTCAAAAGACAATAATTGAGAATTATATGATGCAAAGCTTAACTGCAAGAGGGTATACACCAAACTTCTGGGAGTCTAATTCCTTGGCGAAGATAGATTTCTTAATAAAAACAAGTGATGGAATTGTTCCAATCGAAGCAAAAATCAATGAGAATTCCAGAGGAAAGAGCATTGGTATTTTTAAATCAACACATGACACACCTTATTCGATTCGGGTTTCTTCAAGAAATTTTGAATTTACGAATCATGTGAAGAATATTCCGTATTATGCTATTTTTTGTTTGAAGTAGTAGGTGGCTTTGTAGATACTCTATTTGATGATTTCAAGAATAACTATAATAATAAAGTAATATTAAATTTCCTAAGGGGGAAACGTTAATGAAAAACCAATTAAATAGTGAGAAACTACGAAACTAAATATTGGTAGGCGTAGCTAGGTTTCGTACACTATTTTT
The DNA here is from genome assembly GCA_023410575.1 of Bacillota bacterium. Classification (GTDB taxonomy): domain Bacteria; phylum Bacillota; class Clostridia; order Lachnospirales; family Lachnospiraceae; genus Lachnoclostridium. Next base: position 21,716 of record JAEYPP010000003.1, on the reverse strand, counting down.
TAGGCAAAAGCGAGTGATGCTATATAACGTAACCTTTCGAATAACTGTTTATTACAAAGATTTGACGTCATTTTCCACAAGTAAATGTTAGGAGTATGGAATGACAAACATAATTTATACGCAACACGCTTTCGCTTGAATGAAGTTCGTAACGGTACATAAGGGCCTAAAATACAGGCCCAAAGTATAGCTACATTTGATACACATAATGCTCGAGTACAAAAGCAATTTCACTACTTGTTTGTAATTCAAACACTGTTATATCCTATGAATATATAACTGGTATCAAATTCAGCATTTACAAATCCAATACTTAACGATAGTATTACTATGACCTAGTGTGATATCGTAATTATAGATAGTATTTTGTAGATTCGTTGAAAGAAATGAGGGAGTTAAATGTATCAGATTCAAGTTGATAACTTTGATATAGAAAAAATATGTAATTCAGGACAGTGTTTTCGTATGAGAAAAAATGAACGAAACTCGTATGAGGTTGTAGCATTTGGCAACTATTTGGAGATTAGGCAAGAAGGTAATAATGTTACATTGTCCTGTACAAAGGAAGAATATGAACTAAAATGGAAATCGTACTTAGGTTTGACAGACTCCTATGACATTGTAACTGAGCTGGTCAATGATTCAGACAATTACATGAAGACTGCGATGGAGTTTGGATGGGGTATTCGTATCCTTGGTCAAGATTTGTGGGAAATGATCATTTCTTTCTTGATTTCTCAACGTAATACTATTCCAAGAATAAAGAAGTGTATTGAAACAGTTTGTGAAAGGTACGGAGAAGCAAAAGAAAATCAATATGGCGAGGTCTATTATACATTTCCAACAGCTAAAACTTTAGCGCAAGCAACCCTTGAAGATTTGAAAGCTTGTAATCTTGGTTATCGTGCCAAGTACATTCAAAAAACTTCACAGATGATTATGAATCAAAACTTTTCTCTTGAAGAGTTAAAAAAGTTGGATTATGAAAATGCAAAAGAACAACTGCTTCATTTGTATGGCGTTGGAATTAAAGTAGCAGAGTGTATCTGTCTTTATGGACTCCATCATCTTGATGCCTTTCCAGTAGATACTCATATTAATCATGTATTGAATCAAAATTATGAGAATGGCTTTCCTTTTGAATATTATAAGGGAGTTGCTGGTATTGTACAACAGTATGCCTTTTATTATGATTTATGTATGTAACTCATAGTGATATCATTCAATTTGGCGTTACTATATGTTAATATTACAGATACGAATGATTGATAAAATAACGGAAATACAATAGAAAGGAAAAAGAGTAGACTGGAAATATATTGACAAAATAAATTTCATTTTGTAAAATGATGGTATATGTTACCAGTCTACAAATGTAGATATAATCTTACGCACGCTTCAATTGGCATTCTATTGATGTAGAATTGAGTGTTTGGAGAGTGAAAGGAGAAAACTATGGGAGAGATCCGATTGCATGAAGGTGAATTAAATATCATGGAACTACTATGGTCAAACAAAGTTCTAGCTGCAAAGGATATTGCAAAAATTGTAAAAGAATATATTGGTTGGGAAAAAAATACGACTTACACGGTAATCAAACGACTCATTGATAAAGGAGCTATAGCAAGAGAAGAACCGGGCTTCTTATGCCATGCACTTATATCTAAGAGAACCGTCCAACGAACAGAAACAAAGGTATTGCTTGATAAACTTTTTAATGGATCACTTAATACATTTTTAGTTGAATACTTGAATTCACAAACACTTAGCAAAGCTGAGATTATGGAATTACAACGAATTGTTTCACAGCATAGATGATAGTTTTATAAGATATTATAAGTTGAAAATTTAATACATACATAATACAATAATTTTTTTTTGTAAAAAAAGGACCTCGTAAAATGCTCATAGAAAGACGAAATAACAAATTAGGTATTAACATATGCCTGACCGTTATTAAGTCTTAATATGAGCATTTCTGATATTTTACGCTTATTTATTAAAGTTTTAATATACCATAATATTCCAACCATAATTTGTAGTATATAAAAGTATACTTTTATGCACATAACAAAGCAAAATGAAAGTGTAGTACAAAAATGTATCAAACAAGATTATAGACGTCCAATGTAAATGATGATACATTTATGGACTTAATAAGTAGAAAGTAAAAAAAATAATGTAGAAAAGCGTGTTAATGATAAGAAAAAATAGTAATATATGGCATTGGTAAATTAAGTTGATTTATGGAGGGGATAAACATCCGTGTTGCAAAAGGGCTGATAATTGCTTAGACTAATTCATAAAAATATTATGTAAACAAATAAGAAATAAATAGGTAGATTTATTTCTTATTGGAATATATGTAAAATTTATGATAGAATAGAAAATTAAAGAGTAAAAGTAATATTTATGTAATTGATGAGAAAGTAATAGCGGATGAAATTGTGAATATTAAGTTTGCAAATTAACTATTAGAACAAAAGGAGAAAAAGGATGAGTAACTACCGTAAAATAAACCCTAAAAAGATAGGTGATTTGAGCAAAATTGTTTGTGATAAAAGCCCAAGCTACTCTGGAATCGCTTGTGGATTAAGTAAGGGCGATGTTTATACGAATGATGAACAGCAACCTAAAATAGCAGTTGTATATTCTGAGCCAGTTGGAGGATTCTCTATACTTGGTAAGATTGAAACGAAAGAAGAAATTGATGAATTTGCAGAATTTTTAAATAATGAGCTCTTTCCTAATCTATTGGAGGATGAATGTGAATGTTTTGAGTTTTCAGCTACACAAGATTCTATGTTATTAATAATGCAATCTTTATTTGCTGAAAAATCAATGAATAGTGAAAGCGAGTATTCACTTCGAATGGGAGATAAGGTCAAAGATGTTATAATACCAGAAGGATATCAAATTACACAAGTAGATGAACAGCTATTACATGAGGTGGAGAATGGTAACATTGAGAATGCATCCATGTTGCAGGAGATGATAGACAATTCATGGTATAGTAAGGAAGAATTATTATTATCAAGTATGGCATTTGTTGCACTATTTGAAAATCGAATTGTTTCTTCAATTGTAGGGACCTCTCGTTTTCAGCAATTTATTCCGATTGATATTGTAACGGAAGAAAATCATCGACAAAAAGGTCTTGCAAGTGCTTTGACATTAGCTTTTATTCATGAATGTCGTAAAAGAGGGTTAGTGGCACAGTGGGATTGTATCGAATCTAATTTAGCGTCTAAAAACACTGCGAAAAAATGTGGATTTAAGTTGTTTCGCGAACGTAAGTTTTATTGGTTTTCAATAACGTAAATTTATATAAGAGAATAGCTAGATAATAGCTTAAAACCATAATCTACCAAACTTTTTAAGGATGGGATAATGTATAATGAAAACATACTTAAGAAAATTGGAGAGCAACAAAATGAAGGTTTTTGGTTATCATCGAACAAGTACTGCAGAACAGCATTTAGACCGAGGTATTAAAGAAATCACGGAGTATTGTGAAAAAAATAATCTACCTTTACGAAGAATTTATACTGACCAACAATCAGGTAAGAACTTTAATCGTGAGCGATATATTGTTATGAAGGAAGATGTTTTGGATCAAGGTGATATACTCATTATCACTGAGCTCGATCGATTGGGTCGTAATAAGAAGGAAACATTAAATGAACTACGTTATTTTAAAGACCGGGACATTCGTGTTATGATTTTAGAACTGCCAACTACATTAATGGATTTATCTGCATTAGAAGATAGTATGGCGGCTATGTTAATGGATGCAGTTAATAATATGTTAATTGAGCTATACGCTGCGATGGCCCAAGCAGAGTTAGAAAAAAAGGAAAAGCGTCAGCGGGAAGGTATTGAAGCTAAGAAAGCAAGAGGAGAATGGGACGATTATGGAAGACCCCATGCCATTGAATTTGGCAAATTCTCAAGTGAGTATATTCGAGTAAAACGTGGCGAGATACGCCCAGTAGATTGCATGAGAATCTTAGGACTAAAAAAATCAACTTACTATAATTATGCTACTCGTTGGAATAAAGAAAATAAGAATAAAGGACTAGAGATTTCGTAAATGATTTTACAGTAGAAAGCAACCTACTAAAATGGTTGCTTTTTTCAATTTTTTTCGATAAAAGACAAGATATTCAGAATAAAAGTAATAAATATTGTATATATGTGGGTTTTCTTATGTTATAATATGTAAATATATCATATAAAAATGACGGAGGATACGAATGAATCTACAGACAGGGATTATCGTCGCAATGGCTGGGGTTTTATTAATTGGAGTTTATTTGTTTTTACATTTTAAGAAGTTACCATTCATTGTATGTTTTCAGAAGAAAAAGTGGATTACTTATCTACTTGCAGCTGTTTTAACTATACTTTGTATTATTGGAGCAGTTAATATCTTCTCTTTTCGATTTGTAATTGTCTTTTTCTTATTTCAGATGTATTTGCTAACAGATCTCATTAATTTTATCCTTTGCAAATGCATTAAGAAAGACAAAATTATCAAAGGTTGGAAAAAAGTCTATTGTGGCGGAATTTTATGTTTTGCATTAACTGCAATCTACATTTTTGCTGGATATCTAAACTCAATCAATATTAAAACTACTACATACGAAATATATTCGGATAAGTTACCGAAAGGTGAAACTTTATCGATTACTGTAATCGCAGATTTGCATTTCGGAACAACATTAAACGAAGAAAAACTTAAAACATATTGTCAACAAATATCAGATAATAAGGTAGATGTAGTGTTATTAGTAGGAGATATTGTAGATCATAATACAACTCAGGAAGAGATCGTAGAAGCGTTTCAGGTATTGGGTAGCATTCAATCTACTTATGGTACCTATTACGTATATGGAAATCATGATTTATCATTATATTATCGTGAGACATCTATGACGAAAAATGATTTCAATCGTTACATTACGGATGCAGGAATCACGATTCTAGAAGATACCTCATTATTAGTTAACGATAAGGTTTATGTTATAGGAAGAGCGGATATTGGATATTCCGGATACACCGGTTATTCCAATCGAGCTGATTTATCCGACTTAACAAAAAACCTAGAGGAAGAAAAGTTTTGGATTCTCATGGATCATCAGCCAAAGGAGATTTCAAAAGCAAAGGATTGTGGAGTTGACTTAATGATTTCGGGACATACTCATGGCGGTCAATTATGGCCTGTTGGTTTTTTCTCAGAATTGTTTGGAATTGATGAAATGACTTATGGAGAAAAAGTAATTGATAACTTTCATGCAGTTGTAACTTCTGGAATTGGGGGATGGGGATATCCGATTCGTACAGGCTCAAGGTCAGAAATTGTTTATATCACAGTAATAGGAGACAAAAACCAAAAGAATACGGAGGAAGACATCGCTATTATTGGTGGAGCGGATGGACCAACTAGTATATTTATTGCAAAGTAAGATAGCTAAAAAGTAAAAAGCAAAAATAGTAAAAGAAAAATAGTAAAAGAAAAATAGTATGAGTAATTGAAGTTACACGATTAGAATAGTGGAGGATTATATGATGAACGATAAAAATAAAGAATGCGTAATCAGAGCATGGAGGTTAGAAGATGCAAGTGATCTAGCTACTATGCTAAATAACAAGAAAATTCATGCTAATTTGCGAGACGGGTTACCATTTCCTTATACAAAAAAGGATGCCATAGAATATATTGAGGCAATGTTATCGGCTGATCCAACGAAATCATTTGCATTTGCAATAACAGTGGATGATAAAGCAATTGGAAGTATTGGAGTTTTTCGACGTGACAATATACATTATCGAACTGCTGAGACGGGTTATTATATTGGAGAAGAATATTGGGGAAATGGTTTTGCTACGAGTGCGGTAAAGCAGATTTGTAATTACGTATTCAAACATACGGATATTATAAGAATATTTGCTGAACCATTTGCTTATAACACAGCTTCTTGTCGTGTACTTGAAAAAGCAGGATTTGAATTCGAAGGAATACTTCGATGCAATGCTGTTAAAAATGGTAAAGTTGAGGATATGAGACTGTACTCTTTATTAAATTACTAGAACTCTTTTATTCAATGTGATAAAGTATACTTACGACAACATTTGTCTAGATTGGAGAGATTCAAATGCAAATTACATTGTTTGAGAGTAAAGATCAAACGGTTCATACCAAAATCATAGCAATTTATGAATTTGGACAGATTGTAGTTTCGGGTTATGATAAATATTTTCCTACCGAACGAATGCCAGAAGGTAGTGAATATGAATATGAAACAATACTAGATTTAATAAGTACAAGCGAAATCATTAATTTAATAGCACCAGCGTGTTCAGAATTCGAAGTATTAGAGAAAATGCAAGAACTTTTTGGTGGTGAACGTGCCGACATACGTTTTCAAGCTTATTGTGTTGAACATGGTATTGAAACTTATTGTTCTTCCCATTTTGATGACTAATAGATTAAATATTAATGTTAAAGATTTAAGTTCACGAAAGATATGCTAGTGATGATAGTTTAGAAAGGATTTTTATGAAAAAAATAGCATTTATTTGTGTTCATAACTCCTGTCGTTCTCAGATTGCAGAGGCTTTAGGAAAACATCTAGCAGCAGATGTTTTTGAAAGCTACTCTGCCGGAACTGAAAAAAGACCTCGGATTAATCAAGACGCAGTACGATTAATGAAGGAGTATTACGGGATTGATATGGAGAAAACCCAGCATAGTAAACTATTTGAAGAAATACCAAAACCAGATATAGTGATTTCGATGGGGTGTAACGTAGGCTGCCCTTACGTAGGTATGAAATTTGATGATAACTGGGGATTAGATGATCCGAGTGGTATGAGTGATGATGAATTTACAAAAACCATCAAAATAATTCATGAGAATATTCTTCAACTTGCAGAACAGTTAAGAGAAAAGTGATGATTTGAATTACCGTAATAAATGCATCATTGAATTACAAAGAATAGATACATAAAGAGTATGAAAAAGAATTGAAATAAATTTTTTTTAAGTAGTAATATCAGTTCTATTGTTGTAAAATGTAAGAAAAAAGAATCATAGGATAAAACTGGAGGAACTAGAGCATATGGAAGAAACAAACGTTATATCACCCAATATGATTGTAGCGCTTACTTTTGATGATGGTCCAAACACAGAAATCACTCCTCTCGTGTTAGACAAATTGGAGCAATACAATATAATTGCTTCTTTTTATGTCATTGGTAATTTAATTAACCCTGAAACCACAAAAGTTATAAAGCGTGCAATTGACTTAGGATGTGAGATTCAAAATCATTCGTGGACACATTCCTTTATGACGAAACTGACGAAAGAGGAAATCAAAAAAGAGATTAAAGAAACATCAGAAAAAATTAAAGAAATTACGAACGTGGAACCAAAGTTTTTCCGTCCTCCTTACATTGATGTAAATGAATTAATGTTTGAAGCCATTGATCTTCCTTTTATATGCGGTTATCATGCAGAAGACTGGGTAGAAACCGTTTCGAGTGAAGAACGTGCGAAAAGGCTATTAGATCAAGCCAAGGATGGATGCATTCTATTATTACATGATATGATAGGAAATATTAAGACTGTCGATGCTTTGGATATTATCATACCTGAATTACAAAAAAGAGGATATGAGTTTGTAACAACAACAGAATTATTTAAACGCAGAAATATTGATGCAAAGGTTCATAATGGAGTTATTTATTCCAATGTAAATGATACAAAACTATATCTTCAAAAGTAGGTGCCTTATATAGGCTATTAAAAATATACACCTTCATTATCATGGAGAATTGAAGGATTCATAAGGAGGTTTTACAATGCAACATAATTCTATCATTGAAGCAAAACCAGAAGATGTTGGGTACGACAGCAGTAGAATAACTGCTCTTAATCGTCATCTGCAAAAACTAGTAGACAATAATACGATTATTGGTTCTAGTTTTTGTATCGCTCGTAAAGGAAAAATAATCGCTTGTGATGCAGTGGGTTATAATCATTACAAAAAGCAAGACGATTCTATTATGCAAAAAGACACGGTTATGTCACTTGCCTCTGTTACAAAGTTATTTACAACAGTTGCAATTTTTCAATTAGTAGAAGATGGATTCATTCGTTTGGATGAGCCAATGGGGAAATATGTTCCACAAATGAGCAGAGCACCATTCGATGAGATTACGATTGCCAATATGTTATCTCATACTTCCGGTATGTGGCCAGATGGAGGATGTTTCCCATTAGAAAACTGTCATTATTGGGACGAAGTAGCTAAATGTAAGCCTGGTGATGATTGGGTAGAAGCTGCATTAAAAATTGGTGTACGCAGAAGACCAAATGAAGAATGGATGTATTGCTCATTTGGCTTCGTATTACTCGGAGTTTTAATTCAGAATGTGACTGGTGAATTTTCTCATGATTACATTATGAATCATATCGTGAAACCACTCGGAATGACAGAGACATCCTTCAACCCTACCAAAGAAATGTTTGATAAGCATCTAATTCAAGGCGAAGAAGATGAAAAAATTATAGAGAAAGCAATGAATCAGCTAGAGAATGGTGAACCAATTCTAATTGAGGAAGGAATATGGAATGAGATACCAAGAACAGGCGGTGGTATCCATTCAACGATTCCAGATTTAATTAAATTTGCTCAAATGTTATGTAATGGTGGAAGATACAACGATGTACATATTCTTGGTCGCATGTCGGTTGAAAAAATGTCGGAACAACATTTGTTCCATGTCCCTGATTTTTGCTGGGGCAACAAAGGCAAATATCGCTTATATGGACTTGGACCAGATCTTCGTCGTGGAGATGCAATCATCACTAGTGACAAGTTCTTTTTCCATGAAGGAGCAGGGGCACTTTGCTTAGCAGTTGATCCAAAAGAGGAATTAGCAGCTACTTGGTTTGTACCATACGTAAATCAAGATACTTGGTACCCTGAATGTCTTTTAAATGTAAAGAATGTTATTTGGTCTGGTATTATGTAAACTAAGTTAAGTGATATTTTTATAGAATTTAATGCATTATGCAATACAAGAAACTACATTGACTATAAACAAAGAAATTAGTAGAATATGGTAACATTTACATTTATTCAAAATTCTTTGTTTATCGTCGGTGTAGTTTTTTATTTCTAGAAGACAAAAGTTGGGGAGGATTATTATGAGAGATATTTCATCCTGGGAGTTAATAAAAGAATTTCAAATTGGCTGGAACCTAGGAAACAGTCTGGATGCCGTAAGTAAGAATAGTTTAGCTGGATTAGAACATGAAATTGCATGGGAAAATCCATATACATCAAAGGAAATGATTGATTTTGTGATTCATGCAGGATTTCAGGTTATTAGATTCCCAATTACTTGGTATCCACATTTTTTAGATAATGACTCGTATATGATTGACCCTGCATGGATGGCTCGTGTCAAAAAATTGGTGGATTATGCTTATAATCAAAAGGTATATGTTATTATTAATACTCATCATGAAAACTGGCATTATCCAAGCGTAGATAACTTTGAAAAGGCAAGTCATATTTTACAACATGTATGGACCCAAATTGCGGAGTTTTTTAGTGAATATGATGAACATCTCATCTTTGAAGGCTTAAATGAACCTCGTTTGATGAACCATCCAACCGAATGGATTGGTGGAACAAAAGAGGCTAGATCGGTTTTGAATCAATTAAATGCTGTCTTTGTTCAAACGATTCGTCAATCCAATGGGAATAATCCAAAACGTCATCTTATGATTCCTACTCATGGAGCAAGTGTAAAAAAAGAAGCAGTAGAAGATATGATTGTACCAGATAATAAAGTAATCGTCTCCACACATGCTTATGTACCGACTGACTTTTGCATTGTTGAGAATGGAATTGCTGCCTTTCATTCTAATGATCCAAATAGTACACGACAAATTGATTCTTGTTTTGCCTTGTTAAAAGAAACTTTTATAGATAAAAAGATACCAGTTATTATAGGGGAGTTTGGGGCTTCTAGCCGAGATAATCTATCAGATCGCGTTGTTCATGCAAAATACTACTTAGAAACTGCACGAAAAACTGGAATCCCATGCATTTGGTGGGATAATGGCTATGTGGAAGGGACAAGAGATTTGTTTGGTCTATTGAATCGAAAAACAGTACAGTGGGCATTCCCTGAGATTGTAGATGCACTTATGGCATAAGGAATTTATTGTTTTATATCATCGTAAAGCCAGTCAGGTGTGTCAACATGAACCGATTCAACAGAGTGATTCCAATTCTTCATCTAAACTTTCGTAATCATTTTTATCTTGTCATTTTATTACAAAACTTGTCGAACGGTATTGATAGAAATTTTTATAATTTGTGGTATGATGAGTAAGATAAAAATAAAAGATGTTGAAGGAGAATTCTTATGGATAGCAACAAACTGGAAATTATGCTATCAAGACATGCCGTTCGTAGTTATATGGATACCCCAATACAAAAGAAAACAATCGATCAGTTAATGCAATCTGTAAATATATACAACAGTAAAGCAAATCTACATATTCAACTAGTCACAAACAATCAAAAAGCTTTCTCTGGAATATTAGCACATTATGGTAAATTTCGTGGTGTCAATAATTATTTTGCAATGGTAGGTAAAAAAGATGAGTTATTAGAAGAAAAAGTCGGCTACTATGGAGAAAAACTAGTATTACAAGCACAAAAACTAGGGTTAAATACTTGTTGGGTTGCGGTTACCTATAAGAAAAGAAAATGTCAAATCTCGATAGAAAAAAATGAGACGTTAGTATGTTTGATTGCTCTAGGTTATGGTACTACGCAAGGTGTTCCACATAAGAGTAGAGACATGAACAAATTATGTAGTGTAGAAGGGGAGATGCCAACTTGGTTTCTAGAGGGTATGCAAGCTGCTATGCTTGCTCCAACTGCAATGAATCAGCAAAGATTTCTCTTTTCCTTGGTAGATGACCAAGTGGGGCTTAAAGCTTTGAAAGGTTCCTATTCCAAAATTGATCTTGGTATTGTAAAATATCATTTTGAACTTGGTTCCGAGAAAAAATTATAGTAGTGTTCATAATAGTGGAGAACGAGAGAAGTATTAATGCCAACTTTGTCAATACAGTGCTAATTTAACATATTTGTAGACTCGAATTATAGAGAAAAATGATGTAAAAAAAGTTTTCTTCACATTGCAATTATATGGTCTTAGAGCTATAATCAGTTCAAGAAAGTAAAGGAGATTATAGCATGGAAATTACAGTAAGAGAAGCAACGAAAGAAGATTATGAGAGCATCAAAAGAATCTATTTACAAGGAATTAATACAAAACGTGCTACCTTTCAGAATGAGGCATATAGCTACGAAGACTGGGATAAAGGGCATCTGAAAGAATGTCGTTATGTAGCTGTGGATCAGTTAAACAATGTGTTGGGATGGATAACTTTAGCACCTTACAGCAGTCGTTGTGTTTACAAAGGCGTTGCTGAGGTTAGTGTATACATAGCCGAAGAAGCTCGTAATCAACAGGTTGGAAGCTTATTGATGGAGAGATTAATACCAGAGTCTGAAAAAATCGGCATATGGACATTACAGTCAGGAATCATCCAAATTAATCAAGCGAGTATTGCATTACATCATAAATTTGGCTTTCGAATGGTCGGTTATCGAGAGAGAATAGCAAAAGATATGGACGGCAATTGGCAAAACACTGTGTTAATGGAACGAAGAAGTCCTGTTGTTGGAGTCGAGTAATTGGATAGATGTCCTAAAGGAATATTGTAATAAAAAAGTAAAACCGGGTGATGCAATCAGCAGATACCCGGTTTTTATATTCGTTATCATATATTTCGTCTAGGATAAAAGATTAGCAATCCATACAAATGGATTGAATTGCTACACATCCAGGACCACCCTGTGTTGTAAAGGCAGGAGATAACTTAAGTATGGAAACATCCGTCTGTGGAAAAGTTTCTTTCAATAGTTTATGTGCTGTTTCTGCCAAGGTAGGAGCAACTGAGTGTGAAACAAATAATTTATGATTGGATCCGACTCTATCTTCTTTAAAACTAAGTATAATTTCTTGAATCGCCTTAGTAAAGCTTCTTTTAATCGCAAAGTTATGAAGTTGTTTACAATCTTTCGTTAACGTCATAATTGGAACTAAATGAATCGCTTTACCAACGAAAGCAGTAAAAGCAGTCAAACGTCCACCACGTCTTAAGTAATCAAAATCTGAAGGGATTAAAAAGGAGCGAGAGGATTCTATCATTTTCTCTAGCTTAGCTTTAATTTCTGTAATGCTCTTATTATTGTCTGCTAATTGTTTGGCATACTGAACTAATGTTCGATGAGGTCCACAAAGTGTTTTAGAATTGATTACATGAATGTTTTCTTTATGTTCAACCATATCCTTTGCTAATATCGCAGAATTGTAAGTACCAGACAGACCGTCTGCCATAGCAATATTTAAAATTTCATCCTCTGGAAAACGGTTGTATTGATCAACAACTCGTCCAACAGCTGGTTGAGAGGACAAAGGGATATGTCCCTCATTGATAATATTAACAAATTCTTCTGTTTCAATATCTACTAACTCTTCATATGTTTGATTATTAATTGTAACTGATAATGGTGAAATGTAGATACCTAATTGTTCGCCTTCGTTGACTGTTAATAGGGTTGATGTGTCGGAGATAATTCTAATCATAATATCCTTTCTTGTTTTGAAACTATCGTATGTAATATTGTTTCGACTTTTAAAATCGATTCTTTTACTATTATAGTGATATATGTCGAATAAAGCAACGAAAATCTTGTTAATTTCTTCAATAAATTTTCAAAAATCTACTCATTAAATCGGTGTCAAATAAACATATCATAATTATGTTTATTTATATATAGACATATATTTGTTTTTGTCGTATAATCAAGAAAAAATGATTGGAGGATCTATATGGAATATAATTATTTTATTTGGAATTTCACAGTAGATGAGATCGTTCAAGGGTATAAGGAAGGCAAAGATTCCTACTTCTGTACGTTATGTGGGAAAGAATTTAGGAAGGGATTAATTTTTTCAATAGAAGATAAGTTATACGATGCATTTGGTGCAGTGAATGAACATCATCGAACAGAACATGGACATACCGTGGATTATATACTGAGAAAGGACAATTCACTGAGCGGAATCTCTGATGTGCAACAACAAATTTTAATGCTTATGTCAGAAGGGTATGATGATAAAGCAATTGCTCAAAGCCTTGGTATTGCACAATCTACGGTAAGGAATCACAGATTTAAGTTAAGAGAGAAAGAAAAACAAGCAAAATTTTTTTTAGCGCTCATGCAGTCGTTAGAAGAAAAAACAAAACGTTCCATCCGACAGGCTGATTCTGGTGTGATTGAGGAAGTTCATCAATCAGCTACTATGATTGATAACAGATACAATATTACAGATGAGGAAACAGACAAAACAATGAAAACATATATGAATGCTGACGGTTCGTTAAAACAATTCCCTGCAAAGGAAAAGAAAAAGATTATTTTACTTAGAGAAATTATGAAGAATTTTGATTCTAATAAAGAATATCGGGAAAATGAAGTGAATCAGGTTCTAGAACGTATCTATAGTGATTTTCCAACGTTACGAAGAGCCCTGATTGAATATGGATTCGTTGAGCGTTCGCTTGATTGTAGTATCTATAAAGTAAAACAATAAAGCAAAGAGGTAAAAGTATGAAACAATGGATAAAAAATTATCTGAATGAAGAAGGGAAATTAATATCCTTTCCATCCAAAAGAAAGTTAAAGGTAGCAGCAATGTTTTATATTGTATCTAGTATTGATGAGAATGTTAAATATTCAGAAAAAGAGATTAATGATCTCATTAATCAGCAATGTTGTTTTAATGATGCTGCATTATTACGTAGGGAAATGTATAATTATAGGTTTATTAATCGATCCTTGGATGGGAAAGTATATTGGAAGGAGGAGATGCAACCAATCCCTTCCCACTATGAATTAGATTAATCTTGATGGGCATAACATTTTAGATAGAAAAGCATTATGTAACTCGTATTGACTTAGAAAAGTTATTTCTACTAGGTTATTTGAATATGAAGATACGCTGTGTTATAATCACTTTAGTAGAATTTGCTATATTTATCGATTATTCTAAGTCTGATTTTAAACCAATGAATTTACTAATGATTGTGAGGTAGTTGAATGGAACATTTATCTAAGAACACTGATTTTGTTAATTTAACAATAGAAAACCTTTCTTATGAGCATTTATGTTGCATTATTCGCATGAAAAAACCTCATCCAGGGGTAGAAGCGAAACGACAATGGCTCTCTGAGAGATTAAAGGAAGGACATGTTTTTCGTAAATTAAACGAAAAAGCTACCGTCTTTATTGAATATGCTCCTCTTGAAACGGCTTGGGTTCCTATTACTGGTGACAACTATTATTATGTGTATTGTTTATGGGCTACTGGTAATTACAAAGGAAAAGGGTATGGAAAGGCATTGATGGAGTATTGTATCGCTGATGCGAAAGAAAAAGGAAAATCCGGTATTTGTATGCTCGGAGCTAAAAAACAAAAAGCATGGCTTACGAATCAATCATTTGCGAAAAGCTTCGGTTTTGAAGTTGTGGATACTACCGCGAATGAATATGAATTACTAGCCCTTTCTTTTGATGGAACAAAACCAGAGTTTACCCAGAATGCTAAGAAAGAAAAGATTGAGAGTGAAGAGCTCACAATATATTATGATATGCAGTGTCCTTATGTCTATCAAAATATTGAGATTATAAAGCAGTATTGTGAATCAAATGACGTTTCGGTATCTTTTATTCATGTGGATACACTACAAAAGGCAAAGGAGTTGCCATGTGTTTTTAATAACTGGGCAGTGTTTTATAAAGGAAACTTTGAGACAGTGAATCTTGTGTTAGATGTTGAATATTTAAAGAGAATACTCAAGAAATGAAAATTATAATTCATTATTCGATACATATTGTAAAATCATGCAACTAGAAAAAAACTTACTTATAGAAAGGAATGGTCATAGCCATGATTTATGAGATAGCAAATACAGATACCGTAAAACCGTTGTTTGAAGGTTGGGAGGAGACATTAATTTATTCTTGTTTACAGAAGGTAATGGGAAAGATCTATGTAACAGATTTGGAAAATCCAAAGTCAGCAATGGCATGGGTTGGTGTTTTTGCATTTTATGCAGGGGTGCCATGTGAAGAATTGGTCCGAAACAAACCCAAGGGATTCATTATAATGGCTCCACAGAATGAAGAGTGGGCTATACTAATTGAAACATGTTATCCTCATAATTCAAAGAGAACAAGCAGATATGCCATTAAGAAAAATACAGTTTTTGATACAAAGCTTCTTGAAGGATATAGGGATGAACTTTCTAATGAATATACCTTAAAGATGATTGATGGCGAACTATATGAGCAGTGTTAAAAAAAACCATGGACGAGTGATTTTGTCTCGGTGTTCGAGTCAAAAGACAAATACTTAGAACATGGTCTAGGAATGGTTGTATTAAAAAATAATGAGATAGTTGCAGGTGCTTCTTCCTATACGAGCTATAAAGAGGGGATAGAAATTGAGGTTGATACAAAAGAGGAGGAACGAAGAAAACATTTAGCAACGTCTGTTTGCGCAGCACTAATCTTAGAATGCTTAAAGCGCGGATTATATCCAAGCTGGGATGCACAGAATTTAGCCTCTGTTCACTTAGCTGAAAAATTAGGGTATGAATTTGATCATGAATATATCGTTTATGAAGTAGAGATGTAGAACAGCACATGACTTTAGTAAGTGTTAAAAGTTCAGTATCAAACAAGGATTATCATATTGCGTATTATGGAGAAATTGTGAAGGCGTATATTATAGAATAAGAGGTGTGTTTTTTTTGTAATGGAGATGCATCTAATAAAACCTCCTGGTGTTAGTTTCAGAATGGCACCGGGAGGTCTTTTTATTAAAGATACTATTATAATTTTTTTATATAAACTTACATATTATTACAAAATACTACTTAATTCAAATAAAATTGACATATAATTACTTATGTGATATTATTACATAAATTGGTTTTATTTTACTTCTTGGTGACTAAAAGATGATGTACTGGAAGGTATTCATAGCTTTACTCCATATCTCAAAGAAGGGTAAAGATATCATTATGTTAGCTACCTTAGGGTAGTTTTTTTGTTTTATAAGGCACACGCGATTCATTATGTGATGATTCATAGGATTCTAATTTACATAACAACATATTTTGCTTAAATATTTATATTGATTGATATGGAAACCAATCCATTTCAAAATAAAATAACTTTATTAAGGAGGTATACAGTGACAATACAAAGTCCATCAGGAAAATATGTTACAACATATGATCCTGCGCGAAAAATTGTAACTGAAGAGGTTATGGGAGTCTGGACGGAAGAGGATTTCAAATCTTACAATCAAGAATTTCTTAGTAAGATAGTGTCAGCAATAAAGATGCAACCTTGGTGTCTTTTGAGTGATACGTCAAAATACGTTATATCTGATTTGGGAAATTCAGTTACAGAACGTTCGGAACAGTTAGCAAGTCTTAATCTTCAACATGTAGCTATCGTAGTAAATAGCGCAGCTGTTAAGATGCAGATGAATAGAGCAGTAGGAAACAAGCTATCAATGCAGGCATTTACTACAAAAGAAGAAGCAAATGACTGGCTTAAGTCAAAAGGTTTTTAATTAAAAGTTAAGAAAAAGTTTTATTGTTTAAACAACAATACATAAATTCTATTTTGGTGGTTTTATTGTATCACGGTACAGTAAAACCACTGGTAATATCAGTAAGATTATTGGGTGTTTCTTAATATGAAGGTAATTTATAGTAAAGATTTTAGTAAGATTAATTAATGAATATTAATTTTTTTTATAACTATCAAACGATAGAGAACTCCAATTCACAATTTCGGAATAAGCTAAAGTATGTTGTTAAGCATTCTCATAGTTTGAATCACTTTAAATTATATTATACAAAGGGGTAACTAGCAATGATGTTAAAAAAATTAAAATTTGGTACAAAAAATATGTTACAAGTAGCATTAGCACTATTTATTGGTATCGTCTTATTATATATTGGAATGTATTATAAAACGCAAGAACTATATGATAATTATATAGGAGAGGCATCACAAATTGAAAGTCTTAGATTGTATCTATTACTATTATGTTTGGGGATATACATTATTCTAATTTTCGCAATATATCTAATACAAAGACGTAAAATGAAACATATTTCAGCATTATTATGTGCCATGAGAAGTTTTTTTAAGGAAAATACTGATAATAAAACAGATTTGAATGAAATAGATGAATTAAAAATATATGCAAATAATTTAAGTCAAATTCAACATAAAATAGATACTTTTGTAAGTGAAGTGAAAGAACAGGCATCGGTTACAACAGCTATAAGTGAAGAAATAAAATTGTCTTCCAAGGATATGAGCTCTATCTCGAATTGTATCACATCATCAATATCACAGTTAGCGCAATGTGCGACGGAACAGGCTGATTCCACTCAAATCGGTAGTGAAAAGATTAATAATATGGCAGAAATGATTGACTGTATAGCTGAAGATATGAATGCCTCGGAACAACTTGCGATTGCTGCAATTGATTCCATGGATGTGGTTAAAAAATCGATTCATTTTCAGGAAGAAAAAATGACTGAAAGCAAAAACATATCAAAGCAAATGAATGATGCTATTAACAATCTATTAACTAAATCCAAAGAAATTGGAGAGATGCTCAACATTATTAATGACGTGGCAGAACAAACTAACCTATTATCATTAAATGCTGCAATTGAAGCGGCTAGGGCTGGTGAGCAAGGTAGAGGATTTGCAGTGGTTTCTGATGAGATAGGAAAGCTTGCTTATCGATCAGGTCAGTCCAGTAAGCAAATCAAAGTGATTGTTGAAAATGTTCAATCTGAAATTGAAAATACAGTACAACATATTCGAGAGAATGATTTATTATCAGTTGAGCAGGAAAAGGCACTAGCTGAAACGGTCTTGTCTATCGATGATATTTCAAATAAGGTCGAATCCATTTCTTTTAAAGTAAAAGGAGTTTTTAGTGCTACAGAAATGCTCTCGGTGGATGCAAAAGAGGCTGTAGATATGCTCAATATGATAGCTAGTGCTTCTGAAGAAACAGCAGCGAGCTCTCAAGAAGTATCAGCGTCAGTAGGCGAAGAGGATAATCTTATACAATTAATAGAAGAGTGTGCGAACGAATTACATACTACTGCGCAGAAGTTAAATTCAAAAGTTACTAGTTTTTAGGAATGAAAGATTTGCAACCATAAATTTCCATGATTTGCTTCATTAACATTATAAGATACAAGATAAAGGTTAAATTGTGGACAAAGCAGAAGAAAAAGAGTGTTCCTTATCTTTCTTTTTAAAAACTCACTAACATTCACTTCAATGGACATTAACTGGTCATTGAAGTAATGTTAGTAAATAATTACATGATCAATAAGTATCAGGAAGCTCTATTTTACGAGCTTTCTTTTATTTTACTTATTTTTTTACTAAGATTTACTTTATCCAAACCCTATGAAGCCAACCCAAATGATTACTTTGCAAATAAATCTGAATTAGTATATACTAAATTTATACTTTAACAAGTAACAACATGAAAAGACAAATTATTAACTTCATATCCGGCAAACTCATAGAAATATGAGGACACAAAGTTTGAAGTCTAAGTAATCGTAAAGTTTTGATGACTAAAAATTGGCGTGAATTGCAGTTATTTTGTCATTGATTGTTATTTGATTCGATATGCATTTACTCTATAATAGTCGTAAAAAGTTAATTGGAGGAAATGAATATGAATCAGAATACAGCGTTAATTACAGGAGCATCTAGTGGCATAGGAAAAGAATTAGCCATAATTCATGCATCAAAGGGAGGCAATCTAGTTCTTGTTGCGCGGAATGAAGAACGGTTACTGAAACTAAAAGAAGAATTAGAAAGTACATATAAAGTCAATGTTAAGTTAATTATTAAGGATTTGTCGGAATCTAGTGCTGCAAAGGAGATTTACGAGGAAGTGAAAAAAGATGGCATAGAGATCGAATATTTGATCAACAATGCCGGTTTAGGTGGACGTGGAATCTTTTACGAACGGTCCATGGAAGATGATCGAATTATGATGCAAACGAACATGATAGCATTGACTGAACTGACAAGATTATTTCTGACTGACTTCGTTCATAAAAACCATGGTCGAATTCTAAATCTTTCATCAACAGCTGCCTTAATGCCTGGGCCGTTACATGCTGTATATTTTGCTTCTAAAGCATATGTTAGCTCCTTAAGCTTTGCTCTTGTCAAAGAGTTGGAAAATACCCAGGTCACAGTCACTGCCATATTACCAGGAGCTGTAAATACCAGATTTGCAGAACGTGCCAATATGAAGAATTCCACTTTATTTCAACATACAGCATCTCCTAAAAAGGTAGCACAGGCTGGATACCAGGCAATGATGAAAGGAAAGCGAAAGGTTATGGCAGGAGTTCCTTTGTGGATGAGAGCATCCTTTGTATTTATGCCATTTATTCCGATGAAGATTGTACTTAATATGACTTATCGTATGCAAACTGATAAATAATGGAGAATAGGAATGAGACACTATCCAATAGAGAAGAAGTATAAAGAGATTCTAATAACGGCAGGTATTCCAGTAGATGAATTACTTCACAATTCAGGGCTACCAGTAGGACTGTTTGATGAGGTCAATCCGGTCGTAACGCTTGAGGAGTATTTCCATTTCATGCAGGCGATTGAACGATTTCATATAGAAGATGAATTAGTATTACAATTAACTACAGCACAGAACATTGAAACTTTTTCACCTCCTGCCTTTGCTGCTTACTGTAGTAAAAATGCTATGAGTTGTATGAAACGAATGAAAGAATATGAAGCACTGTTTTGCGGGATTGATTTTAAGCTAAGTGAAGAAGGAGATTATGTCATTCTTGACATTGATTCCATCGACCGTGATCTACAAATGCCAAGACTTTTTGTGATCATCAAGATGAGCTTCATCCTGCATCTCATTCGCAAGGCAACGAATATATTAGTGAGTCCTGTTCGCATGACGTCACAGTATTCTCTTGATACGCCGTTGTTTCAACAGTATTTTGGTACGAATATTACGTTAGGGGAAACGAATCGTATGGTATTTACGAAACATGATATGATGCTTCCGTTCCAAAGCGAAAATGAATCGATGTGGAGTTATTTCGAACCAGAACTGAATCGACGGAAGCAGGAACTAGAGGTTGACGAAAGCTTTTGTGCAGAAGTTCGTAACTGTCTGGTGGAAATACTAGCGAATGGAGAAAGTAGTGTAGCACTCGTCGCTCAAAGATTAGGAATGAGTGTTCGAACTTTGCAGAGAAAACTTCAGGGAGAAGGGACGAACTTTCAACAACAGTTGAACCATACGAGAGAGTTGCTGGCGAAAAACTATCTATATGATCAGCAGCTAGGTGTAGATGAAATTGCATTCTTACTGGGATATCAGGACGCATCTTCGTTGCAGAGAGCATTTACAATCTGGACTGGGATGAGTGTAAGTGAGTATAGGAAAGGAATAACGTGGCCAAATAAATAGCAATCAACAAAGCTATAACAGATTTTATAAGACCAGGAGGTATATATTTTGGATGAACAAAAAGTAGTACATATGATTAATAAGCATATTATTATAGGTATCACGATAAAGGACAGTGATGGTATGTTATTAGAACAAAAGCAAATGCATGGTGATATTATTAGAATCAATGATAATGAAGGTATTGTTATAAGATTAAATAATTCTGAAACTGAATATAAACTCCCTCCTAATCTTGATTCTATTCAAGTAGCTCCAGAAGGAGAATATCGTTTTAGATCAACTTGTGAGATTGTTGTTAACCCGGATTATATGACATCTTGGACAATAATAAAGTCAGATTCAAACGAATAACTGAACTTACCATTATAATATCGAATACTCTACATTGTGGATAACTGACAGTGCTAAGAGCATTCCCCAACTTTCTTTTCACAAACTCTATAATATTTATTTCACTTTAATGGACAGATGTCCGTTGAAGTGAAATAAGGTATTTGGGATAGTATTCAAGATACATGAAAGCCGCATAATAAGTGGTTTTCTTTTTTAATGTACATTTTCTCCCTAATATCATTACTATATCAGTCGGTAAAGCAGGTAAAACGTGCTCTTTGAATACCAAATATGGTAGCACATTATTGACAAATAATACCATATTGGTCTATAATAGATTTATGTTTCAATAAGTAACTATGATCAGATAAAATTATTAACTAATATTCGGAAAACTCATAGAAATATGAGGATGCAAAGTTTGAAGTCTAAGGAATCAGTAATTGTATTTTATGACCGTTCGGCTGCAAAGTATATTTACTTTGCAGCTATTTTTTTTGGTAGAAAGTTAGACTTTACACTAACCTGATAAAATAAGAGGGGAGAAGATTATATGCGTAAATGGTTATTTGTAGTTATGTTCCTTACAGTTCTATTTACACATTCAGAAAAAGTTGAA